>JBBDRJ010000010.1:268761-357069 GCA_040905525.1 Actinomycetota bacterium
GCGATCCTCGCGTCCGACGGCCACCAGGAGCGGGACCAGCGCGATCCAAGCCAGCGGCCCGACCCCGAGAGGCTCTCCGGCCACGAACAAGAGCAGAGCCGAGGCAGCAGCCAGGGCGATACCGACCGGACGTTGAGGAAGGCGAGCCATGTCCCGACCAGTATCCTGAGGCTTCCCAAAGAGGAACAGATGGCGAAGAAGAAACGCAGGCGGCACCGTAATCCCGTCGCCCCACCCGTCCACTCGGCCCCCGGGGCGATGCACGCACCGCCCGGGGCCACCGGACCCGAGGCGCCGCCACCTCGGCCCGTGGGGCCGGAGCCTCCGCTGGCCCCAGAAGCGACGGCAGCGCCTGCATCGCCCCGCTCACGCGATGCGGTTCGCAAGACGCGGCAGCGCCGGCAGCGCCGAGGTCGTCAGCGCACCTATCTCTGGATCGCGCTCGTCATCCTCGTCATCGTCGGCGCCTTCGTTGCACGCAGTTACGTGAACGGCCGCGAGGTACGGGCGTTCAACAAGCTGGCGAGCGCCAACGGTTGCGGCAACCTTCAGGTGACCGGCGGCAGCGGCTCCGGGGAGCACCTCGCCGAGGGTGACACGACGGAGTACGACACTTCACCGCCGACACACGGCGCGCACTCACAGGTGACCCAGAATGCCGGTGTCTACGACGAGCCCCTCTCCACCGATGGAGGCGCCGAAAACTCGATCTACAAGGCGGTGCACTCCCTCGAGCACGGAGCGGTGATCATCTGGCACGACGGTTTGGAAGAGGACGAGCTGAGCGATCTGGAGGACGAGTACCGCAACCAGAACAAGGTCATCGTCACGCCCTATTCCCAGCTCAGCGGAGACACGGCTGTCGCACTGACGTCGTGGGGCCGCCTTGTCGAATGCGAGGAGGTCTCGACGCGCGTCATCGACGAGTTCAACGAAATGTTCAACAGCAAGAGACCGGCGCCCGAACCGAACAACGCGATCTGACCGGTCCGGCAGACGCCGCTCCGCGCCATGTAACAGCGGATGCCTATCCTGGCGCGATGGGGCACTTCGAACGCGGCGGCCTGTCGCTTGGATACGAAGACGATAGTTCCGGGCCCGCGATCGTCCTGCTGCACGGGCTGAGCATGTCGCGGAGGACGTGGGACCGGTTCCTGCCCGATCTCGAGGGGCGCTTCCGCGTCGTCCGGCTCGACCAGCGCGGACACGGAGAGTCGTCCCATGCACCGGGCACCTACATCCTCGACACTTACGTCTCTGACACAATCGCGTTCCTCGAGGAAGTCGTCCGGGAGCCGTGCGTCCTCGTCGGTCACTCCCTCGGAGGCGTGATCGCCCATGCGATCGCGCAGAAACGGCCGGAGCTCGTCCGAAGCGTGTTGCTTGAGGATCCGCCGCTTTATGTCGCGGACCGAATGCGCGCCGGGCTCCCGCGGGACGAGGCGAGCTCGGTCGCTCGGATGTTCCCCGTTATGCAGCAACTAAGCCGCGACATGCAGGCGCGGAACGCACCGTTGGACGAGTGGGTGTCGATTCTCGGCGGCGTCCCCGCGATGAACGGCCGCGGCACGATGGCCGAGGTCCTCGGCCCGGACGGCACCCACGCCATGGCCGAGGCCTTCTCGCGCCTCGACCCGGAGATCTTCACCCCGGCGATCGACGGCACGGCGATCACGGGGGCGCCGGACCTCGCGAAGCCACTCGGGTGTACGGCGGTCGTCCTGCGGGCCGACCCGGCTCTCGGCCCGGCGTTCACGTCCGAGGACGAGGAACGATTCCTGCGGGTGAACCCGCATGCGCGCGTCGTCCTGGTCGAGGGCGCGAGCCACCAGATCCACGACGAGCAGCCGGCCCGCTTCCTGGAAGAATTCTCGGCGCTCGCCGCGAGCAGCCCTGCCTAGTACCTACCTGGCATCGAGGCAGATCCCGTCCTAAGCGATGCCCTCCGCCCGTAGAATGCCCTCCATGACCAACGGATTCGAAGATCTGAAGGCTCTGTTCCTCAACTGCTCCATCAAGTACGACGGCGCTCAGTCACACACTCGGAGGCTTCTGGCCCGGTCGGCGGGGATCATGGGTTCGCAAGGGGTCGACGTCGAGCTCCTGCACATCCTCGATCACGAGATCGCCTTCGGGATGGTCAAGGACGCCACCGAGGACGGACGGACGCGAGATGACTGGCCGGCCATCCAAGCCAAGATCATGAACGCCGACATCCTCATCATCGGCACACCGATCTGGCTCGGGATGAAGTCGAGCGTGTCCATGCTCGTCATCGAGCGGATGTACGCATACAGCGGGGACCGCAACGACAAGGGCCAGTACCTGTACTACGGGAAGACGGCGGGCTGCGTGGTCACCGGCAATGAGGACGGGATCAAGGCGTGTGCGATGCACGTCCTCTACGCTATGGCGCACATCGGGTACACGATCCCTCCACAGCCCGATTGCGGATGGATCGGCGAAGCCGGTCCGGGGGCGAGCTACGGCGACGTCGTCGACGGGTCGGACGCCCCGGTCGGGTACGACAACGACTTCACCATGAAGAACTGCACGATCATGTCCTGGAACCTGATGCACACGGCGCGTGCGCTCAAGGACTCAGGCGGATTGCCGACGACCGGCAACCGCGCCGACCACTGGCAGGACGACCCCAACGCGCGGGAGCAAGACCCGGAGCGGACGAAGTTCTAAGGCCGGCGACCGCCGGAACGCGGATGACGCAACGTTTGGACTGCTCCAGCTGATGTACCCCGTATTGGGGTCCGCCGTTTGCCGAACATTCGGCGTCCTTCGACGATCCCTTCGGCCGGATCTACCGATCTATCCAACAGATCTGGGCAACCGTGCTCTCCGGTGACGGCATCTCACGGGGATCCGCGATCCGCGACCTCCACAAAGGGATAAGGCGAGGACCGCGTCGGGTGAACCCGCCGCGTAGGCTGAGCATGGAATGGACGCGGCAGCGGTGCTTCGCACGCAGGCGGCGCTGACCTCGAAGGTCGTCGGGGGCGTGCGCGCCGAACAGCTTGGGCTTCCCACACCGTGTCAGGCGTGGGACGTGCGGAGCCTCATCAACCACTTGTGCATGACCACCCGGTTCTGCGCGCGTGTGGCCGCGGGTGAGCAGGCCGAGCCGGAGTACGAGACCGACTTCCTCGGCGGCGACCCGGCCGGTGCCTACGCCCGGGAGCGCGACGCGATGCTCCAGGCGTGCTCGGATCCCGGCCTGGCCGAGCGCTCGGTGTCCCTCCCCGTCCTCGGAGATCTCCCCGGAAACGTTGTGCCCGTCCTCGCGCTGTCAGAAACCGTCGTGCATCGATGGGACCTCGCCACCGCGCTCGGGGTCGACACCGCCATCGATCCCGAGGTGGCCACGTTCCTCCTCGACCAGGGGCGAGCGATGGTCGGTGACACGATGCGCGCTCCCTCGGCCGATCAGACGACCGGCTCGGTGCCCTTCGGCCCACCGATAGAAGTCGGAGACGACGCATCGTCCGCCGACGAGCTCCTCACCTTCCTCGGCCGGACGCCCTGACGGGGCGGGGCGCTAGTCCCCGCCGACGAGGGTCAGGTTCAGCCCCTGCAGCGCAGCGGGACGGATGGTGAGCTCGTGGCCGTCCTCCGAGCCGAGGAGGTCGTGCTGCTCGAGATACCGCTTGGTTCGCTCGAGGTCGGAAACGTGGAGCACGAGCCGGACGACCGCGTCGCGGTCGTTCTCGATCAGCCGAAGTGTCGGGCCGTCCTCGAACCTCCAGACGCCGGGACCCTCGCCGGCGAATGGGTCGAGGAGCGACTGCCAGCGAGCGCGGGCAGACTCCACGTCCGCGGCTCCCACGACGACCTCGGCGACCGAGTCGATCGGCAGCAGCCGATCGGGCATGTCGTCCAACCTGCGCCGCATCCCGTCCCGGACGACCGACACCTGCGCATACTCGTGTCGGCTGCCGAAGACGACGATGCCGTCGCCGAAGAAGCCCGGCAAGAACACGTTGGTGAACATCGGCGATCCCGGCTTCATCCCGTCCTGGAAGTCAGGCGTAACGACTATGTCGGGGACGAGTGGGCCGGCCTCCGCGGGGACGATGACCTCCATCGGAGGAGCGTGAGCGATCCCTCTGCTGGCGAGCTCCGCGATCGCATCGTCGATCGGTGAGGGTTCGAAGGCGATGCCGTTCACCTCGAGCGCGCCGGGGGAGGATCTCGGGAACCCGGGCATCGCCTCGAGGATCTCGAGAAAGATGTTCCCGAGGTTGAAGCTCCCGCTGGCGAACGCACCGAAGTCCGAGAACGGGAAAACCGGCACGAGTCCGAGGCGTTTCCGGAGCAACTCGAACGCGCTCCGTGCGCCTTCGACTGCGACGAACACGTGGTCGATCTGCCGCAGTATCGGTTGGTTCGTCACGGAGCAGCCACCCGCCTACAGGTCGAGCGTCGGCCAGCCGGCCGGCATACCGAGGAGCATCTTCCCCACGTTGGTCACGCGCTCGACCGACTTGGACGCGTGTTTCGTAAGGAAGTGAACGTCACGGTGGTAGCGCTCGAAGCGGTGCTCGAGCCGAGCGGAACTCGTCCCCGCTGCCTCGCAGACGAGGTCGACCGCGCGGGCCGATGCGTCGGCTCCCGTGAACGCCGAAAGCTGGAGGGCGGCTTTGAGTTCGGAAGGAAGTGGGCCGCCGACCTCGGACGCATGCTCGAGTGCGAACGACAACGAGACGGTCAAGTAGGCCCACGCCCCCTCGACGAGCGCCATGGCCCGTGCCAGGTTGTGCTGCACCCGCTCCCGCTGGGCGATCTTGTTCATGTCCATCCCAGCGGCGATCTTGGTCGTCGCCAGCGCTTGCAGGTCGTGGATCGCAGCGCGGGCGATGCCGACCGACACCGCCGTCTCCATCGCGATCCCGTTCCAGGGGGCGATCTGGAACCCAGGATCGGAGAAGCAGCCGCCCGGTCTGAGGTGCTCGACGCGGACGAGTCGGGATGGCGGTATCACGGCTGCGCTGACGCTCGCGTCGGTGCTGCCCGTTCCACGCATCGCGGAGACGTGCCAGCGGTCGAGCAGTTCGACCTCGTCCCGCTTCAGACACGCCAGGTGGATCGCCGGCATCTGGCCGGAGGCGTCCGTCACGAGCTGGCCGTCGCGGAGGATAGCCGCGATGCTCAAGAACCACGACGCCTGGTGCGCGCCACTGAGGAACTTCAGCTCCCCGTTGACGACGTAGGTGTCGTCGGCTTCCGTGACGAAGGCGGGCGCGGCGGTGGAGACCGCGCACACCGCATCCGGATCGTCACCGAAGATCGTGTCGGTGAGGTCGGGGGAGAAGATGCCCGCGATGCCGGTGGCGGCCGCGGCGATGCTCACGTTCCACGCCGCAGCGCTGTCGATCTCCGCCAGGGCCGCGACGACACGGCACGCATCGCGGGGGTCGAGCGAAGCGCCGCCGTAGTGGCGAGGCACGCCGATCCGGAACATGCCTGCGTCCCGCAGCGCGTCGACCACGGGGCCTACGAGCCGGCGTTCACGCTCGTTGGCCTCATCGTGCTCGCGGAGGACCGGCTCGATCTCGGTGACCTGCTCCAGGTAGTGCTCCAGCGTGGGCACCACGTCGGTCGTCGTCATGCGGCCAGTCAACCAGAGGCCGGTCGGAGGCACGTTGGACCCGGGTTGGAACCTGTTCGCACCCTCCTGACCAGGGTTTTTGCGATCCAACGCAGTTCCAACGGCGATCCGACCCGTCGGCGTTTGGATAGGACAGTAGGAGACGGCATCATCTTCAGGAGGTGCGATGAAGCAGATCGAGACCGACTATCTCGTGGTCGGCGCCGGGGCGTCCGGCATGGCGTTCACTGACGCGCTGACCTCAGCCGCCGACGTCGAGGTGGTCCTCGTGGACCGGCGGCACCGACCGGGCGGCCACTGGCTCGACGCGTACCCGTTCGTCCGCCTGCACCAGCCCTCCGCCTGCTACGGGGTGGCCTCCCGGAAGCTGGGGGACGACCGGATCGACGAGACCGGCCCGAACGCGGGGTGCTACGAGCGCGCCACGGGGTCCGAGATATGTGATCACTACCAGCGCGCGCTCGAGGAGGACATGCTCCCTTCGGGGAAGGTCCGGTTCTTCGGGATGTCCGACTACCTGGGGCAGGACGCCGAAGGGCACCGGTTCGTCGCGACGCTCACCGGCGAGCCGACGATCGTGAAGGTACGACGAAAGATCGTCGACACCACCTACACGGAAGGAGCGATCCCTTCGCGGCACACGCCATCCTTCGAGGTGGATCCCGACGTCACGTTCATCCCGCCGAACGACATCGTCGACCTCGACGCGGGCGCGTTCGGCTTCACCGTCATCGGCGCCGGTAAGACGTCGATGGACGTCTGCTACTGGCTCCTCGATCAGGGCGTCGATCCGGACCGCATCCGATGGATCAGGGCTCGCGACGCGTGGGCGATCGACAGAGCCCGGCTGCAGCCGCTGGAGCTGGTCGGCTCGGCTCTGGAGTGGCAGTCGCGCATCGTGGAGGAGGCGGCCGGGGCAGAGGACGTGTTCGACATGTTCCACAGGCTCGAGGCCCACGGCGTGTTCCATCGCATCGATCCCAGCGTCGAGCCCCAGGTCATGAGGGGAGCCACTCTCAGCACCATGGAGCTGGAGGCACTTCGCCAGATCTCGAACGTCGTTCGTCTCGGAAAGGTGCGGCGCATCGGGACGGATCGCGTGATCCTCGATGAAGGCTCCATCCCGTCGGACCCCGGGCAGGTGTACGTCGACTGTACGGCGCCGGGCGTCCCTCCCATCCAGGCACGTCCGGTCTTCGAAGCCGACCGGATCGTCACGCAGCTCGTCACCTTCGGGATCGTCCCGTGGGGCGCCGCGACCGTTGGTTACGTCGAGGCGGCACGCGATGGCGACGAGGAGAAGAACCGGCTCTGCCCGGCGGTCTCGTACCCCGGCGAGCTGTCCGATATGGCGCAGACGCTCGTTGTGGGCCTCAAGGGCCCGGCGGCGCGCATGGCCGAGCCGGACCTGGTCGCGTGGAACGAGGGTTGTCGCCTCAATCCCATGCGCGGCGCGATGGATCACCTCGACGATCCGCTCGTGCAGGAGGCGTTGGCGCGGCTGGCCGCGAACATGGAGCCGGCGTTGGCGAACCTCGAGCGGATGGTCGCCGGGAGCCTCGCTCCCGCGTCCGCCTGATCGTCTCGGCAGGCGTCGAACCATGCGGACGAAGATCCTCTCTGCTGCTGTCGTCATCCTGTCGCTCGTCGCGATCCTCGTACCGGCCGCGCGCGCCGGTCTGTTGCTTCCGCGGCCGGACGCGGATCCGTTCTACGCGGTCCCCGACGGCATCGACCACCTCACTCCCGGAGATGTGATCGACGCACGGCCCATCCGGGCCACGGTGCTGAGCGTGCCCATCGCAGCCAACGCGTGGCAGATCCGGTACCGGACGATCGACCAGCACGGCGCCGCGAGCGCCTACGTCGCGACCGTGCTCGTGCCGCTGGCGCCATGGGTCGGGGGAGGGCCGCGGCCGCTGCTCGCCTACAACGCGATCGAGGCCGGGCTTTCGCTTGCGTGCACCGCGTCCTACGCGTTGCGTGCCGGACTCGCGGCACCGGCGACGAGCGTCGCCAAGTACGAGACGGGCGCGATCGCTCTCGCCGTGGCTCGCGGTTGGGCCGTCGTCGTCCCCGACTACCAGGGACCCAGGTCGGAATACCTGGGGATGGACGGGTACGCCACGGGCGTCCTCGACGCGATCCGGACCGCACGCCGGTTCGCGCCCGCCGGGGTCGGGGACGACGCACCCATCGGCGTGATGGGCTACTCGGCCGGTGCGCTCGCGACGGTCGCCGCCGCGCTGGCCCAGCCGTCCTACGCTCCCGACATCACGATCGCAGGCGTCGCCTCAGGCGGGACACCCGGCGACATCGTGACGACGACCCGCGCCTTCAGCGGCGACACCCTCGGCGGGATCCTGGGAGTGATCTTGGGCGGGATCGACCGGTCCTACCCCAAGCTCGATCTGTCGCGATACCTGAACGCCGAGGGCCGTGCCGCGCTCGCGGCCGGCCGGGACGACTGTCTCCTCGACGGCGCCGTCCGGCATCCGCGGGCCTCGATCGAGGACTGGGCGACCGATCCGAAGCTACTCGATCGCCCGCGCGTGCGACGCGTGATGCGCGAGATGAGCCCGTTGACGCGCCGGGGAAACGTCGCGTCGCCGATCCTGTTGCACCACGCGGGGTTCGATGAGTACGCGCCGCTCGAGGAGATGCAGGCGTTGGCCGAACGGTTCTGCGTGGATGGCGTCGCGGTGCAGACCACCGTCGTCCCGGCGCTCACGCATTTCAGCTACGGCCCGGTGAGTGCGGGCAACGCGTTCGACTACCTCGCCGACCGCTTCGCCGCGCAGCCGGCGCCCTCTCAGTGCTGACCGCACTTCCAACGTCGCTCCAAGGCGACCCGCATGCCGTCCGGCCTTGATGGATGCCCGGAGGATCACCCGCTCCGCGTCGAGGGGGTGTGATGACATCTGTTCGGCTCGGCATCGTCCGCTCCGCCGAGGAGCGCGGGGCGGATGCCGTCTGGGTGCAGGACGGGTTCTCCGAGGCGCTCGAGCGCGAGCGGCCATCTCCCCGACAGCGTGCGCGACGGACGCAGGAGACGCTCTCAGCGCTGAAGCAGGGCGCGCGCGCGTCGATCGAGATCGCCGGCTTCACCGACCCTCGGTTGCACCGTGCCGTCGGATGACCGCGCCGCGCATCGGACGGCACAACTGCTCGAGCACGGTCTGGGGGAGGTCCGGGTCGACGCGGACGCTGCCGACGGCTACCTCGAGCTCCCGCTCCGCGTGAGCTCGAGGGCTCTGTCGATCTCGGTCTTCGCGAGGGCGACGGCCTCCTCGTCCGAGAGTGCCCGGCCTCGCTCGGTAGCCGCGCGGAACACGTCGTCTCCGAGTCGCCCGCGGAGATCTTCCGCCAGAGCTCCGAGCCGTTCGGCCTGAGCCCCGAACACCGGGACGGCGCGCTTCGCCGTCTCCGAGGCTGCCAACAGAACGGCCGCGGGTTCGTCGAGACCCAGACGACCGAAGAGCTCGGTCAGGTTCCGCAGCGTGGTCCATTGCTGCATCCACACGCCACGGAACCGGAACTGCTCGATCGCATCGAGGAACGTCATGAGTGCTTCGGAGGGATCGCCGTGTCGCGCTCGCAGCGACGCGGACGTAACCAGCGCGACGCCCGTCCAGAACCGCATGTCGTGGGCACGGAAGAGCGTGATCGCCGTGGCCAACAGGTCGAGCGCGCGATCTGGATCCGACCCGGCTTCCGCCAGCACCTCACCGAGCGCGTAGCAAGCGCACGCGTACATGGGAGAGCTGTGCTCACGAGCGATCGGGAGCACGCCCTCAGCGAGAGCGATGGCGTGTTCGTGGTTCCCGGAGTAGGCCTCGATCAGAGGGGCGAAGATCCTCGCGGAGATCGAAAGCGTCCTCTCGCCGTGCAGGTCCGCGACGCGCCTCGCCTCATCCGAGAATCGAACGCACCCGTCTCGGTCCCCGGTGAAGAAGCACTGCCTCGCGCTGACCAACAACGGGTAGAGCCTGATCGCGGCGTCGCGATCGTCGATCGCTGCGAGCGCGCGGGCCGCCATGTCTCGCCCGAGGTCGCGGTCGCCCTCTTCGAACGTCGCGTCCGCAGCCCGCGACAACGCGACGGGGAACAGGAGGTGATCCTCGACGCCCGTCATGCCGAGCGTCTCTTGCGCCCAGGCTGCGGGCTCCGTTCGATCATCGGTCAAGAAGACCACCCACGTCGCCGCGACCACCCGGAGCGCGAGGTCGGTCTCTCCGGCGGTCACGGCCCAGGCATGAGCGGCACGCAGGTTGTCGAGTTCCGTCCGGACCGCACTCGCCTCCTCCTCGATGTCCACCGAGGGCATGTCCGGGATCGTCGCATCGTAGAGTTCTGCGAAGTAGCGGGCGTGCGCGGCCAATGTGGGTTCGGCATCTCCGCGCTCGGCCAGCCGGTCTTGCGCGTACTGGCGCATCGTCTCGAGGAGCGAGTAGCGGGCTTCCGGGCCGCTCACATCGGCCTGCACCATCGACTTCGCGACCAGTGCTGCCAACCCGTCGGCAACATCGATGTCGAGGTCGCGCCCACAGACCTCGTCGGCCCCTTCCAGCGTGAATCCTCCCGCGAAAACCGAGAGCCGGTCGAAGAGCGTTCGCTCGGCCTCCGTTAGCATCCCGTATGACCAATCGATCGCACCGTGGAGCGTCCGGTGGCGGTCCACGGCCGCGCGTCGTCCCGATCGCAGGAAGTGGAACCCTTCGTCGAGCCGCTTGGCGATCTGGGACGGGCTGAGGGACGTGACCCGTGCCGCCGCCAGCTCGATCGCCAGCGGGATCCCGTCCAACTTGCCGCAGATCGCCGCGATTTCGCCTTCGTTGCCGGCATCCACCGTAAAGTCGGGCCGCACCGCACGTGCGCGGTCCTCGAAGAGACGTATCGCCTCGGCGCCGAGGGAGAGCACCGGTCTCGACCGCTCCCCGTCCACGCCGATCGTTTCACGGCTCGTGGCCAGGATGTGCGTCGTATCGCAGGAGTGGACGATGGCCTCGACGAGATCGGCGACGGGGCCGAGGAGGTGCTCGCAGTTGTCGAGGATGACGAGCGACTGGCGCTGCCCGAGCGCTGTGAGCAGGCTCTCGTGGAGCGTCATGCCGCGCTGGCGGTCGACCCGCAGCGTCGAGGCGATGTGATGCAGGAGGCTCTCGGCATCCCCGATCGGCGCCAGCTCACAGAGCCAGACGCCGTCCGGGTAGCCGGGGGCGAGTCGCGCGCCGACCTCGATCGCGAGCCGGGTCTTGCCCACACCACCGACGCCCGTGAGCGTGACGATCCTGGCGTCCTCGAGCGTGGCCTCGATCAGCTCGAGATCGCTTTCCCGTCCCACGAAGCTGGTGGGCCGCCGCGGCAGGTTGTCGCTGCGTATGCCGGTGCGCAGGGGCGGGAAGTCCGTCCGCATCTCGGGGTGGACGACCTGGAAGAACCGGACCGGATCGGGGACGTCTTTGAGGACGTGCGTCCCGGCCCCCGCGAGCTCGACCTCGGTGCCTTCCTCGGCCTCGAACAGCTCCTTGGTCGCTTGTGACACCAGCACCTGGTCCCCGTGGGCGGCATCCATGATCCGCGCGGCGACGTGGATCGCCAGCCCGACGTACTCCCCGCCGTGCAACGTCGCCTCTCCGGTGTCGAGCCCCATGCGGACGGGGAGTCGCCGATCATCGTCCACGTCCCGGCTCAAGACGCACTGCGCCGCGACCGCAGCAGCGACCGCGTCCGTGGCGCCGTCGAAAGCGGCGAACACACCGTCCCCCCACGTGCGGATCGCGCGTCCCCCGTGGGATGCGAACGCCTCGCGCAGTTTCCGCCGATGCTCGTCGAGGGCCGAAGCGTAATCGTCGCCCAGCGTCCGCAGCTTCTCGGTCGACCGCTCGACGTCGCCCAGCAGGAAGGTCAGCGTCTGCTTCCCGGACGGGGTCGTGGGGACAACGGCTACCGTGAGCGCCTCCTCCTGACGCAGGATCTGCTCGTGGAGCAAACGGATCTCCGCCGAGGGCTCGACACCGAGCTCCTCATCGAGCCGCCGGCGTCCCTCCTCGTAGGCATGCAGCGCATCGGCCTGGCGACCGCAGCGGTAGAGCGCGAGCATCAGCAGACGCAGGGCGCGTTCGCGGGTGGGATGGAGCGACCGGAACGCCTCGAGGTCGCCGACGACGGCGTCGTGGCGACCCAGCGCCAGTTGCGCGTCGAACAGGTCCTCCCGGCAGGACAGTTTCAGCTCGCCGAGCCGCGCGGATTCGCTCTGGACGAAGTTCGCGTACGCGAAGTCCTGGTAGGGGTCACCGCGCCACAGACCGAGTCCTTGCGTCCACGACTCGACGGCGGCGGCCGGGTCGTGAGCTCGCCGCTCGCGACCCTGCGCCACCAGGCGCTCGAAGCGGCGGGAGTCGATCGCCTCGTCCGCGACGTCGAGGACGTATCCGGCGGGCGTCGTCCGCAGGATCTGCGGCTCGTCGCCCGCCGCCCGGTCGGGCTCGATCGCTTTCCTCAGGTTGGAGACGTACCCGCGCAGGGTGGTGTCGGCGGAGGCCGGCGGCTCCCCTTCCCAGATCACATCGGCCAGGCGCTCGGGCCCGATCACCTCGCGGGCGCGCAGGACGAGGGCCGCGAGCACCGATCGCTGTTTCCTCCCGCCGAGATCGAGCGGGCCCCCGCTCCGCCGGACCTCGAGGGGGCCGAGTACGCGTATCTCCACGGGTCCCCTCGCTGTCACCCCTCAGCCTAACGCGGCCTTCCAGAGAGCGGAACGCCTTGATGACGACGCGCGATTCGGGGACGCGCGACCCACCGCCAGCAGCCGAGCGACGTCCGTCCCCCTGCTCAGAAGCGAGCAGGGGACTTACCGGCGGCCGCCGACGTCAACGGAACGAGCGTGTGTTCGTCCGATCGGGCCGCCTAGATTCTGCGTGCAACTGAGTGCAACTGCTTCTCAGGCGGCGCAGTTGGACCGCTCTCGAACCAGGTGCCTGGCCAAGAAGGACATTCTTGCGCTTTCTAGGTCGCGTCAGCTGGCGTAGCCGCGAGCGTCGAGGCGCGACGCGAGCTCATCCACGGCGGCAGGATTGGCGGCGACCCCGCGGAGCGCGATGTTCGCGGTAGTGACCGCGAATCGCGCCGCGTCACGGTGCAGCGTTCCCCGGTGGTAGGCGGTCACGTTGTAGTGCACGAGGCTGCGGATGCACTGCGCGAGGTCTTCCAACGGCAGGTCGCGCCGGACCGAGCCGCGCCGCCGGCCGGCATCGAGCAGGCGGGTCGTCTCAGCGACGAGCGCGGCCGTCGATCGCTCGAGTGCGTCGCGGTACGCCCCGCCGAATGCATGCTCCGCGTCGGCGGTGCTGATGATGCGCATCTCGGGGTCGGTGGCGCCGAACGCGGTCGCTTCGCGCACCGCGACGTACAGCTGCTCCAGCGGATCTCCAAGTCCGCTGACGGCGGCGACGAGGTGGGCGTTCAAGCGCCTGGTCGCGTCACTGATTGCGAAGCGGACGAGGTCGTAGAGGTCGTCGAAGTACCAGTACAGGAGCGTGCTGCGCACCCCGGCCGCGCGGGCGATGTGGGTCACCTTCGTGCCGGCTATGCCCTGCTTGGCGACGACGTCGACCGCGTGGGCCACGAGCGCATCGCGGCGGGCGCGGCCTCTTCTGGTCAGGTTCTCTCGGGCCATCTTGGGCGTCCTCGAACTTGACAAAAACCTATCAGATTGTAAAGATTTGCGCGTCGACCCAGGGGGATGGACATGCGTAGAGGTCGCTGGTGCATGGCAACGATCGTTTCCGTGATGGCCGGGCTGATGAGTCTGCCCGCAGGCGCCGCCGATGGTGCGCGGTACGTGAGCGAGGTGTTCGACGATGTCACCGTCACCGAGGAGATCCAGTTCGGCGCCGCCTCGCTGTCGAACTACCACAGCTCGCCGGACGACCCGACAGGCATCGACGAGAACGGTCGCCAGCGGCTATACCTCGACCTCTACGAGCCTGTCGGTGACGAATCGACGCAGCGCCCGGTCTTCGTCTGGGCACACGGCGGCGGAGGGACGGGCGGTTCACGGGCAGGTGGGCGGGACGTGGAATTCAGCACCGCCTTCGCGAAGCGTGGCTGGGTCGTCGCATCGATCGACTACCGACTCATGGCCCCGTTTGAGCCCGCCCAGGCTCTCGGCGACCTCGGGCTTCCGTTGCCGTCCTTCGTCAGCTCCCTCAGTCCCTTCAATCTGCCGTACCTAAAAGACATACAACACGACATGCAGGCGGCGGTGCGCTGGTTGCGTGCGAACGCCGCCGCACTCAAGATCGACGCAAACAAGATCATGACCGGCGGTCACTCGGCTGGGACTGCACCCGCGCTGTTGACGAACTTCGCCGACCCCAACGACGTCGGCGACAGCGGGAACCCCGGGTTCCCTTCACACGTCTCGGCCGCGATGGCGTCCTCCGGCGGGATGCTTATCCCCGACGGCATCACACCAGGGGACCCGCCGATCGTCACCTTCAACGCACTGGACGACAGCTACTACAGCATCGTACTGACCATGGGGAACGCGTGTCTGCCGACGATGGCCATGGGCAACACTTGCGACTTCACGATCTTTTCCCAAGGCGGACACGGCCTGGCCGGCCACACGCTTGGGATCCAGCAGCACACGGCGCAATTCTTCTGCAGCCATGTGTTGGGCGACTGCGGCTAGCCCGAGCTGCGGGAGGATGAGCGCTGCTAGTACCCCATCGCCTGGAGCATGTCCCGGCCCTCTTCGGTCATGCGGTCGGGCCCCCAGGGCGGGTCGAAGCTGAACTCGACGACGCAGTCCTCGACACCCTCGACGGTCTTCACGGCCTCGACGGCCTGGAACTCGATCAGGCCCGTGGCCGGGCAGCCCATCGAGGTCAAGGTCATGCGCACCTTCACCTTCGAGTCCTCGATGTCGAGGCCGTAGATCAGACCAAGATTCACGACGTCGATCCCGATCTCGGGGTCGGTCACGACCTTGAGCGCTTCCCAGATCTCTTCCTCGTTGATCTTCTGCGTGTCAGTGGCCATTTGAGCCGTCACCTCTCGTCAGTGCGTCCTTCAGCGCCATCCAAGCCAGTAATGCGCATTTCACACGGACGGGAAACTTGGCCACGCCCTCGAGCGCCATCAGATCGCCGAGGTCCTCCGACGGATGCTCCCCGTGCATCATCAGCCGGATCGTCTCGGCTAGCTCGAGGGCGTCCTTCACGGTCTTGCCCTGGACGGCCTCGGTCATCATCGATGCCGAGGCCTGCGAGATCGAGCAGCCTTTACCGTCGAACGCGACATCGGACAGCGACCCGCTCTGGATGTCCACGGCCAGGTGCAGCTCGTCGCCGCACAACGGGTTGTCGTGCTTGACCGCGATCGCACCCTCGACCCCGCGCCGCTTGTTACGCGGACTGCGGTAGTGGTCGAGGATGATCTCGCGATACAGGTCGTCGACGGACATGGTCAATAGCCTTTCACAGGGAGTCGCTACGCTCCATCCCGCGAGAAGAACACACGAGCCTTGTCTACCGCTTCCACCAAGGCGTCGATGTCGGATTCATTGTTGTAGACGTAGCAGCTGGCCCGGCATGTCGCGGGGACGTCGAAACGCCGCATCAGCGGCTTCGCGCAGTGGTGACCGGCCCGGATGGCGACGCCTTCGGAGTCCAGGAGCGTACCCACGTCGTGGGGATGGATCAGCTCGCCGTCGCCCTCGAACAGGTTGAACGAGAAGGTGGCGCCGCGTCCTTCGGCGTCCTTCGGCCCGTAGACCGTGACTCCGCCGAGATCCTCGAGCGCCTTCAGCCCGTAGCGGGTGAGCTGTATCTCGTGGTCGCGCACGGCGGGCATGCCGAGATCGGTCAGGTAGTCGATGGCGGCACCGAAGCCGACCGCTTCGGCGACCATCATCGTTCCCGCCTCGAACTTGTACGGGATGTCGTTCCACTCGGCCCCCTCGAGCGAGACGTCGCGGATCATCTCTCCCCCGCCCAGGAACGGATCCATCTCCTCGAGCAGCTCGGGCCGGGTAACCAACGCGCCGACTCCGGTCGGGCCGAGCATCTTGTGAGACGAGAAAGCCAGGAAATCGCAGCCGATGGCCTGGAAGTCGGTCGGCACGTGAGGAACGAGCTGAGCGCCGTCAACCAGCACCAAGGCGCCGACCGCATACGCAGCCTTCACGATCGGCTCGAGGTGGTTGATCGTGCCGAGCACGTTGGACATCCCGGTGACGCAGACCAGCTTCGTTCGCTCGGTGATGAACGAGTCGAGATCGGAAAGGTCGAGCTCGCCGGAGTCGGTGACGGGCAGATAGCGCAACGTCGCACCCGTGTCGCGCGCGGCCATCTGCCACGGGACGAGGTTGGAGTGGTGCTCCATAACCGTCGAGAGGATCTCGTCGCCGGGACCGAAGCGACGCCGCACCCAGGCGTAGGCCACGAGATTGGTCGATTCGGTCGTCCCGCGTGTGAAAACGACACCGCGGGGATCGGGTGCGTTTACGAATTTCGCTACCTTAGCGCGCGCGCCTTCGTAGGCCGCCGTCGATTCTTCGCCGAGCGTGTGCACCGAACGATGAACGGCAGCGTTGTAGCCGCTGTAGAACTGGTCGAGGACATCGATGACGGCCTTTGGCTTCTGCGACGTCGCGGCGCTGTCGAGGTAGACGAGCGGGCGTCCGTTCACCTCCCGGTCGAGGATCGGGAAGTCCTTGCGGACACGTGCGACGTCCAAGCTCACTCCTTGACGGCCTCCTCAGGCACTGCTTGATCGGTGTCGACGCCGAACTCCTTGCGCAGCTCCTCGTAGCCGACCTCCTCGAGGTGGTCGGCGAGCTCACGTCCCCCGGAGCGCACGACACGTCCGCCGAGCAGGATGTGGACGGCGTCCGGCGTCACGAAGTTGAGGATGCGCGTGTAGTGAGTGATCACGGCGAACGTGATGTCCGGACCGCGCAGGCGGTTTACGGACTCGGCGACGAGCCGGACCCCGTCGATATCCAATCCGGAATCCGTCTCGTCGAGGACGGCGAGCTCCGGACGAAGCAAGGTGAGCTGCAGGATCTCGGCGCGCTTCTTCTCTCCGCCGGAGAACCCTTCGTTGATGTTGCGTCCGGCGAAGCTCGGGTCCATGTTGAGCAGCTCGAGCTCGGAGCGCAGTTGCTTCATGAAGTCTCGGATCGGCACGTCTTCGCCGCGCACGGCGTTCATCGCGGTGCGCAGGAAGTTCGACACGGACACTCCGGCCACCTCGACCGGGTACTGGAAGGCGAGGAACATTCCGAGCCGCGCGCGTTCGTCCGGTTGAAGAGCGGTGACGTCGGTTCCCTTGAAAACGATCGAACCTTGTGTGATCACGTAGGCGGGATGGCCAAGCATGACCTGGGCAAGGGTCGACTTCCCGGAGCCGTTCGGCCCCATGATCGCGTGCACTTCGCCCTTGGGGATCTCGAGATCGATCCCACGCAGGATCGGCTTGTCCTCCACCGAGACGTGGAGATCGGAGATTTGAAGAAGCGGTTCTGCCATTACGCGTCCTCCACGTCGACAAGTACTTCGCCGTCCTCGACCTTCACGGGAAATGTCTCCAGGTCGTCGGTCGCCGGCAGCGACTTAACCTCGCCCGTACGGACGTCGAAGATCGAGCCGTGCAGGGGGCACTCGATCTCGTAGCCCTCACAGAACCCCTCGGACAGGTGCGCGTGCTCGTGCGTACATATGTCCTGGACGCAGTAGACCTCACCTTCGACCTGCACCAGCGCCATGGTCTGCCCGCCGGCTTCAACCTGAAGTGCCTCACCGGACGGGATGTCTGAGACCTTGGCGACCTTGACGAAATTGCTCATCCTTCAGCCTCCATCTTGTCTCTGATCGCGTCCGCGAGGCGATCCTGCATGCCCGACCATTTGACCTGGTCGAGCACTTGGTTGAAGAACCCGAAAACGATGAGCCTCTTCGCCTCTTCCAGAGGGATACCACGCGACTGGAGGTAGAAAAGGTGGTCGGCGTCGATCTGTCCGACGGTTGCACCGTGCGTGCACCGGACGTCGTTGTTCTCGATCTCGAGCTGAGGGTTGGGCAGGGCCCGGGCCTTCGGCGAGAGAACGAGGTTGCGGTTGGCCTGGTAGGCGTCCGAGCGAAACGAGTCCTTCCTGATGCGGATCGTCCCGTAGTAGAGAGCCTGCGAGGTGTCGTTCAAGGCTCCCTTGTAGAGGAGATCGGAGGTCGTATGCGGCGAGGCGTGGTCCTGGAGCGTCCAGTGCTCGAAGCGCTGGTCGCCGTGGGCGAAGTACAGGCCGTACATGAAGCTGTTCGCACCCTCGCCCGCCAGCGTGCATTCCTTCCACGTTCTCGAGAAGTCGCCACCGAGCGTGACGACCAAAGTATTGAGCAGAGCGTCGCGGTCGAGGGATGCCCGCACGTTCGCGACGTGCTTCACGCCCGGCCCCCAGTCCTGGTATGTAACCCAACCCACGTTGGCGCCCTTGCCTATGAACATCTCGACCACTGGTGCGGCGAGTGTCGATTCGCTCATCGGACCGCTCGAATAGACGTCGTTGAAGACGACCTTGGCGTTGTCCTCGACGATCACGACGGTGCGCGGAAGGATCGCCGCTCCCGCGGTGTCGGCGGAGATCGTGTGCGTCGCGTGGAATGGCGCCGTCAGCTCAACGCCGGCCGGGACGTACATGAAGGTGCCGCCGCGGTGTGACGCCAGTGAGAGCGCAGTGAAGGGGTCGGTCGCGCCCACCAGAGATCCCAGACGCGGCCTGAGGAGATCGGCGTGTTCGGCTATAGCCGTGTCGAGATCGCAGTAGATGACGCCGCTCGCCGCGGCTTCGTCCGGCGCCTCCAGTGAAACGGTGGCTGCGGACTCTTCCGACAGCCGGAAATTCTCGGGCTTGATCGCTGCGACGTCCGTGAAACGCCAATGCTCCTCACGGCCTTCCGGATACGGGATCGCGCCGTACTGAGCCCAGGCCTGCTGGCGGAGGGTGGCGAGCCAGTCGGGTGACGCCCGGACGAGCGTATCGACCGTGGCGTCCAACGAGGTGACGGTTGTCAATTTCGCGTCTCCGTCTTCGACTTCGACGGGGTCGGGCGGCTAGCCGACCGAGCCTTCCATCTCGAGCTCGATGAGACGGTTGAGCTCGACCGCATACTCCATAGGGAGCTGCTTGGTGATGGGCTCGATGAACCCGCGCACGATCATCGCGGCGGCCTCGGTCTCCGAGATGCCGCGGCTGCGCAGGTAGAACAACTGCTCGTCGCCGATGCGAGCCACGGTGGCTTCGTGGCCCATCTCGACGCCCTCGGCCTGGATGTCCATGTACGGGTAGGTGTCCGATCGCGAGGTCTCGTCGATGAGCAGTGCGTCGCACACCACGTTGGACTTCGAGTTCGTGGCGTCGGGGTGCATCCAGACACCGCCGCGGTACGACGTGCGGCCACCGTCCTTGGAGATCGACTTCGAGATGATGCGCGAGCTCGTCTCGGGAGCCACATGAGTCATCTTCGACCCCGTGTCCTGCCATTGGCCTTTGCCGGCGAACGCCAGCGACAACGTCTCACCGTGCGCCTTGCGTCCCTTGAGGACGACGGCGGGGTACTTCATGGTCACGCGCGAGCCGATGTTGCCGTCCACCCACTCGACGACGGCGTTCTCTTCGGCCACGGCGCGCTTGGTGACGAGGTTGTATACGTTCGCCGACCAGTTCTGGATCGTCGTGTAGCGCAGGCGTGCGTCCTTGTGCGCGATGAGCTCGACCACGGCCGAGTGCAATGAGTTGGAGGAGTACGTGGGAGCCGTGCAGCCCTCGACGTAGTGAACGTAGGAGCCTTCGTCGGCGATGATCAGCGTCCGCTCGAACTGCCCGGCGTTCTCGGCGTTGATCCGGAAGTAGGCCTGTAGCGGGATATCGACCTTGACGCCCGGCGGCACGTAGATGAACGACCCGCCCGACCATACGGCCGAGTTCAGCGCCGCGAGCTTGTTGTCGTTGATCGGGATGATCGTCGAGATGTACTTCTGGACGAGCTCCGGGTACTCGCGTACGGCGGTGTCCATGTCGGTGAAGATGACGCCGAGCTTGGTGATCTCTTCCTTGACCGAGTGGTAGACCGACTCACTCTCGAACTGGGCCGAGACGCCGCCGAGGTACTTCTGCTCGGCCTCGGGGATGCCGAGGCGGTCGAAGGTGTTCTTGATGTCGTCGGGGACGTCGTCCCACGACCGCTCGGAGCGCTCGCTTGCCTTTAGGTAGTAGTAGATGTCGTCGAAATCCAGGCCGGACAGGTCGGCGCCCCACTTGGGCATCGGGCGCCGCGACCAGCGGTCGAAGGCCTTGAGCCGGAACTTGCGCATCCAATCCGGCTCGGACTTCATGAAGGAGAGCTCCTCCACGACCTCCTGGGACAGGCCTTTCTTGGGCTGGAAGACGTAGTTTTCGGGCGTGCGCCAGCCGAAGCGCTCCTCGTAGGTGCTATGAGGGTCGATGTCGAGACGCTGAGCCATCAGTTCCTTTCCGGAGGGTCCACTGAAAGGTACCCGCTCGGTAGGGCCATCTATTCCCTAAATACTACCGGCGTTGGCTATAGGAAGGTGAATCCGTTCACAAGCCGGTACCGGCCCCGGGAGCAGGCAGGATACCCTCACCAATTGTGGGGGACGACCTGGTCGAACAGATCGCGCGGTGGGCCTCGGCGGCCACGCGAGGCGTGGCCTTCACGGGAGCCGGGATCTCCACAGAGTCGGGCATCCCCGACTTCCGGGGGCCGGGCGGCTTCTGGGAGCGCAACGACGCCTCGAAGTTCACGATCCAGAACTACATACGCGATCCCGAGCACCGGAAGGAGCGGTGGCGGACAGCTGCGGCGGGCGGGTCTTTCATGCGCACCGACGTGGAGCCCAACGCCGGCCACATCGCGCTGGCCAACCTCGAGCGGCTGGGATCGATCCGCGGCGTGATCACGCAGAACATCGACGGATTGCACGCCCGGGCCGGGAACCAGCGGGTCCTCGAGCTGCACGGCACATCGCGCCGGATCGCTTGCCTTACCTGCGCCGAGTCCTGGCCGGCGCGCGAGATCCTGCAGCGAGTGCGCGACGGGGAGGAAGACCCGCAGTGCTCGTACTGCGGCGGCATCCTCAAGTCGGCGACGGTCTCCTTCGGCCAACAGCTACCGACCGACGTAGTGGAAGAAGCGCACCGCTGGTCGCTCGAGGCCGATTTCTTCCTCGTCGTCGGCTCGTCCCTCGTCGTCTACCCCGCCGCTTCCTTCCCGCAGATGGCCCGCCAGGTGGGAGCCAAGCTCGTCATCGTGAACCGGGAGGCGACGGACCAGGACTCCACGGCCGACGCGGTTGTCCACGGCGACGCCGGACCGACGCTGTCCGCGATAGCCGAACGTGTGGAGAAGCTCGTCCGGCGATCTTAGTCCCCGACTTAGTCCGAAGAAGGCTCACCTTCGGCTGACGCGCGCAGGCGCTCGAGCGTGGTGCGCATACCGGCCTCGCGCTGGGGTTCCTGTCTGCGTAGCATGGGCGCCGCGAGCTTGAGCAGCGGCGGCAGCGAGACGACCTCGGAGTGTTCGCGCACGTTAGTGCCGATGCCATCGGGCGTCAGCTCGTAGCGCCAGCGGGTCATCTCGCGACCGCGATGTCCGATCGAGAACAGACCATCGATGGTGCGGAACTCGAAAACGCGACCCGGTTCGGACTCCGTGACTTCGCACGTCGTCCACCAACGCAGCGGACCCTGCCGGTTGTAGCCTTTGAACTTGGCACCGACCTCCGGGCCCACGCTCTCGCCGATCCATTCGCAGCGGTAGCACACGGGTGACCAGTCCCCCATCCGCGTCACATCGGAGATGAGCCGCCATATGCGCTCGGGCGGTGCGTCCATGTGCAGGCTGATGTCAGGCATCGACCCCTATGTTGACATGCCGGGCCGTCGAGGCCGACGAGGAGCGGGCGGTCCGCTCGAAGTACCGCTATACGTGAAGGACGGATAGATGTCGACGACGGGTGCGGGGGCGTACCGTCTCGATCGGCCGGCTCGCACCTCGCCCGCGCGCGATCTCGGGCCCGAGCCCCCACCAGTGATACCGAGCATGCGCGCGCATGTCCAAGGTCTCCAGCCCTTGTCCTTCATCAGCGAGTGAGCCACCAGGACATTGGTCATGGGGTCGTTCAGGTCCTTGCCGCCGACCTTCCTGATTCGCCATCCGTGGAACCCTTGATGGATCTGGAAGACACCGACGTAGCTGGAGCTGCGCGCGTCGGGATCGTAGCGAGACTCACAATTCGCTACGCGTAGCGCTTCGCCCGACCGCGAGCCGAAGACCACGCGGATCATCTCCGGGATCGATTTCACCTTCTTCTTCTTATGCTTGCGCGGCGCCTCGATCGCCAATGCGTAGGAAACGCTTTCCTGCAACTGCGGACTCACCGCTGCGCCGATGGGCATCAGCAGCGCTAACGACATAGCGACCGTCGCCGGCAGCAGGGCGACGGCCTTCCATCTCCCCCCCTCCCGCGGTTCTGCTTCGACCGTGGGCATGGGTTCTCCTTGTCCCTGGCGCCGGCCCGCACGCGCGCAGAAGTCAGGTGCACGCTTGGGGAGGCTCGGCGCCTCGTCCGAGAGCAACGACGGGCCCTCGGGCGCCCGTGCGGCATCACTTCATCGGTTCTCGAGATCCCGCATCGGCCCCGCGTGGGAGCCTGGGCGCGTGCGAAGACTAGCCGCAGTTCGCCGATATGGCGAGCATTAGGTGCACAAGCGCACGAGCGCTTGTGAACGCACAAGGCGTGGCTATAATCGATGCTCGCGACGCGGGGTGGAGCAGTCAGGTAGCTCGCTGGGCTCATAACCCAGAGGTCGCAGGTTCAAATCCTGCCCCCGCTACCAGTAAGAGGGGGTTTCCGTTCTCGGAAATCCCCTCTTTTTTTCGCGATGAAAGCGAAGATGGATCGACGCCTTCAAGCGTTAACCTATCCACAAAGGATTGGAGCGGCGGGAGCGATGAAAGGCATCGTTTTCACCCTGCTGCAACAGCTCGTCACCGACGCGCACGGCGAGGACACATGGGACGGGTTGCTCGACGCAGCCGGGCTCGAGGGCGCGTACACGTCGGTCGGAACCTATCCCGACGAGGAGATAACCGCACTCGTCGATGCGGCTTCGTCGGCTCTCTCCAAACCGCCGGACGACATCCTCATCTGGTTCGGGCGCAGCTGCATGCCGATGTTCGTCGAGAGCTACCCGCATGTCTTCGAGGGACACGACGACGCCCGATCTCTCGTGTTGACCCTGAACGACGTGATCCATCCAGAGGTTCGTAAGCTTTTCCCCGGCGCGTACGTGCCTGTGTTCGAGTACGACGACTCGGACCCAGAGGCGTTATCGCTGTCGTATCAGTCCAAACGGAGGCTCTGCTCGTTCGCCGAGGGCCTCTTGATGGGAGCCGCGGACCACTTCGGGGAGCAGGCGGCCGTCGTCCACTCGAAATGCATGAAACGCGGAGACGAGACGTGCTTGATCACTTGCTCGTTCTCACCAGCCGCCTGAGAGGCGCCGCATGAGCGACCGTGGACGCGACTCCAAGCCCACTCGCGAACAGCTCGAGCGGCGTCTCGAGCGAGAGCGCGCGGCGCGCCATCAGGCCGAGGAGATCACCGAAGATGCCACGACTCGCCTGTACTCGGCGATGGAGGAGCTGAAGTCACTCAACCAGGCGTTGCGTGACTTCGTTGCCGTCGCCTCGCACGATCTGCAGACGCCGATCACCGCTGTGTCCGGGTTCGCGTCCCTGCTGACCGAGAGATGGGATGTCCTGGACGACGCCGACAAGCGCCGATACGTCGCGACGATCGACCGTTCCGCACGGTCTCTCGCAAGCCTCGTGGAGGACCTACTAGTGGTGTCGCGCCTGGAGGCCAGCGCTCTCGACACGCAGCGTTCCGTGGTCGTGCTTGCCCAGGCGATCAACGAGGCGATGCAGAACTTCCTGGACCGCGCCGGTGAGATATCCGTGCGAGTCACGCAGGAACTCCAGGTCGTGGCCGACCCAGGACACGTCCAGCGGATCCTCGTCAACTACCTAACAAACGCCATCAAGTACGGAGCCCCACCATTTTCTATCGACGTGTCAAAAGCCGATCCGTGGGTCGAGATCCGCGTGCGCGATCAGGGAGACGGGGTCCCACCCGATTTCGTCCCCCGCCTGTTCATGAGGTTCGCTCGCGCCGCGACCTCCTCCGTTGAGTCTGGGACGGGACTTGGTCTGTCGATCGTCCGCGGGCTCGCTCAGGCCAACGGCGGGGACGCGTGGTACGAGATCAACGACCCGTGCGGCTCGTGCTTCGTGGTTCGCCTACCGATGGCCGCCTGAGCGCACCGGCTCAGCTCCGTTCGCGTGAAGTGACGGTGTCGGCGCTCTCCTGCAACCGCTGCAGTCCGTCGTAGGCGGCGTACTTGTACGCCTCGCACAGAGTCGGGACGTTGAAAGTCGTGTCGATGAAGTAGTCGATCGTATCGCCGTGCCGAACGGCGGCCTGACCGACGTGGATGGCCTCCGTTGCCGACTCCCCGAGGATGTGCACACCCAAGACCGTCCGGTCGGCCTTTGCGAAGACGAGCTTCACCATCCCGTCGGTTGCTCCTGCGATGTTCGCGCGCGAGTTAGCCTCGAAACGGCCGCGACCAACGCAATAGGCGACGCCCTCGGCTGCCGCGGCCTGCTCGGTCAGGCCGACACCCGCGATCTCCGGAATCGAATACACGCCCGTGGGTGGCGACGGATCGACCAATTCTTTGAAGTCGAGGCCGAAGGCTCGGCACGCAGCGACGCGGCCCTGCTCCATCGCCGTCGACGCAAGAGCCGGTGGTCCGATCACATCACCGGCGGCATAGACGTCCGCGGCCGATGTTCGGAAATGCTCGTCGACGACGATCCGACCTCGATCGTCTATATCGACGCCGGCGATCGAGAGATCGAGCGTCTCGGTGTTCCCCATCCGGCCCGAAGCGACGAGGAGCTTGTCCGGTCTTATCTCGCTGCCGGCGTCCAAGAGCAAACGAAGTCCCCGATCGTCGCGGTCGACGCTGTTGAGTCCCGCCCCGAGCCGTAGGTCCATGCCCATGTTCGCGAAGGTTCGCGCAAGGATGTGCGACAACTCCGCATCCACATAGGACAGGAGCCTTTCACCTCTGTCGACGAGAATGACCTGCGCGCCGAGCGCGGTGAAGATCGATGCGTGCTCGCATCCGATCGCGCCGCCCCCGACGACCACTACACATCTCGGCGCCCTGTCGATCTCGAGCACATCTTCCGCGTCGAGGACGTCGGCGTCGTCGAAGGGGATGCCGGGGGGATGGTAGGGCCGAGATCCGGTCGCGACGATGATGGCCCGGCCATTGAGATGGCGTTCGCCGCCGCGGCGTGTCGACACGAAAACGTCTCCCCCGCCGCCGAGGCGCGCGCTTCCTCGAACGAGCTCGATCCGGTGCCGGTCGATGTTCTGCCGGACCGCCCGTGCCATGGTGTCGATCACTTCGTTCGTTCTCTTGCGCAGCTTCGCGTAGACCTCTTGCGGATCGAGCTCGACGCTGAGGCCGTAGATATCGCGCTTCTGGAACCCCGTGATGTACAGAGCAGCCTCACGCAGAGTCTTCGTCGGAATCATGCCGGCGTGCGTGACGGCAACACCGCCCACTAGATCGTGGCGCTCGATGATGGCGACGCGCTTGTCGAAGTAGGCCGCCTGCACAGCAGCTTTCTCACCGGCCGGGCCCGAACCGATGACGACCAGGTCGTACCGTTCGATCACTGCGGCCTCGATCTCAGGGCCGCGCAGCGGCCGAAGACGTGCCGATGCGCTCGAGGAGGGCCGTTGCCTGTTGAACGTCGCGTTCGGCCCCCAGTCGCACGAACGTCGCCAGAGCGACCCGCGCTTCATCGGTGGCCCGAACCTTGTCGCCGGCATCGGCGAGCGAGCTCGCGAGCTCGCGCCGAATCGTCGCGGCGAGAGCCGGGCGTTCCTCCACACCCAGGTCGTCCAGTCCGGCCTCGAAGGAAGCAACGGCTGCGGCCGTTTCGCCGCGTGCGGACGCAACGCACCCATCGGCAAGCCTGGACTCAGCCCTCAGGATCGGACTGTCGGAATCATCCGCATAGTCGGCCAGTCGTTCCGCGCACCTGTCGGCAGCGTCGACGTCGCCGCGGGCGAGCTCGACATCCACGAGCAGGCGAAGAAGTCGACCCGACCGCAGGCGATCTCCAACCAAGTCATGAAGAGCTCGCGCGATAACCGCCGCCGCTAGATCGAATTCGCCCCGGACAAGGTGCAGACGCGCAAGCGGCTCGCACACCTCGAATCGATCCGCGTACGGCGCGAGCAGTTCCGCTGCTTCGTCGACTCGGCCCTGCATTATGCGAAGGCTGGCGAGGTACCCCGCGGCGTCGGCGAGCTTCGGCACGCACGCGCTCGATGATGGTCCGAGAGCCTCGAGGATCTCCACCTCGGCCTCCGGCCAACGGCCCGCGTCGCACAGCACGGTCCCATAGGCCAAACGGCAATGTGCGTGCAGCACCGGAAGCTTTCCCGACCAGCGCCGGGCGGCGAAGTCGCTGGCGGCCCTGGTCCACTCCTCTGCGCGACGCATCTCGCCCGTGCGCTCACAGGCTGTGAGCAGCGCGCAGTAGATCATCCCGGCCATCATCGGGTCTCGCACCTCACCGGAGCTAACGGGCGCCATCGCTTCGTCGAGTCGGGCGAAGCCCTTCCCGAGCATGCCCTGAGAGATCAGTGCCAAGCCGCCGTCGGCGAGAGCGCGCGCTTCCAGGTCGGGATCGTTGAACTCGATGGCCAAGTCGAGGGCGACGGCAGCCGACTCCTCCAGGGCCGAAGCATCCCGGACGTTGCACGCCACCAGCGCCAGCTCGAAGTACCCGCGTTCCACGCAACGGCCGCAGCGATCGAGCAGCCGGCCGGCGCGGCTGAGCCACCCCCGGCTAGCGGATTCGTTGCCGAGTGCGTCGTAGTGAAGTGACCCCAGGAATGTAGCCGCCAGTGCAGCCTTGGGAAGATCGCCGGCCTCCTTGAATGCGCGAAATGCTTGCTCCCATTGGGTCTGCGATTCGGCAAAGTCCTCATCGGCGAAGCCGAGCACGCCGAGGAACATGCGGGCCGCTGGAAGGTCGGCGAGCTCGACCGCCGACGTGAAGGCCTCACTGGCTGAATCCAGGTCACCGGACGTCAGTGCTTCCACGCCCGAAGCAAGCAGCTCCAGCGCGGTTGTGCTCACGGCGACTGCATCATACGACCGACCTGCTCCGGTGCCGTCCGATCAGGCCGGCAAGTATGAGGACGACGGCGACGATCTGCGCGTGGCCGGGACCTCCGGTGAGAGGAAGGGCCGGCGTGGCACCCACGGTCGACCCGGCTGTCTCCCAAGCGAAACGCACCGCCAGCGGATCGTGGTCGGAGAGCGGCTCGCCGTCGGCTCGCGTGAACCTTTCGCGTTCGAATCGATGAGTCAACGGCATCAATTCGACGCCGCCCCCGTTTCGGAAGGCGATCTTGTCGATGACACCGGCATCGGCCCCGCACTCGACGACGCGACACACGTCGGAAACGCCGGAGGCGGCCTGGAAGCCTTCCCACACTCGCCTGTCTTCTGCGTTATCGGGTCCGGCGTCGGTATGGAGGTTCGTGTCCCCGCCGATGATGACGGCACGACCGGGCGAATGCTCATGCACGAAGTCGGCGAGCTGGACGAAGTTGGCCGCCCGGGCCGCGTTGTCGGCAGGACCACCGCTGGCGTCCGCGTGCAGGTTGTAGACGTCGATCTCGATCCCCTCGGCCAAGCGCGTCCGCGCCACCGAGAATCCCTTCTGCGCTCCGCAATCGGCGGCTCCTCCATCGACTGCGTCGCCCAAGCCGAGATCCTCGACCGGACCGACCAGCCCGAAGGCATCGAGGATCGTCTCAACGGCTGAGATGGAGAACTCCCCGTAACAGGCGTTCCACATCACGCGCTCGATCGGCTCGAACGGAAAGCGCGACAACCGGTTCAACCCGTCGGCGATCAACGGCGGACCCGTCGGGAAACGTCGCAAGTCGGTTCCCAGGGGCGGCGGTGCTGGCTCCGAGCGATAGGGATGGTTCGCTTCGGAGACGATCTGGTGGTGGAAGAAGAGCAGCGGCACGGCCTCGACGGGATCGGCCCAGTCCTCCTGCAGGAGCACGAGGTCGTAGGCGTTCAGCAAGGGACTGATCAAGGGGGAGTTGGTTGTGGGGTCTCCGCCCGAGATCCCCTGCGGGAGCCCGGCCACATTGTAGGTGAGGGCGACGAACTCCCCTGCCAGGGGCTCAGCAGCCGACGCCGATGGCAGCCCCCAAACCAGAACCACGGCTAGGACGAAGATCCCTCGAACGATACTACGACCCCGCACGAACGAACCCTACCGTGGACCGAAGCGGTCGTCATGAACCGGTCGGCGATTAGTCTCGCCGCGCGCAGCCGTCCTACTCGAGAACCCGACGCCGGCACACTCGAGGGAGATCATCAAGAAGAAGGAGGCATCGATGACGAAGCTGACTTTCGGCATCTCTATGTCGCTGGACGGATTCATCGCGGGGCCGAACCAGACTCTCGAGGAGGCCTTAGGACGCGGCGGCGAAAAGCTTCACGAGTGGGCTTTTGCAGCGACAGCCTGGCGCAAGAGCCATGGCATGTCCGGCGGAGAGAACAATGCCGATTCCGACGTTATCGAGGAGTCACTGCGCAATACCGGGGCCACGTTGATGGGCAGGCGCATGTTCAGCGGCGGGGGAGACGAGCCTCCCTTTCACCACCCGGTCTTCGTCCTTACGCATCATGCACGAGAGCCGCTGACCTTGCAGGGAGGAACCACGTTCACATTCGTCAACGACGGCATCGAATCCGCGCTCGAGCATGCCAAAGCGGCCGCCGGTGACAAGGACGTTTTGGTGGGTGGTGGCGCGAGCGTCGTTCAGCAGTACCTCAAGGCCGGCTTGCTCGACGAGATGGACATCCACGTCGCGCCCGTCTTCCTCGGCGATGGCGTCCGGCTGTTCGAGAACCTCGGCCCTCAGCTGCGGGAGATCGAGTGCATGAGGGTGATCGAGTCGCCGGCCGTGACCCACCTCCGGTACCGCGTCGTGAAGTGAGTTAGGCCCTACACGACGATCGCGTCGATCAGCTCGTCGCCACGTGAAAGGAGCTCACGACGCTGCTGCCACTGGCCGAGGAGCTCGATCAACCGCTGGATTGAGTTGGTGGACGCCTGCTGCATCTGAGCGTACAGCGGCAGGATGCCCTCGAAGACCGACAACTGCTCGGCCGGTTCGAGGACGTCCCACATCGGTCGTCCGTGATCGACCATCAGCATCCAGGAGCGCACGTCGTCGAACGCGATGACGTCGGCAACGAGCTTCGGCCACGTCGCCGCGAGGTCACGCAACAGGACGGGCTCGTGCCATCCACCGAGACCCTCGGCCTTGAAGAAAAGGTCGCGATCGGCCGTCATCACCCGCAGGACCACACCCCATGGCATCTCGCGCACCGAGGTGATACCGGTGGCGGGCCCGAGCCCGAGCGATGCGATCGTCTCGGTGACCCAGAGGGTGGCTTCGTCCAGCCACGATTCGCGTGCTTCCGTTAGCCACGGGGTCAGGCTCACGCTAATGGACGTGGGAGACCATGCTCGCGTGGGCTTCCTGCAGTACCCACGTGTTGCCGTCCGGGTCGGCGAAGTCGGCGAACGATCCGTAGTCGCGGTGCTCGGGATCGGGGCCCGGCTCCCATCCTTTCGGGCCCATGTGCCGGATGTCGCTCACTTCGACGCCGCGTCCGGAAAGCTCGGCGTGCGCAGCCTCTATGTCGTCGACGACGAGATGCGTGCCCACGACCGAGCCCGGCGTTGCCTTCGTGATCCCGATGCCGATCGTGATCGAGCACGCCGAGCCCGGCGGCGTCATCTGGACCACGCGGAACTCCTCGTTCGGCTGGTGATCGACGTCCAGGTCGAAGCCGCACTTCTCGATGTAGAACTCCTTGGCCCGATCCACGTCGATGACGGGGATCAGCACGAGTTCGAGCTTGAAGTCCATTCCTGCCTCCTTTGGGTCTGCCATTTTCGCCTCCGGCCGCTTTGCCGGTGCTCTGTGACGTTTAACGTCGACGCCCGCGGAAACTCATCGGTCATGCGATGAGTGTTGCCCGACGTGGGCCCGGCCCACGCTCAAAGAAGGTCGACGTGCTCGGTCAAAAGACAAGAAGGCGGTGATCCAAGGAGGGGGTGGATCGATCGGCGGCGCGGTGGCTCGTGCCCTCGCTCGTCGAGTGCGGAGGTCTTCCTGACCGCCGCACCCTGGCCTTGCTCGAGGCGGCCGTGATCGCGCGCTAGCCAGTGGGTCCGGCAAGCCAGATCGGCGCCGTAACCGCTGTGTAGCTCTGGTTGGTGCCACATCCGGCTCCGGCCTCAGCCGGGCACACCACGACGAAGTACCAGTCCTGCCCCGAGGCTGGAGAGGCAGCGCTGTGAATCGCCGAGAACGATCCGCCCGCATCGGCGGCTCCGAGCTGGATAGGCGATTGCTGTCCGCCACCCGTGTCGCTGATCAGAGCGACCCGACTACCCGCCGGTAAGCCGTCTGCTTCGACAGTCAAGTCGTGGGAACCCGGCGCGACGATCGTCGATCCGAGAACCGTCGCATTGGGATCCTGGATTTCGGTGCCGTCCGCGAAGAAGTGGATTGTCGGGAACGTGGCCTTCGTGCCGGGCGCGCCGCCGACGAGCGGAGCCATGATCGCAACGCTGCGGTGGTTCTGGAGCGCGAAGTAGTAGTCGCTCGGGCTGCGTCCTCGCGTTAGGAACAACGTCTTTCCTTCGGCGGACGTCGACCACTCGCGTTCGTGCTCGTCCTCGGCCGTAACCGGGCCGATGTGCCATCCCTTGGTCAGCGCCTTGACGTAAAACTCGATGTCTTCACCGCCGTTGATCTCCATCCCCGCCACGCGGTCGTCAACGTCGGGCACGTACGCGACGTCGTTCCAATTCCCACCGCCGAGCTGCGCGAGCAGTTGCGTGTGCGGCAAGCCGCCGTCGAACGGGGTCAGCTTCGGATCGCCGCCGGGGTGGTTGAAGGTCACCAAGGCGTCGGCGCCGCCCCCCTGCGCGACCGGTTCCCGGAGCCAGTTCCAGAAAGCGTCCATGGACAGATAGCTGCCGTCGATCTTCACGTTCACGAAGTTCGTGGAGAAATAGACGTTCATGTGGTTGAAAAGGTCGTTGGTCCATTCGAAGCCCCGGATGCCCGTGAAGCCCGTGTAGGCGCCGCTCTCAGAACGCTCGGTCTCCTCGTTCGCCTGCAGCAGAGTGGCCGGCCATTTCCAGTACTGGTGGGTCTCGCCTAGGTGAGCGCACGCGAAAACGAAATGCGGACTGGCCGGATCGAGGCACGCCGCATTCGTCGTGATCGGGATCTGCCCGTTGTCGCTGTGCTCGGAAGAGAACATGAAGTCGAGCTTGACGCCGGTGTCGCCGCCGCTATCTGCCACGTTGTGACCCAACCGTCCCGCGCGGAAGTAATCGCGCGGGATGGCGGTCGGGTCGCCGTCCGAGTACGAACTGTGCTCGTGGACCGCGCCCACACGGAGCTCGAGCGGCTGATCGGGGCTGGGGTCGTCGTCCGTCGCATAGCCGGGGTCGGGGAAGGCTGTGCTCTCACACAGACCGGCGAGCCAGGCGTACGAGCAGACCTGACGATGGAGTTGGCCGACCGTGCCCTCGGGAAGGCACGCGAGGTCGAGTCCGCGCCGGCTGGCATCCGCGCATGTCTCGGGCGTCGTCAGGTCGACGGTCACCTCGAGTCGCAGTGCCATGGCCGGCGCGCCGGCCGATACGCCGAGCAGCGCAAGCACACCGACAGCACATAGGAACCGGAGGGGCCGCGTCACGTCCACATCTTGTCAGGAGTGCGGTCCAACGCGCATCCACCGATTAGAAATAGAACTGTCTCCAGGCGGTGAGCCAGTCTTCGGCACGGGAGACGATCGTCCGGGGCTCGACGATCTCCACGCCAGACCGGTACCGGTAGGGCGCAACCAGATCGGGTGTCGCGTACTCGACGGTGATCTCGCACGGCTTGCCAGGGTCGTAGGGTGCGACCGCCTTCGCGTCGCTCAATGCGTTCGCGGCTCCGTCTTCGATCATCTGCCGCGCGCGTTCCGGTGGGATGTTGCGCGCGCTGAATCGCCCAAAGCTTCGCTTCACCGCAACCGTCGTCAGTCCATCACCGAGTAGTTCCCGGCCCTCGCGGCACGATGCTTCATCGCCCGTCACCAGAAGGACGGGACAACCCCATTGCCCGCACAGTGCGGCATTGATCCCGGTCTCACCGACGAGAGTTCCGTTGAAGAAGAGATTGCGCCACTGCGATCCGGAGACCGTGTGACACAGCCCGCCATCGGGTGTCCCGGCCATGGCGTGCATCGCGACGAACAGTGCGGCATCGCAGCCTTGCTCGAGTACTTCGGTGTATTCCGTCCACACGCTCTGCACGACCCACTCGCAAGCCGGGTCGAGACGTTCGGGGATCAGCGAGTTAAAGGTCCAGCCCTTACCGGCGCCGTGACAGTCCATGACGACGATCTCGTCGGCTCCCGCACGCTTGGCTCCGCGCACGGCGGCGTTGATCTCCTCGGTGTAGAGAACCCGTCCCTCTTCGTAGAGTCGCTCGCCGCCGGTGACCTGCTCCCACTTCACGATCCCGGACACACCCTCCATGTCCGAGATGATCAGAACGCGCATTCGTTGATTATCGTTTGCGGCGCCGACCCGCTGCCTTTCTGCGCGCGGGCTTGGCCTTCTTTCTTGCGGTAGAGCGTTTTGGCCGCGACTTCTTCGCGCTGCCGCGTTTTGGCTGCGACTTCGAACGCCTATTAGAGGGGGGCGCTGACGCGCCATCCTGGACCCTTCGTGACACCCGGCCCCCGACGTGCATGTAGCGCGGGCGTCCGCTGCGGTCGAAGTCGAGGAACTGGACGATCGTGTCTTCGCCGCTGAGGTTGGCGAGAAAGATCTCCTTGTCGATTGGACGAGCGGCAATCTTCTGCGGCGGGCCGGCCAGGGACGCGAGGGCTCCGGTGCTCTTCATCTCCCCCACCAGCTGTTCGTTCTCCACACTCACATCGATGTCGATCCCCAGTCGCGTATAAGCACCGGTGTATTTCGACAGATCGAGGGTGGGTGGAACCTCCGGCGCGCTCGGGACTTCAGGCGGTCTCACGTCCGCGAACTCGTGATAGAGGTAGCGACTTAGCTCGCGCCAAAGCGCGCCGCCCGATGTCGAGTTCGTGAGCAGGCACACGCCGAAGGGTCGGTCCGGGAGTATCTGGAGGAACGAGACTTGCCCGATCGTCCCGCCGCCGTGACCGATCACGCGCTCGCCATCCCACTCGGAAAGGATCCATCCGAGCCCCATCGCCGTTCCAAGCGACGATTCGGGAAGCTTGGCCTGTGGTTGCTGCATCGCCTTGACGCTTCCGGCAGACAGGATCCGTGTCGTGTCCTTCGCACGTCCACCGTTTAGGTGCATGCGAACAAACCGCAACACCTCGGCTGGTGTTGACGACGTCATGCTTCCGGCCGGTGCGTGCGAGGGCGACATGATGACCATGGGCGGCACAAACGGTTCGGCACCCGGAAGGGCGATGTGGCCCACGGCACAGCTTCGCGCCAGCATCTCTTCCATCAGGACCGTGGTCGCGGATGCGCCTATCGGTGTGAGCAACTTGTCGCGGAGCACCTTGTGGTACGGCTCGCCGCGCAACTTCTCCACCAGATGGCCGAGCAGCGTCCATCCGGTGTTGCAATACGACCACATCACACCGGGCTGGTAGATCTGTCCTATGTCCTTCAGCGATCCGACGAACTTCTCGATCCCGTCGTCGCCACGACCGAAGTCGTCGAAATAGTCGCCTTCGATCCCGCTGGTGTGCGTCATCAGGTGACGGACCGTAATCACCTCGAGCGCCTTCCCGTCGGCGAGCTTCAGCTTCGGCAGGTACTTCTTCACGGGCGCGTCCAGATCCACGAGACCTTCATCTACGAGCTGCATCACGAGAGTCGCCGTATAGACCTTCGTGTTGGATCCGATCTGGAAAAGCGTGTTCGTCGTCACCGGGACTCCGGTGTTTCGGTTCGCAACACCGGTAACGAACTCGACCAGTTCACTTCCATGCAAGATCCCGAGCGAGGCGCCCGGCACCTTGTGTTGCCGAGCCAGCGTTTCGAGCGCAGCCTGCACGTCCGAGATCTTCGATGCGAGCGTGGTCATCGCCACCCCTCCCTTAGTAGTTCGTCGACGAGCGCGGCCACCAATGCCGCGCGCTCGGGCATCTTCTCCACAACCACATGTTCTCCTTCGGCGTGTGCGCCGCCGCCGACCGGGCCCAATCCGTCGAGCGTCGGCGTGCCGAGAGCGGCGGCCGGTTCGCCGTGCACTCGCGACTCAGCTCCACACCCGCAACATGCTCGGACAGCGCACGCAGCTCCGCACAGACGCGTTCCTGTTCGGCGATCGTGCTCGTTCGCGGCCGTGAGCTGGGTGGCCGAATCTTTCAGGCTGGCGCGCAAGCCGTAGTGCTTGATCCTGTCGAGCAGCTCGTTTGAACGATTCGGCATAGATGTTCAGGGCCAGCGGGCCAATTCGAAGCCTAGCTCCGGCCCACGAGGTCGCATTGTCCTGTCGTCAGAAATCAGCCCCTGGAGTTTGTCGCAGGCGACAGATGAGACGGGTTCAGCCGCCCAGGCCCATCAGATCCGTGATGCCGTGGTCGCGGCCCGCCGTATACCCGCCGTCCACAGCGATCGCCTGACCGGTGATGAAGGAGGCGTCCTTGGACACGAGGAAAGCGGCCACGGTCGCGATCTCTTCCGGCCGGCCCCGCCGCCGCAGAGCGTGTTCCCGGGTCAGCTCGGCCACCGGACCCTCCATGCCCGGCGCATCGAAGACGCTGGCCGCCAGGGGTGTGTCGATGAACCCCGGGCAGATGGCGTTCGCCCGGATCCCGCTCGGTCCGTAATCGATCGCGATGTTCTTGGTCAGCAGGACGACTCCGCCCTTCGACGCGTTGTAGGCGCTGCCGCCGGCCGTCCCCTCTATCCCTTCGACGCTCGACAGCGTGACGAGCGCCCCGCGTTCGCCGTCGACCTTGGCTTGAGACATCATGCGAGCCAGCGCCGCCTTAGCAACCAGGAACGTGCCCGTGAGATTGACGGCGATCACCCGGTTCCATTCGCCCGCGTCCAACATGTGTACCGGTCCGCCTCCGGCAACACCGGCGGCGTGGACGACACCATCCAGCCGATCCTCGACGGCATCGAAGACGACTTGTACTGCAGCCTGGTCCGTGACGTCGGCCGTCACATACCTGAGACGTTCGCCGACCAGATCGGCCGGCGGCGGATTCACGTCGGCCCCCACAACCGTGCCGCCGTCCGACAGAACGAGGCGGGCTGTGGCAAGACCGATACCCGACGCGGCTCCGGTGACGACGACCGTTCGATCCGTGAAGCGGCCCATCCGGCCCTCCCTTTGCTTGTTGACCGGCTGAGTTGATAGGGAATCACACGATGCGCTTCTCGCTGTTCTACGAGATCCCTGTCGCCCGGCCCTGGGGGCCCGACTCGGAGAGGCTCGCCTACCAGAACACCCTCGAACAGGCCATCGCCGCAGAAGCGTGGGGCTGGGACGCGATCTGGACGGTGGAGCACCACTTCCTCGAGGAGTACTCCCACTGCTCGAACCCGGAGATCCTCTACGGCGCGATCGCCGCCCGCACCGAACGCATCCGGCTGGGTTACGGCGTCCGACTCATGCCCAAGCCGTACAACCACCCGGTCCGCACGGCAGAATCGGTGGCGGTCCTCGACCTGATCTCCAACGGCCGGGTCGATTTCGGTACCGGCCGCTCCTCCACACGTCCCGAGCTCGAGGGCTTCGGCATCGACCCACGCGAGACGCGCGAGATGTGGCAGGAAGCCATCGGGCACGTAGTCGGCTGCTGGACCAACGACGAATACTCTTTCGACGGCAAGTACTGGTCGATGCCGAAGCGCCGTGTCCTCCCCAAGCCGCTGCAGAAACCTCACCCTCCGCTGTACGGAGCGACGTCCAGTGAGGACGGACACCGGCAGGTAGGTGAGCTCGGACTCGGTCTTTGCTCCTTCGCCGTCGGGGTTCCGCCCGAAGAGGTACAGAAGAAGATCGAGATCTACCGCGAAGCGATCAAGCGCTGCACAAGTCCCATCGGTGCGTTCGTCAACGACTCGGCCGCGACCTTCACGATGACGGTGTGCGCCCCGACACGAGACGAAGCGTGGTTGACGGCTCGCGAGTCCTTCGAGTGGTACCCGAAGCACGGCGCTCGCTTGATCGGCACGGTGGCCGAGCTCATGGCGGAGCGGCAACAAGAGCTCGGGAACTACGCGTACGCCGCGGACATGAAGAAGACCGACGACCAGGGACTTCTCGACCTGCTATCACTCGAGTACCTGGCCGACAGCGGCGCGTGCGTCCTGGGCACGCCGGACGACTGTGCCGAGCTGTGCGAGCGCTACGAGGCCGCCGGTGTCGATCTGTTGCTGTGCTTGGTGAATCCATACAAGATCGGCCACGAACAGGTCTTGCAGACCATCGAGCTGATGGGCACCGGGGTCATCCCGAAGTTCCGCTAGCCTCCAGCTCGCTACTTGCACCCCCGGCTCGTCCACGCAGCCAGATTGGTGGCAGCCGTCTGAATATTGGCCGCGCCGAAGGCTTGGAACACCGTCCCTACTTGCCTAGCGTTTCCGGCGTCGATCGTCGCGCCGGCCTCCAGCCCGGCATCCGATAGGTCGGTGGCCGCTTTGCGATAGGCCGCGATGAGTACATCGGCATCGTCGTCCAAGTCGCTCGGGATCTGACTCTTGCCCCGTTCCAACGCGTCGGCCACATCGTTGAAGTCCGGCACGGTTCCGGCGGCTTGTGTGTTCGAGGTGCTCGTCGACTCCGCGAACTCTTCGCATTCCGGTGAGGAAACCGCAGCGCCCAGGTCACCGGCGGACCGGGTCGCCGATGCGTCTTGCCCGTCGTCGTCCGCGTCACCACCACACGCCGTGAACAGCAGGGCAAAACCGATGGCGATCGCGGCAACCGCGCGGACCGTGTGACGCATCTCCAAACCTCCTTGGCCTCCAACCCGGTCAAGCTAGTCGGCTCGGCTCCCGACGGTCACTTCCGGCAAGATAGGGCCATGACCAAAGACGCCGTTTACGCGTACTACCCTGTGTTCGCCCGCACCGACGAGCTTCGCAAGATGGGCCCTCCCTTCTTCGCCACTCAGACCGAAGAGCTGACGTCGATCTTCAACGGCTTCAAGGACCGAGTCAGCGTCCGAGGCGTGTACTCCTCGACGGGCTTTCGTCCCGACGCGGACCTCATGTTCTGGTGGGTGGCCGACAGCGTCGATGACGCGCAGGATCTGCTCACCGAAGTCAGGCGCACGCAGCTCGGTCGACGGCTAGAGCTGACCCATGCGTTCCTGGGTGTGACGCGTCCGGCCGAATTCAATCCGGATCACCTTCCCGCCTTTCTTCGCGGCGAAGCGCCGCGCAAGTACCTATCCGTCTACCCGTTCGTGCGGACCGAGGACTGGTACCTGCTCCCGACAGAGGAGCGCTCGAACCTCTTGCGCGAACACGGTCAGATGGGACGCGAGTTTCCCGACGTCCTCCCCAACACCACGAGCGCCTTCGGGCTCGGGGACTGGGAATGGATCCTGGCCTTCGAAGCCGACGACCTCACGAAGATCGTCGACTGCATCAGGCGGCTCCGAGAGGCCGCGGCGCGCCGCTACACCAAGCTCGACGTCCCGTTCGTCGTCGGGATCCGCCGCGAGCTCGGCGACGCGCTCGAGAGGTTGGCTTAGCGCCTGTCTAGCACGATGCCATTGGAGGATGGCGCTACGCGCCATCCGGTGGAGGGAGGCGCTACGCGCCATCCGGCGGCGCCGGTGCCGGAGGCGTCGTCACCGGCTGGAGGGGCGGAGCCGGGGGCGCAGCCGCCGGAGTCGCCGCTCCGACCACACCCACCGACATGTCCTCACCACGCCGGCGCTTCGAGATCGTTATGGCGATCACGATCCCGGCGGTGGCCACGGCCGCCACGACCGCGCGAACGGTCGGATCGTCTCCGTAGCCGACGACCTGGACCACGATCAGCAGGGCGACGAGGTTCATGACTTTGATCAGCGGGTTCAAAGACGGACCGGCTGTGTCCTTGAACGGGTCGCCCACGGTGTCGCCGATGACGCCCGCCTTGTGGGCTTCCGAGCCTTTGCCGCCGTACGCGCCCTCCTCGATGAGCTTCTTCGCGTTGTCCCAGGCACCACCGGCGTTGCTGAGCAGAACAGCAAGCAGCTGCCCGGACACGATCACGCCGCCCAAGAACGCACCGAGCGGCGCCACACCTAGACCGAAGCCAACGGCGACCGGGGTAAGGACGGCCATGAGCCCCGGCGTGACGAGCTCGCGGAGCGAATCGCGGGTGACGATGTCGACAACGCGTCCGTACTCCGGCTTCTCCGAACCTTCCATGATCCCCGGGTGGTCACGGAACTGGCGGCGCACCTCCATCACCACTCGGGACGCGGCGCGCTCCACGGCTCGGATGGTGAGAGACGAGAACATGAACGGAACAGCACCGCCGATGAGCAGACCGACGAGGATCAGCGGATCGTCGATCGCCACGCTGAAGGCCTCCTGGGTGAGCTCGTGAACCGTGTCGCGGAACGTGCCGAAGAGCGAGGTGGCGGCGATGACGGCCGTGGCGATGGCCATCCCCTTGGTGATGGCCTTCGTCGTGTTCCCGACGGCATCGAGGTGCTCGATCGACTCGTCGCCCTCTGCCCCTAGACCGCCGGACATCTGTCCGATGCCCTGCGCGTTGTCGGCGATCGGTCCGAAGGTGTCCATCGACACGATCACACCCACCGTCGTGAGCATCCCCATACCCGTGAGCGCGATCGCGTACAGCGCGAACTCGATATCGCCGCCGCCCAACAGGAAGGCGGCCGTGATCGCTCCGCCTATGACGAGGATCGAGTAAACCGTCGACTCAAGTCCCGACGCGAAGCCCGCCAGGATGGTTGTCGCGGGCCCGGTCTGCGTCGCTGCAGCGATGTCCTTCACCGGGCGGCGCTTCGTCGAGGTGAAATGCTCGGTGAGGATCTGTATCACCGACGCCAGGATGAGACCGAACACCACGGCCCACGCGACCCGCAGGTCCTCCATGTACGTCTGCGCAACGATGAACACTCCGATCGCCGACAACACTGCTGAGATGAAGAAACCGCGGTTGATGGCCTTCATCCCGTCTTCGTTCTCGGCGCGTGGGCGAACGACCATGATTCCGATGATCGACGTGATGACGCCGACCGCCCTTACGAAAAGCGGGAACATGACCCCAAGAGCGGCGCCCCGCGGATTTGCCTCACCTCCGAAGGCGAAAAACCCGAGGATCATCGCGGCTACGAGCGTCACCTCGTAGGACTCGAACAGGTCGGCAGCCATCCCCGCGCAGTCGCCCACGTTGTCGCCGACGTTGTCCGCGATCACGGCGGCGTTGCGCGGGTCGTCTTCGGGGATCCCCGCCTCGATCTTGCCGACAAGGTCGGCGCCGACGTCGGCGGCTTTCGTGAAGATCCCGCCTCCGACCCGCATGAACATCGCCAGCAGCGCGCCACCGAATCCGAAACCGACGAGAACCTGCGGAGCGCCTCCTTTGTAGCCGAGGAAGATCGCCGTTGCGCCGAGCAGACCAAGACCTACGGTGAACATCCCTGCGACACCGCCGGAGCGGAACGCGATCTCCATCGCCTTGCGGCGGCTGGTACGCGCTGCGGCGGCGGTGCGGACGTTGGCCCGGACGGCCAGCGACATGCCGACGTAGCCGGTAAGGGCCGAGAACCCGGCTCCCGCGACGAAGGCCACAGAGCGCGCGATCCGGATCTGCCAGTCCGGCGCCGGAAGACCGAGCAGGACGAACGTCAGAACCGCAACGAAAACGATCAGCGTTCGGAACTGCCGTCCGAGATACGCCGACGCACCCTCTTGGATCGCCTTGGCGATCTCCTGCATCCTCGCCGTGCCTTGGTCGGCAGCGAGCACCTGGCGGACGAGGTAAGCGGCGAACAGCAGCGCCACCACGGACAGACCGAGAATCACCCAGAGCGAGGTGATGTCGAAGTTGGAGAGTTCGATGTTCAGACGTCTTGCTTCAGGCACCGGCGATCCTCCTAGTCAATTTTTCGAGGGAGGCCATGCGGCCGTCCCGGAGAATGGCTCCCCCATAGGGAACCGGGGGATTCTAACCGTGTCCGACCGTCAGCCGTCGTCACCGCGCGGGGCGGGGGCTTCAGGGTCGGCCTAGTCCCAGCCGAGCCATCTGGTCAGTTCGGCCGCCGACGCCCGCGGGGTCGGCGCACGATGATGTTCGGGATAGCCCAGGTAGACGAAGCCGACGACGCGCTCATCCGACGCGAGCCCCAGGTGGTCCTTCGTCTTTGGATGATCGGTCACCGGTCCCGTCCGAAGCATCGCTCCCAGCCCCTTGGCGTGCGCTCCGATCAGGAAGTTCTGGATCGCCATCAGAACCGACCCGACGTCTTCCTGCTCAAGGACCTCGGGCTTGGTCGAGGGCAGACACGTGAAGACCACGATCACCGGAGCGCGGTCGACCTTCTTGGCCGCGTCGGCGCGTGCCTCGTCCGGATCGCTTCCGGCGTAGATGGCCGCGTCGGCGATCGCATTGGCCAACCGCGATCGCTCGGGCCCCGCGAGCACGTAGAACCTCCACGGCTCGGTCAAGTGGTGATTGGGAGCCCGAACGGCGAGCTCGAGCAGCTCTTCTATGTCTTCGCGATCGGGACGCCGCGAATCAACGCGCGGACGCATGATTCGCGAGCGGATCGCGTCCAGCGCATCCACGGATCAGTCGCCGGACTGCTCTTGAGCCTGCTCCACAGCCTGTCTTCCGGCCTCGTTCTCTCGCTGGTAGGTCGCGAGATCGCCTTCGCGCAGCGCAGCATCGGCACGTTCGAAGTGGTCGACGGCCTGGCCCAACAGTTCCGCGACATCGCCGGAAAGCTCGGGCGCAGGCGCCTCCTCCTCCGGTTCGGTGGCCGGCGGCTCAACATCTTCTTCCTCCGCCGTCGGACCGACGCCCCTCATCACCGCATCGAGCGAATCCCTGAACGTGTTCTCGAAGCCGATGCGGTTGCCGACGACGACGATCACCTTCCGCAGCTCGGGAAGCGACCGGGCCTCCTCTTCGGCCCGCAAGTAGATCGGCTGCACGTAGATCAGTGTTTGCCCCATCGGGATCACCAACATGTTCCCGTGGACCACGGTCGATCCCGCCCGGTCCCACAGCGTGAACTGCTCCGCGATCTCGTCGTTCTGGTTGATGCGCGCAGAGATGTTCTCCGGACCCTCGATCGAGGTCCCACGCGGGAAGGAGAAGGCAACGAGCTCGCCGTAGTGATCGCCGTCCATACGCGCCGCGACCCAGCCGTTGAGGTTCGGCCGGTCCCTCGGGGTGAAGGGAAGCATGAGCAGGAACTCCTCGTTGTCCTCGCCCGGAAGCTTCTGCACCACGTAGTACGGCTCCATGGCTACTCTCTGCGCCGCCGTCGACGTCACCGGGTCGTTTGGGACGTCCCAAACATCCTCGCGCTCGTATAGACGCTGCGGCTCGAGGATGTGGTAAGCGCGGTACTGGAGCGCCTGCACCTTGAACAGCTCCTCCGGATAGCGGAGGTGCTCGCGTAGCTCTGCCGGCATCCGGTCGCCGGAGACGAACAGCTCGGGAAACGCCGACTGATAGGTCGCGATCATCGCGTCCGAGTCGTCGACTACGTAGAAGGTCGTAGTCCCGTCGTAGGCGTCGACCACAGCCTTAACGGAGTTGCGCAAGTAGTTCGCTTGGCCCCGCAGGTTCCCACCAACCGCCTGCTCGAGATTCATGCGCTCGGAGTAGGGGAAGCGATCTGTCGAGGTGTAGGCGTCCATCACCCAGAAGTGCTTGCGGTCGGCCACAACGAGATACGGGTCGTGGTCGAACTGCAGGAAGGGCGCTGCCGCACTCACGCGTTCCACGATGTTGCGCCGGAAGATGACCCGCGAGTCCGGGCGGATGAAGCTCGACAGCACCATGTCCGTGTCGCCGAAGCGAACAGCGAAAGCAAGACGACGCAGCATATTGGAAAGCGGAATCCCGCCGCCGCCCTCGTAGTTCGTCGTTACGACCTCTTGCTCGCCCCGAGGGAAGTCGATCTCCTCCTGCCCCGAATTCGCGACGGCGTAGCCGGTCAGCCGCTCGCCATAGTAGATCCCGGGTTGGTCTACCTGGAAGGCGTCCGGGCCGCGCGGCGGCAGCCCCTGGACGAGGAACTCGGGGAGTCCTTCCTCCGAGACTGCGTTCGCCTGGTTGGCAACCAAGCCGTAGCCGTGCGTATAGGTCAGACGAAGGTTCACCCAACTCGGCGAAAGCTGAGACGCATCGACCTCCCGGGCCGCCAGCATCACCTGCGTCGTCTGGTCGTTGAGCTGGTAGCGGTCTATGTCGATGTCATCGAAGTCGTAATAGCTTCGGATCGCTTGCAGACGTTGATACGTCGGCGCCAGCACCGTGGGGTCCCATACGCGGACGTTGTCGACCGTCCCTTCGTTCTCGGCGACGGTCTCTTCGGTGAGCGTTTCCTCGGCGGGGAACTCCTCGACCTCGATACGGTCGAGCCCGAACGCGGTACGCGTCGCCTCGATGTTCCGCTCGATGAACGGCCGCTCGCGGGTCGACTCGTTAGGAGTGACCTGGAACCGCTGGACGGCAGCGGGCCACACGCCGCCGAGAAGGATGGACGAGAACGCCCAGAGGCCCAAGGCCACGCCCGGGATCAGCCAGCCTTGGAACCGGAAAACGTTGACGAAGAAGATCACGGCCACGATGATCGCGACGTACATGAGAAGGCGCAGGGCTGGCAGCTGCGCGTTGATGTCCGTGTAGGACGCACCGGTCACCGTCCCCCGGGCGGAGAACACGAGGTCGAACAAGTCGAGTCGGTATGCCCACGCTTTGAGGAGTGCTATCAGGCCCAACAGCACGGAGAGGTGAACCTTGACGACGCTGGCGACCCTGATGCGGTTCTGTTCGGGCTGGATCGAACCGTGAAGAAGATGCGCGACGCCGGACAACAGCAGGGACGCGATGAGAACCCCGAACAGCCATGAGAGCAGCGAGCGCTGGAATGGCATGCCGAATACGTAGAAGGACGCGTCTTGACCGAAGGGCGCGGGTGCAGTTACCCCGAACGGCTTTGCGTTCCGCCACAGCAGGAATCGCTCCCAGGTAGCGGACGTCGAGATCCCGGTGAAGAACCCGACCACGAGCGCCAGACCGATGTTGGCCAGACGTGCGTAGGGCCGGAACGCAGACCGGTACTGTTCGGCTATGTCCGTACCGGGCGTGACGAAGCGATAATGAGGGGCCGCGCGGCGCGCAACCTCGAGATTGGCGAACACGAGCAACGCCGCCCCGGCTCCACCCACCACACCGACGCCCACGCGTGTCCAGAGGATCTTCCAGAACACGGTCGTGAATCCGAGCTCGTCGAACCACAAAACGTCCGTGTACATGCGCACTACGGAACTCACGGAAATGACGAGAAGGAGGAGGATGCCGCCGATGACGAACCACCGGCGCTGGATCCGGCGCCCCTCTGGACGCCTCATCTCTTCTTCTTCCGGGCAGCCTTGGCAGGCACGCGAGCAACACTACCCGCTAATGGCAGCGTGAACGAACATACGGTCCCGCCGTCCGGGGCCGTATCGACGACCAAGCGGCTCCGGTGCAGCCCCAGAACGCCGTCGACGAAGGCGAGGCCGAGCCCCAGTCCTCCATAGCTTCGGGCATCACCCGACGACGCTTGGGCGAAGGCTTCGGTCAAAGCCTCACGGCGATCGGGGTCGATACCCGGACCGCTGTCCGCGACCGAGATCTCAATCCCCGACCTCGTGCGCCGAGTGCGCAGCTCGACCACACCGCCGTCCGGCGAGAATTTGATCGCGTTGTCGATGAGCTCGTCGAGCGCGCGTCCCACCGCGTCGGGATCGGCGCGCACTCTCGGAACGGAACGGGGGATGTTCACCTCCACGCGGTGCTTGCGGGACCGATCGGTCCACCGCTCGGCCGCGGGTTCAAGAACTTCCGCTACCGGCCATTCGGAGACCTCGATCCGGAATCGTCCAGCCTCCATCGCGGCAACGTCCACGAGCAAGGTGACTATGCGCTCCAAGCGCTGGGCCGCTTCACCTATCTCGTCCAGGATCCCCGTCGCCCGGCGAGCCGGGACGCGACCTCGGCGCAGCATCTCGGTGTATCCGCGGATCGGCGTCAGAGGTGTTCGCAGCTCGTGCGAGACGCTCGAGAGGAAATCGGTCTTGAGCCTCTCCCCTTCTTCGACGAGATCGAGCATCGGCCGCGCGATGCGGGAGCTCAGCCAGAGCGCCACGGTCACGGCCAGAAGGGCGGAGACGAGGATCGCGATCAGGAGGGCGCGCATCAATCCCGTCGTCGCTTCGACGACCTCCGATCCGGGGACAGCGAGGACGAGGATCGGTCCGGCCGGCGAGAGCCGAGTTCTCGCGGACGGCCACTCACCCTCGGTCGTATCGATAGACTCCAGTCCCGAGCTGTCGTCGAAGGAGCCGGATGCCAGGTCGGCCAGCGCGCGGTCGCTGGACATCTGGGCATCTTCTCCCACGACCGCCACCTCGATATCGGCGTCGTATGCGTCGGCGGAGCTCTCGACGTTGCCCGGTGTTCGCAGCTCCACGAAAACGATCGCCCCGATCACATCGGCGGCGCTCGCGCCGGCCGAGCCGGGACGAAACACCGGTGCCGCCCCAATGATCGTGAGCGCGGCGTCGTCCAGAGCGAACCCGCTCGTCGATGTCCCACCGAGTGCCGAACGCACCGCGTCCGACGACGCCAGCGTTGCGCCGAGTTCCGGCCCGTTAGAAACCGATCCGACGGGAGCACCGGCGCGAGTGAATAGAGCGACAGACTGTCCGGGGTCGACATCCAAACCGGAGAGATCGATCGTTGCCTGGCCGCGGATCAAAGCGGCAGCCGTCGTAGGCGATGAAACGGCCGCGCGCCGCGTGAGATCCGTCGCCAGCTGCACAAGCTCGAGACGAACACCCGCAGCCGCCGGCGCCAGGCCGTCGAGCTCCGCATTTCTCTTGTCGAGCGCGGCCACTCTCGCCACGGCTCCACCGGCGACGACTATCGCGATGGCCAGGACGAGGATGAAGGAGTTGAGTACTCGCTGGCGCACCGAGGGCCGAGTGGCGCGCCAAGCCCACGCCGCCAGCGCGATCGATCCCAGACCGACCAGAACGTGCGGCCCGATGACCAGGTCGTCGACGGAGTGGCCGGCGATGCCGCCCCAGATCGTGGCGGCGGACAATCCGGCCAAACCGCCGGCGAAAAGCTCGCGATCCGGCGCACTCAGGAGGCCGAACGACATCAACGCGATCCCACAAGCTCGAAGCACGATCAGGGCTACGTCGTCCTCCGTGGAAAGGAAGGCACCGGCGTGCAGGGCTTGGCCGGCACCGAAGGAAAGAGCTCCGAGCGCCACCGGCCAGGTATCGCGTCGGAACGACCAAGAAAGCACCAAGCCGGCTGCCGCCAGTCCGAGGGTCTCGAGTGTGAAGTGCAGAGGGATCGCAACGGTCGCGTCCATCAGCACTCTGTTTCCAGCTCGGTCCCCGAGAGCTTCGTCACCGCTTGCTCGAGGCTGTCGACGGCAACCACACGCAAGTCGCCGGCGACGCGGCACGCCTCTCCACGCTGACCGTCGGGAACGAGGAACGTCTCCGCTCCGACGTGCTTGGCGCCGTCGATCTTCTGCCGGATCCCGCCGACGGGCGTGACCGTGCCATCGATCGAGATCTCGCCGGCTCCCGCTATCGTGCGGCCACCGACAAGGTCACGATGGTCGAGAAGATCGACTACGCCGAGGGCGTACATCAATCCGGCGGACGGTCCGCCGATCCCGAGTGAATCGATCTCGATCGCCAGCGGCAGGTTCGGTTGCGCTACGTCGCTGGGCTCGATGCCGATGATCGGCTCGACGGGGTTCTCCGGACGGCCGACCGTTTTCGTCCTCACCGAAACCTTGCTATCGCCTCGCAATACTTCGAGAACGACATCGTCTCCGACCTTGTGGCGGTTGATGTCGGCCACGAACTCCTCGATCTTCGTGATCGAACGTCCGTCGACTCCTACGATGACGTCGCCTCGTTCGAGCGTCGCTGCGGCCGGAGTGTCCGGCAAGACGTTCTGGACGCGGACACCGGAGTTCGTGACGGGCACGTCGTACCCAAGGAACTTGAGGGCGGCCGCCGAGGCCAGGAGTTGCGATTCGTCCATCTGCTCCAAGGTGCGGCGCGCGGCGTCCTCGTCTGTTTCACCTGGAGGGACGACGGCCGACCGCGACACGATCTCGTACCTCGGGTCGAACCAGCTCCGAACCATGTCGGCGACGTGGACCGCTTGCAGCGAGACGGTGGTCAACAGAAGGCGGCCGTTGGCGCGTGTGGTGGCTGCGCCGTCGATCTCTATGAGCCGGAAGACGTCTTCGGCGGGACCCGGCGCGATCGAGTAGTAAGGCACGCTGAGCAAAAGGGTCGCGAAGATCGCGATCGCTGCGGCGAGCAGGGCCACAACGCCATGTGGGTGATTCCCTAAATGGCGCGAAGCGCCCCCCAAAATGAGAGGGCGCACCTCGCTCGCTCGTGATCCGGTCGGCGGTAGCCTTGCCACGTGGCTGATTTCCCCCCGCCTAGCATGCCCGACGCGCGCTCTGAGGACCCGGCGCCCGGAAGACCCGGAGCGCCGATACCGGCTTCGCCTCCCCAGCGATACCCGTCGGCTTCGAGCGGACCCGGCCCGCTGGCTCGTGTGCTGGCGTTGATCGTATCCGTCGGTCTGGCCTGGGCCATCGCGCTGGCGCTCACCGCGTGGCTGCTCGGGCTGTTCCTAGCACGCGGCTAGCTCCGCCGGCGGCGCATCCTCGAAAGGCCGAAAACCGCGCCCAGCGCCACCACCGACAAACCGATAGCGACGTAGCCGAGGAGCGCGCTTCGGTCGTATGGGAGCGGCGCCTCGGCCGCGCGCACGGAAGGCTCATCGGTCTCGGTCGGACGGCCGTCCTCGGTCGGCTTCGGCGTGTCCTTCGAACGAGACGGAGTGGGGTCGGCGCCGGCGCCCGCGGGAGCCCGGGCGTCGGGCGTGGATCCGTCGTCTGAAGTCGGGTCGTCGTCACCGGTGGGTGCGGACAAAGACGCCGTCTTTCCGGCCGGCGTCAGGCCGTGGACGGCAGCGGCCAGGTCGAGCCGGCCCCGCCCGTATTCGAGGTCGTTACCCGAAGACCCGAGGTCCTTCGAGGATGCAAGCAACCGGCCGACGGTCTCGGTCGGGTTGAAACCGAGGCCGCGAAGTACTGCCGCAGCACCTGAGACGTGGGGTGCGGCCATCGAGGTTCCCACCGCATAGCCGTAATGCGCATTGCCGTCCTTGGACCACGCCGACGAGTAGATCCTTGTGGCGTTCCCACCGTTGTTAGAGCCACCCGGTGCCGCTATGCCCCACTTCGCGAAGCCCGCGCCCGTGGCGTACTCGGCCAGATCGTCATCGGGGGTTGTTGCCGTCACGATGATCGAGTTGGCACCGCCGAACTCGGTCCGGAACAGGTTGTCGTTGCCGGCGGCAACCACAGGGATCGCGCCTTTCGACCAGGCGTAGTTCGCCGCCTCCCTCATCGTCCCACCCGACAGGCCCTCGCTGATGATGTCGTCACCGAGCGAAAGGTTGATCACATCGGCTCCGTGATCGGCCGCCCACTTGATGCCATTCTCGATCACCGAGCTCGAGCCCGAACCGTCGGCATTCAGAACGCGGACGGGCATGATCTTCGCTTCGGGAGCCACGCCGGCCACACCCACGCCATTGTTCGCACGTGCGGCGGCCGTCCCGGCCACATGCGTGCCGTGGCCGTGCTTGTCGCGGGCGATCGCGTCGTCGTCGACGAAGTCGTAGCCGGAGACGAGGTTCGGTTTCAGATCTTCGTGATCCAGATCGACGCCGGTGTCGACGATGGCGATCGTGATTCCCCGTCCTTTGCCGATCGCCCACGCGCTGTCGGCGCCGACCTTCCGGATGCCCCAGAGTCTGTCCCAGTACTTGTCGTTTGATGCGTGCGCCGGCACGGCCATGACCACCACCGCGAGGGCGGCAGCACCGGCCAGAAGCGTCGAGACGTAAAGTCGGGACCGCAAGGCCTATCGACTGTAGAACGCGCCGGAGGATCGCGCTCGTTTCGGGCGTGTTACGCGCGTCGTGGCGAGCGCAGATGCGACCCGCCGCAGGGATACGAATACAATCGCGAGCGTGATCGGCAAGCGGTCCTTCGGGACGTCCGGAGTAGCGGCATCAGAGGTCGGCTTCGGCGCCTGGACCCTAGGCCTCGACTGGTGGGGAAAGGTCGACGCGGCCGAAGCATCGAAGCTGGTTGGTCACGCGATCGATCGCGGCATCACTTTCTTCGATACCGCCGATACGTACGGGGCCGGAGTCGGCGAAGAGCGTCTGGGTAAGGCGCTGGCGCCTAACGTCAATGACGTCACGATCGGGACGAAGTTCGGATACGACATCACCGTCCCGCACGATCAATCCAGCCACTCCGAGCGTCCTCAGCGGTGGGAGCCGGACTTCATTCGCGAACGGTGCGAAGCCTCGCTGGCGCGCTTGGGCGTCGAAACGATCGATCTGTATGAGCTGCACAACCCCCGGATGTCACAGATACGAGACGACGACATCTTCGAAACGTTGGAGCAGTTGAAAGCCGAGGGCAAGATCCGCGCCTACGGTGTTGCCCTGGGCCCGGCCATCGGCTGGGAGGCCGAAGGCGTTCTCGCTCTTCGGGAGCGAAAGATCGATGCACTCCAGACGGTCTTCAACCTGCTCGAGCAGTCACCGGGCAACACATTCCTGGCCGAAGCGAGCCGGCAAGGCATCATCGCGCGCGTCCCGCATGCGTCCGACGCTCTGAGCGGCACGTTCACGCCCGAGACGGTCTTTCCCGCGACCGACCACCGCTCCTTCCGCAAGCGCGAATGGCTCCTTCGAGCTCTGCGCAAGGTCTCCCAGCTCGACTTCCTCTTGTCCGAACGCACCATCGCCCAGGCCGCGATCGCCTGGCTCCTTGCCAATCCCGAGATGACGACCGTGCTGCCGACGGCGACGACGACAGAGCAGATCGACGAGTTCGCCGAAGCGGCCATGAAGCCGCTGTCTACCGAAGAGTTCGTCCGGGTACAGGAGTTGTACGCGCGAGACTTCGATCTGCCTCCGGCCTCGGCCGACGAGCAGATCCAACTGCGGACCTCAACCGCTTAGAAGGAGGGATCACGGTGCCGTTGGAACTGGGCGAGATCATGACACCCGACGCGCTGACGGCACAGCCCGGCACGTCGTTGGCCGATGCTGCCGCAGCTATGCGCGAGCGTAGCGTCGGCTCGGTCGTCATCACCGACGATTCGGGAGTGGTGGGCATCATCACCGAGCGCGACATCGTCAAAGCTACGGCGGACGGAGCGCACCCCACCGAGACCAAGGTCGACCAGTGGATGACGCCCTCGCCGGTCACGATGAGTTCCAGCGACGACGTCACCCACGCCCTCGACCAGATGATCGAACGCCATTTCCGGCACATCCCGGTTATGGACGGCGACAAGCTCGTGGGGGTTGTCTCGTTCCGCCAGCTCATCGAGGCCGCCAAGATCCGTCATGTAGACCCCTGGGCCCCAGGCACCGGGCGCGGCCTCGAGAACATCACGGTCGCCGAGACCGAGCTCTCCTACATCGACGGCCAGGCCGGCCGTCTCATCTATCGGGGCTACAACGCCGTCGACCTGGCGCTCAACAGGTCGTTCATAGACGTATGGCATCTGCTCCACTTCGGCGATTTCCCGAGCGACGACGCTTTCGCCGGCAAGATCGCGGCCATGCGCAAGTCGCCGCTGGACGTGCAGACCCTGCGCGATCTGGCCGCCTCGCATGGAACCTTCATGTCGACGATCCAGGCCGCCATCGCCGCCTGCGGCTCGGCCTGGGGTCTCGAGTCCTGGCTCGACCGGGACCCGGATGAGGTCCATGAGGAGGTGCTCCGACTCGGAGCAGTTATGCCGACGCTCGTGAGCGCGCTTTGGCGGCTATCGCAGGGAAAGGATCCGATCGAGCCCGACGCGAGTCTGGACGAGGCCTCCAACTATCTGTGGATGATGAACGGCGCCAAGCCCACCGACGATCAAGTGCTCGCAGCCAATCAATACCTCATCCTCCTCGCCGAGCACGGCATGAATGCATCGACGTTCACCGCGCGTGTTGTCGCTTCGACCGGCGCGGATGTCGGTTCTGCGGTGACGGCGGGGGCCGGTGCTCTTTCAGGTCCCCTGCATGGCGGTGCACCATCGCTGGTTGCCGACATGCTCGACGAGATCGGCACTCCGGACAACGCAGAGAAGTGGATAAAGGACGCGATCACCAGCGGTCGGCGCATCATGGGCTTCGGACACCGCGTATACAAGGCCGAAGACCCGCGAGCTGCATGCTTCCGCGACACGGCCACCGAACTTCGCAGCGAACGAGTAGGTCTGGCAAAAGCTGTCGAGGCGACCACCCTCGAAGAGTTGCGCGCTTCAAAGCCGGGACGCGCGCTCTACACGAACGTGGAGTTCTGGTCGGCCGTCGTCATGGAGCACGCCGGGATCCCGAGGCCGCTCTTCACGCCGACTTTCTGCGTGTCACGAACGATCGGCTGGACGGGCCACATCATGGAGCAGGTGCGGGACAACCGGTTGATCCGTCCAACGGCGGATTACACCGGGCCGATGGACAAGAAGCTCTAACTGATCGTCGTCAGGCGCCGCGCCGACGCTGGTGGGATCGCGTCGCACGCACGCGTCTTCCCGATGGATGCATGGCGCGTGCTCGCGCGCGTGCCGCATCTCGGAGTGTGGTTTGCGCTCGGTGGATCTTCGTGAGCGAACGGCGGGCTTTGTCGAAGCGCTCGACCGAGGTTCGCGGCGAACGACCCGACCTTTCCCATGCCAAAAGGAAAAGAACGGCCGCTACGAACAGACCGATCCCGCCGAGCAGAAACAGCAATCCGGCGAAGGAACTCACATCGGCATGCTAACGAGGTGCCAGCGCCCGCTCAATAGCGCACGTCAACACCTATAGAATCTTCACGTGACTGACACACCTGCGGGTCTCGACCGCCAACTCCTGAATGCCGTGCAGAAAGAAGTACCTCTTGTCCCGCGTCCGTTTGCGCAGGTCGCGGACGAGATCGGCACGACCGAGGACGACGTCCTTGCGCGTCTGAGACGCTGGCGAGACGACGAGGGAGTGATCCGTCAGATCTCGGCGATCTTCGACACTCGCAAGCTTGGCTACACGTCGACGCTCGTAGCCATGCGGATCCCCGCCGAGCGCATGAACGAAGCTGCCAAGCTCGTCAACGAGCACCCGGGCGTTTCGCACAACTACGAGCGCGACCACGAGTTCAATCTCTGGTTCACGTTGGCCGTTCCGGCCGGCATGGATCTCACCGAGCACATCGACCGTTTGCACGAGCTCACGGGGGCCGAGTCCACACGCATCCTTCCGACGCTAAAGATGTTCAAGATCGAGGTGAGACTCGACATGGAGACAGGTGTGTCCAATGCTGATGGACCACCTCCGCCCAAGGTCGAGATCCCACCGCTGACCGAGGCAGACATCGACGCGATCCGAGCGTTGCAAGTCGACATGCCGCTGGTGTCCCGTCCCTTCGCCGAAGAAGCGAAGACGGTCGGTATGAGCGAAGACGAGCTCTTGGAATTCGGTCACAAGTTCGTTGCCGACGGACGCATGCGTCGTTGCGCAGCGATCCTCCGTCACCGGCGCGCTGGCTTCCTCGCGAACGGCATGGGTGTGTGGAAGATGCCCGAGGAACGCGCCGAAGAGCTCGGTTATCAGATCGCGGCGTTCCCTCAGGTCACGCACTGCTACCAACGGCCCGTCTATGAAGACTGGCCGTACCGCGTGTTCTCGATGGTGCACGCGCGCACCGAGGAAAAGGTGCGCGAAGTCATCGCAGGCATCTCGAACGATACCGGACTCCCCGAGTACGACATCTTGTTCTCAACGCGCGAATTCAAGAAGACCCGGGTTCCCTACTTCACGGGCGAGTACGAAGCCTGGGTTGAGCGGTACCTCAAGCCTTCTCGCGTTTAGCGCGACGCGATCTCCCGCGCGCCGCTGACCCGAGTAGCACGGCCCCGACCGTTCCGGCAACGAGAGCGATGCGGCGTGGCCGGAAACGCGTGGGTCCGACGGATACCCATCCCTTCCTGGCCTTGCCTCCCGCGCGCAGGGTGTCGTGCGTCGCGTACTCGAAGTTGAACCCTGTCGCGCGCAGCTTGGCGTTTGAAGCGACCCACGGGTACATCAGGAACGGAAGATGAGTGGCCGGCAGCTCGCTCAAGTGAAGCCGCCACATGCGTTCAGCCTGGCGCTGGATCGACGCGTGATCGCCGGTGACCAGACGGCGGCCGATCGCGGTGGCGGCAGAGCTCAGGTCCATCCAGTCGTCCGGGCAGACGTTGTAGACGCCAACCAGGTCCTGATCGAGCGCGTGGACGACGGCTCGGGCGACGTCTCCTTCGTGGACAACCTGGAACGGTGGGTCGTAGCCGGCGACGCCGAGCATGTAAGGAGACTCGATGATCCGCGCGACAAAGCCCTCCACCGTAGGGCCCATCGTCAGGCCGGGCCGGAGGATCGCGACGCGCACGTCGTCGTGGGCCTGCGCGAACGCGCGGACGATCCCCTCCGACTCCCCGCGCTGAGCTGAGGTCGGGAAGTCGCGAACGGGGCGCGCCAGAGAGTCTTCGGTCAGCGGGAAGTCGTTGTCCGGGTGGGCGCCGTACACCGTCGTGCTCGAGCCGTGCACGATCCTGCGCACGCCTGCGGTCAGGGCTGCCTCGAGCACGAGCCGCGTGCCGCCCACGTTCACATCCCGCATCTCCTCGGGATCGCGCACGTCCTCGGAGAAGCCGAGGTGCACGAGGGCCTGGCACCCCTTCATGGCTCCGGAAAGATCGGTTGCTCGAACGTCCATCTCGTAGAACTCGAGCTGCCGGCTCGTGTAGCTCGGCTGGACGCTGTCGATGCCGATGACGCGTGTCACCGTGGGGTGCGCCTCGATCGCCTTGATGAAGACGCGCCCGGCATAACTCGACGCGCCGGTCACGGCGATGGCTCGCATTCAGGGAACCTACACTAGCGTGAAGTGACCGAACTCCCGGAAGACCCAGGCAAAGTCGAGATCCCCAAACCGCCCGAGGGGTGGTGGGAGCAGGTTCCCGTGTTGAACGAGCTGTACAAGCTTCTGTCGTCCAGCGGGCCGGTGAACTGGGAGCTGGCTCGTCAGGTCGGTGTTGCACTCGCCTCATACGACGAACCGGACGCACCCGATCGCGAAGCCGCACAGCAGGAACTCGAGGCGATGACGCAAGCGGCGCGCGTCGAGGCCGAGGAATTCTCGGGACTCGTCGAGAGCTCGGTCGCGCCGGTACAAGTGGTAACGCGCGCGGAGTGGGTCGAAGCGAACATCGAATCGTTCCGCTTCCTCATGGATCCACTCGCGGCAAAGCTCAGCGGCAGCGGAGAGCTTGCGCAACTCGGGGGACAAGGACTCCAGGTTCTCCAACAGATCTCTGGAGTCTTCATGGGACTTCAGACCGGTTTCGTGCTCGGTTACCTCGGGAGAAGCGTCGTGGGTCAGTATGAGGTCCCCGTGCCGGCGCCATCGTCGACCCGGTTGCTGTACGTACTCGGCAACCTCACGCAGATCGAAGCCGATTGGTCGCTCGATCCCAAGCAGTTCCGGTACTGGATCGCATTGCACGAGATCACCCATCACCTCGAGTTCAGCAAGACCTGGGTTCAGAACTACTTCCGCTCGCAGATCCGCACGCTCATCGACTCACTCGACTTCGATGCCGACCGCATGCAGTCGGCGTTCCAAGGTCTGGAGATGCTCGACCCCGAGTCACTCGCCCAGGCTCTCCAAGATCCCGATCGGTTGATCCAGGCCGCGCGTACTCCCCTATCGACCGACGCCATGAAGCGCCTTCAAGCATTCATGACGCTGGCCGAAGGGTATGCAACGTTCGTGATGGACGGCGTGGGGGCCCGGGTGCTGACCGACCATCCGCGCTTGAAGGAGGTCATGGAACGGCGCAAGCGCTCGACGTCGCCCGGTGAGGCGTTGTTCGAACGGTTGCTCGGTCTCGAGCTGAAACGCAGGCAGTACGAGGAAGGCGTTAAGTTCTGCCGCTACGTGGCAGGGATGCACGACATCGACGCCTTGAACAAGGTGTGGGACAACCCCGAAAGCCTGCCGACAACCGAAGAGCTGGCCGAACCCGACATCTGGATAGCCCGCGTCCTCGACTAGCTCGCTACTTCCTTCCCTTCGACAGAAAGTCCCTCAGTCGCTTCAGCGGCCAGGTGTTGATGACCTCGGCGGCCTCCGCCCAGCCGCGCTGCGCCGTCGCCACCCCGAAATGCATGTTGTCGAGCTCCGCGGTCGAGTGAGCGTCGGTGGAGATCACCAGACGAACGCCGTGCTGCCGCGCCCAGCGCACGTGTTCGTCGCGCAGGTCGAGTCGGTAGGGGTGGGCGTTCACTTCGAGCGCTACCAGATGTGCGGCCGCCGCCTTGGCCACGGCATCGACGTCGAAATCCACTCCTTCCCGGCGGTCCAGTCTCCGTCCGGACGGGTGCCCGAAAACGTGCACGTGCGGGTTCTCGATGGCCTTGATCATCCTCTTGGTCTGATCGGCCCGAGTCGCCTTGAAGCTCGAGTGGATGGAGGCCACGCAAATGTCGAAGCCGGCCAAGACGTCGTCCGGGTAGTCGAGACTTCCGTCGGCGCCGACGTTCAACTCCACACCGTGCAAGAGCAGCATGCGTCCACCGAGCTCTCCGTTGATCTTCGCGACCTCTTCGCGCTGCTTGGCTATCTCGCGGGGGCCGAGGTTGTTCATATAGGTAAGGCGCGGCCCGTGGTCGGTTACGGCAAAGTACTCGTAGCCGCGCTCGGCTGCGGCGAACGCCATCTGCTTGACGCTCAACTTCCCATCCGAGTACGTCGAGTGGCTCTGTAGGTCGCCGCGCATATCGGAGAGCTGCACGACTTCCGGAAGCTCGCCTGCTACGGCCGCCTCGACCTCCCCCCGGTCCTCGCGCATCGTCGGCGGCACCCACTGCATCCCGAGTGCCTCGTAGACCTCCTCTTCAGTCTCGGAAGCCACAAGCTGGTCGTTGTCGACGCGGTGCAGGCCGTACTCCGAAAGCTTGAAGCCCTTGCGCACGGCTCGTTCGCGAACCTTGACGTTGTGAGCCTGGGAGCCCGTGAAGTACTGCAGGGCCGCTCCGAACACAGCGGGCTCGACCACCCGAAGGTCCACTTGCATCCCTCGCGTGGTGACGATGCTGGCCTTGGTCGGGCCATCCGCCTTCGACGTGGCCACGCCCCGCTGCGAGCGGAACATCTCCATGACTTCCTCGGGCCGATCACTGGCCACGAGCAGGTCGATGTCCCCGATCGTGTCCCGCATGCGGCGCAGCGATCCCGCGTATGCGCCGCGCACGACGGCGTCGCTCTTCATCAGGTCGGCGAGCATCGACTGAGCCAGCGGAAGAGCCCTCGCGAGCAGGACGCGTTGCTCCCCCGCAACCCCGCGCTCTATGGCTTCGAGGACCTCTACCTCGAACTTCTTACTGAAGCCCTTGACGTCTGCGATCTTGTGCTGCTCGGCCGCAGCCTTGAGCTCGTCGAGGCTGGAGACTCCGAGCTCGCGGAAGAGCTGCATCGCTCTCTTCGGGCCGAGACCGGGAAGAATCGTCATTTGGCGAAGACCCACTGGTACTTCGGCCCGCAGCTTTTCGAGGGCGCCGATCTTGCCGGTCTTGCAAAGTTCCAGCACGCGTGCTGCCACACCTTTGCCGACGCCGCTTACTGCTACGAGCTCGCTTTCCTTCATCTCGCCGACGTCGCGGGAAAGACCCTCGATCGCGTCGGCTCCGCGCCGATAGGCAACTATGCGGAAACGGCTCTCCCCTTTGATCTCGAGAAGATCGGCGATCTCGTGCAGAGCCGTTGCTGCGTCTTCGTTACGACGAGTCACGAAGGATGACTAGGCGGGAGCGCCCAGGACGCGGTCCAGGTACTCGTTCCGGAACACGCCACCCGGGTCCAGCTGATCGCGAATGGCGACGAAATCGCCGAACTTCGGATACGTCTCACGTAGTGACGCCGCATCGCGGAAATGGAGCTTCCCCCAGTGCGGACGTCCGTCGAAGGACATCATCAGCTGCTCCACCTCCCGGAAATACGGACGGTAGTCCATCCCGCGGTACAGGTGGACCGCGATGTAACACGTCTGGCGGCCGTGGGCCGGGCTCAACATTATGTCGTCGGGTGCCACGAACCGAACTTCGATCGGGAAATTCACATTGAAGCCGTGCTCGTCGATGAGCCCGTTGATCCCCTTGATCGCTTCGCGGGCATCGGCGCGTGGGATCGCGTACTCCATCTCTGCAAAGCGAACCAACCTCGGGCTCGTGTACACCTGATCGCTGCGCGCGATGCGGCGGATCCGGGCGACCCCCGGCGCCACAACCTTCCTCATCAAACCCGGGATCATCGCCGGGCGCATCCGGCCGACCCGGCAGATGGCTCCAAAAGCGATGTTGGACATGATGATGTCGTTCTGGAATTCCTTCCAGCGCCGGCGCGGGGTCGTTGGATCGGTCGTTCGATTGTTCTGCTTGGTCCAGGCGCGGTTGGTGTGCGGGAACCAGTAGAACTCGAAGTGCTCGTTGGACTCGACGAGCTCGTCGAGTTGATCGACGACGTCGCCAAGGTCGGCCGAGCTCTCGTAGGCCTTCAGATTGAAGGCCGGCTCGCATTGCAGCGTCACCGTCGAGATGACACCGAGAGCGCCGATGCTTACCTGCGCCGCGCGGAACGTGCGCAGGTCGGCGTCGGGAGAGCACCGAAGCGTGCTGCCGTCGGCGCAAACCAGCGTCAGGTGTTTGACGAAAGTCGAGAGATTGCCGAATCCGGGCCCGGTTCCGTGCGTCCCCGTCGAGATGGCGCCGGCGACCGATTGGTACGCGATGTCTCCGAGATTCGACATGGCGAGCCCCTCGGCCGCCAAGGCCTCGTTCAGGGCGCCGAGCCTGATCCCGGCTTGGACGGTGATCGTTTGGTTCTCGTGGTCGACATCGAGAACGCGGTTGTACCGGTCTAAGGAGATCATCACGCCGTCGGTACACGCGATGTCGGTGAACGAGTGTCCGGCCCCCACCACCTTGACCCGCCGGCCCTTGGCGACGGCGCCGGCGATCACGGCTCGGATATCGGCTTCCGACGCTGGTCGTGCGAAGGACGCCGGCCGGCACGACTGCGTGCGTCCCCAATTCCGCCAACCACGTAGGCTCACACCCGACACTCTGTCAGACGAGGAGGCTGGATGACGTCGGGCCAGGTCAACCGCACAGAGCTCACGCCGTTGCTCTACCTCGAGCGCTCGGAAAAGGTGTTCCCCGAACGGGTCGCTGCCATCTACGGCGAGCGCCGTTTCACCTACGCATCCCTCGCCCAGCGCTCTCGCAAGCTCGCGACTGCCTTGCAGACCTTTGGCCTCAAGCGCGGCGACCGCGTGGCCGTTTTGGCTCCCAACGTCCCGGCGATCCTCGAAGCACACTTCGCGGTGCCCATGGCCGGCGGTGTTCTAGTAGCCATCAATACGCGCCTGAACGCCGAAGAGATCAGCTACATCCTCGATCACTCGGGATCCAGAGTCCTGCTCGTCGACGCCGAGCTGGCCGCAGTTCTCGAACCGGCGAAGGACTCCCTGAAGACGGTCGAGCTGATCGTGACGATCGACGACCCCGAATTCGCACCCGATCACCGCCGCGTCTTCGACGGTCCCGCCTACGAGGACTTCATCGACGTCACAACGGACAGCTCGCTCGAGTACCGCGTTCACAGCGAAGAGGACCTTCTGTCGATCAACTACACGTCCGGAACCACCGGACGTCCAAAGGGCGTCATGTACACCCACCGCGGTGGCTACCTCAACGCTCTCGCCGAGACGATCGACCACCGCTTGCGGTCGGACACGGTCTTCCTTTGGGCGGGTCCCCCGATGTTCCATTGCAACGGTTGGTGCTTCCCGTGGGCACTCACGGGGGTCGGCGCGAGACATATGCTGTTACGCAAGATCGATCCGCCGGTGGTGTGGAAGCTCATACGCGACGAAGGTGTCACGCATTTCAACGGCGCCCCCACCGTGCTCATCATGCTCATCAACGACCCGAACGCGCCGAAGGAACCGTTGCCGCAGACGGTTCGCATCGCAACGGGAGGCGCTCCCCCATCGCCGACGCTCCTTGCGCAGTGGGCCGGCATCGGCGCGGAGATCACGCACCTGTACGGCCTCACCGAGACGTACGGTCCCCACACGTTCTGTGACTGGCACCCGGAGTGGAACGAGCTGTCGGATGAAGAACAGGCGCGTCTGCGCGCTCGTCAAGGGGTGGCGAACCTCGTCGCGTGCGAGCTGCGCGTCGTGGACGAGAACATGAACGATGTCCCGAGCGACGCCGAGACGATGGGGGAAGTCGTCATGCGCGGCAACAACGTTATGGCGGGCTACTTCTCCGATCCCGTGGCGACGGCCGAGGCCTTCCGCGGCGGCTGGTTCCATTCTGGCGACGTCGCCGTGATGCACGCGGATGGCTACATCGAGCTCCGCGACCGGAAGAAGGACATCATCATATCCGGCGGAGAGAACATCTCCACCATCGAGGTGGAGCAAGCGGTCGCGTCTCATCCCGCGGTGCTGGAGGTCGCCGTGATCGCCGTGCCGGACGAGAAGTGGGGCGAGGTCCCGAAAGCCTTCGTTGTCCTGAAGGACGGTCAGTCGGCCACGTCCGACGAGATCATCGAGCACTGCCGGGCGCGCATCGCGCGCTTCAAGTCCCCCAAGACGATCGAGTTCGGTGAGCTACCGAAGACCTCGACGGGCAAGGTGCAGAAGTTCGTCCTGCGCGAGAAGGAATGGTCGGGACAGGACAAGAGGATCCACTGACCGAGGCCACCTACTACCAAGACGTCCGTTCCTCCCCAAGAACAATCACTGGACCGAGTTCGGGACTCGGCGGGGAAGGAGTATCCAGTCGAACTTAGATCAGCTTCGCTGCGGCGAAAACCAAGCCGCTGAGCGTCAGATTCAGCCCGATAATCAAGGACACGAACTGCCTTTGTTGAGCAGCAAGACCACCCGCGACCTCGGCACGAATGGTTGCCAGGATCTCGGTCCGGACATGATCCAGCTCCGAAAGTACGTGATCCAAGTCCCGCTTGGTGGCGACGTCGGCCCAGCCGACGGGAGGTAGATGCTCCATCAATGTTGCCGCCTCTTGTGACCCAAGGACCTGCTCGAGCTTGAGGTAGAGCTCGTGTCGCGAGTGTTCATCGATCGCCATTGTCCACCACCTTCCCAATCGAGACAATCAGTGGGGAAGGTCTTAGAACCTTGGCTATTCGCGCTGACACGCGGGCGGTTCAGCTGAACCGCAGGATCGTCTCACGTACGAGCACGGCCGCGGCGACTTGCGTGATCCCGGACGGATCGAGCAGAGGCGACACCTCGACGACATCGACGGCCACCACGTCGAGCTCTTTTAGGGATTCAACCGCTTCGAGCAGCTCGTTGAAGCGGACGCCTCCCGGCTCCGGGTTGCCGGTTCCCGGCGCTTCGGGTGGATCGATGACGTCGATGTCGATCGTCACGTAGACCGGACGGCCGGCCAGCTCTTCGCGGGCGATGGAAAGATCCAGGTCTGCGGAGTGGTGCGCGAGGACTTTCGGCGCGTCGTCCCACTCGTGGCGAGCGCCCGACCGTAGGCCGAACACATAGCACGGAACACCGCCGTCGCTGATCCGCCGGTACGTGCACGCGTGGTCGCCCGGATAGTCCTCGCGCAGGTCGAGGTGGGCGTCGAATCCGACGACGGCAAGACCATCGACGCGCGACGCCACCGCGGCCACGGCCGGAGGGGTGACGGAATGATCGCCACCGATCGAAACGAGGAGCGCACGTCGATCCGCGGACCAAGCGGCATCGAGGACCGACCCGAGCGCGTCTCCGACAGTCTTGCGGTCGTCGTGATCGCCGGCGTCGTGTATGCGCAGATCGGACAGATCTCGCCGGGCCCTCGGGCTCCACGTCTCGATCGACTCGGAGAACGTCCGGATGCCGGCGGGGCCTTCTACGGCTCCCGACCGGAAGCTCACTCCCCCGTCGGCCGCCAGTCCGACGACGATCGCGTCCGCAGTGGACGGATCGAAGTCGGTGCTAGCCGCGAGGAACGGATGCGGGGACGGCGGCCGCACAGATATCACGGACGAAGGAGGGAAGGGCGAACACGCCCTGATGAAGTTCGGGTGTATAGAACCGCGTTGAGATATCCCGCTCCGCCAGACGGAGCCGGACGACGAGCGGCGACGTGAGCGACACGGGTTTCCCATCGGTAGCCGTGGTGTAGCTCCACAACGCGCCCGGATATGTCGGCACGAACGAGAGGAGGGGCTCGACGGTGTCGAAGGTGGCACTCAGGTTCCCGAAAGCCATGCGGAACTCATCGAGCTGGTACATCGGTGACCCGGATTGCGTAACCAACAGGCCGTTAGCCCGCAGTGCTCGGCGACATGATCCATAGAACTCTCGTGAGAACAAAACCGCGGCCGGTCCAATAGCGTCAGATCCGTCGATGACGACCGCATCGAAAGCGTCTTTCTGCCCGGCCGTGAATGCGGCCCCGTCGCCGATCTCCAATCGAACTCGCTGGTCGTCGAACGCGCCGGCAGAAACGTCGGGCATGAATTCGCGGCAAACATCGATCACACGCTCGTCGATCTCGCAAATCACGACCTCGGTCGGTCCGTGCTCGAGAACGCGTCGGAGCGTGCCACCGTCCCCACCGCCGATGATCAGCACGCGCTCAACCCGTTCCAGCGAAGTGAGCGCTGGGTGGACGAGCATCTCGTGGTAGCAGAACTCGTCCGACTGCGTCGTCTGGATCAGGCCGTCGAGCACGAGGACGCGCCCGAAATGCGGATGGTCGAAGATCTCGAGCTTCTGGAAAGGCGTCTGCTCGGCGTGCAGGAGCTCCCCGTCGTAGACCGTGTGCAGACCTTCTGCGATGCGCTCTCCGAACTCACTCAATCCTGGAGCCCCCGGCGCACTTCCATGACCTGGGTCCGTCCGGGAAGGAAGTGCTTCTTCATCGCTTCGATGCCGGCGTCGATATCCGCGTCCAGATTGCACGTGAAGATGTCGACGGCGGCGTAGCCGTGCTCGGGCCATGTGTGAACCGCGATGTGTGATTCGGCGATGATCGCCACGCCGGTGACGCCGTGCACCGGGAACTCCACCACCCTCAAGTCGAGGAGGGTTCCGTCCACCGCTTCGACGGTGTCTTTCAACGCGACTTCCAAAGTGTGAGCGTCGTTCAAGTTCGTCGCTTCCCACATCTCCACGATCACGTGGCGTCCAAGCGATTTCACGGCTTCACCTCCTCGCTGTCGAGGAGGAGTACTGCTGCCGTCGCGCAACCGAGTCGATCTACCTTGTGCTCGGCAGCGGCGAAGCGGACGTCCTCCAGGTTCCAGCCACGGCGTGCGAATCCTTCCTCGACCATCGACTGACAAACTCTCTCGGCGTCGTCCGCGGGACCGCGGTGGTGGTACTCCATGAGGACGCCGCCATGGGATCCGGTGCCGGCTGCGATGACGGCTGAGATCACCTCCCCCGGGACGTTGGAGACGATCTGGGCGTAGACCGTGGGAACGACCGTGCCGACCGGCAGGTCCGGTTTGGGCCCAAAGCGGGCACCCCTGGGCACGATCGACGAGACCCTGATCAAGTTGAGGTTGTCGATACCCGCTTCGCGCAGCGCGTTATCAAAGGCCGTGAGCGGAGTCAGGCCTTCCGAGCACCCCGAAGTGAGGTGAAGGAGGCTTGGGAGGAAAAGCAATCTAAATGGTCGTCCAAATCAAAAACCCACCCCCAGCAGTCGGTGGGAGCTGCTCCACCCCGCATTCAAGAGCGGGCCAACGCCGACGAGTATACGGAAACTCTTCCACGATGTGTGTCGAGCGGCTCGGTGAGCCGGTTCACACTGTGAACGCGCTGCTCGGTACCCACGGGCGAGCCGGTAGGATTTCGTCCTCAACAGCGAGGGAGGAAAACCATGGAGGTCATCTTCGGGGTCCAGGCGCGCGACGGCGCGCTACGCGTCGACATCCCCGACAAGGAGATCGACAAGCTCAAGGCGCAGCTCGATGAAGCGTTCAGCGGTGATCGCATCCAGAAGCTCCTCTGGGTGACGGATAAGGACAACCGCACGATCGGCATCCCGATCGACAAGCTGGCCTTCGTGGAGTTCGGCGGCGCGAAGGCCAGCCGCACCGTCGGGTTCTCCGCCGCGAGCTGACGGGAACGTCATGCGCGCCGCGGATGCGGTCCTGCGGTACATACAAGGCGAAGGCGTGCGTTATGTCTTCGGAAACCCCGGCACGACCGAGGTTGCCTTTATGGACGCAATGGTCGATTCCTCCCTCGAGTTCGTTCTGTGCTTGCAGGAAAACGTCGCGGTCGCCGCCGCCGACGGGCTCGCACAAGCCACACGGCAACCGCAGGTCGTCAACCTCCATACCGGTCCCGGCGTCGCCCAGGCGATGTCGTCGATCTACATGGCGGCCAAGCATCGCGCCCCGGTCGTCGTCACAGCGGGTAATGAGGACTCCCGCTTCGCGCTCACCGAGCCGCTTCTTAGAGCTGATCTCATCGAGATGACGATGCCGCTCGTGAAGTGGGGGTACGAGACGGCGTCGGTCGACGACGTGATCCCGAGCCTGCGTCGCGCCTTCAAGGTCGCGGCCTCACCCCCTACCGGGCCCGTTCTTCTTTCGTGGCCGATGGACATCCTCGCCCGAGAGGTCTCCGACGACATCGACCTTCGACCGGCCGACGTACCGGCCGCGCCCGCTCCCGATCCGACGGCGATCGAGCGGATCGCCGAGCTGATCGGCGCAGCCGAGAGCCCTTGTTTCATCGCCGGCGACGACGTGGGACGCCGTCGGGCCGAGGGACCGCTGGCGGAACTGGCCGAGGTGGTGGGAGCGAAGGTCTTCACCGCACCTCTGGCGATGCAGCAGAACTTCCCCAACACCCATCCATTATCGGCGGGAGGCGTTCCACCGTTCCCGAACGTCGCGCATGCCTTCTTGTCGAACCACGACGTGATCGTGGTGATCGGCGCCCGCGCGTTCTTCCTCTACTACTACCAGCCGCAGGACCCCGTTCCGGCCGGAGCCAAGCTCGTGCACGCTCATCCCGATCCCTGGGAGATCGCAAAGAACTACCCGACCGAGGTCGGCGTCGTAGCGTCCGCCGATCACTTCATCGACGCGCTGCGGGACGCCGTGGCCGACTGGCCCACCGACGCGGCCGCCCTCGCCGCAGAACGGAGCACGAGACTGATGGCAGAAGGGGAAGGGGGCCGGGCAACAACAGCGCTGTGGGCCGCCGGCGAGAAGGAGAAGATCCCGCTCACATCCGTAGGGATCATGGCGACGGTGCTCGATCACATCGGCGACGCACCCGTCTCGTTCGTCGACGAGTCGGTGACGAACTCGCTCGGCACCCGGGCGGTACCCGCCCTCGAGGATTCGGACAGCGCCTTCGGACACAAGGGCGGTGCGCTCGGTTGGGGCGTCGGCGCAGCCATCGGCGTCGCACTCGCTTTCCCCGACCGGCGCATCGTGTGCACGCTCGGCGACGGCGCGATCATGTACTGCCCGCAAGCGATGTATACCGCGGCTCGGCAGAAGCTGCCGATCCTGTACATCGTGATGAACAACGGCGGCTACGCGATCATCAAGTCGGGAACGCGAGCACAGAAGCAGCGCTCGTACGAGACCGACACTTATGTCGGGATGGACATCACCAACCCCGAGGTCGACTTCGTTTCCCTGGCCCGGGGACTGGGCCTGGGATCGGCGACGGCGGCGACCCCTGAGGAGTTGAACTCGGCCGTGAAGAACGCGCTCGCGCACGACGGACCATTCCTGATCGACTGCAAGCTGGACCGCGCGATCCCGGATCTGCCCTTCTAAACTTCAGCGTCCTCGACCACGGGCGCCGCGAACTGCGCGTTGTACAGCCTTGCGTACGCGCCGCCCTGCGCGAGCAGATCGGAGTGGTGTCCCTGCTCGACGATGTTCCCGTCCTCCATCACGAGGATGACGTCGGCGTTACGGATCGTCGAGAGCCGGTGGGCGATCACGAAACTCGTGCGCTGCGTCCGGATGGCCGCCATCGCTTCCTGGAGGAGGACTTCCGTCCGCGTGTCGACGGAGCTCGTCGCCTCGTCCAGGATCAGGATCGTCGGGTCTGACAGGAATGCGCGCGCGATCGTCAGCAACTGCTTCTCGCCGGTGCTGATCGCACCGCTCTCGTCGTCGACGATCGTGTCGTAGCCGTCCGGCAGCGCGTGGACGAATCGGTCGACGAAGGTCGCGCGCGCGGCGGCAAGGATCTGCTCTTCGGTCGCGTCCGGATTGCCGTACGCGATGTTGTCCCGGATGGTGCCTTCGAACATCCACGTGTCTTGCAAGACCATGCCGATGTTCGACCTCAAGCTCGCCCTTGGCATCTTCGCGATGTCTTCTCCGTCCAGGGTGATCTTGCCGCCGTCGAGCTCGTAGAACCGCATGATCAGGTTCACGAGCGTCGTCTTGCCGGCACCCGTCGGCCCGACGATGGCCACCGTGCGTCCGGGCTCGGCGACAAGGGACAAGTCGGTGATCAGCGGACGGTCGGGGTCGTACGAGAAGGAAACATGGTCGAATTCGACGCGTCCGCGCAGCGGCGCGGCTTGTGACGCCGCGAACTCGGTCGCTTCTTTCTTCGTCCTGAAGCCGGACTTCGTCCGCCGACGGCGGCGACCGTTCTCGGCAACCTCCCAGCGTGCAGTCCACCGCTTCGAGTTCTTCGGACGATACGCATATCCGTTGGACGCAGCGCCATTCCCGATCGGGTACCACTTCGCGGGGTCCGTCGACTGCTCGTCAGCGTCGAGGAGGTGGAAGACGCGCTCGGCCGACGCGAGTCCGGACTGGAAGAGGTTCGCCATCGACGCGAGCTGCTGCATCGGCTGCGAGAACTGCCGGGAGTATTGGATGAAGGCCTGGATGCCGCCGATCGTCATCGCATTCGACGCGACGCGCACGCCGCCGATGACGGCGATGGCGACGAAGTTCAGGTTGCCCAGGAAGATCATCGCCGGCTGGATCGTCCCGGAGATGAACTGCGCTCCGAAGCTGGCCTCGTAGAGATCGTCGTTGGTCTCCCGGAACACTTCTTCGACGTCGCGCTGACGTCCGAACGTCTTCACGATCGCGTGACCGGTCAGCGACTCCTCGACGAGCGCGTTGAGCTTGCCGGTGTGTCCCCACTGCGCGATGAATCGACCGCGCGACCGTTTGGCGATGAACCGAATGATGAACGTCGACAGCGGCAGCGTCACTAGCGCGATGATCGCCAAGATCGGCGAGATGAGCAGCATCATGATGCTCGTCCCGAGCAGCATGAACACGCTCATCATTAACTGACTGATCGTCTGCTGAAGGCTCTGCGCGAGGTTGTCGATGTCGTTCGTCACGCGGCTGAGCAGGTCGCCTCGCGCGGCGCGGTCCACATAGGACAGCGGGAGCCGGTTGAGCTTGTCCTCGACGTCCGAGCGCAGACGGTACATCGTGCGCTGCACCATGCCGGCAAGGATGAACGACTGCAGGTACTGGAACGACGCCGAGCAGAGGTACAGCGCGATCACTCCGAGGAGGATCCGATGCAGGGCCGGGAAGTCGATCCCGCCGGCGCCGGGCAGTAACCCCCCGATCAGCTGGTCGGTGGCTCGTCCGAGCAGCCTCGGACCGAGCACCGAGAGCGTCACACCGGTGATCGAGAAGACGATGACGGCGATCAGCCGAAAGCGCTCCGGCCGCAGCCGTTCCCACAACCGACGGATCGCGCTGCCGAAGTCGCTCGCTCGCTCGAGCGGCATACCGGCCGCGCCCCATCGGCCCATCGGCCCGCCGGTGTTCGGAGGCGGCGTCGCCTTCGGCTGTGTCTCCTCGTCCTGTTCCGGCGGAGCCGGCAGCGGACGCCCCTGATCGACCGTCACGCAACACTCTCCCGCGTAGCTTGCGACGCGACGATCTCCGCGTAGGTCGGGCAGGACTTCAGGAGTTCGCGATGCGTCCCGAGACCGACCGCTGCGCCTTCTTCGAGCACGAGGATCTGATCCGCATTCTTGATAGTCGACACACGCTGCGCGACGACGACGACCGTCGCTTTGCGCGTGTGCGGTGCGAGGGCGGCACGCAACCGGGCATCAGTCGCAAGGTCGAGCGCGGAGAACGAATCGTCGAACAGGTACACGTCCGGACGTCGCACAAGTGCGCGTGCGATCGCCAGCCGTTGGCGCTGCCCGCCTGACACGTTCGCCCCGCCCTGAGTGATCGGCGCGTCGAGTCCGCCCATCGCCTTCACGAAGTCCTTCGCCTGCGCGATCTCGAGCGCCGCCCAGACCTCTTTGTCGCTCGCGTCCGGGTTCCCGTAGCGGACGTTGCTCGCCACGGTGCCGGAGAAGAGATACGCCTTCTGCGGCACGAGGCCGATGCGATGCCACAGCACGTCCGGATCGAGCTTCCGGACGTCGACACCACCCAGCAGGACCGCTCCTTCGGTGACATCGACGAGGCGTGAGATGACGTTGATCAGGCTCGTCTTGCCCGAACCCGTTGACCCGATGACGGCCGTCGTTTGGCCGGGGAGCGCGCGGAACGAGATCCCGTGGAGCACGGGCGCTTCGGCTCCCGGATAGCCGAACGCGACGTCACGCAGCTCGAGCGTCCCGCGCTTGGCCATCCTGCGCACCGGCTCCGTTGGTTCGGAGACCGAGGCTTGAGTCTCGAGCACCTCCTGGATCCGCTCCGCGCTGACGGCAGCGCGCGGCGCCATCACGGCGACGAACGTCGACATCACGATCGCGGTGAGGATCAGCGTGAAGTACGTGAGGAACGAGATCAGGTCGCCGATCGTCATGCTCGCGTCCGCGATCCGGTTCGCGCCGAACCAGATCACCGCGGCGTTGCTGACGTTGATGAACAACATGATGATCGGGAACATCCCGGCCATCAGCCGTCCGGCCACGAGCGACGTGTGTGTGAGATCGGCGTTCACATCGTGGAACCGCTCGGTCTCGAGCGGCTCGCGGACGAACGCCCGGACGACACGCATGCCGACGATCTGCTCGCGCAGGACGAGGTTCGTCTTGTCGAGACGCTCCTGCATCAACCGGAACTGCGGAACCATCCGGCTCATCAACAGTCCGAAGACGAGGAGAAGCAGCGGCATGCTCGCGCCGAGCAGCCACGCCATCCCCGCGTTCTGATGGAGCGCCAGGATCACGCCACCGATGATCGTTATGGGCGCGGCGAGCAGCATGTTGCACCCCATCACGACGAGCATCTGGACCTGCTGTACATCGTTCGTCACGCGCGTGATCAGCGAGGCCGGACCGAAGTCGTTAACTTCACGACTCGAGAACTCGAGCGAGCGATGGAACAGATTCGATCGGACGTCGCGTCCGAACGCCGTCGCGACGCGGGCGCCGAGGTAGAACGCGGCCACCGCGAACACAGCCTGAACAAACGTGACCCCCAGCATCACTCCGCCGAGCTTCCAGATGTAGCCGGTGTCTCCGCGAAGGACGCCCTTGTCGATGATGCTGGCGTTGAGGTTCGGCAGATAGAGGTTCGCGAGTGCCTGGATCGCCTGGAGGCCGAGCAGCACGAGCAAGACCCGCTTGTAGGCGCGCAGATGGGTGCGCAGGAGCCGGATCAGCATGGGGAAACTCTATGAGACACCACGGCTGTCAGGTGGCCCCCGACGCCGATTCCAGCGCCTCGAGAGCGTCCGCGCTGGTCGTGCAGTTGCCGATACGGTGCCCGGACTCGCCGTGGAAGTCGGATCCTCCGGTGGGTACGAGGTCGAGCTTCGCTGCCAGCGCCGTGAGCTCGTCGCGTATCGCACGAGGGTGATCGGGATGGTCGGCCTCGATGCCGACGAGTCCCGCCTCCTTGAGCTCTTCGATCAGCGCTATCGGCACGGATCTTTCAGGGCCCTCGTGGTGCCCCACCGCCGAGTGGGCGATCACAGGAACACCGCCTGCGGCACGGATCAACTCGATTCCTTCGACGGGCGTCGGCGAACGTTTCGTCACGTCCGCTAGTCCCCCATCGCCTATGAGCTCGGACGTGAACGCGTCACGCACGCTGTCGATGTAGCCGCGAGCCACCATCGCGCGCGCGATATGCGGCCGGGCGAAGATCTCACCGGCTGACTGGGCCCGAACCTCGTCGAACGTCAGCTCGTATCCCAGGTCCCGGAGTCGCTCGACGATGCGCTGAGCGCGCGTCACCCGCTCTGCCTTCAGCTTCCCGAGCTCGGTGAGCAAAGGGGCGGAGGTGGGGTCGATGAAGTAGCCGAGCATGTGCACGCTTCGGTGCTCGTAGCACGACAACTCGATCCCGGGGATGACTCGAACACCCATCTCGTTCCCGGACCGAATGCTCGCCTCGATCCCGTCCACCGTGTCGTGATCGGTGACGGCGATGACATCGGCGCCGTCGGCGCGTGCGCGCGGAATGAGCTCGGAGGGATCGAGAGTCCCGTCCGATGCCGTGGTGTGGCAATGCAGGTCGATCACGAGCACGGGCTACTCTAGGCGCCCGTGGAGAAAAGGAGATGGCGATGACCGTCACCAAGACCCTCGATCTGTCGGGCACATCGGCCGGATCGCTTGAGCAAGCGATCGAGGAGGCGGTCAGCCGCGCCTCGCTCACGATCTCGGACGTCACCGAGTTCGAGCTCAGCCGCGTCACAGGCAGCGTCAAGGATGGACGGGTAGACGAGTACCGCGTCTGGGTGAGAGTGACGTTCGTTGTCAAAGAGACGCTGCACGAGTAATCAGTGACCGATCAGAAACCGCGACCGGGCTTCTTCGCGATGCCCTACCCGGGCATCTTCCGGATCACCTGTCCAACGCCCTTCTCGGGCCTGCCGCACGTCCACATCTACGTAACGGAGGGACCCAAGGGTGGACTCGTCCTCTTCGACACGGCTATGCCGTACGAGAGCTCCTTCGACCGCGTCGTTCAATCACTCGAGTGGATCGGACGCAAACTTACCGACATCGAGGGCATCTATCTCACGCACGCCCATCCCGATCATTTCGGGAATGCCGGAACGCTCCAAGAGGCATCGGGCGCGCCGGTCATCTGTCACTCCATCGCCAAGCGCACGCTCGAGGCCATGGCCAACCCCGACCCGGAGCGCTTCCAGAACCGGATGAGCGTTTACGAGGAGTTCGGCCGCACCACCGACGAGTTCGCGGGAGCCGAGCGCGCGGGAGCGAGCACCTTCTTCAGCCAGATGACGTTCCCCACACACATGACCACGATCGAGGAAGGCGACGTCGTAACCTTCGCCGGCAGCCATTGGGACGTTTACTGGACACCGGGACACGAAGAAGGCCACGTCGTCTTCCACCGCCGCTCCGATGGTGTGATCATCGTCGGCGACACCGTCCTCGGGAAGATCACGCCTCACATCGGATGGATGCTCGAACCGCCCGACCCCTTGGCGCAGTTCCTCGACTCCCTTGAGAAGGTGGCGAAGCTGGAGCCCACGCTCGTCCTGCCCGGACACGGGCGCCCCTTCGAGGACGGAGCCAGCCGGGCCCGGGCTATCGCCGCCCACCATGGCCTCCGGCTTCGTCGGTGCATGGAGATTGTCGTGCGCAAAGGGCCCATGCCGGCCATGGATGTGGCTCGCGACCTGTTCGACCGCGAGCTCATGTTCTTCGAGGAACGGCTCGCTCTTGCCGAAACTCTTTCGCATCTCGAGTACCTGAGGCTCCGCGGACGGATGCACCGTGAGATGGTCGATGAGATCTGGCTTTACGAGATGCCTAGGCTGGTCCCTTGACCTCGATCCACCCGACCGCCGCCCAAGGATTCGTCCGGGCCGACGTGTACGAGCGGGGTCGACCGGAGTATCCGGCGCAGACGGTCGAGGCGCTCGGCATCACTGCAACGGACACAGTCGTCGACCTCGGATGCGGAACCGGGAAATTCACGCGGATCCTGGAAGGCACCGAGGCGCGGGTCGTGGGTATCGAGCCGCTGCCCGCGATGCTCGAGGCCTTCCGCGAGCAGATGCCCGGTGTTTCGTCGGTCGCCGGTATCGCCGAGTCGATGCCTCTGGCAACCGCGTGTGCGGACGTCGTCGTGTGCGCTTCGGCCTTCCACTGGTTCCACTACGACCGAGCGTTGCACGAGATCCATCGCGTCCTTAGGCCCGGTGGACGGCTGGGGATCGTTTGGAACCGGCGTGACGAGCTCTCGGGCTGGGCGGCGGGCTTCTGGTCGATCACGGAGGCCTATCGAGGAGATACACCCGGGTACCGCACGGGCATCTGGCGGGACACGCTCGAAGCCTCACGCCTCTTCGGGCCCATCACCGAGCACTGGTTCGACAACGTGCAGCAATTGGATCTCGAAGGGATGCTCGCGCGCGTCGAATCAACCTCTTTTATCGAGATGCTTCCGGCCGGCGAGCACCGGCTCGTGCTCGAGGACTGCCGGATGTTCCTGAAGTTCCATCCCGAGACGCGGGGTCGCGAAGTGTTCGATCTCCCCTACCGCACGGCCGTTTACGTCTGCGAACGCTGCTGACGGCAAAGGTAGACTCTCCCCACACTCATGCGTGAAGCTATCGCCGCTCTCGAGTCGGCCCTGCGCGAATTGACTCAGGCCAAGGAGACGTTGCCGCCCGAACTGGCCGAAGAGGTCGACCGTCTGGCGGCGAAGACTCGTTCTCTTATCGAGTCGCTGGCGAGCTCGCCGCAGAACGACTAGCGCTTCACGCCGGCCAGAAAACCGGAAAGGGCCTCGTTCACGACGTCCGGCGCCTCGAGAGGCGTTGTGTGCCCGGCGCCGGGGATCCGGACGACCTCGACTCCCCCAACACCGGCCGCGAACTCCTCGGCGTTGCTGATCGGGATCGTGAGATCGGCCTCGCCGTGGATGGCGAGCGCGGGTACTCGGATCTCGTTCAACCGATCGGTGACCGAGTCACGGTCGATCAACGCGCGTAGCCCCTCGACGATGGCGATGGCCGGCACGTTGGTCTCGCGCTCGATTTGGATGTCAACCACGTCCGGGTGCTGCTGCATGAACGCCTGGCTGAAGAAGAACCCGATCGTCTCGCGCGCGAAGTCTTCGTCGATTCCGTCCTCGCGATCCGCTCGGTCTTTGTAGGCGGCGTAGGCTTCGGCCGCTCCGGGATCTTCGGCACTCGCCGTCGAGTCGATCATCACGAGCGACCTAACTAGATCCTCGCGTTGCAGGGCCACCCGGACGGCTATCATACCGCCGATCGACATCCCGACCAGATGGCAGGGTGCGGCATCGACGTCTTCGATGAAGCGGATCAGATCGACGACCATGTCTTGCATGGACCATGGTCCGTCCGGACACTCGCTGCGGCCGTGCCCGCGCAAATCGCGCGCTATGCAGCGATACCGCTCGGGCAGTTCCTCGAACTGCGCCGCGAACGTCGTGTGGTCGAACAGGAACCCGTGGGCGAAGACGACGGCCGGCCCGTGGCCCTCCTCTACGTAGTGGGTCTTGAAGCCGCGAGCGTTCGAAACCGGCACGGTTATTGGGGCTTCAGCCCGAGCTGCCGGGCAAGGACGAGGTGCTGAACGTCGGTTGTCCCCTCGACGATCACGTAATACCGGGAATCCCGGAACAGACGCTCGATAGGGAATTCACCGCCCACGTACGCATACCCTCCGAACGTTCGTAGTGACTCGCCGGCCGCTCGCACTGCGGTCTCGGATGCTACTAGCTTCGCGATCGCGATCTCCTTGGGTGTCTCTTTGCCCGAGTCCCACAAGCTCGCCGCCCAGTAGACGGTGACGCGAGCCGACTCGACCTCGGCCGCGATCTGAGCGATGCGGAAGGCAACGGCCTGGAACCCGCCGATCTCGCGGCCGAAGGCCTGGCGTTGCTTGGCGTACTCGACCGAGACGTCAACGGCGCGCTGACCCGTCCCGAGGGCTCCGCCGGCTACGACGAGACGGCCGCCGTTCAGCGTGCGCGCAGCGCGCCGGAAGCCGCCGGTGGGCTCGCCGATGAGCGCATCCTCCGGCACTTCCACCTGATCGACGATGACCTCGCCGACCTCCGACGATCGGTGGCCGAGCGTGGACAACGGCCGCACGGCGTCGGCGGGCAGACGGTCGCGGTCGAGGATGAAGTTCGCTATGCCTTCGTAGCCCAATTCTCGATCCGTGTAGCACGTGAAGATGAAGAAGTCGGCCGAGGGTGCGCACGTGATGAACATCTTGCGGCCGTTGAGGATCCAGCTCCCGTTCTTGCGCTCGGCCGTCGAGCGGATGCCTTTCACGTCCGATCCCGCTTCGGGCTCCGGTGAGCGCGAACGCGCCCATCCATTCGCCGGCCGTCACCTTGGGCAGGTAACGATTCTGTTGCTCCGCGCTGCCGAACTCATAGATCGGGTACGAGCCGATGTTTCCGGGAACGCTGAGGGCGGAGCTGATGCCCGCACACTGGTAGCTGGTCGTCTCGCGCCACAGGACCTCGGCCATGATCCCGGCCCCGGAGCCCCCGAGGTCGGTCGGGTACCGCATCCCGATGAAGCCGGACTGTCCCGCCTTCGTATACAGCGGCCGCGGGAACGTCTGGGTTGCTTCGGCTTCTTCGACAAGAGGTGCGATCTCGCGTTCGGCGAACGACGACGCCGATTGCTTCAGTGCCTGCAGCTCGTCGTCCAGCTCATAAGGCATGGCGCCTCATCTTACGCAGTAGGCTTCTTGCTCGATGACCCCCGAACCAATCACAGGGGGCGCCTCGCGGCGCATCCTGGAGAACCTCTTCCGTCGTCGCGCGATCTGGGTGACCGGCAAAGGTGGCACCGGGAAGTCGTCCATCTCCGCCGCCCTCGCCTTGCTTTCGGCCGAGCGCGGGCTACGAACGCTTCTCATCGATGTCGAGGCGCGCGGTGACGCCGCCAGCTTCCTCGACGCGGCTCCGCCGCGCTACGAAGCCAAGGAAGCACACAAGAATCTGTTCCATCTCGCCCTTCACCCCGAAGACGTTCTGGACGAATATCTCAAGATCGCTCTGCGCGTTCCACGCATCCGCCGGCTCGGACCGATAAGGAAGGTCTTCGACTTCATCGCGACCGGCGCCCCCGGCGTCAAAGAGGTGCTCATCTCGGGCAAGGTCGGCTTCGAGGAGCGGGCCGAGATGGCGGGGAGTCCTCGCTGGGACTTGATCGTGGTGGACGCTGCAGCGTCGGGGCAGGTTCTCTCACACCTGCGCGGACCGCGCACGATCCAGGAGATGGTGGGTGTAGGGATGATCCGTAACCAGACGGCTTGGGTCCGAGAGATCCTCGAAGATCCGGAAAAGACCGGTGTCGTCGTTGTCTCGCTGCCCGAGGAGATGCCCGTCACCGAGACGTCGGAGCTGCTCGAGCACATCCCAAAGGAGGTAGCGACGCCGGTCCTCGCCGTCATAGCAAACCGCGTCGTTACCCCGCCGCCAGATCCTGACGCACTCACGGCCCTGACGGATGTGCGAAGCGAGCTCGGCGACGCGTCGCCGGCCGTCGACGCGGCTCAACTGTGCGCTGCCCTGGCAGCGGAGCAAGCCCCCCATTTGGAGCGTCTACGTTCGCTCGGCCCCCCGACGGCAACGGTCCCACTGATCGCCTGGGAGCACCACGACCTGGCCGCCACGAAACGCATCGCCGAGGCTCTGGCGGGAACCCGGGCATGACGCTTCAGGACGCGATCCGCGAGAAGGAGATCATCGTCGTCTGCGGTGCGGGTGGAGTGGGCAAAACGACTACGGCTGCGGCCATCGCCGTCGACGCCGCCAAAGAACGAAAGACAATGGTCGTCACGATCGACCCGGCCAAGCGCCTCGGGTCGGCTCTCGGCCTGGACACCGGGATCGGTCACAAGGAAAGCCGCGTCCATCTCGCGAATGGGCCCATCGGAAACGGCCCAAGGGGGACGCTGCATGCAGCGATGCTCGACATGAAGACGGCGTGGGACGAGCTCATCGAGCGTTACTCCCCCACGCGGGCCCAGGCTCAGCACATCAAGGAGAACCGCATCTACCGTGGCGTGTCCGAACAGTTTGTCGGCTCTCAGGGCTACATGGCGATGGAGCGACTAGCCGATCTCCACGAGCGCGGCGACTACGACCTCGTCGTCATCGACACTCCGCCAACGCGCAGTGCTCTGGACTTTCTCGAGGCACCGAAACGGATGACCGACTTCATCGGCGGGAGCCTGCTGCGCTGGATGGCCAAGCCGTATGCCGCTGCCGGGAAGATCGGCATGCGCGCATTCAATTTCACAGCTTCTCCCTTCTTGAAGATCGCCGACCGTATCCTCGGCTCCCAGGTCCTCGAAGACCTGTCCGCACTCGTGCTCGACTTCCAGAACCTCTACGAAGGATTCAAGGAGCGCGCCGATCAGGTGCTCGAGCTCTTGTGCTCCGAGCAGACCGGCTTCATCGTCGTGACGACCTTGGAGGGCCCGCCGCTCGACGAGGCGGGGTTCTTCATCGATCGCCTCGTCGATGAGGGCCTTTCTCTATCCGGCGTGGTGGCCAACAAGGTCGTCCCGCTCGAGTTCGCCAAATTCGATCCGGCCGTCGTGGACGGCGTCGACGCGGCGAAGATCGCTCGAGCCGCTGGTATCGAGACGGACCGGATAGCCGTCGCTCTCGCCGATTCCCGAGAGGCTCTCGCGACGTTCAGCACGCTCGCGCGCCGGGACGCTCACAGCTTGGACAATCTGAAGAAGCGTTCACGCGCACCTGTTGCGCACGTACCGTTGCTGACACACGACGTTCACGACCTCGACGGCCTCGCCGAGCTCGCCGGCTTCATCCTCGGCAGCGCGTGACCTCGTCGGCATCCGAAGTTCTTGGTTCGGTCTTCGGTTACCCCGAGTTCCGCGGCGATCAGGCAGCCATCGTCGATCAACTCATCGCCGGACGAGACTGCCTGGTGCTCATGCCCACGGGCGGAGGGAAATCGCTGTGCTATCAGGTTCCGGCGCTCGTGCGGGAAGGAACGGCCATAGTCGTTTCGCCGCTCATCGCTTTGATGCAGGACCAGGTCGCGGCGATGAGCCTGCTCGGCGTCCGCGCCGCCTTCCTGAACTCCACGCTCGACGCACGAACGGCGCGCGAAACCGAAGAGGCTCTTCTCGCCAGCGGCTTGGACCTTCTCTATGTGGCGCCGGAACGACTGCTGACTAATCGCTTCATGAGCTTGCTCGTTCGCACCCGCCTGGCGCTGTTCGCCATCGACGAGGCGCATTGCGTTTCGATGTGGGGTCACGATTTCCGGCCCGAATACCGGGAGCTGCGCGTGCTGCACGAGCGGTTCCCCGACGTTCCGCGCATCGCCCTTACCGCTACGGCCGACGTGCCGACGCGAGCCGACATCGTCGAGCATCTTGCTCTCCACGACGCGCGCACCTTCGTCGCGAGCTTCGACCGTCCGAACATCAGGTACCGGGTTGAGCAGAAGAAGACACCTCATCAGCAGCTGCTCGTCTTCCTCGAATCCCGGCGTGGAGACGCCGGCATCGTCTACCGGTTGTCACGACGCAAGGTCGAGGAAACCGCCGAGTTCCTCTGCGAGCACGGTTGGCCGGCCGTGCCGTATCACGCCGGACTGGACGCAACTACGCGCCGTCGTCATCAGAACCGCTTCGTCCGAGAGGACGGCGTGGTGGTCGTGGCAACGGTGGCGTTCGGGATGGGCATCGACAAGCCGGACGTTCGCTTCGTCGTCCATCTCGATCTTCCGAGGAGCCTCGAGGGCTACTACCAGGAGACCGGCCGAGCCGGGCGGGACGGTCTGGGATCGGAAGCGCTGCTCACCTACGGCATGGCCGACATCGGGGCGATGCAACAGTTCATCGAATCCTCCCAGGGAACCGAGGAGCGCAAGCGCGTCGAGCGGCAGAAGCTGTTCGAGCTCCTCGCGTACTGCGAGTCGGCCGCCTGCCGCCGCCAAGCCCTGCTCGCACACTTCGGCGAAGAGCACCCGGGATCGTGCGGCAACTGCGACAACTGCATCGACCCTCCGAAGACGTGGGACGGCACGGTCGCCGCCCAGAAGGCCCTGTCCTGCGTCTATCGCACCGAGGAACGATTCGGAGCGTCGCACCTCATCGACGTCCTTCTGGGGAAGGTGACCGAGAAGATCGAGCGCTTCGGTCATCAATCGGTCAGCACCTTCGGAATCGGTACGGAATTGGCAGAGTCGCAGTGGCGTGCCGTCTTCCGTCAGCTGATCGCTCTTGGCCTTCTGGCACCCGATCCGTTGCGCCACGGCGGACTTCGTCTAACCGAAGCGAGCCGACCCGTCTTGCGGGGCGAACGAACCGTCACGTTCCGCGAGGACGTTCGAGCCCGCAAGGTCAAGCGGAAGATCGAAACGCGGGGCTTCGGAGACATAGACCCGAGGGACGCAACCCTCTGGGAAGCGCTCCGCCTCAAACGCTCCGAGCTAGCGAAGGCTCAGGACGTACCGCCCTACGTGATCTTTCACGACAAGACGCTCCGCGAGATCGTCTCCAAGCGCCCGCGCACGCTCGATGAGTTCGCGTCGATCGGCGGTGTCGGCGCGCGGAAGCTGGAACTCTACGGCCCCGCGTTCCTGGACGTCGTCGCCGACGATTCCTAAGGACCCTCGCCGTCGGGCAGGGGCGGTCCTTTGGTCACAGGCTCGGGACGCTCGACGCGCGGGTAGAGACGGAAGTACATCAAGCAGAACGCCAGCTCGAACACTGCGAAGCCGATGCCCTTACCTCCGGTGATCTCGTCGCGAGAGACACCGGCGATCGTGACCATCGCGGTGATCAACGGCACGAAGAGCAGCACGACGAGCAGGCTGCGGCTGCGTTGTGGTTGGGCGGCGGCCAGCCCGTATCCGAGACCCACGACGAGCATGACGCCGCCGTATAGATAGGCGGTGCCGGCGGAACCCTTGGCCACTTCGATCCCGAGCACCGTCTCGAGCATCTGCGTCCAAATGACGCCCCAGACGCCGATGGCGACCGAGACCACGGCACCGGCCAGAAGCAACAGGCGGAAGGAGCCATCGCTGCTGCGGGAGCGTTTTTCGGGCGGGCGAACACTCACAGGAGAATTATGCTCCGGCCCATGGACACTGATTTCGCACCCGTCCTGGGCGGCGCATCCGGGCTGATCGTCCGGGAAGGCAAGGTTCTGCTGATCAGGCGAGGTAAGGAACCGTATAAGGATCACTGGTCTTTGCCGGGCGGCGGGATAGAACGTGGAGAACGCGTACGCGAGGCCGTCCGTCGAGAGGTGAACGAGGAGACGGGCCTCGAAGTCGACGTCGGCCACGTCGCCGGCTACCGCGAGGAGCGAGTCGGCCAAGACGACCACTGCATCATCATCGCCTTCAATTGCACTGTCACAAGTGGCGAGCTGCGCGCGGGCGACGACGCGGCCGAGGCCGAGTTCTTGGATCCCGCCGAGATCTTCAATAGGAAGACAACACCCGGGCTCGAGGACGTCTTCCGCGACGCCGGCCTGCTCTGAAATCCAGTGCCGTGCGGCCGTGCTACGTTGAGCACGCCTTCCCGCCACATAGGGAGGATCGCTGGTGGCGACCCGGCCCGAGAACAAGCTGACGTACGACGATTACGTGACCTTCCCCGAAGACGCTCGCTACGAGCTGATCGATGGGGAAGCGTACGTGGTTCCGGCGCCGAACACCAAACACCAGCAGATCCTGTCCGAGCTTTACCTACAGGTGGGCAACCACCTGAAGAAACACGGCGGGGGGCGAGCTTTCTTCGCGCCGTACGACGTCGTTCTGGACCCGGGGGACGTGCTCCAGCCCGACCTGGTGTTCATCGCCGACGAGCATCTCGGTGTGCTCACAGAAGCCAACGTCTGGGGCACACCCAGCTGGGTTGTAGAGGTGTTGTCAAAGGACGAGGCGCGCGACCGCAAGCTCAAGTTCCAGCGCTACGAGCGCTTCGGCGTCCCGGAGTACTGGATCATCGATCCGGCCACCGACCGGTTAGAGGTCTACCGGCTGGAGGGCGGCACCTACCAAGACACGCTGGTGTTCGCTCCTCCGGCGCACGTGAGTCCGTTGCGACCCGCGGCCCTGTCGATCGACCTCGGCCAGCTCTTCGCCTGAGCTCTACGAAGCCTGTCGTTCGGACAGCACCATAGTCCGGGCGAGCTGTCGTGGATTCCTTGCCTATTGCGGTCGAGTGCGGCAGTTAAGAAGAACGGCGGGCGCGATGAGCGTCGTCATGAGCGTCCTCCAAATCCTGCACGGACTTCAAGAAACGACATCGCGAACTCAGCCAGCCATGTAGCGACTGCGGGTACCGCGTAACGACTACACGGTGTCGACGATCCGCGCGACCGCTCACGCTCCAATCGAAGCAAGGGACGAACCTTCAAGAACCGGACGCGGATCCGACGAGATGTCTTCGGTCAACTCAGGCGCCGCGGAGCATTGCGCGCTTGCTCTCGAGGAAGTCGAGCAAGACGTACTCGCCGAGGCTCTCGGCTGACGTGAAGAACGCCCGGCCCTGGTTCAGCGCCGTCATGCGCTCGATGAAGCGCATGAGGTATGGCGAGCGGTCGAGCATGAACGTGTTGATCACGATCCCGTCCTTGCTGCACCTCGCGACTTCCTTGAGCGTCTCCTCGAAGGTCTGCGGGATGGGTGGCCAGTTGAACAGCACCTCGCCATTCGGCAGGAGGTGAGCCGTTGGTTCCCCATCGGTGACCATCAGGATCTGGCGGCTGGCTCCGCGATGCTGACCGAGCAGACGCCGGGCGAGCAGCAGGGCGTGCTGCATGTTCGTCCCGTACACCTCTTCCCACCCCAGGTTCGGGAGCTCCTCCGGCTGAACCCTCCTGGCGTAGTCGGAGAAACCGATCAGGAACAACCGGTCGCGCGGGAACTGCGTCGATATGAGGGCGTGGAGTGCAAGAGCTACCTTCTTCGCGGCCACCCAGTTGCCGCGCATCGGCATGGAAAGCGACAGGTCGATCAGCAGGGCCGTGGCGGCCTGAACCTTGCGCTCCGTGCGCTCGACCACGAAATCCTCAGGCTTGATCTTCACCGGGGTCCCGGTACCCGAGCGACGCACGGCCTCGAACACCGTCTCTTTCACCTCGATGTGGAACGGGTCGCCGAACTCGTAGGGCTTCAGCTCCCCCGTGATGTCGCCGCCGCGTCCGATGTCCGGTTGATCGTGCTCGCCGGCCAGCGCTGCGCGCAGCCGCTGGTACACCTTGCCCAAAGCCTGCTTGCCGATGCGGCGCACACCCTGCGGCGTGAGGTCGAGGCGCCCCGAGGCCCGCTCCACGTAACCGGCCTCCTCGAGCATCTTCTCGATCTCGCGCAGCCGCTTCACATCGCGCGCAGCTTCTTCACCGAGGAGATTCTCGACGCGGTCGACGTCTATCTCGTTGAGATCGCTCGGCTTGGTCACGCCTCGCATGTAGCGCTCCAGGTCCTCGGACTCCTGCATCCGCTCCATCACCTGCATCGCCTGGAGCATGTCCAGCGGTTCGTCGCCACCGAACTGGTACTGCTGGTCCCAGAAATCGCCGGGGATCGCCTGGCGCAGCGCGTTGGCGAGCTCGTTCATCTGGAACGCCAGATCGGCGTCCTGCATCAATGCGCCGACGAGCTCGTCGAGGCGCTGACGCATCTCCGGCGACATCGAGTTCATCATCGCCTGCGCCATCGCCATGCGACGGGCCAGCGTCTCGAGCAGCTCTTCGAGGTTCTGCGGGTTCTCCGGGAAGAAATCCCCGTAGGACTGCATGAAGTTCTCGAAGTCGTATGGCTCGCCGGCATTGTGCTTGCGAACCATCTCGTTGAGCTCCGACATCATGTTCTTCATGCGCTCGAGGGCTTCAGGCGTCATGTTCTGCAGCGCCTGCTCGGCCCCCTTGAAGTACTGCTGCATCATCTGCCGGCGCAGCTTGTCGGTTAGCTCTTTGAACTTGGACTCGGCTTCCGGAGAAGTGAAGTCGTAGCTCTGCAGACCTTTGAGCGCGTCGGCGGGTCGTCCTTCAAGTGAGTCGAGGTAGTCGAGGCGCGGGTTGAGACGCTGTCCGAAAGGCGGCTGTGCGAATTCACGCTCGAGGGCGGAAAGCGGGTCCTCGTCCGGTAGCGCGTCGAGATCGGGCATATCCTCGCCGTCGGGTGTCCCTCGCGCCTCGCGCGATTGCTGGCGCAGTTCCAGCCGGTCGCGGACTTCCTGCCGCTCCATCGAGCGGACCTCGCGCAGGTCGTCGGAGATCCCCTTGACAACAGAATCCATGTCGTATTGGCGTATCGCGTCGCGCCGGAGGTTCCGCAGTCGTTCGGCCAGCGATTGCAGGCCGGTGATGCGGCGGCCCTCGAGTGAAAACCCGCGCTGCATCATGCGCCGCAGGGCTTGGCCGAGATCGCCGAACTCGAGCAGGTCGTCGGACAGGCCCTCGAGGACTTCGTCCGGATCGGCCCAGGGGTCCTGGGTTCCGTCCCAGCGGCTGTAGCGATACCTCGGGCTCACGCCGAAAGACTACCCGGAGCGTTCGTCGGTGCCCCCGGCGCCCGGTTCCAAGGTTGGATCGAGTCGCCGGATCTTGGCCTCGAGCTCACGCCGGTGCTCGCGTTCTCTGATGAGCCGCGCATTGAGATCGCGCACCTGCCCCGTGAGGTCTTCGATCGACCTGCGGTGGTCGGAGATCTCGTCGATCTCGGAGGCCAAATGGTTGATCTCGTGCGTGAGCGCCAGGTCGATGCGTTGCTGGTGCTCGGTCGCATGCCGGGTCAGACGCGAAACGTTGCGACGAACAAGCCGGCTGAGACCGGCCCATCGCTTGGCCGCCCCAACACCAGGCCCCGAACGAACATGTTCGAAGACCTCGTCCAGGGCGAGGACATCATCTTCGACGGGTGGCGCCAGCTCGTTTCGTTCCGGTGCCGGATGTGAGGGCACGCGTCCGAGGAGATCGACGATCAGGCGGCCGCGAACCTCCGGGGAGTGAAGGCGAGCGATGTCGGACGCGGCCCTTTCGCCGAGCGTCCTGGCCAGCGCAGGATCGTCGACGATCTCTCTCATGGCTTCGGCGGCGGCGGCAACGTCGGGCTCGGCCCATCGCGCATCGGTCGGGTAGGGATCGCATCCGGGCGGGATGGGCACCAGCTCATAGGGGACGAGGCGGCTGTTGGACTCGTCCATGAAGTCGAGGTTGCCCGAGTAACCAGTCGCCACCACGGGCTTGGCCAGCGCCATCGCCTCGGCCAGGTGCAGCCCGAACCCCTCCGCGCGGTGCAGGGAGACGAACGCGTCGCACGCTGCCACCAGGGCCTGGTGCTCCTCGCGCGTAACGTAGCCGTCGCGGACCGTGACGTTTCGATGTGCGCCGGCAGCCGCGCACAAGAGATCCAGGTCCTCGGGATGAGCATCACCGCGCACCGTCTTGACTACCAGATGCACATCTTCGCGCCCCGAGAATGCCCGCGAGAATGCTTCCATCGTCGCGATGGGGTTCTTGCGCTCGAGAACGCTGTCGAAATCGAAGGCGAACAAGAACACGAATCCCTTGGGAAGTCCGAGCTCGCTCCGGGACAGCGGACGAGCATCGATACGACTGATCGCGTGAGGCACGGCGTGGACCGGCGTCGTGGTGGCGTCGCGTATGGCATGGGCTGCGTGGGCACTGCACGTCCATATCTCGTCTACGAGATCGGCCGAGCGCGCCATCCAGTCCGGGAACTTCTCCACTTCCCAGGACCAAACAGCGATCCGGTACCGGCCGGCATCGAATCCCTCGACGTCGGTCAGGAAGTGATGCAGCTGGTCGGCGTTCACGCAAATCAGGTCGATGGGGTGCACCGGTGCCGTCAGTCCTCCCGCGGGAAGCAGGGCCTGCTGACGCACGCTCGTGTTGTCGTAGGTGACGATCGAGTTCGGGACGCCGACGGCGTCGAGCGCCGACACCAACAGGCGCGCAGATTCACCCATGCCGCTCTCCGCCCGCATGTACCCCGCGACGTTGACCCCAACCTCGGCTGATCGGCCGTCCACCGGCTCCGGACCGAGCAATCGCGGCAGAACTTCGCCGTTCTTCACGCCGTGCTCGTGCGCCCACTCGACGAACGCTCGGCCGGTTTCGCCGTCGAGCTCGCGAAACTCGCCTTGGAGATCGGGCCGCTGGGTCCTGATCCCCTGGAGGTATCGGGTCACGCCGTAGCCACCGACGGGATCGCGCAACCAGGACTCGAAATCGTCACGCGCCCCGTCCTCGAAGGGGTTGGGCGGCTCGCGTGCGCCGGTGCGTTCGGCATCGATCAGCTCGCGGCGATAGAGGCGGCGTGCCGGCGCGTCCAAGGTCAGGCCGGTCGATGTCTGCCCGAATCCGTACAGGAGCCGGGCATACCCGCGGTAGCCGGCGTTGATCAGTCGCTTCGCATATCTCTCACAAAGTCCGGAGACTAGTGGCTCGTCGTCGAGCCTCACGCGCGGATTGTCGCTGTGGAACAGGCTGAGACGTGGCCGATCGGGGTCGAAGCCCGAGTAGTGGAAGAAGCGCAACGGGCGCCCGGCCACCTCGTGACGATCACCGAACCGGGTGATCGGTCGCTGGGCCAGGTTCCAGTACGCGACGTTCCAGCCCGGATCCCGCAGTATCTGTACGTCGAACAAGCTCGGCGCGAGGTCGACCCAGCGTTGGTCTACGAACATCCCCTCTTCTTTGGATATGAGCCCGTCACGACGCAGGTGGTCGGACCACCAGTCGAGGAAAGGGATCGAATCACGTCCGACGGAGATGAATCCGAGGTTGTAGGTACCTGCGCCGAGGAGCGTGAGCTCGGAGGGCTCGTAGCCGTCGTGCGGCAACGACTCGAGTGTGTGGGGTGTAAGGACGACCCCGCGTGCTTCGGCGAGCTCCGCGGCTTCGTTCACTCGCGCGAACAGCTCGATGTCGGGATCGAAGTAAAGGACCGGTGAGGCGTCGTGCTTCAACAACGCGCGCAGCAGCCAGGGCTTGAGCGCGGTACACAGCTCGAGGACATCGTAGATCCCGGCCATCCGGAGAAACTCGCTTCTTTCGATGCCCAACTCGTCGGGATGAACGACGTCGAAGAGCTCCCGGGCCGCAGCCGATAGGTCGTCGTCGGTTGCGTCGATAACGAGGACCTTGAGCCGAACGTCCGGATGATGCTCGGCTATCGATGACGCGAGCACACGCGCATGTGCCCAATAGTTCCGGGCGATGATCGTGCATGCCTGGAAAGAAGTCATGAGTGGGGACGCCGAATCAAGATATCGCGCGCTTCTTCGCGTGCGTGGGACGTCCACACTCCGTCGCCGCGACCGCAGCGGCCACGGTGAGGGCCCAGATGGCTTGACCGGAGGCGAAGAAGCTCTCGGAGAGATTGGCGACGATCGAGAAGGTGATCATCGCAAGGGGCCAGATGCTCACCACGTCGTCGCTGCGCCAGGCCAGGAGGAAGGATCGCCAGAGGGCGAAGACGAGGAACGCGACGAAGATCGCGAACCCCAAATAACCCACACCGAGCAGGATCTCGTAGTAGCCACTGTGCGAGGAGTAGGGGAAGCGCCCTCCGAATGCAGCGCGCGCGTGCTGGATGGTGATGGGGTTCGCCCAGATCGTCTCGAATCCCCAGCCGGTGATCGGACGCATCGAGAGAAAGTGCCGATCGACGGCCCACATCTCCGTTCGGCTCGTGAGGTCGGCGCGCCGGCCCAGCCCGTTCAGGATCGTCGTCCAGTGCCAGCTGACGAGACCGCCGCCGATTGTCACCATGCCGATGGAGAGCACGGCGCCGCCCGGCACCGTGAGGATCGTCCGGGCCGGACGTCGGACGACGAGGATGCCGCCGGCGATGGCGGCAGCGACAACGAGTGCCACAGGACCGGTTCGGTTGCCGGCCTTGTAAAGGATGAAGACACCGACGGCCGCCACGACTAGCACCCCGAACTTCATCCAGTGCGGGGCGAACGTCAGGAGTAGGGCGGCCGCGATGAGCCCCAGGCAGAGCACAGGTCCGAGGAGCTGTCTGTTCACATACATCCCGGACCATTGCCCCTCGACACCAGCGGACGTCCGAGCGAGTTCGGGCCAGGCGACGAGTGCGATCAGGGTCGTCGCGACGGCAACGGCACCCACGCCGGCCACGACTTGAACCTGCTGTCGGAGAGTGAATCGGTGGCCGATGTACCAGCCAACTATCGCTACGCCGACGAAAAGCGAAACACGCCAGACCGTGACGCTCGGTCGTTCCGACCAGGCCAGCGAGGCCCAAGCGACCCCAAGGAAAGCGAGCAGAAGGGGCTGGCGAAGCAAGGTCGACGGACGGCTGCGGCGCATGGCTACCAGCAGGACGGCGACCTCGACCGCGACGAAGGTGCCCCGCATCACGGCGTCGTCTGGCCACAGCCTTCCGGCCGTGCCTCCGAAGAGGTCGGCCATGCGCTCACGCAGGAAGAGCACGGGGGTGCGGCCGAGCGCGAACAGGGCGACGATCGCCAGTCCGACCTCCCATCGCGTCGCGTTCGGGGCCGTTCCGACGGCAAGCGTGTTGAGCCGCGAGGTCCACGCCGGTAGCCAACGGCGGGTCTTCCGTCGTGGCGCGTGCGCTACGCCCCCTAGCGCTGTCTCCACACGCTCATGTTGCCGCACCAGCACCCGGCGGGCTAACACGTACGGAGCCGGCGCCGGCGCGGGCTTCCATGTGACAGTCGTAGTGGTATATCGTCTGGGACGCGTCGAGAGGGGGACGTCAGGCATGGAAACCACGCAGGAACAACCGTCGCCACTGCCTCCGATCGAAGGAAACTCGTTCCCGTTCGATCCCCGTGATCCGGTTTTTCGCGCCGACCCTTATCCGACCTACGACCGGCTGAGAGAGACCGAACCCGTTCTCGTCTCCCCCTTGGGCTTGTTCGTCCTGTCGCGCCACGACGATTGCGTGATGGTGCTGCACCACCCCGAGACGTCGAACGATCAGCGGAACTCGGCTCTGTACCGCACTTACGCCGAGTCGCTCGACTTCGACCCTTTCGCAGACAGGCAGCCGTCATTCCTCTTCCTCGATCCTCCGGATCACACTCGCCTGCGTGGGCTGGTCTCACATGCGTTCACACCACGACGCGTCCGTGACCTCGGCCCCCTGATCGAACAGGTCGTCGGAGAGCTCATCGACTCTCGCGAAGCGGGAGGCGAGATTGAGATCGTGGAGGATCTCGCTTATCCCCTGCCCGTCCGCGTCATCTGCGAGCTACTGGGTGTCCCGCCGAGCGACAACGAGATCTTCAAGAACTGGTCCCACGATCTGGCTCGCGCGCTTGATCCCGACTTCATGATTCCGGACGACGTGCGCGAAAGGCAGCTCACCGCCTTCGAGGGGCTCCGCTCCTACTTCGAACAACTTGTTGCCGAAAGGACGAGGAACCCCGGCGACGACATGCTCTCGGCCCTCATCCAGGCTGAGCAGGCCGGCGACAAGCTGAGTCACGAAGAGCTTCTGACCACGCTCAGCCTGCTGCTCATCGCCGGATTCGAGACGACGGTGAACCTGATCGGCAATGCGGTCCTGCAGCTCGGACGCCACCCCGAGCAGTGGGCCAAGCTTCGCGCCGACCCGTCTCTGGCTCGAGGCGCGGTTGAGGAAACGCTCCGTTTCGATCCCCCCGTTCAGCTCACAGGACGGATCTCGATGACGGACCTGCCGGTGAACGGGCACACGATCACCAAAGGGCAGCAGGCGATCTGCGTGATTGGTGCGGCCAACCGTGACCCGGCCGAGTTCGGCCCGACGGCGGGGTCCTACGACATCACGCGATCCAACATCAACCACGTGTCATTCGGGGCCGGGATCCACTTCTGCGTGGGCGCACCGCTGGCGCGGATCGAGGCCACGCTGGCGCTCAAGACCTTGGCCACGCGGGTCGAGCGCTTCGAGATCGCCACCGATAAGCCCGAGTACAAAGAGAACTTCGTCCTGCGCGGTTTGCATTCACTGCCCGTCAGCTTTCAACCTGCAAGGTAGGAAACGAGAGGAGGAAGGTAATGGCACACGAGTTCCTGTCGGACGAGTGGTTCACGGAAGTGCGGAAGATGTACGACGAGGCGAACCTGCCGGCCCCCACGGGCCCGATGGCGGACCTGAAGATCAACATCGTCGTCACGGGGGGACCCTCGGGCGACAAGGAGATCCATATGGCCGGGGGTGACTTCACCGAGGGCTTGGCCGCCGACGCGCCGACCAAGCTGACCGTGCCCTACGACATCGCCAAGGCGGTGTTCGTCGAGGGCAACCAGCAGGCGGCCATGCAGGCCTTCATGCAGGGCCAGGTCAAGGTCGAAGGCGACATGTCCAAGCTGATGGCCATGCAGACTCAGTCACCATCGGCCGAGCAAACAGCGCTTCAGGAGAAGATCAAAGGGATCACGGCGTAGCCAAGCAACTACTCAACCGAGAGACGCCGCCTGATCGTAGGCGGCGTCTTTCTTTTACCGACCGTAGCGCGCGCCACCCGCCGTCGGTGTCTTGTTCAGGCGCTTGCCGAGATGCAGGCCTTCGCATATGAACTCAAGGGCGGCCGCTGTGGTTGCCGGCGATTCGCCCGCCTCGAGCTTTTCGAGCGCGCGGGCCATGCCCTTGAGGTCACCGAACTGCCGGCAGAATTCCTCGGAGCCCAACGTCGATGCCGCGTCGATGCTCAGCCCTTCGTCGTCGAAGCGCTGGATCAGCTCGGCGAACGCCTCGCCACGCAGTTCGCGCTGGAACACCGCGAACACGGCCTGCCGGATCAGCTTGTTCAAGATGTCGATCTCACGGCCCTCTTCGAGGGCCTCGACCTCGACCTTGCCCAGCGTCGATGCGGCCACGGTGTCCAGATCGGAGACCCGCGGCACAGCTTCGGACTCGGCCAGACGCACCGATCGCTTGAGAGCGGAGGCGGTGACCGTCTCGAAGTTGCAGATCGAGAGCCGGACCGAAACACCCGAACGCTGGTTGACCTGGGGTGAGCGTCGCGCCTGGTGCGTGAGCTCCGCGATGACGTCCTTCATGTAGCGCGGGAAACGCACAGGCACACCTACGTCGATCGGCGTCGACTCCTGCTCGACGATCTCGACCTCCTCCTCGATGGTCTCGGGGTAGTGGGTCCGGATCTGGGCGCCGAAGCGGTCTTTGAGAGGGGTGATGATCCGTCCCCGGTTCGTGTAATCCTCGGGGTTGGCCGAAGCAAAAAGGGCGACATCCAGGGGAAGCCGGATCTTGTAGCCGCGGATCTGGATATCCCGCTCCTCCAGAAGGTTGAGCAGGGCGACCTGGATCCTTTCGGCCAGATCCGGCAGCTCGTTGATCGCAAAGATCCCGCGATTCGTTCGCGGGATCAGGCCGTAGTGGATCGTGAGCTCGTCGGCTAGATACCGCCCCTCGGCCACCTTGATGGGATCGACCTCGCCGATGAGGTCGGCCACGGAGATGTCCGGCGTGGCGAGCTTCTCGGCGTACCGCTGGTCCGGTGTCAGCCAAACGATCGGAGTATCGTCGCCCTTTTCGGCAACCAACTTCCGGCAAGCGGCACAGATCGGCGCGAACGGATCGTCGTTGATCTCGCAGCCAGCGATAGCCGGGAGATCAGGGTCGAGGAGCTTCGTAAGGTCGCGCATGATGCGCGACTTGGCCTGTCCCCGTTCACCGAGGAAGATCACATCGTGTCCGGCAAGGACCGCGTTCTCCACCGCCGGGACGACCGTGTCGTCGTAACCGACGATGCCTTGGAACACTGGATCTCCGGAACGGACCTTGTTGAGCAAGTTTTCCCGGAGCTCTATGTGGACGGGACGCGATCGATAGCCGGACGCTTTCAACTTTCCGACGGTTGCGGGATTTGACACGAATTCCCCCTGTTGACTCACTCGGGCGGGCCAGGCAGGCCATCAGTATAGTGAGGGCGCTCAACCACCAATGTCGGTCGTAGGAGGACAAACGGATGGCGTATGTGATCTGCGAGCCCTGCGTCGACATCAAGGACCGGGCTTGCGTCGAGGAGTG
>JBBDRJ010000011.1:0-111026 GCA_040905525.1 Actinomycetota bacterium
TGAGGCGTGCCGCCAGCGTTCGCCCTGAGCCAGGATCAAACCCTCCATGGGAAAACGGATCAGGCGAGACTGCACAGCGCCTGAAGGTTCAACCCGATGAAAGGACGACCCCCCATCCGACCGTGTCGAGCAAGCGGAGTTGCTCTATGCCGGATAGCGGGGTCTTTAAGTCAGGAATACGACGGTTGCCCTCGATGACACCCGCACTATGCAGTTCTCAAGGAGCAACCGTGCTCGCCGACCGGCGCAAAACCGCAGGTCAACGGTGCCGCCATATAATTCTTGAAAGACAGCAACCACACATTCTACTCCCGGAACCGCAGGTGGCAAACCGTAATTCAAATTCCGGGCGGCTGATGAGCTTACAACCGGCGGGGCCGGCCGTGCGGCCTAGCGCTGGCCGAAAAAGCCACCGGCCGGACGCGCGTGACAATGCCAGTGGTCCGGGATGTTCCTGCGATGGGGATCGGCCCACCAGCCCTTGTCCCCGTAGTGGCCGTCGGCCACCTGAGCCAGCCGGCCCATCAGGCGCTCCTCGACGTCGGCTTCGGGCAAGCCGTGGGGACGCCAGACGATCATCGGGGTCGAGCAGATCATGCACTCGGCGATCCAGCACTCGTCGTCCTCGTAGAGCCAGGGCGTGATCTTGTGGGCGAGGCAGAGCTCGCAGTCGCCGTCATAAGAAGGCAGCACCCGCTCGGTCAGGAGATCAAGCCCCGCACGTCGCCGAAGACGGCTTCGGCGTGGCCTTTTCCGTGCAGCGGTGCTTTCGGATAGGTCTTCAAGACCGTTCCGTCTTCGCTGATCACGGCGGTGGCCCGGCCGGTCAGCTGCCAGTCCTCCCTGTACACCTCATACGCCTTGCCGATCCGGGCGTCGGGATCGGCCACCAGCGGGTAGCGAAAGCCACCGTGCTTGTCGGAGAACGCTTTCTGGTCCTCGAGGGTGTCGACCGAGCACCCGGCGATCCGGACGCCGAGCTCCTCGAACCGGTCGAACCACGCCTCGAACTCAACGGCCTCGTTCGTGCACCCCGGGGTCGAGGCCTGCGGATAGAAGAAGAGGACGAGGGGCCCGGACTCGATGACATCGCGGAGCCTGAACGTTCCGCCGGTGGACTGGCTCTCGAAATCCGGAGCTTTGGAGCCCTCCGGGATCATCGAGGAGCTACTGGAACGAGTCGCCGCAGGCGCAGCTGCTCTGTGCGTTCGGGTTCTCGATGATGAAGCCCGACCGCTCCAGCGTCTCGGCCCAGTCGACCACGACGCCCTTCAGATAGGGCGCGGACATCGGGTCGCACACCACCTTCACGCCCTCGATGTCCTCGACGATGTCGCTGTCGACCAGCTCGTCGTCGAAGAACAGCCCGTATCGGAAACCTGCGCAGCCACCCGGCTGAACCTCCAGTCGGAGGGCTGCGTCCGGTGTGCCTTCCTGAGTCAGCAGCTCGCGGACCTTCCTCGCGGCCGCGGTCGTCAGACTGAAGATCTGCTCCCGCTCTTTGATTTCCAGTGATCTGCGTGCCATAGGACCTCCAGGATATCAACCGACTCGGAGGTGGGCGTATTTCCTAGAACAGGCGGTGTCCCTCGGAGCCGTTTCGGTCGGCCGGTGGTTGGAGCCCGAGATGGCGCCAAGCCGCATCCGTCGCGATGCGCCCCCGCGGTGTGCGTGCGAGGAAACCCATCTGGACGAGATAGGGCTCGTGGACGTCCTCGATCGTCTCGGGCTCCTCCCCCACGGCCATCGCGATCGTGCCCACTCCAACCGGGCCGCCGGCGTGCGTCTGGCAGATCGACCGGAGGATGGCCAGGTCGATCCGATCAAGACCGAGTGGGTCTATGTGGAACACAGCCAGACCTTCGTTGGCCACGGCCACGTCGACGCGACCCTCGGCCCGCACTTGAGCGAAGTCGCGAACGCGGTGCAATAGCCGGTTCGCGATGCGCGGGGTTCCTCGCGCCCGCGTCGCGATCTCCACCGCACCTTCGTGGTCGATCTCCACGCCGAGCAAGCGGGCCGAACGCTCCACGACCTGGGTGAGCTCGTCGGTCGAGTAGTAGTCGAGTCTCGACACGAAGCCGAATCGGTCACGCAAGGGGCCGGTGATCATCCCCGTTCTCGTTGTCGCGCCGATGAGCGCGAACGGTTCCAACCGGTAGTGAAGTGTGCGCGCGGCCGGGCCTTTGCCGAGAACGATGTCGACGGCCGAGTCCTCCATCGCCGGATAGAGGACTTCCTCCACGGTTCGGTTCAGCCGGTGGATTTCGTCGACGAACAGGACGTCGCCCGGGTCGAGGTTCGAAAGGATCGCAACGAGATCGCCCGGTCGCTCGAGCGCTGGACCGGATGTCACGCGGATCTGGGCCCCCATCTCCGCGGCGACGATGTGCGCCAAACTCGTTTTTCCAAGGCCGGGCGGTCCAGTGAACAAGAGGTGGGGACAGCTCTCGCCACGTTTTCGCGCGGCCTCGAGGACGATCGCCAGGTGTTCTTTGACGTCGCTTTGCCCGACGAACTCGTCCAGCGTGCGCGGGCGCAGACTGCGATCGAACTCTGCGTCGTCGGGTGTGAGGTTCGGTTCGAGCACCCGGGCTTCTTCTTCCTCCTGCTGAGCTCCACGACGCCGGCTCATCTCTCTGCTCCCGCCGGCTCTTTTCTCCCGAGCGAGCGCAAAGCGTGCCGCAACAAGGTCGGTGCGTCACCGTCGGGCGGCAGGTCGGCCAGCGCGTCTTGGATCTCCTGCGTTGAGTAGCCGAGACCCTTGAGTCCTTCGCGCACCTCAACGATCGCCGCTCTGACCGTTGTGCCAACCAAGGCCGGCTCGGCCAGGACACCGAACTTGTCTCGAAGCTCGAGGACGATGCGTTGTGCGGTCTTCTTTCCCACACCGGAGACGAGGGCCAGCGCATCCGCGTCGCCCGATGCGATCGCACGCTCGAGCTCATCGGGTTTGTGGAAGGAGAGCACGGCCAGAGCAAGTCTCGGCCCGACGCCCGACACCGACGTCAGCGAAGCGAAGAGCTCACGACTCCGGTCGGTCGCAAAACCGTAGAGATGTACTTCCTCCTCCCGGATCTGCAGAACCGTATACACGGTGACTTCTCCACTGAGCTGCGCGAGATCCGGGACCGGCATCTGGACCCGGACACCAACACCGCCGAGCGAGATCACGGCCGCGTCCTCGGCGATCGATACGACGTCTCCACGGATGAACTCAAGCACCGGCGGCGAGCCTCCTCAGCTTCCGTGCATGCAGGTGCGTCAACGCGAGGCCGAGCGCGTCGGCCGCGTCGGCCGGCTTGGGTGGCGTGTCGAGTGAGAGCAGTCGCGCGATCATCTCCTGCACCTGGCGTTTGTCGGCACCGCCGAAACCCGTTACGGATTGCTTGACCTCGTTGGCGGTGTACTCGGCGACCTCACATCCCGCCTGCGCTGCTACCAGCAGGGCAACGCCGGCCGCTTGGCCGACGGACATGGCAGTCTTCGTGTTCGCGTTGAAGAGGACCCGCTCCACGGCGACGGCCTCCGGCTCGTAGCGGGTGATGAGCGCGTCTATCTCGGCGTAGAGCGCGGCCAGCCGTCCGGGCACGGGCCCGCGAGGGGTACGTATGGCTCCGTAGTCGATGGCCCGGATCACCCCCGCCTTGCGCTCGAGCAAACCGAACCCGGCACAGGTCAGGCCGGGGTCAAGCCCCAGCACTCGCATGAGACTGAGGCTATGGCCCACAGGTGACAGGGGCACGGAACCTGGCCGGCGGTGGCGCGGGAGTCCCGGGACACAGCTCCTATGATTGCGGGCGTGAGCCTAGCGGCGCAGGAAGGCAGGCCCGCGAGTCTGCCGGAGCCGTCCGGGCGGGATGTTGTCCTACGGATCGCGCTCATCGCGCTCCTCATCCGAGTGGCGCTCGAGATCGTCGGTCTGTCCTCGATCGCGGCCCACGGAGGCTCACCCGTTCGCCACATCCTCGGCATCTGGAACGAATGGGACTCCTCTCACTACCTGCGCATCGCGGAGGTCGGGTACCGCAGCGGCACACCCCCACCGGACGATCCCCTGTTCATCGTGTTCTTTCCGGCCTTTCCGCTGGCCGTCTGGATCGTCCGGCTGGTCGTGCGGGATCTCATCGCATCCGGCTTGGTCGTGTCGTTCGCGGCGTCCGTGGGGGCCGGATGGTTCCTCTACAAGATCGTGCGCCTCGACGCCGATCACGACCATGCCTGGAGAGCTGTCGTCCTAATGTTTGCCTTCCCGACGGCCTACTTCATGTCCGCCCCCTACAGCGAGGCCACGTTCCTCTTCGCGGTCACCGCTGCCGTCTACGCGGCGCGAACTCAAAGATGGGCGCGCTCAGGTCTGGCCGGGGCCATCGTCACGGGAACGCGAGTGACCGGAGTGGCACTGGCTCCGGCACTCGCCGTCGAAGCTCTGCTTCAATCCGGATCGAAAGGTCGAAAGGCGCAAAGACTCGGATGGGTAGCCTTCGCCGGCGCCGGTCTGGCGATCTACTTGTTGATCAACCAGATCGTTCACGGACGCCCGCTGCATTTTCTCGAGGTACAGCGGTCTCATTGGTATCAGTCCGTCGTTCCTCCCTGGGAACCGATCGTCGACGCGCTGCGCGGGCTCTGGAACCGGGACGGGAGCTCGACGAGAACATTCATCTTCAGCGGGCGCCTAGTCGGCTTCGCTCTCGCGCTGCCGTTGCTGTGCTTGATGATCCGTCGGTTGAGACCAACCGACACGGCCTACGCCTGGTTCGGGTTCCTGCTGATCCTTTCGGCGTCCTGGCTGATCAGCCTTCCGCGCTACCTGCTGACTCTTTATCCCGTGTTCGTCGTGGGATCGGGACTCACGAGATCGCGTCGAGTGCTCTGGCCCATAGTGATCGTCGGCGCAGCAGCGCAATGCTGGTTCTTCTGGCGATTCTCCGTCGGAGAGTGGACATTCTGAAAAACGCAGCGGCTACGCGCTTTCGCGCACGAACAGCTCACCTCGTACGTTCGTGAAGACAGATCGATAGCCGGCGTCGACGATGCGTTCACGGAACTCCCCCGAGAGTCCCTGCGGTTCAAGCAGCACGTATCGATAAATGAGATCAAACCGCGGCCGAAGGGACGAAAGGCGAAAGAGCCGTCCATGAAGCGCATTCGGCGACGAATCCGGATCGTTGGACAGACTCGTTTCGATCACACCGGCGAAAGCCGATATCGGTGTCGAGACCCACGACTGGTAGCTCGACGCGACGTGGAGCACCCGGTCGTCTTCCGTCAACCTTCCGGCTTGCTGCTCACGGCGTAACGCGTCAACCAGGTCCTTCTGAGAAGGGCCGATCACATGTCGCGGGTCCGGCCAGTTCCTGAAGGCCCCACCTTCAGCTTTGTTCATCGCGATCGACAGCTGCTCGGACAGGCGGTGTTCCTTGTTGTCGTGCGGTCCGGCATCGTCTTGTCGGATAGGGAGCACGGCCACGAGAACAACAGCGGCCACCAAGACATAAGCGGCCGGATGGGCCTTTGCGTACGTCCAGAGCACGCTCATCGCGCCGGCCGCCCCGATGGCCAGGAACAGTGGCGACCAGTACCGAAGGGCTTTGCCCCCTACCTCGTCTCGCACGCCCTGCCACAACGCATCGCCTCCCGGCAGCAGCGTCACGGCAACGGCGGCGGCAGCCGAGACACCAAGCGACACCAATAGAGGAAGTGTCTGCTTCCGCGTTCCTCGCAACAAGATCGCAGCGACAAACCCGGCAACCAGCAGCGGCGAGTTACGCGCCAAGAACGACGCGAAGTTGCCGGCTTCGCCCAAGACCTGCGAGATACGCACCAGCGCCAACACTCCGACGGCTACCAGCAGCCATCGCGCGATGGAACGTATGGGGACACGCCGACCCGATGCAACCGTGATGACACCGGACGCAGCCAAGGCCGCGATGATGATCGTCCACGACGGAAGTGACGCGCCCGCCATGGTCAGCACTTGAGGAACCGATCCGACCGCTGCTGCTATCGGTCCGGCGATCCCAAGCTTGTTCTCGGCCCCCGGGATCAGCGCCGCCATCGCCAGATAGGTCAGAAGAGCGAGCGCACCCAACGCCGGATGGACGTAAACAAGCGTGCCGAGCGCGACGACCGTCACGGCATCGCGTCTCCTCGGCGAGAGCGAGAGGTCCGGCGACAGGCCGAAGAAGAGCAAAGGAACGGCCAGAACGGTCCCCCGCGAATCCGGCAAGCGCAAGAAGCTGAACGTGAGAGGGATCGTGAGGAGCGCCCACGGACCGGCTCGTTTTCCGAAGATCCGAACCGCGAAGCGAACCGAGGAGATGGCTACGAGAATCACGAGCGGCAACACGAACGCCGACGCCGTCAACGCGGCCGGCCGATCGGTGAGCTTCGTGATAGCGCCCAGCAACGCGACGTAGCCGAGGATCTGACGGCTCGGTCCGTAGTTGGGCGCCGGAACGACGTCGAGGGACGGGAAGCTCTCGTAGACGCGGATGTGCTCGACCGGTGCGATGTGGTTCGGCAGAACATCGGGGACGGCCGCTACGGGTGACGCGAGCATCACGATCACTGGGGCCATCCAGACGGCGGCCACGAGCGCCCACCACGCCCCCGCGACAAGCGGACCTCCACCGATGAAGGGGCCGTCCACATCATCGGTGGATGATCGTTCGGCGCGAGCCAGGAACGGACGCGCACGCCGAACGCCGAACACCATTGACGCCGTGAGAGCGATAGCGATGACGACCGTGCTCAACCCACCCAGGGAGCCGAGGACGGCGAGCAGCACGAGATCGAACGCGATGGCACCGGCCAGGCCGTGGACGGCCGCGTCACCCCAACTCTCATAGGGCGCATCGCGAACGATCCTCAGGACGATGGCGCCAACAAAGAGATTGACGACCGAGACCAACAACACGATCAGTACCGCGGGTACCGTAGTGCCGAGCTGCGATGCGATCCCGTCCCACGCGCCGGCCCACGAGGCGCCGACCCCTTCTTCGTCCACGAGGGCCCGGATCCCGAGAACCAGACCCCACAACCCGGCCCCCGCGATCAGCACCTCGAGGGCCCGTCGAAATCTCACGACGCGGCGGGTGGTGCTTCCACTTCCTCTACCAACGAGAGGAAAAAAGAAGAGAAGATCGTTTGCATTCCGACGACCGCGGTCGTGAGTCCGACGATCGCAAGGCCGTGATCGGAACGAGGCAGCACCCCGAAGTCGATTACGAGCCACCGCAAGCCCACGGTCACTATGAGCGCCAATCCTGCGATAGCCAGCAGCAGCCCGACAACTATTCCGCGCTCGAGGGTGAACCATCGCTCGAACCCTCTACGACTCAAGCCATCCGGCTCCCGTGAGGAGATGTAGACGCGGGCGCACGCACCCAAGGCGACGATCTGGTACCCGACGATCGTGGCCATCGCCGCTACGACGAGCGAATTCACTCCGAACTCGAGCGACCCGACCATGCGGTCACCCGATGCGAGCCACGCGAGCATCCCGACACCCAACAACATCGCAAGCACACCGGGGACAGTGAAAAGGAACGTCGGGCTATGCAGGATCATGAAGCGGAAGAACCCCCAGCCCTGCGGAAGCGCGCGAAGCTTGGACGTCCCGACGCGTTCGAAGTAGTCGATCGGGATCTCTTGAACAGCCACGCCACGTCTGTGTGCGTTCAGCAACTGCTCGACCGTGAACTCCCAACCGCGGCTGATCGGTTTCACAGCTTCGAAGACGGATCGGCGCATCGCACGCATGCCGGAGTGCGGGTCGGACGAGCGGATCCCACACAGAACCCGCAACAACAGCCTCGTTGCCGGGGATCCGACGAGGCGGTGAAGTACCGGCATCGCTCCCGGCATGATCCTTCCGGCGAAACGGGAGCCGAGCACGATCGCTCCAGAGTCGAGCGCAGCCCGCGCAAGGACAGGTCCGTCCTCGAGTGGATAAGTGCCGTCGGCGTCGGAGTTGAGGATGATCTCGCCGCGTGCGGCGGCTACACCGGCCACCATGGCCGCCCCATACCCGCGACGCTTTTCGAAGACGATGCGTGCGCCGGCGCGCTCGGCTTCGGCAGACGAGTCGTCGGTCGATCCGTTGTCCACGACCACGACCTCACATGGGATGCCCGCCGCATCGAAGGCCTTCCGGGCTCGAGTGACGCAGTCGGCGATGCTCGGCCCTTCGTTGAGGCAGGGAAAAACGACCGACACGACGGGCGCGTCGCTCATACCTTCAACCCGAAGACGGTCGTGTAAGCGACCCCGTAGGCATTGATCGCGATCGACGCCGCGAGAAGAGCGGCGTAGCCAGATGCTCGTCCGTCCCGCAGCGCCAGGAAGATCAAGGCCGACAGGAACGGAATGGCGTCGAGCAGGTAGCGCATGCCGAACTGCGTGAAGCCGTTGGCGTAATGCAAGGCCGCCGGACTAACGGCGCAGATGGCAGCGAACCACAGCCATCGCTCACGCCGGGCACCAAAGGCGGTGAAGAAGGCCGGACTGGTAAGCGGGAGCGCGGTTCCCATGATCGTCGGACGGATGTACGGGAACGCCGCCTGGAACTCCGGGCCGAGGAAGAACCACGAGTAGAGGTTGAAGGGCATGTGCGCGGGCGAGAACTGTCCTCGTGGCCTTTGGTGCCGGAATCCGTCGGCCATGTAGTGCAGCTCTTGAGACTTGTCCATGAGCGTGCCGAACCGCAGCAGGTTGTAGCCGAAGATGGCGATCACCGGCCCCACCGCGCCGAGCGCGAGCTGCAGCATCTTCCTCGGTTGACGGACGGCGACGGCAAAGCCCAAGCCAGCCAGGATGGCCGGGGGCCGAGCCATGCCCGCCACACCGACGAACAAACCCACCAGCCACAGACGGCGGGCGCCGAAGTACTCGTTCAAGGCAAGGAACAAGAAGAGGACGCTGGCCAGTGCGGCAACCCCCCACGTGCTTCCGGCCTTGGCCTCGAACCAGATCGTGGTGCCGAGAACGGGGAAAGCCCACCCGAGCAACCTCTGCTTTCCCGTAAGGCCGATCCGCGTAGCCAAGCTCCACGCGGCCATCGAGATCCCACCGCCCAAGAGCGCTGCGAAGTGTCTGAGATTGAAGTCGTCGCCGAAGACCAGGACGAAAGGCACGAGGAGGAGGGCCGGCAACACGCCCTGGTGCGAGTATCTCTTACCCTCGAAGACCGCGAGCTCGAGATAGCCGGGCGGATCGGCAAGATCGACGCGGCCCTCGATGAAGGAACGGGCCAGGCGCACGTACTGGTTGTAGAACTGGGGGCCCGGCTCCCTCGATATCTCGTAGATCGCGAACACGATCAGGCCCGCCAGGATCGTCATCCTGATCTTGCGATCCGTCCAAAGCCTGGCGACGGTCTCGACAGCGCGTCGCCCAGGGGCCAGAGCCGTGCTCGTAGAAGCGTTCGAGGTCGCTTCGCTCATGACCGTTGGGTCTTAGGAGACCTCGGCCAGGATCTCGTCCGGGATATCGAAGTTGGTGTACACGTCCTGAACGTCGTCTAGCTCTTCGAGTGCGTCCATCAAACGCAGAACGGGACGCGCGCCCTCGGCATCCAACGGAACGGTCGACTGCGGGAGCATCGTGAGCTCGGCGCTCTCGATCGGCAGCCCGGCGGCAGCGAGTCCATCCCGCACGCGAGCCAGGTCCTGGGCGACGGTGATGACCTCCCATCGGTCGTCGGACGGCCGAATGTCATCGGCGCGGGTGTCTGCAGCTGCCGCGAGCACTTCATCCTCAGAGGCACCCTCGCCGATGACGATCAGCCCACGACGATCGAACATCCATGCCACTGAACCGGGCTCGCCCAGGGTGGCGTCGGCCCGCGTGAACACCGCACGGATCTCCTGTCCCGTTCGGTTGCGGTTCTCGGTCAGCGCCTCGACCAGAACAGCCACGCCGCCCGGGGCATAACCCTCGTACAAGACACGCTCGTATTTGACGTCCTCGCCGAGCTCGCCGGCGCCGCGCTTAGCCGCACGCTCGATCGTGTCGGCAGGTACGCGATACGACTTGGCCCGGTCGAAGGCAGCAGCCAAGGTCATGTCGTTGTCGGGATTGGAAGTGCCGCCCTCCCGCGCCGCAACTTCGACTTGTCGGAGGACCTTAGCCCAAAGCTTTCCCCGGCGCGCGTCGACGACGGCCTTCTTGTGTTTGATCCCTGCCCATTTGGAGTGGCCGGCCATCGGACCTAAATCGTAGCGACGAGGACGCACTGCGGCGTCCGCATGTACAGCCTGCCGTTGGTGGTCTCCGGCTTGTACGTGGACCGGATCTGGCTCGGGATGTCTGTCAGCATCTGGAGCACGCGCTCGCGGCGGTCGGGCGGGCAATCGACCCGATCCATCCAGTCTTCGACTTCATGGGTCTGGAATACGACGTCCGAGGCCCGAACGGTGAATCCCGCGCCCTCGGCAACGGCCCGCCACTCTCTCGGACTTCGAGCGCGTTCATGCGTAGGGTCACGCCACCGCTCAAGCTCGTTGTGCCATTCCTCGAAGCCGTCAGGCGGCGATTGATCGGCCAGCGCGAAAACGCCGCCCGGCTTGAGAACCCGGCGCACTTCGCGCGCCCACGCGTCGGCGTCGGCGAATTGGTGTGGTGCTCTGTGAGCGAACACTGCGTCGAGACTCCCGTCCCGGAAGGGCAGGTTCTCGGCCCACGTTTCCACCACGCGCGCCTCACCCCGCAGACCGCGCTCCCGCCATCCTTCGCGTGTCGCGATCAACATCTCGTGCGTCGGATCAGTCGGAATGACGCGCACCCCGGCGCGCGAGAACGCGAATGCCGTGTACCCGGCCCCCGTGGCAACATCGAGTGCGAGTGCCCCCGGATTCAGATCGCACAGCTCGACCAGCCGTCGGATCGACTCCCGGTCTTCTGCCCTCGCGCCCTCGCTCACGAACGCCGGTGTGTACTTTCCCCACGTCTCACGGATCTCGCTCATGCGCCCTCCCCGAACCGCAGGCGGTAGCCGTTCGGATCGAGAACGGCGAATTCGCGCATGCCGTGCGCGCGGATGCCCAGGGGTTCGCAGATGTTGGTTCGCGCTGCAACGACGTCGTGCAGCGCCGTTACGTCGTCCGGATAGAAGTAGAGGACGCCGGTGAGTCTGGGCTCCGGATGCTCGTGCTCTTCGCCCGGAGCGTGGTCGTGCGGAGGGTCCCAAGTGAACATCAGCTGGACGGTATCGCGTTCGAGAGTGCAGAACTCCGGCGGATCGCCGAGGGTATCCCTCACACCAAAACCGAGTACGTCGGTATAGAAGGCCATCGTCGCTTGAAGATTTCGGGCGACGAGCATGGGCACCAAGCGATCCAGGCTCACGGATCGACGTCGATCAATAGACGGTGCAGCCCGCTCTCGCCGCTGAGCTCGGGGTGGAAGGTCGCTGCGATCATGTTGCCTTCCCGCACGACGATCGGCCCGTCTCGATGGGTCGCGAGCACTTCCACGTCCGGCCCGACCGACTCGATCACGGGGGCCCTGATGAACACCGCGTGCATGATCCCGACGCCCTTCACATCCGCGTCGTCCTCGAAGCTGTCGACCTGCCGCCCGTAAGCGTTGCGGTGCACGACGGCGTCGAGCACGCCGATCTTCGGCCATTCCTTATCACCGTCACCGACGACGGTCTTGGCCAGAAGGATCGCTCCCGCGCACGTGCCGAGAACGGGAAGACCGTCCTCGATGCGTTTGCGCAACGGTTCGATCATGCCGTGCTCATCGAGGAGGAATCCCATCGTCGTCGATTCGCCGCCCGGGATGACGAGAGCGTCGACCGTCTCGAGGTCTTCGCTGGTCTTGACGGGAACCGCCGCGGCGTCCAGTCCCCGAAGAAGGTCCAGATGTTCGCGGACGTCCCCCTGAATGGCGAGGACGCCGACCTTGCTCACCGTTTACCAGCCGCGGTCTTGCAAGCGTGTCTCGAGGGCGCCGATCTCCTGGCCCGGCATCGCTTCTCCGAGGCCGCGCGTCGCGCGAGCGATCGCGTCAGGGTCCTCGAAGTACGTCACGGCCTCCACGATGGCGCGTGCTCGCTGGGCCGGGTCTTTGCTCTTGAAGATCCCCGACCCCACGAATACGCCCTCGCACCCCAGCTGCATCATCAGTGCGGCGTCGGCCGGAGTGGAAAGTCCGCCGGCGGCGAAGTTCACGACGGGAAGCTTGCCCGAGCCGGCGATCTCCTGAACTAGTTCGAGGGGCGCGCGCAACTCCTTGGCCGCCGTCGGAAGCTCGTCCGGTCGCAGGGTCGAAAGGCGACGGATCTCGCTCGACACCGCGCGCATGTGTCGCACGGCTTCGACGACGTTTCCGGTACCGGCTTCGCCCTTTGTGCGGATCATTGCTGCACCTTCTGAGATGCGGCGCAGTGCCTCGCCGAGATCGGTCGCCCCGCAGACGAAAGGCACCTTGAAGGCCCATTTGTCCACGTGGTGAGTTTCGTCGGCGGGAGTGAGCACTTCGGACTCGTCGATGAAGTCGACGCCGACCGACTCCAAGACCTGAGCCTCGACGAAATGGCCGATGCGGACCTTGGCCATCACCGGGACGGAGACGACCTCCATGATCTCCTCGATCTTGCGCAGATCGGCCATGCGAGCCACGCCGCCTTCGGCCCGGATATCGGCCGGCACGCGTTCGAGAGCCATGACGGAAACGGCGCCGGCGTCTTCGGCAATCTTCGCCTGCTCGGCCGTGGTGACGTCCATGATCACGCCACCCTTGAGCATCTCGGCCAGACCGCGCTTGACCCGAACCGTGCCGCGTTCCATCGATCCTCCAGAACTTGTTGGACCTCTATCGTACGCGGCTAAACGCTTACATCTCACCGAGGAGCTCGGCGCGGCGGGCCGGGTCGGGTCCGCGTCCGCCTCCGCGGGGCACGAACCAGAAAGGGTCGGCGACACCCAGGGGCGACGATGCGCCGCCGGCGGCTAGCAAGGCGTTGGCCAAACCCGGCGGATATCGCGTCAGAAGAGCGCCAGCAACGTCGGCTCGGAGCTCGCGGTCGTCCGGGATCGCCACACGGCGCGCCGCACGCAGCGCAAAGGCCACGGGCCACAGCGGGATCGACAGCAGCGTTGCAGCTCCCCCGCCCCGCAGCGTGAGCTTCGGCGCACCGGCGAGCAAGATAAATAGTCCGGCCACGGATGAGTCACCATCGCGGAGGTGGATCACCTCGTGCGCGAACATCCCTTCGAGATTCAACTCGTCGCCCACCCTGGCTCCCTCGGTGACAACGAGCCACCGGCGCCGCAACGCGAAAGAGAGTGCGTTCGGCTCCGAGCCTTGAATCGCCAGAAGTTGCGGCGGTGGAATCCCTGCTCCGCGGGCTTCGCCGGTCACTAGCCGAGCGATCCGAGGGGAATCGAGCGGCTTGGCCCGGAACGCACGCACTATCCAGCCGTCGCCGAACTCCCGTCCCAGCAAGAAGTAGAAGACGCCGTAGGCGACGCCGGCCGCTGTACCGATCACAGGCATGCGCAACACGAGACCGACGACGAGGCCCTCGACGGCACAGAGGACTACAAATGAGACGAGCAGGATCTCGATCCGGCGCCGGCTGGCTTTGCGCGCGAGGTCGGGTTCCAGCATGACGGGCTCGGAAGCGCCGAGATCCTTCCGCCGGACCACGGACGGGTTCTCGAGCGTGAGCCGTTCGGGTCGCCGCCATCGCCTCTTACGGAACTTTTGGGCCATCACACGCCCTTCCGGCTGAGCTGCTTCGAATCTTCAGTCTCGCGCAGACGATCGATGCCTCGGTCGAGCGCCGCAACGATCTCCGAATGTAGCTCGGGCGTGCACACGGCCAGCGTCGACACGCAATAGTCGGCGCCCGATCCCACCAGGGGCCGGTCGTCGAGCGAACGACCCGAAGCGTCGGTGACGATGCATCCGGCTTCGGTGCAGATGAGAGCAGCCGCGGCCACGTCGTAGGGGTTGTTGTTGAGGACGGCGCCGTCGGCGATGGCCTCGAACTGCGCTCGTGTGGACGGGACGTCGTCGATCATGCGCTGGCCGTGATCGATGTAGGCGTCGAAGCGGCCGATGACGACCCCCGTCATTCCGTACGTCGCAGATCCGAGGTCGAAGGTGCCGCCGGACACGCCGCTGTTGTCGATGAGCTCGGACAACACCACGGCTGAAGGCATCGTCGGCCGTCCGCGAAGACCGTAGGTCCAGAAGGCTCCGTCCAACGTCTTCTTCGAAGAAGGAGCCGGATCGATCGATTCGCCGGCGCGCACTATCCGAGTTCCGCGACCGCGGCGGGCGCGGAACACAGTGCCGGTCTTGATCTCCAGAACGAGCCCGTCGTCCACGTCGCCGAGCGTGGCGTCGCGGCTGTAGGGAGCCGATGCGATCGAAACGCAGCCGGCTTCGAGTCCGGCACCCGCCGGGCGCGTTCCGTCGATCGGATCCACCACCAGTAACCGCGCCGGCTTCCCGCGCTCGACGAGCCCGCGGTCCTCGGTGTACCAGGCCAAGCCGCCGCCCGAGGCGGCTTCGAGAACCTTGTTGGCAACGGCCTCGGCCACGTGGTCGATGCCGAAGGTGGGGTCGCCGCCGACGGCGACACCGTCCGTGCCTCTCATGGCCGGGCTCCCGAGATGCGGGAGCACGGCACTGCGCACCGCTCGCGCGACCTCGAGAACGAGATCCATCAGATGGAAAGAGCGCGCTCGTAGACGCGGACGGTCTCGTCGGCCACGACAGACCAGTCGAACTCGCGGGCCCGGGCCGGACCACGGTCGGCGACCTTCTCCCGTTGTGAGGGGTCGTCGAGTAACCGACCAAGCGTCTCGCTCCACGCACGAACATCACCCGGAGCCACGTACTCCGGCACGTCGCCACCGGCGAAGCGATAGCCCGGTATGTCGGAAGCGATCACGGCGGAACCGCCGGCCAGACCTTCGAGGACGACGATGCCGAAGGACTCCCGACCGAGGGAAGCGCAGCACACGACCTCGGCGCAACGGTGAAGCGCCATGAGCCGCTCGCGCGACACGTGACCGAGACAATGGATGCGCTCGCGATCCACACCGACCGGCAGGGAGTCGTCGGTCTCGGGGATCCAAACGAGATGAACGTCCGGACGAGTCCGCGCAACGTCCGCGAAGGCGCGTACAACCGTCTCGAATCCCTTCCGGGGTTCGGCCCGGCCGACGAACAGGACGATCCGTCCAAGGTCGCTTGCCCAGGCATCGGGCTTGGCGTCTTCGAAAGCTTGGACGTCAACGCCGTTCGGAACGATCTGGGGATCGACGTTCACGTAACGCCGAACGAGTCGGCGCGCTTCGGGTGAGGCCGCGGTGGTGTCGTCCAGTCTTCGGGAGGCTAGCCGGATGATCGGCGAGAAAAAGGCATACGGCCAGAACCGTTCGGCCGCGGCATGGAACGTGCCCACAACAGCGGTGTTGCGCGGCCGCCGCAAGAGCGCGAGCAGTCCCGGCGGAAGGAACGGTTCGTGAACGTGAATGACGTCGGCCGGATCTAGACCAAGGTCGAAACGCACGATCATGCTCGGATCGATGCCGAGCGGGGCGATCGATCCGTTGGCCGGGATGCTCACTGCACGCCCAAGCGAAACGGTGCCGACGCCTTCGAGGCCTTCCTGCGGCCCGCGCAACTCCGGGCCGAACAAAGTCACTGCGTGCCCCTTCTTGGTCAGGGCGCGCGCGAGCTCACGGGTGTGGTCCTGAACGCCCCCGGGCTTGGACATCGAGTAGGGACTAATGATCGCAACGTTCATTGACCCTCAGGATGCCCGTTAAGACCACCTCGTGCAGCCGGCAGACCCGTCGGCCGAGGCAAGCCTCACCCCCGAATGCCTCAACGGTAGACCGAAGCTTTAGACGTACTCCATGGAAATGGGAGCTACTCGTAGCGGGTCTATTGCCTAGTCGGTCCTCATACGCCCAGCTTGTCGATCTCGGCGGGCGGTGGAGCGAACTCGCTGAGCAAACGCCCAGTGGCAGCTGTGCACTTGTCAAGCCACTCAAGCACGGTGATACGCAGATCGATCGACGGCTGACCCATCAGGTCCAGCTCGACATCGATATCGGGATCGGGGCCCGTCTTGCGGACGTAGAAGTTCACAAGTTCGCAGCCGACCTGAATCGGATCGCTGAACGGCCGCCCAATACGCGTGACGACGCAATCGCGTTCCGCATTGATCGAGACGGTCGCTCCCGTCGGGATCACCCAGATGGGCTTGATGGCGCGATGTTTGTCCTCGTTCGACATCGCCACGAGCAACGTGAAGGAGTGGAGCGCGCTGCGACTTCCCGTCGTGTGCGGCTGATGCTTTCGCACGATGGTGATGTCACTTCTCCGGACACCTGGAAGCATCGTCACGATCTCATTGTTGAAGGCCAAACGATCCTTACTGACTGGGAAGTAGACCCGCCGCATCTCGGGCGCCGTCAGGCGACCAGCGCGGGAACCACGATGCACGAGCGCCCAGGCGAGGTGATCGAGGCAGCTCCGGAAGTTGTGGGCAATGTCCCCAAGCCGAAGACCCCACCGCACAGGAATCTCAGGGAGTGCCTCAACCGTCACAGCGATGCAATGACGTCGCGGGTGGTAATCGTTGCGCACCTTGAACCGACGGTCACGTTCGGAGTCGCTCGCGAACAACTTCACATCGGCGGCCAGCGCCTGTCCCGCGACCACCGCCCACGCCCACTTGAGCCATGCGCTGTCGAAGGCACGAGTCGGCTGCGACACCGCTTCATCTTGTCGGAATCGAGCCAGAGCCGAGCTCAGGTGCTCGAACTCGTTCTCGTGTCTCCTTCGCGCAGCCTCTTCAGACCTTCCGAAAATGATCCGGCCTCGTGTTCGAATGTTGGCCTCGGGGTCAGGACTTGACCCAAACTCCGCGCAGGTCGGTGATGTTGCCCCTTCGATCGATGAAGACCGAAGCCGTGTTGGCGACGTTCTTCGCGCGCTTGGGCTTCGCCGTCTTCATGTCGAGGTAGAGCTGAACGCGAGCGCGAGAGTGGGGCAGAACGAGGAAAGCGATGTCGGCCGTCTTGAACCTGAAGGCTGGTGGGTCACCGTCACCAAGGATTCGCCACTCGCGTTCGAAGATCCACTCGGACATGGAGTCAATGAAGTTGTCGTATCCCGCCCACGAATCGGCGGGACGGTGAACTCCTGGCCAGAATCGCGTGCACATTGCCCGCAGCTCAGGCGGTAGGTTCTCGACGAAGTGAAAGGCGTCACCACGGACGTACAGCGCGGGCCCACCGCCGCGCTGGAAGATCGTGTCCTTTTCGAAAGCGATGCCGTACGGCTCGTATCGTCCGTCGGCGATCACCTTGCAGACTGCGGTCGGCGTGCACTCCGTGAAGCAGACGACCGGGTCCTCGGTCTGAAACATCGGGTGGGAGCGGATCTGCCCTTCCAGGAGGATCCGTTGCAGCCGCTCTTCCCCGTTGAGCGTAAGGATCTCCTTCGGCACGTCGGGCGTTGGTTGGCCGATCCGTCGGGCGAAGTGGACGACGTACGGCGACAGATCCGGATGATTGAACTCCCTGAGCCTCTGAATGGTGTACGTGTCTGTTGTCACGTTCTTCTCCGTCGATCGCACAAGCGCTGGATGCATACGGAAGCCCCTCCCGCCGGTGGGGCTTCCGTTACATCGTCCGACTCTTCTCAGCGGCTGGGCGCTCGCAGCTCCAGATCGTGCCGGGCAACGACGTTGAACATCGTCCCCCAATGCGTGCCGGACTTCCCGAGGTTCGTGAGCTTGTAGCGGTACTCGGCATGGGTAGCCTTCGTTGCCTTCATCATTTCCGCCGCGGCGCGTTGCCAGACGGCGAGGACGTGATCGAAGTCGTTGCCCCAGCCGAACGTGCCGTTAGACGCTTCGACGACCATCCAGCGGAAGGCACCGAGCATCGGGAACAACGCGGCACGGTCTAGGCACTTCTCTTCCTGGCGTCCCAGGAAGTGGAACGTGAACTTGTCGCGTACGCCGTTCTTCCTCGCCTTCTTGGTCTTCACGAAGTCAAGTCTTCCGGCGCGACCGCCCTCGGCCGTGTGGATCTTCGGTCCTTCAATGGAGATCGTGTCGTGCAGAACGAGGATGTCTTTCACGATCGGACGGAACCGTTCGTAGATGGCCGGATCCTTCACGTAGTCCTTGAGCACCTCACCCTTGTTGTTATACGCACGCGTTGGGTGGTCGTCTCCGTTCAACGGAAAACGACGGACGTTAAACATATCGATGAGCACCACGAGGTCGCGCGCGTCGTACGCCGCCTTCTCGTTCTCACGCCATGCGATCTGTTCGAAATACGGCTGGCCTTCCAACTCTTCCTTCAGCCAATCGAACTTCCCGGCAAGGTTGGCCAACGACATCTCCTGCACCTGCATGGTTGTGTTCAGCGCACCGGCGACTTCGACTGCCTCCAGCTCATTCGGCACGATCCCGGTGAACACACGAACCTCGACAACCTGCTGATCAACGTTTTCGGGATTCTCATCGGCGGCCTCGCGGATGATGCTGAAGGTGTGTCCGCCATCGACGATGCCGTGGTGGTCGGGCTCCATCTCGATCTCGTACGTCCCGTCGTCGATCTTGTTGACCGATTGCGCGAGGATCGTGATGCCGTGGTTCTTCCAGAGGAAGTTGCCGTCGTTCGCCTGAAGCGAATCCTTCACCTGGCGGTAGATCCCGCGATCGATACGTTGGCCGCGCGGGTTAGGGTCCAGCGGCAGTTCCGGAACATCGCCCACTCGCATGAGGAACGTGTGACGTTCCCCAGGTCCACCGAGGGGGTTGGGCTGACGTCGCGCGTTTGCAACGTGCAACTTCACGGTACGTATGGCCATGAGGCCACCTCCTTCTGGTTACGCTGGGGGCTGCCCAGCTGCTTCCTTCCCAGTAGCCGAATCCACAACTCTGGGCTGTCCCCAGCGTACACCCGCACCGGGACGTGTCCAGTGATAACGCCAGGCGGCCTTCAGCCAGGCGAAGACTTCGGGGAGTGGACCTAGCCGCCCAGGAGCTAACCGCTCGCGAGATCCGTAAGGATCTTCCACAAACCCGCCGTGCTCTCACGGATGGCCGCGCGTTCACCTGGGCCGTTTTCGCTCCGCGAAGGCAGATTGATCGTGTCGATGTATCCGACTTCGCCCAAAGCTCGCCACAACCCGACAACTAGCGGCCGAGAGATCGCCCCGCGCTAAGCGCCGTCTGGTTTGAGGGAGTGGCGGTAGCCGGGGTCGCTCGGCCAGTTCGGCTGGAACAGGTGCCATTGTCCCGGCTCCCGTCGGATCAGCGTTTCCATGTCGCGCGCGATGCGTTCGGTCAGCTCTCGGACACGCGCGGGATCGGACTTCCCCGGCTCGACCTCGATCGGATCGAGCACTACCCCGTGATACCGACCGTTCGGACGCTGGAACAGCGCACCGACGGCAACGGGCGCTCCCGTACGCAGCGCGAGGACGGCCGGACCGTTCGGAATCTTCGTCATCTCGCCGAAGAACTCGATGTCGATCCCCGACCCGGAGATGTCGCGGTCGGCGATCAGCCCGACGGCTGCACCTTCGCGAAGTCCTGTCAGCAACGCCCGCGCCGATGACCCCTTCCCCACCGGCAGCACCTCGATCCCCGCAGCCGCGCGCATAGAAGTGAACATCTCGAACAACACCGGAGGGTTGAGCTCCTCGGCGATGGCGATCACCCGCCATCCATGCGAAGCCAGCCATGCGCCGGCCACGTCGTAGCTGCCCAGGTGCGGAGTCACGAATACGACACCTTTCCCCGCATCGAGGTGTCGCGCCATGCCCTCCAGCCCTTCGGACGTCGTCCGTCGCTTGATCTCCTCCAGGCCCGGTTTGGGAAGGCGAAGAGCTTCAACCCAGTACCGCGCGTAAGAACGGAAGGCCTCGTCCACGGCACGATCGAGGTCCTTCTCGCCGACGACTCGCCTAAGGTTTCGCATGACGACCTCCCGGCGTTTGGCGTTGAAACGAGCAACACCCGTTCCGGCCGCCGCGGCCACTCGGGATGAAACGAGGTCGGGAACGATCGTCGCCGCCACGCGGCCGAATCTGTAAAGGAGGTAGGCGGGGTCTCTCCGCCCTCGATCAGGTCCGGGCACGCGCCTGGCGCCCGACGTGAACCAGTCGCTGAACCACTGTGACCAGGCCGAGCACCGCTATCGCCCAGAGCGAGACTTTCACGAACCACAGCATCAGTCCGGCGCAGAGGATGATCAACCGCTCGGCCCGCTCGAGGATGCCGACCTTGCAGTCGTATCCGACCGATTCCGCCCGAGCCCGGATGTAGGAAGTCATCTGCGCCATCCCATAGGCGGCCAGCGCGGCGACCGCGGTCCATTCGTCGCCGGTGGTCAGGAAGTACCAAACGAGAGCCGAGAAGATGAGAGCGTCGGACAGGCGATCGGTCACGGAATCGAAGAAGGCACCGGCTTCCGACGCCGTGCCCTGCACCCTAGCCACAGCTCCGTCGCAAAAGTCCAGAACCCCGCCGATCATGAGGATGATCCCTCCGGCCAGGAACGCCCCGTAGGCGATCCGCCACGTGGCAACGGCCGACAGAGCGACGCCGAGAACCGTTAGCGAATTTGCCGTGAATCCGAGCCGGGTAAAGGTCCGTCCCGCAAAGTCGGACAGACCCTTGAGGGCCTCGCGGGCCCTGGCATCGAGCAAGTTGGTCTCCGTTCAGCGGGGAGGAATGACCTGCCTATAATGACCGCTCCTTGAGGCAATACGAGCCAGCCAACATCCGGAACATCGCCCTGGTCGGGCACGGCGGAGCCGGTAAGACCATGCTCGCCGAAGCCCTCTTGTACGCCTCTGGCGCCACCACTCGGATGGGCAAGATCGAGGACGGCACGGCCGCCACCGACTACGAGCCCGAAGAGCACAAGCACCAGATCTCGGTCTCCCTCGGGATGGCCCCGATCGAGTGGAACGGCTTCAAGATCAACATCATCGATTGCCCCGGGCAGCCCGACTTCGTCGGGGATGTAGTCTCCGCCCTTCGCGTGGCCGACGCCGTGGTGTTCGTGCTGTCCGCCGTGGACGGTGTCGAGGTTCAGCACGAGCTGATCTGGGACATCGTGGAAGACCTCGGCCTTCCCCGCTTGATCGTGATCAACAAGATGGATCGCGAACGCGCGTCCTTCCAGAACACTCTTTCTCAACTGCAGCAGGCGTTCGGGACGAAGCCGTTCCCCTTGCACGTGCCGATCGGTGAGGAGCACGACTTCAAAGGCGTCGTCGACCTCTTGAAGATGACGAGCCTCAACTACGACCAGAAGTCCCCCAAGGGATCCAGTGGTGAACTCCCCTCCGAGATCCAGTCGCAAGTGGACGAGATGCGCGGACGGGTTGTCGAAGCCGCCGCTGAAGGCGACGACGCTCTCCTCGAGAAATACCTAGAGGAAGGCGACCTGGACGAGAAAGAGATCGCGACCGGGCTCTCGGGCGCCGTGGCCTCAGGTGCGACGGCCCCGGTGCTCGTGAGCTCGGCCACACACCTGATCGGTATCGATCTCATCGCCGACGAGATATGCGCGTTGGTTCCGTCGCCCTTGGAACGCCCGGACGCGGTCGGAGTATCGAAACTGGGGGCCGAGGACGATGTAACACGCAAGCCATCGCCCGGTGAGCCGCTTTCGGCTTACGTCTTCAAGTCGATCTCCGACCCCTACGTCGGAAAGGTGTCGCTCTTCCGCGTCATCTCCGGAAGCATGCGGCCCGACCATCACGTTCTGAACACGCGCGGCGACGACGAGCGGGTTGCGCAAGTCTTCTACATGTCGGGCAAGGAGCACGTGAACGCACCGGAGATCGTGTGCGGCGACATCGGCGCCGTCGCGAAGCTCGCGCACACCCACACGGGCGACACGCTTAGCGAGCCGAAGTCACCCATCGTCTATCCGCCGGTCGAGTTCCCGGAACCGGTACTTTCCATCGCCCTCGCGCCCAAATCGCACGGCGACGAGGACAAGCTGATGGCCGCCATCTCGCGGCTCGTCGAGGAGGATCCGGTCCTTCGCGTCGAGCGCCGGGCCGAGACACATCAGACCGTTGCATCAGGCTTGGGTGAAGCGCACCTCGGCGTCGTCATGGAGCGGATGAAGCGGAAGTTCGGCGTCGAGGTGGAGCAGCTTCAGCTGCGCATCCCCTATCGGGAAACCATCAGGGGGTCGGCGCAATACGAGTCGCGCTACATCAAGCAATCGGGCGGCCGGGGTCAGTATGCGGTCGCCTCGCTACAGGTCGACGCTCAACCCGAGGGAGCCGGCTACGAGTTCGTCAACAAGATCAGCGGCGGCGCCGTGCCTCAGAACTTCATCCCGTCGGTGGACAAGGGCGTGCAGGGAGCCTTGTCCGAGGGCGTCCTGGCGGGCTATCCGGTGGTCGACGTCAAGGTCACTCTCTTCGACGGGAAGTTCCACACGGTGGACTCCTCGGACATGGCCTTCCAGATCTGCGGTTCGATCGGGTTCAAGGAAGCCTGCAAGCTCGCTCAGCCCACGCTGCTCGAACCGTGGGTCGACGCGGAGATCAAGGTCCCGGAGGGGATGCTCGGCGACATCATGGGCGACATCAACGCGAAGCGAGGCCGCGTGCTGGGGACCGAACCAGACCGGCGCGGGTACATGCTCGTCCGGGCGCAGGCTCCCCAGGCGGAGATGGCGCGCTACGCGATCGACCTGCGTTCGATCACTGGGGGCCGGGCGACGTTCTCACTGACACCGTCTCATTACGAGGACGTTCCTCAGCACATACAGCAACATGTAATCGACGACGCGGAGAACCAAAAGGCCGCAGCGAAGGCTTAGCGAAGCAGCGGTCGCAGACGGTGATACGTCTCCGCCAGCATCTCCGGTAGGACCTTCGTTTCCCCCACTACGGGCATGAAGTTCGTGTCCCCACCCCAACGCGGCACCACGTGCAGATGGAAATGGCCCGGAACGCCGGCTCCCGCAGCCACGCCGAGGTTGATCCCGATGTTGAACCCCTCCGGCTGGCTCGCCTCTCTGTGCGCAGCGATGGTCTTGCTCAACCAGGACCAGATTTCATCGAACTCCGCATGTTCGAGGTCATCGATGTCGGCGACGTGCCGATGCGGCGCGATCATCAGATGTCCGGTGTTGTACGGGAAGAGATTGAGGATCACGAACGCGTGGTCGCCTCGTGCGACGACGAGGTTCTCCTCGTCCTTCTCCGGCGGACCCGACGCCGCATCGCAGAGGAAGCAAGTGGCATGGCGCTCTTCACCCTTGATGTATTTCATGCGCCACGGCCGCCAGAGACGTTTCAACGCCGCCTCAACTCAGTCGACGTCGAGCGCGCGTGAGGTGATCGCGTCCTTGGCCGCGGCGATGAATTCCTCGAGTGCGACGCCGCGCTTGTCCGTGCCGTGCCGCGTGCGCACCGAGACCGTTCCCGACTCGATCTCCTTCGGACCTACGATCAGGAGCCACGGGATCTTCTCGATCGTCCCGCGACGAACCTTGTACTGCATGGTCTCGTTCGCATCGTCGACGTCGACTCTGAACCCCTCGGACTTTAGCCGCGCGACCAGGTCACCCACCGCGGCATCGCGCATCTGGATCACGCGGATCTGAATGGGCGCGATCCACGGCGGGAACGCTCCGGCCGTGTGCTCGAGGTACACACCGAGGAAACGTTCCACGGATCCGTACAGCGCGCGATGGACCATGACCGGACGATGTGCGGTGTTGTCCTCACCGATGTACTCGAGACCGAACTGCTCGGGCAGAGCGAAGTCGCATTGGATCGTCGTGAGCTGGTGGAGCCGTCCGATCGCGTCCCGGTAGTCGAAGTCGATCTTCGGGCCGTAGAAAGCACCTTCGCCCTCCTGGACGTCGTAGGAAAAGGGCGATCCGTCCAGCGCCGAACGAAGTGCCTCCTCGGCCTGACGCCACATGTCGGAGCTGCCGATGGCGGCGTTCGGATCGACCGTTGAAAGATGGACGACGGCGTCCTTGAGTCCGAACACGCCGTAGAAGTCGACGACGAAGTCCATCACGCCGCGGATCTCGTCCACGAGCTGATCGGGGCGGCAGAAGATGTGGGAATCGTCCTGCGTGAAACCCCGCGGACGGAAGATGCCGTGCAGAGTACCCGAACGTTCGTGGCGGTAGACGGTGCCGAGCTCGGACAGCCGCAGGGGAAGGTCGCGATAGGAGCGCGTCTGCGACCGGTAGATCAACACGTGGAACGGACAGTTCATCGGCTTCAGGTAGTAGTCGCCCTCTTCGGCCGCGACGGGCGGGTACATGCTGTCCGCGAACTTCGCGAGGTGACCCGAAGTCTCCCACAGGATCGCTTTCCCGATGTGCGGCGACGCGACGATCTCGTACCCCTTCTCCAGGTGGACGTCGCGCGAGAAATCCTCGAGGACCTTGCGAACCATTCCGCCTTTTGGATGCCAGATGACGAGACCCGCGCCGAGCTCGCTCGGGAAGGAGAACAGGTCGAGATCCCGGCCGAGCTTGCGGTGATCGCGCCGTTCGGCCTCCTCGAGTCGGTGGAGGTAATCGTCGAGCGCTTCTTTCGATGGCCAGGTCGTGCCGTAGATGCGCTGGAGCTGGGGACGCTTCTCATCCCCCCGCCAATACGCGCCCGAGAAACGAAGAAGCTTCACGCTTCCGATGTGCGAAGTGGACGGCACGTGGGGGCCGAGGCACAGATCGGTGAACGAGCCGTCGTTGCGGTACAGCGTGACGGTTTCCCCGATCTTCACCTGTCCCTCTTCGTCGCCGCCTTCGAGGATCTCGACCTTGAAAGGCTGTGGGATCTCGTCGGTGAAGAGCTTCACTGCATCGAGCCGCGAGCGCTCCTCTCGGATGAAGGGCTGGTCAGCCCCCGCTATCGCTGCGATCTCCTTCTCGATGGCGACGAGGTCGTCCTCGGTCAAAGGGCGCGGCAGGTCGAAGTCGTAGTAGAAGCCGTCGGTGATCGGAGGCCCGATCGCGTACTTGGCGTCCGGAAAGACCCGCAGGACGGCCTGCGCCATAACGTGAGCGGCTGAATGGCGCATGACGTGAAGCACGTCGGGGTCATCAGCCGGAGGGAATGAAACCTCTGCGTCACCGAATTCGTCGCTGTTCCTCGACAGGTCGACAAGGCGGCCGTCCACGCGAGCGACAAGTGCGCCGTCGGGAGCGATGTCGGCAAGTCGTTCGGCGTTCATGGTCGTGGCAGTTTATCTACCCCACGCGCTTGCGCCACGCCGCGAGCCATTCCTCGTACGACCAATCGGTCGTCGCCTCGATCGTGCGCCGGACGTGGTACTCGTCGGTCCCGGCAACCACACGCTCTTTGCCGAGCGTCTCGTAGAACCGTGCGACACCTTCGACACCGAACGAATCGATTAGCGCCTGGATCGCAAGCTGGGACCGGTCGTAGACGCCTTGGATCTCGCCCACAGGCCCGGTCACGAACCCTTCGTCGGTCGGGAAATCGTCGGGGGCCGGGCCGCCCGTTACCATGCGACGCCCGCCGGTGCCACCGCCGGCATTGGCCAGCCCCTCTTCCACGAAGTTCGGGATCTTCGGTCCGGACAGGGGCCGGGTGACGGCATGGATCAGCTCGTGCGCGAGGATTTCGACCTGCGCGTCCGTCCCGTAGTTGCGCAAGTGATCGACGTGAATGAACACACGCGGGTCGGTCGGCTCCCATCCGCGCTCCCGGTTCGCTCCGCCGACGACGAAGGCGACGAACCTGGAAACCCCGGCCGTTTCGTGCAGGATCCGACCGAGCTCCTCGCTGGTCGACGGCGCAATTATCACGAAGTTGCCCGCTATCGGACGCGGCCAGAACTCGGCGACCTTTGCATACGCGCGCTCGGCCACTTCGAGTACCGGTCTCATCTCGTCCGCCGTGCCCGGGTGAGTCAGCAGGATGAAATGCTCACTCGTCAGAACGCTCATGGGTCCGCCATCCCAGAGGTGCACAGGCGAAAAGAATCCCAACGGCTCGAGATCGGAGTCCGAGGCCAACCGCCAGCCGTCATAGCCACCCCCTCGTTCGGGATCCTTCGTGAAGGTGAAGATCCCGTCCTCCTCGAAGACACCGGACTCGGGTCCGATGGTCGACTCCAGAATCACGTGGTAGGTGGCAACCTCCATGTCGGGATAGAGATTCTGGACACGCTTCGATGCGAGATTTCCTGAGTACTGCGTCGTGGCGCGAACCGTGAATCGCTCGAAGTCCACATCCGAAGCGTTCTGCAATGCTTTCGCTTCCGTCTCCCGGCGCTCGGACGACACGGTCTGCGTGAGCAGTCCCACGTCGTGGTCGACGAACGACCGGCCGTAGTCCTCGAGTAGTTGAACGATCGGGCCTGGCACCTCTTCGATCTGCGGAACGCGGTCGGTCTGCGCCGGCGCAGACGCCATCGGCATTGCCAGAGCAAGGACGAGAACCAACGCCGATGTGACGCGACGCATCAGACGGCTTTGGCGCGGGCCGCCCGCTTCTTCGCGACGTTGGGGTTGTAGCAGCGCGCCTTGAGACCGAGCTGCTGAGGAGGCACGCAACGGTTGGAGTTCTCGCACAGCGTTTCGGTGAAGTCTCCGGCCAGCAACCGGCGCGGGAGATCGGGCTCGGCGTAGAAGGGTCGGCCGATACCGATCATGTCGGCGTCCTCGCGCTCGAGGATCGAAGTGATCTCGTCCAATCGTCGGATACCTCCCACCGCGAAAACCGGGATGTTCACGGCGCGCTTGGCCGCGGCGAAGTACTTACGGTTCCAGACGGACTTGAAGGGATACTGCCGGGCTCCCCGGCGGTATCCCCACCGAAGCACCGCCATCTTCAGCTTCGAGCCGCCGAGGGCGGTCTCGAACCGGCGCCGGATCGAATCGACCTCGAGGATCGCCGAGGGATCGGCTCCTCGGCAGAGCGAGGCGTGGGGGAAGATCGACAGTCCGACGGGTGTGATCGCGTGGTATCCGAAGCTCTCGGCCAGACGGCAGAGCTCGAGTCCTTCGTCGAAGCTGTTACGCGGCGCGAGAGGTGGAGCTTCTTCCTCCACCGTGATCTTCACCGTCAGCGCGTAGTCGTCGCCTGCGTGGCGGCGTACCGCTTCGGCGATCACCTCGAGGATGCGTGCGCGATTGCGCAAGCTCCCTCCGAACTCGTCGTTGCGCCGGTTGTAGTACGGCGACAGGAACTGGTGGATGAGCTTGGCGTTGCCCGAGGCGAGCTGCACGCCGTCGTATCCGGCCTCCCGGGCCCACCCGGCCGTTTGTCCGAAAAGCTCGGCCGATTCATGCACGTCTGCCGTCGTCATAAGGCGGATCGGAGTCCCCAGCAGCGCGGGCCGCACGTGGATACGTGGCCTCGACACCGCCGCGAGAGGTCGAGTGCGAGTCGCCGCGAATTCGGAGTTCCAGCCCTCCATCGCGTAGATCCCCGCGTTACCGATCTGGATGAAAAGGCGGCCGCCCCACCGATGCACGGCTTCGGCCACGGGTGCGAGGGCCAGCATCCGTTCGCGCGTATTGACCAACGTCATGCCGGGCGACGATCGGCCGTCTTCGGATATACACGAGTTGCCTTGGATGATCAGCCCGACGCCGGCTTTTGCATTCGCTTCGAAGGCCTCGACGTAGATCTTCGTGGCCTCGGGACCCGAGCCGGCTCCCTCGAGCACGGGAGCCCGATAAAGACGGTTGCGGATCCGCGTGCTTCCGATCTTGATCGGGGCCTGGAGCTGGGTCACTCGGACATCTTCTCTTAGATCAGCTTCGTCCGGGACGGGTGCTAGCCTCCCGCCATGGACGCCCCATTGGAGTGCGCTGTCCGGCCGAAGCTGGAGATCGACGTACGCATTTCGCTCAGCGCGCTGCGTCACGGGCCACGCGACCCAACTGTGAGGATGATCGACGGGGTCGTTTGGCGCGCTACGCGGACTCCCGACGGCGCCGCGACGGTCTGCTACGAGCAACGAAGCGCTGAGGTCGTGGTTCGCGCGTGGGGGCCGGGGGCCGAGCACGCGCTGACCGGTGCTCCCGACGTCCTCGGTGCGCTCGACTCCCTCGAAGGTTGGGATCCGGCTCTTCACCCTTTGATGCGCGAGCTCGACCGGCGTTTGCCCGGCCTCCGGATGACGGCCACGTGGGCGGTCTTCGAGAAGATCGTGCCAACCGTGCTGGAACAGAAGGTTACGTCGCAGGAAGCACACGAATCGTGGCGCCGCCTGGCTTGGAGCTGGGGGGAGGAAGCACCGGGACCCACCAAGCTCAGGCTCCCGCCCTCGCCGGCCAAGCTGGCCGGCGAGCCCTACTACCACTTTCATCGATTCGGGATCGAGAGCAAGAGGACGGACATCGTCCGGCGGCTCGCATCGAGAGTGAAGCGGCTCGAGGAGGCCTGCGAGCTCGGCCGAGAGCGTCTGGAGGCCTTCCCCGGCATCGGCCCGTGGACGTCGGCCCAGGTAGCGCAGGTCTGTTGGGCCGATGCCGACGCCGTTGCCGTCGGCGACTACCACCTGCCAAAGATCGTCGTCTACGCCTTCACCGGCAAGCGGGGCGGTGACGACGACGCGATGCTCGAGCTGCTCGAGCCCTTTCGGCCTCATCGCGGCCGCGCAGCCCGGCTGATGAAGTTCGGAGCCGGTGGGCCTCCGCGCCGGGCGCCCAAGTCGCGAATCCGCTCCTTCTCCGATCTCTAATCTCCCCGCTCCGGGGGCCGAGACCCGGATGGAGGGGAACATGGCGCAAGACTCAAGCGCGGCTGCGCCCGCGGGCGTAGACGCTAATCAGACGAGCACCACGGACGACGGGCGCTTCAGCCGACTCGTCCGCTTCCTCACGCACTCCGAACAGCTCCCTCAGAACGTATGGAGAACGCGCCACCGGTTCATCGTTTCTCTCGCCGTCGCTCACGTTCCCGTTCTCTTCGCTTTGGGGCTCGTCCTGCGCGGTGACACACCCATTCACTCGGGCGCCGAGGCTGTGGCCATCTCCACTCTCTCCCTGGCCGCCTTGAACCGCCACATGAGCCGCAAAGTTCAGGAGCTTCTGGCGACCATGGCCCTCCTCAGCTGCTCGGCGATGCTGGTGCACGTTACGGGTGGAAGCGTCGAGGCGCATTTCCATTTCTTCGTCGTACTCCCCGTGGTGGCGCTATATCAATCCTGGCCCCCATTCCTCTTGGCACTCGGCTATGTCCTCGTCCATCACGGACTCATCGGCCAGCTTTGGCCCGAAAGCGTGTACAACCATCCCGCCGCGATCAACAACCCGTGGAAGTGGGCAGCTATCCATGCCTTCTTCGTCTCCGCGGCGTCTGCGGTCTTTGTCGTGATGTGGCGACTGAATGAGTCCGCACGAAGCGAGGCTCGGGATCTGTATCGCCAGCTGTACGAAGGAGAACGAGCCATCGTGCAGCAGCTCGAAGCCGCCGCGACGATGAAGGACGAGCTCGTGAGCGTAGTTTCCCACGAGCTCCGGACTCCACTCACCTCCATCCTCGGGTTCGGCCAACTGCTCCGCGACGTCGACGGCTCGGAGGGCGATCAGAAGGAGTGGCTGGACCGGCTGCTACGCCAAGGCGATCGCTTGCAGTTCCTCGTCGAGAATCTGCTCAATACGGCGAAGGCACCCTCCGACTCCACTGACGTCGCGGAAGTTCGGGAAGTGCTGGAGGACGTACTTGGAGAACAGGCCGATTACCCGAACCGAGAAGATCACGGCTTCAAATACATCGTGCCCGAGGGCTTGAAGGCGCAGATCTCGCCCAGGAGTCTGCGCTTGATCCTGGCCAATCTCGTGAACAACGCCCTAAAGCATCGGATCGACGGTGGGTTGGTGAGCATCACGACGTGGCTGGAGCCCGCGCCGGGCCGCGACGTGGCGGTCGTCGCCGTGACCAACCGTGGCGAGAACATCAGCGAAGCCGACCGCGAGCGAATGTTCGATGCGTTCGTTCAGCTCGACTCATCGATAACCAGGCGCGTTGCCGGCGTCGGCCTTGGTCTGCACATCGTGCGCGAGACGGCCGTCGCACACGGGGGTTCGGTGGACGTGAAATGCGTGGGGAACGAGATCACGTTCCTGGTGCGGCTCCCGGTCCCGCTTGCGGCACACAAACGCGCCAACTCGCCCGCCGCATAGTTGATCAAGCGATCAACGCGATGCCCATCGCGAGCAGCCAGAGTGACCATGCGATGTAGAGGATTGGGATCGCAGATCCTGCCAGACCCCAACCCCGCTCTTCGTTGGGACCGAGGAACTCAGCGGAGCCGACCGCCAGCCCGACGCCGATGACGACCCCGGGCCACCCCAGCCAGGTGGGCAGCGCCGTTCCCTGAATGACGCCGACGCCCGTCAACACCGACCAGATGCCGGTGAAGAGGTAGCCGAGGTGCTCGCCCACACCGACCCCGAGGTACTGATGGAAGGTGCGGAACACGGCGGCGTGTACGTCGCGTTGCTCCCGCCCGAGCGTCGGGTCCGCATAGTCGCGGGCGATCGCGGGGACGACGTACACCCAGCGCAAGAGGCCGAGCATTTGGACGAGACCGGCAAGGACTCCGAGGGTCGTCGCCACCGGGACGATGCCCCTGAACCCAAGCGCCTGCCCGAGCAGCACGGCCCCGGCGATCAGCAGCAGTCCCGACAGCATGAAAGCCCACCACAAGAGGATCAGCGCCGAGCCACCGGCCCGGAACCGCTCGAGGATTTCGGCCGAGGGTCGGCGCAGGATCTCGGGGTAGTCGAACTGCTTGCCGAGCATGGCGAAGGTCGTGTTGAACCAGAGCGGCGCGACGATGAGCACGACCCCGGCGGCGACCTCAACACTCACGGAACAGCTCTGGCTGCCGTCCCTCGGACTTCGGGAGCCGCTCGGAATAGGGCGGCGAGGAGAAGCCAGGTCAGCAGTCCGAAAACGATCGCTCCGCTTGCGCCAAAAATCGGGAACCGCTCATCGATGTTTCTCGAGATCACGTATGAGGACACGAACCAACCAAGCGCCCAGGCAGGCGGGTTCGCAACGGCCCACCAAAACGCACCTGGGATTCGATGTTGTGCGAACACCAGCGCCTGCATCACACCCAGTGCGAAACCGTTCACCGCACCCATGAGGGCTAGGTCTGCTCGGTCGATCCCGTAATCGACTAGGCTCGCGCCGGCGACCAGGCCCACGGCCATCCCCACAGTCGTCGCCGGGATCCAGAGCCATGAGATCCGCTGCCGCAAAGCGAACCACTCAGCCGCTCCGATGACCGCGCCCACGATGAGGCCCCCGGCGAGCGCTGCTCCCACGGAATCGACTCCGTCCACGACCAGGTCTGCGATGTACCCCCCGATCGGGAAGCCAACCAGAATCGCTACCGGCCATAGCCACATCCGACGCACGGTACTCCTCCAGTCGCCGAGTGCATCCATGATCGTGCCTCCTATATGCGTGCGGCACTCGAGTTCTCTTCGGAGGTGAAACGCACCCCCACGCTCCTAAGCCATACCCGAATCCGCGGCCACGACTCATCGTCCCCAGACCCCCGAAGTCTAGGACCGCACATCGATTCGACCGGCCGCACGTGCGGCCGAGCCCTTCCCATGTCTCGGGGCATCGTGGACGGGCTGTCTCGGGCATCAGAGGGGCTCCGGGGGTTGTGCCTGAGTTCACGACTTAGTGGACACACCGGCTCGGGGATGTGTCGGTACTGATGCTTGTCGACGGACTCAATGTGCGCGTTCTCACCGAGCAGCACGACGATGACGCGACACCTCACACGGCTCCGGGGGTGGGACTCGAACCCACAACCTACGGATTAACAGTCCGCCGCGCTGCCAATTGCGCCACCCCGGAACGGGTCGACCAAGGGTAGCAGCGACGCCGAACGTCGAAGCCGAGCTTTGGTTAGAGGCCGAGACCGCCGAGAAGCCCGCCGAGCCCGCCCCCGGACGGTGCCGGCGTCGGCAGTACGGGTGAAAGCAGGCCGAGCACCTGGTCGACCGCTTCCTCCAACGGGATCCCCTGCTCTACGAGATCGAGAACGTCATCGGTTACCACGTCCAGATCCACGCCGAGCTCGCCCAACGTGCCTTCCACCGTTTCGACTGCCTCGCCCAGCTGATTGGCAATCTCGTCGACCGCTGCGTCCGCCAGCTCCGTGACGGTGTCCACAACACCTCCGACAACGTCGGTCGGTGAGGAACCACTTGGCGCGCCAATGGCCGATACCCCGTTAACCGAACTGCCAACGGGCGAGTTCGAAGATGTCGATCCGTTGCCCTTCGCAGAGTTGGACTTCGGGTCCGATGCTTCGTCCTGGGTGTTGGGAGAGCCAGAGCCTGATTGATCATCAGAGCCACCGGAAGTGCCCGCGGAGCCCTGCGACACAGAATCCGAGCCCTCAGCGAAGCGGTCCGTCCCATTCTCGCCCCGCGAGCCCGAAGCTTCCTGATAGCTCCGGCCGAAGAGTAGGAACAGCAGAACGGCGAGCACGATCGTCGAACCTACAGCGAGTAGCAGTTTCCGGGTCGTCGACCTATGGGGGTGCGCAGACGAAGGTTCGGACACGGCCTGTCCCTTCAGCTAGTGATGGCGTCGATTGGGAGTCGGCCTTGCCACAGTTGGGGTGAGGGCCGGACACGTAGCCCGAGCGGACTACTCGATCAGGTCTTCGAGCTTCCGGATCTTTGTCGGATGGCGCAGGCGCGCCAGCGTCCGCGTCTCGATCTGGCGGATGCGCTCGCGGGTGACCTTGAACGTCTTTCCCACTTCTTCCAAGGTCTTGGGTTGTCCGTCCTTGAGGCCGTAGCGCATCTCGATCACTTCGCGTTCCCGGGGACCAAGCTCGTCCAACAGCTCGCCGATGTACGAGTTCAGCAGAGAACGAACAGCCGCTTGCATCGGCTGGTCGACGTCCACGTCCTCGATGAAGTCACCGAGCTTTGAGTCCTCCTCCTCGCCTACCGGAGCTGATAGCGACACGGGATCAAGCCCCATGCGCAAGATCTCCGCTACTCGTTCGACCGGCAGATCGAGCTCCTGCGACAGCTCGGAAAACTTCGGCTCCCGTCCGAGCTGTTGCGCCAGCTCCCGCTGCACCTTCCCCACCCTCGTCATCGTCTCGACCATGTGGACGGGGATGCGGATCGTCCGCGACTGGTCGGCCAGCGCTCGGGTAATTGCTTGCCGGATCCACCAGGTCGCGTAGGTGGAGAACTTGAAACCACGACGCCAGTCGAACTTCTCGACGGCGCGGATCAGGCCGAGGTTCCCTTCCTGGATGAGGTCGAGGAATGCCAGCCCTCGGCCCACGTAGCGCTTCGCGATCGACACGACCAGCCTGAGGTTTGCTTCGATTAGGTGGTCCTTGGCCAAATGGCCGTCGCGGATCGCGGGCTCCAGCTTGCTGCGTTCCGTCTCGCTAACCTTCCCGTTCGACTTGGCCAGCTTTTCCTCGGCCTCAAGTCCGCCTTCCAGGCGCTGGGCGAGAGACACCTCATCGGCAGCCGTTAGAAGCGGCACGCGACCGATCTCCCTGAGGTAAAGACGGATCGAGTCGGCCGTCTCTGCGTCCTCCGCTTTGAGGATCTTGAGGACGGACTTCTTGATGGTGCCGACTTCGAGAAGCTCTGTCTCGTCGGGCGCATCCTCCGCCTCGAGCTCGGCCCGGTCGGGTTCGTCGATGGCTTCCAGCGCGGCGCGGCGGTTCTCCAACTCATCGCCATCGATCTGTTGGATGCGCTCTAGGAGATCGCCCTTGCCTTCAGTTGCTTCGGCATCGGCCATAACTACCCCAGTTGAGTGAGAGCTCGCTTTTGTTTCTCCAGCTCCAGCAACTCTTCGAAAAGCGCATCGTATGCGGCCGCTTCCCTGTTCGGATCGAGCGCCCGCAACCGGCTCTTGCGCTCCACTATATGCCGCTCCAGCGCCGACTCACGGAGTCGCGAGAGCGTGTCGCGCGCCACGCGTCCTTCCGGCGCCTCCCCGACCGACAGCTCGCTCGCGATCCGCTGCAGCTCGGGATCCTGAACCCTGGAAGCGATACGTCCGACATCGACGTTGCCTTGTTCGGCTAGCTCGGCACTTGCGAGCCGGAACAAGGACTTGTGCAAGGGAAGGGTGAAGTCGCTCTCCGACGGCGCAAGTAGATCGTCCTTCAAGAGCTCCGGGAACGTGAGCAACCCACGCAACGCTTCTCGCTCGATGCGCTGCGATCCGGACAGAGCGATCGGCGCTTGAGCAGCCGGACCCGAGGGCCGGCGACGCAGCGTCCGGTCGGCGCCCTCGAGTGAACGAGCGATCTCGTAGGTATCGACGCCCGTGCGATCCGAAAGCCACAACGCGTACTCGTGGCGCAGCAGATTGTCACCGACCTGGCGCAGCACATCGACGCCCCGGCGCACGGCGCGAGCTCGTCCGTCGGGCGAACGGAGATCGGCTCCCTCGAGCGCGCGGGACAATAGGAACGCAACCAGAGGCACCGCCTCGTCCAGCATCCGCACGACGCCTTCGGCACCCTCGGCCCGGACGAAGTCCGCCGGGTCCTTGCCCTGCGGGAGGTGAGCGACGTGAACCTCGGGCAGCCAACCACGCCCGATCGGGATCCAGCCCGAACCCCTCACGTCATCGCCCGGCGAGAACGTCCCGGCAAGCTCCTCAGTGCGATCGCGCGACATGGCAGCCTGGCCGGCGGCGTCGGCATCTAAGCAAAGGACGACGCGTACATCGCCGAAACGGGTTGAGATCTCCTTCATGTGGTCCTCGGTCAGGGATGTGCCACATGTGGCCACCGCTTCCCCGACACCGGCGGCGTGGAGGGCTATCACGTCCGTATAGCCCTCGACCAGGACGAGTCGCTTGCTCTGCATGACGTCGGTCCGGGCCCAGTTCGTGCCGTAGAGGATCCGCGACTTCTTGAAGATCGGCGACTCGCGGCTGTTCAGGTACTTGGGTCCGTCCGGAGCTCCCTCCTGTCGATGCTCCTGCGGGATCACCCGGCCGCCCAACCCGACCGCACGACCGGCGGGATCGAAGATCGGGAACAGCAGACGACCGTAGAACGTGTCCCTCATCCCCTGGCCGTCGCGCGTGGCCAGGCCGGCTTGCATCAACTCTTCGCCGCGGTAGCCGGCGCGGAGCATGATCCGCATGAGGGCATCTCTTCGCCACCCGCCGAAGCCGATCCGGTACTTCTCTACGAGATCGGAGGTGATGCCACGCGACTCGATGTAGGCCCGCACGGACGCGGCGTCTTCGGCCGCGAGGAACTCGCGGTACTTCTCAACGGCCGCTTCCTGGAGCGCCGAGAGCCTCGCGCGAGGAGACGGCCCCTTGCGGCCACCGGAAAACTCTCTCAGCTCGACCCCATAGCGTTGCGCGAGCGACTCAACCGCTTCCGGGAAGGAAAGCCCTTCGACCTGCTCGAGGAAGGTGAAGACGCTTCCTCCCTGGTTGCAGCCGAAGCAGTAGTAGAGGCCTTTGTCCGGGTCGACGCTGAAAGACGGCGTCTTTTCCTGATGGAACGGGCACAGCCCCCGGTACACGCGGCCGGCCTTACGCAGTCGCACGTGCTCGCCGACGACCTCGACGATGTTCGCGCGCTCGCGCACCTCGTCGATGTCGTCGTTGACGTATCTCGGGCTCACGCGACTCCCTGGGGAAGGAAGCGTTCCTGGTACGTGCGCAGAGCGAAGCGGTCTGTCATTCCCGACACGTAGTCGATCACACGCTGATCGTCGTCGTCGTCGTCCAAACGTGTGTCGGGGAGCTCGTCGGGATGTGAACGGAAATGCGCGCAGAGCCGGGAGAGCACCTCGCCGGCCTTCTCGGCCTCGGGCCGGGCTGCGCCCATGTAAACGCGTTCGAACAGCAACGACCGCAATTCGCCCATCGCCTCGGCCACATCCTCCGGCATCGCCACCGCTTCCATCTCAGCGCTACGCGCCACGATGGCCCGCACCATCGCGTCGAGGCGGTCACCGTATGTGTCACCGAGGACGCTGCGAGCGTCGGCCGGCAGATCCTGTTCTGTCAGAACTCCGGCCCGGATCGCGTCGTCGACGTCGTGGCTGATGTAAGCGATGCGGTCGGCCCATCGCGTGACCATGGCCTCGGGCGTCGCCGGTTCGGGCATCCGCCACGTGTGATTGAGGATCCCGTCCCGAACCTCGCAGGTGAGGTTGAGGCCGGACCCGTCGGGCTCCAGGACGTCCACCACGCGCAAGGACTGCCGGTTGTGCTCGAACGAGCGCTGCATGGCCCGCCCCAGGGCCTCTTCCCCCACGTGACCGAAGGGCGTATGTCCGAGGTCGTGCCCGAGACAGATCGCCTCGACCAGGTCTTCGTTCAGGCGCAGGGCCCGGCAGATCGTTCGAGCCACCTGCGCAACTTCGAGCGTGTGTGTTAACCGTGTGCGGTAGTGATCACCTTCGGGGGCCAAGAACACTTGAGTCTTGTGCATGAGCCTGCGGAACGCTTTGGTGTGCAGCACTCGGTCGCGATCGCGCTGGAAATGCGTGCGCAGCGAGCACAGTTCTTCAGGCCGCTCCCGCCCCTTGGTCGACGCCGATCTGGTCGCCCAGGGAGCGAGGGTGGCTGCTTCCACCTCTTCGCTGACGACACGCGGGATAACACCCATTGCCTTCCCCCAGGACACGCAAAACCCGGCCCCCGCGCGACACTCTACGTGCGAACGCAGACAGCGGGGTCAGCGTCCCGATCGTGGAGCCGGCGGTGCGAAGGCGGTGCCGGTGAGCCCGGACAGTCCGGAGAGCATGTTCGCGAACTCCATAGGGACGACGAACTTCGTCGATGGAGAAGCTCCCAAGGCCTTCAACGCCTCCAGGTACTGCAACCCCATGGTCTTCGCATCTACCTTCTGTGCGGCTCCGAACATCGTCTCCAGGGCTTGTGCGAAACCCTCGGCTTCCAAGATCGCGGCCTGCCGCGTGCCCTCGGCCGTCAGGATCTGCGCCTGCTTGTCCCCCTCGGCCACAGTGACGGTGGCTTCGCGCTGGCCCTCGGCCTCGGTGACCTGCGCGCGTCGCGTTCGCTCGGCAGACATCTGGCGGGTCATGGCCTCCTGAACGACGGGCGGCGGTACGACCTCCCTGATCTCGACGTTCGTCACCTTGACGCCCCACCTCTCGGTGATCTCGTCGAGCTTCACCCTCAGCAGCTCGTTGATCTGGTCGCGCCTGGCCAGCACGTCGTCCAGCGACATGTCTCCGACAACGGCCCGAAGCGTGGTGGTGGCGACGTTCTGGGCTGCCCCGGCAAAGTCCTCGACGGCAAGTACCGACGACACCGGATCAACGACCTTGTGAAAGATCACGAAGTCGATGGAGATCCCCGCGTTGTCTTTGGTGATCGCAGTCTGATGCGGGATCTCCAGATAGGACTCGCGCAGATCTACCCAAACCACCCTGTCCACGAGCGGGATGATCATCACGAAGCCCGGTCCGCGAGTCCCGAGTGACCTTCCGAGTCTGAAGAGAACCAGCCGCTGATATTCCCGAACGATGCGCACGGAGGCCGGCAGCAGGATCAGCAAGAAAAAGCCGACCACCCCGGCGGCGATGATGAGACCCATCAACTCCTCCCCTCGTCTGCGGCGTCTACTTGAAGCTTCAGGCCATCTTCTGAGACCACCAGGACGCGCGTTCCGGCACTGATCGGTTCGTTGGTCGATTCGGCTGTCCATTCCTCGCTGCGCACGCGAACGGTACCAACGGGATCGAGATCGCTGGTAGCGACGCCCTCCGCGCCGATCATCGTCGGCGGCACGTGAGGCGGCAGACGACGAGACCGAACAACCTTCCCGACAACGAGGAGGATGAACAGGGCGAGCCCTATCGCCGTCCCGATCACCAGAGGACGCGACACTCGCACCAAGCTGCCGGCGTCGAACAGCAACAGGCCTCCCAGCACCAGGGAAACCGTCCCGCCCACACCGGCCACACCGAAGCCCGGCACGTGCACCTCGAGCGCCACGAGCCCGATCCCGGCGAGAAGAAGGAGCACCCCGGCAATGTTCACGGGAAGCATCTCGAGCATCACAAACGAGAGCAGCAAAGAGAACAGGCCGACGGCACCGGGCACACCGAAGCCCGGACTCAGGATCTCGATGAAGATTCCGGCGATGCCGATCAGTAAGAGCAGATAGGCAAGGTTGGGGTCGATGAGAGAGCCCAGCAGCGAACGACCGAAGCCCATCGACTGGGTCCGAACACTCACCGGCGAAAAGTCGAGCCTGACGCCGTCCCCGTCCACGCGTACCGTCCGTTCATGAGCAAATCGCAGAACGGCCGCGGCATCGGACACTACCCCGTCGATGACATCCATTCGTTGAGCCTCGCGAGCAGAGATGCTCACCGACTCCCGCACGGCTGTTTCGGCCCACTCGGCGTTGCGCCCCCGCTGCTCCGCGATCGAACGGATGAAGGCAGCCGAGTCGTTCGTGATCTTCTCGGCCAGCACCTCGCCGCGTAGACCGACGGGATGCGCGGCACCGACGTTGGTCCCCGGAGCCATCGTGGCGACGTGACAAGCAAGCAAGATGAAAGTTCCCGCGGAGGCCGCCCGCGCTGCCTCGGGACCCACCCAGCAGATCACCGGGATCTTCGCGCCTAGCACGGCGCCCACGATGCGACGCATCGACGAACTGGTGCCGCCGGGTGTATCGATGCGCAGCAGGACGGCATCGGCGCCGTCGGCTTCGGCGTTGCGGACCCCATCCACGACGTAGGACGCCGAGAGCGGCTGGACGGCGGTGTCCAGATCGAGCCGGACGACGTCGGCGCGCGATTGCGCATGGGCAGATCCGGCAAACAGTAGGCACCCGGCAACCAACAGGGCTACCGCCACCCCAACCCTCAGGAACGAGGACCGCACGACATCAAGATACGACCCGCTTCGCTCAGGCTCTTCCGAAGGGCCTACTTGCTCGCGGCGTCGGAGGCGCCGATCGCCGCGTGCGCAGCCGCCAAGCGAGCGATCGGCACGCGGAACGGCGAGCAGGAGACGTAGTCCAGGTTCGCCGCCGCAAAGAACTCGACCGATTTGGGGTCGCCACCGTGTTCGCCGCACACTCCGACCTTGAGCTTGGGATTGGCCGCCCGGCCCTCACGCGTGGCGATCTCGACGAGACGCCCGACGCCGGACCGGTCCAGCGTCTCGAAGGGATTGACGTCCAGAACCTTCTGGTCCAAGTAAGGCGGCAGGAACTTGCCCTCGGCATCGTCGCGCGAGAAGGCGTACGTCATCTGCGTAAGGTCGTTCGTCCCGAAGGAGAAGAAGTCGGCCGACGCGGCGATCTCTCCGGCCGTGAGCGCGGCCCGCGGAACTTCGATCATCGTGCCGATCAGATAGGGCACGCGCACGCCCGCTGCTTTGAGGACCTCCTTGGCTACGGTGTCGCTTCGCTCGCGCAATATCTGGAGCTCGGTGGCCATTCCCACGAGCGGGATCATGATCTCGACGCCGGGCTTGCCGCCCTTGGCTTTGACCTCGACGGCCGCCTCCATGATCGCGCGCACCTGCATCTGATAGATCCCGGGGATCACCAGACCGAGACGGCATCCGCGGAGGCCGAGCATCGGGTTGGACTCCTCCATCCGCTCAACCGCCGCCAGAAGGTGCTTGCGTTGCTCGATGACCTCGTTGATCGCGTCGAGTCTCGTGATCTGACCCGCGATCCGGAATCGCTCGATCTCGAGCGCGAGCTCCTTGGAGCCCGGGAGGAACTCGTGCAGCGGCGGGTCGAGCAGCCGGATAGTGACGGGAAGTCCGTCCATCGCGCGAAAGATGCCGATGAAGTCGCCGCGCTGAAGCGCGAGCAGAGCCGCGAGCGCCGAGTCTCTCTCGGCATCGGTCGCGGCGAGGATCGCCCGGCGCACTATCGGGAGCCGTTCACCCAGGAACATGTGCTCGGTCCGAGCAAGGCCGATCCCTTCGGCGCCGAACTCGCGGGCACGCTTGGCGTCCTCAGGTGTGTCGGCGTTGGCCCGAACGCCGAGCTTCCGCAGCGCATCGGCCCACGTCAGCAGCGTCGCAAACTCCTTGGACATCTTCGGAGCTACCAGCGGCACGGCGCCGGCGGCAACGATCCCGGACGAACCGTCGAGGGAGATGACGTCGCCTTCCTTGACCGTGCGGCCGCCGGCATCGAAAGCGCGCGAAGCCATGTTGATTCGCACAGACTCGGCCCCCACGACGCAGGGCTTGCCCGCACCGCGTGCCACGACCGCCGCATGCGAGGTCTTACCTCCGCGCGCTGTGAGGATCCCTTCGGCCGCGTACATCCCATGAACGTCATCTGGGTTCGTCTCGTCGCGAACGAGGACGACTTTCTCCCCTCGCTCCGCCCACTCGACCGCGGTATCCGCGTCGAGGACGACCTTCCCGACGGCTGCACCCGGCGATGCGCTGATCCCCTTGGCGAGAACGTCCATCTTCGCGCCGACATCGAACTGTGGATGCAGGAGCTGGTCGAGTTGATCCGCCGTGACACGGCGGATCGCCTCGGTGCGCGAGATGAGCTTCTCGTTGGCCATCTCCACGGCCAAGCGCACGGCCGCCGAGGGCGTCCGCTTGCCGACTCGCGTCTGCAGCATCCAGAGCTTGCCCTGCTCGATCGTGAATTCGATGTCGCACATGTCGCGGTAGTGACGCTCGAGCTGAGCCATGATCTTCATCAGCTCGTCGTAGGCCTTACGGTTCACCTTTCGCAGGGAAGCCAGCGGTTCGGGCGTGCGGACGCCGGCCACCACGTCCTCACCCTGCGCGTTCAGGAGGAAGTCGCCGTACACGCCGGACTTCCCTGTGGCCGGGTCGCGAGTGAAGGCCACACCGGTTCCCGAATCGAAGCCCTTGTTGCCGAAGACCATCGTTTGGACGTTGACCGCCGTCCCCAAGGCATCGTCGATGCCCTCCGCCTTGCGGTAGTCCTGGGCCCGTCGGTTGTTCCACGAGTTGAAGACGGCCTCGATGGCCATCCGCAGCTGCTTGCGCGGATCCTGTGGGAACGAGGTCTTCGCTTCTCGCTTGACGAGCGCCTTGAACGTGTCGACCACGTCGCGCAGGTTGTCGGCGTCCAGATCCGTGTCTTTCACATCGCCGACGGACTTCTTCTTCAGATTCTTGGCTTTCGCGATCTTCGCCTCGTCCAAAGCCTCTTCGAACAGCTCTCCGGGAAGGCCCATGACCGTTTTGCCGAACATCTGGATGAAGCGGCGGTAGCAGTCCCAGGCGTAGCGTTCGTCGTCGGTCTGCTTGGTCAGGCCCTTCACGGACTGGTCGTTCATGCCGAGGTTGAGGACCGTGTCCATCATCCCGGGCATGGAGAACATCGACCCGGACCGCACGGAGACGAGGAGCGGGTCTGCCGGGTCGCCCAGGCACCGCTTCATCTTCGTCTCGAGCTTCTTGAGGTGGCGATCGACCTCGCCGTCGAGCCCGGCCGGGATCTTGCCCGTGGCCATGTAGGCGCGGCTGGCGTCGGTCGAGATCGTGAACCCGGGGGGCACGGGAAGCCCCATCTTGGTCATCTCGGCGAGGTTGGCGCCCTTGCCGCCTAGCAGGTACTTCATGTCCTTGTTGCCTTCATTGAAGTCGTAGACGAACTTTCCCGATTTCCGCGGGGGAGCTGCGGTCCGGCGCACGGCGGCGCGTGCCCGAGGGGCTCTCGTCTTCGTGGGCGGACGCCGAGCAGGCTTCCGCTTGGGGCCGGATCTGCTCTTCGGTCGTGAAGGTTTGCGCTTGGCCATGCGGGATCTCCCGGAACGGAAGCCTCTATGTTGCCATGCCTCCGACGTAACGGCGCCTGGCAGCCGATATCATTCGCCGACCATGACCAAGGTTTCGATGGACACGATCGTCAACCTGTGCAAGCGCAGGGGCATCGTGCTGCCCAACTCCGAGATCTACGGGGGCATCCGATCGACCTGGGACTACGGTCCGCTCGGAGTCGAGCTCAAGAACAACGTGAAGCGGGCATGGTGGCGCTGGATGGTCCAGCTACGCGAGGACGTAGTCGGCCTGGACTCCGCGATCATCCTGTCGCCGCGTGTCTGGGAGGCCTCTGGGCATGTCGAGGTGTTCACCGACCCGCTCGTGGAGTGTCTCAGTTGCCACCAGCGCTTCCGTTCCGACCATCTCGAGAGCAAGGCGTGCCCCAACTGTGGCCACAAGGAGTTCACGGACCCTCGCAACTTCAACCTTATGTTCAAGACGCACTCGGGCCCGGTAGAGGACGACACCAACGTGGTCTGGCTGCGCCCCGAGACCGCGCAGGGGATCTTCCTCAACTTCAAGTCCGTACAAGCGGCCACGCGGCGAAAGATCCCATTCGGCATGGCCCAGATCGGGACGTCTTTCCGCAACGAGATCACGCCTGGGAACTTCATCTTCCGGACTCGGGAGTTCGAGCAGATGGAGATGGAGTACTTCGTCAAGCCCGGAACCGACGAGCAGTGGCACCAGTACTGGATCGACGAGCGCTTGGGCTGGTGGAAGCGATACGGGATCGCCGACGAGAACATACGAGTTCGCGAGCACGACGCCGACGAGCTGTCCCACTACTCGAAGCGGACGGTCGATATCGAGTACGCATTCCCCTTCACCGACTGGGGTGAGCTCGAAGGGGTCGCGAACCGGACTGACTTCGACCTCAAGGCCCACCAGGAGAAATCCGGCGTCGACCTGACGTATTTCGACGACGAGAACGACGAGCGCTTCATCCCGTATGTCGTCGAGCCGGCTGGGGGCTCGAACCGCGCGACGCTCGCGTTCCTTATCGACGCGTATCGGGAAGAGGAAGCCCCAACGGCATCCGGCAAGGTCGAGAAGAGGACATATCTGAAGATCCATCGAGACCTCGCGCCTATAAAGGTGGCGGTGCTGCCGCTTTCACGCAACGAGCAGTTGACCCCGGTTGCCAAGGAAGTGGCGGCGTCCCTACGGACGAACTGGATGATCGACTTCGACGACGCGGGCTCGATCGGCCGGCGCTACCGGCGTCAGGACGAGGTGGGGACGCCGTTCTGCGTGACGGTGGACTTCGACAGCCTGGAGGACAAGCAGGTGACGGTGCGCGAACGCGACACGATGACGCAGGAGCGCATCCCGATCACAGATCTGGTCTCCTTCCTGACCGAACAGCTCCGCCCGGTCTAGCTACTCCACTCCCCCGAAACGACGGGAACGTCGCTGATATTCGAGCACGGCTTCGAACAGCTGCTCGCGGCGGAAGTCGGGCCACAGGGTGTCCATGAACAGGAGCTCCGCGTAGGCGCCTTGCCATAGGAGAAAGTTCGAGATCCGCTTCTCACCCGACGTCCGCACGATCAGATCGGGATCCGGCAGATCGGGAGCGTAAAGGTGGCCCCGGATGTGCTTCTCGTTGATCTTGTCCGGGTCGAGCTCGCCCTTCTCGACGAGCTTTGCCAAGTGACGCACCGAGTCGACGACCTCGGCCCAGCCGCCGTAGTTGAGCGCGATGGTCAAGGTGAGGTTGCGGCAGTCCTGCGTCATCTGCTCGGTCTCCTCGGCCAAGGCCAGCAGCTTTCGGGGAACGCGACGGTCGCTACGGCGGCCGATGTATCGGACCCGGACCCCCTGCTCATAGAAGCGTTCTCGCTGCTGCAGGAGCCACTCGCGGTTGAAGTTCATGAGGAACTTGACCTCGGCTGGCGGCCGGCGCCAGTTCTCGGTCGAGAAGGCATAGAGAGTCAAGTACTTCAGGCCGATCTCGAGCGCGCCGTCGACCACGTCGACCACGGATTCGCCGATACCCACACGATGACCCTCGGTCCGCGGAAGTCCGCGGGCTTTGGCCCATCGGCCGTTGCCGTCCATGATCAACGCGACGTGCTTCGGGAGACGCGATAGATCGATCTCGTCGCGGACGGCTGGACTCACGCCCTGCAGTGTACGAACCCCGTTCGAGCCACGAATCAGGCGGGTTCCTTGCTTAGCGAGCGAGAGCCGGCAGAAGCGCGAACGCTCTGAACCTACTCTCCGTGTGCCATTGGACGAACCCCACCATCAACGGGCCGAGGTCACGCAGGATCGGCCTCGGAAGCTGCCGGCTGCGAAGTACTTCCCACTCGTCCTCCATCAGCGACGTCCACGTATCGAGTAGGTCCTCCGTCACCTTGGGATCCATCCGATCAACGCAAGCTCCGCACACCGCACCACCGCGATCGTAGGAGAACGCCACGCGCCCCGGGCTTCCGCAGTCGACACACATCCCGAGTGTTGGGTGATGCCCGGACATCGATGACAACTTCGCCAGGAATGCATAAGCCAGAAGCGCCGGATCAACTGCACCGTCCTCGAGGGTTTGCAATGCCGAGCGCAGAAGGAGGAACACCCGGACGTTGCGCTCGCGTTCAGGAGTAGTTCTGTCGACCGCGTCAGCCATCGCCGAAGCCGCGCAGAAGGATGCGTAGTCCTCGCGGACGCGGTGTGGCCGGGTGATGATGTCGGCCTGCGTCACCGTGTCGAGGTCACTTCGTCCCCGATACAGCTGGAGGTCGACGTGCGTGAATCCCTCGAGCCGCCCTCCGAAGCGGGACTTGGACTTCCGGACTCCTTTCGCCACTCCTCTCACGCGGCCGTGGGCCTGCGTATAGAAGGTGACGATCCGGTCGGCCTCACCCAACCGCATGCTGCGCAGGACGATCCCCTGCGCGCGATAGAGCCCGATCCCGTGGCCGCCGTTCCCCACGGCTCTATTGTCAGTCCGAGCGAGGACGGGGCTGGCGATTCTCCCGCTCGGCGTATCGGGCCAGGACCCAGGCCAGGTCGGCCAGCCTGTTCACGTACGCCCGGGCCTCGGAGCGCACGGACTCCTCCCGGGCCAGGGCGTCGATCACCCGCTCGGCTCGCCGGATCACGCGCGCCGCGTGGTCCAGGGAAGCCCCGAGTGTCGAGTTGCCGGGGACGATGAAGTCCTTGGGCTGCTCGTAGCGGGACTCCAGCTCGTCGATATCGGATTCGAGTGCGTCGACCATCTCCGATGTCACCAGCGACACCCCAGCCTGCAGTCGATCCTGATCCTTAGGGTCCGTAGCCAGCTCCGCATTGAGGACGAAGAGCTCACGCTGCAACCGAAGGATGAGAACGGCGATATCGTCCTGCTCCGCTTCGGCCGCAAAAGCCCGCGCCAGTCCCAGCGCCGAGACGGCCTCGTCGCTCGAGCCATATGCCTCGACGCGAAGGCTGGATTTGTCCACGCGGTCCTTGCCGGCGAAGAGCAACTGCGTGGTTCCGTCGTCGCCCTTACGGGTGTAGACCTTGTCAACCATCAGCCGGGCCTCATCCGAACGGTCATGACCATTACCAGGATGGACCAGGCTATCCACAGAGCGATCTCGGGCGCGCCCAGAACGCCCTGCACGCGGAGCGCGATTATCGCCCAGAGCCAGCAGAGTCCGATGAAGAACGCTGCGCCGAGCGCCCACATCCGCTCGCGGATCACGCCCACAGCGATCGTCCCGAGTGCAAGAGCCGCAAGAACCCCGGCCACCCGAGCCACGTCACTTCCGTTGATCGAGCGCGCGATCGCGCCGACCGCCGCAACCACCATCAGGAAGGCAACGAGCAATCGCGAAAGCGTCACGTTCCGTAGCCGAATCGCTCGACCATCGCCGCTCGGCGCTGCCAATCGTGCTCGACCTTCACGCGCAGATGAAGATAGACGTGCTTGCCACCGAGGAACGTCTCGATGTCGCGACGTGCACTGGTGCCGATCTCCTTCAACATCCGACCGCCCTTGCCGATAACGATCCCCTTCTGCGAATCGCGTTCGACGTAGATCGTGGCGTACACCTCAATCCCGTCGTCACCTTCGGTCCGGATCTCGTCCACAACTACGGCAACGGAGTGCGGGACCTCCTCGCGTGTGAGGCGCAGGACTTTCTCGCGGATCAATTCGGCCAGCATCTGTTGGTCGGCTTGGTCGGTGACGGCGTCGGGCGGGTAGTACAGCGGGCCGGTTGGGAGCCGCTCGACGATCTCGCTCACGAGATCGGACACCCCTTGTCCCGTCCGCGCCGAGACTCCGTACGTGGGCCACTCCGCTCCCATCCGGAGAGCACGCACTCGTGATGACTCGAGCTCGGCCGGCTTGGCCGCGTCGATCTTGTTGAGCACGACGAGCACCGGAATGGTCAGGGTACGGAGCTCGCCGGCAAGGAACTCGTCCCCCGATCCCACACCGGCCACGGCATCGAGGAGGAAGACCACCGCGTCCACTTCGCCCAGGGTGTTGTGTACGACGCGGTTCAGTCGCTCCCCCAGCGCCGTCCGCGGCTTGTGAAGCCCCGGAGTGTCGACGAAGACGAGCTGCGCGCGCGGAGTCGTGAGGATCCCTCGGATGGCGGTTCGCGTCGTCTGCGGCCGCTCGGAGGTTATAGCGACCTTGTTCTTGAGGATCTGGTTGAGGAGTGTGGACTTGCCTACGTTGGGTCTTCCGACGAGAGAAACGAAACCGGAACGGTAACCCTCCGGTGCGTCGCCCATCGCGAGACCTGGAGCATCAGGACTCACGGTCGCCACCGTCCGCGCCGGTCTGGCCGGAACGCCGGACGAGAACCGTTCCGATCCGGCGTCGGTTCACACGCTCGACCCGGAGGTTGAAGCCGTCGTATGCGACTTCGTCCCCCGGCTCGGGGATCTTCGCCAACAGGGATGCCACCAAGCCCCCGACCGTGTCCCACGCCTCGTCCTCGGGGAAGGAAGCGTCGATCTGCTTGTTGAACTCCCAGATCGGCGTCTTCGCTTGCACACGCCAACCGTCCTTCCCAACGGGTTGGATATGCGACTCGACGACGTCGTATTCGTCGGTGATCTCGCCGACGATCTCCTCGAGCACATCCTCGAGCGTCACGAGCCCGGCCACGTCGCCATACTCGTCGGCCACGATCGCCATGTGTACGTGCCTTTTTTGCATCTCTCTGAGCAGGTCGGAGACCTTCATCGCCTCGGGCACGAAGTACGGCTCGCGGAGGACGTCCTTCAACGATTGGATCCGCTGGTCGTGGCCTTTGAGGGGACGGAAGAGGTCCTTCGTATACAGAACTCCGATGATGTTGTCGGGTTCACCTTCGTAGACGGGTATCCGCGAAAAGCCGTGCTTCACCGCCAACTCGGTGGCCGCCTGCAAGGTGTAGTTCCCCTCCACCACGATCATGTCCGGGCGCGGGGTCATCACCTCGCGAACGGTCGTATCTCCGAACTCGAAGATCGAATGGATGAGCTCTTTCTCTTCTTCTTCGATCGTGCCGGCCTCGTGACCCGCTTCGGCCATCTGGCGAATCTCCCTCTCGGAAACGAACGGGCCGGCCTTCAGGCCCTTCCCCGGCAACAGAACGTTCGCGAGCCCGATGAGGCCGCGACCCGGCAAAGCGAGAAGACGAGCCAGAACTACAACGATTGGCGAGACGGCGAGTGCGGCGCGATCAGTGTGTACGACACCGAAGGTCTTTGACATCGCCTCGACAACGACGAAGTACACCAGGGTAAAGGCGATCGAGAGGATGGTTACGCCTAGGTTCCCGAGAGTGCGATCCGCGATGATCGCGACGAGGATGGCCGACCCGTTCTGGGCGAACATCACGGCCAGATACACGGAGTTGAGGTAGCGCGCGGGCTCTTCTTGTATCCGCTCGAGGAGAGCTGCGTTTCTGCGTCCCTCTTCACGGAGAGCCATCGCCCGGACCTTGCTCATACGCGTGATCGAGCTCTCGGCTATGGCCAGAACGGATCCCAACGCCACGAGCGCAGCGACGGCAGCGATTAGCCAATTCACGGCGTCTGCTTCCGGTAGAACTCGCCGAGGATCTTCCGCTCGCGGTGGCGCATAGAGCGGGCGTCTTGGGGGCGCACGTGGTCGTACCCCAAGAGGTGCAGGAAGCCGTGCACCAGAAGGAGATCAACCTCCTCTGTCACGGGCTTGGCTCCCAAAGAGTCGGCTTGCTCCCGCGCCACGTCGGGGCAGATGACGATGTCGCCCAGTATGAAGGGCTCGTCCTCGGGCATCTCGGTATCCATCGGGAAAGCCAGGACATCGGTGGCGCCCGGCTCCCCCAGCCACTTCTCCTTGAGCGAGGCCATCGCCGGGCGCTCAACGAGCAAGACGGTGACCTCGGCGCGGGGGTCTATCCCCTCTTCCAACGCGGCCAGCCTCGCCAGGGATACCAAGCGATGCTCATCCAAAGGAACGTCGCTTTGCTCGTTGGCGACGAAGACATCGATCGCCACGGCCATCACGCTGGGTACCGGGAAGATCGGGGGAGATCGTCCGTCATCGCTTCTTCGGCCGCGCGTCCTCGAAGCGGCGATAAGCCTCGACGATCTCTTGGACGATCTTGTGACGAACGACGTCGGTTGCATCCAGATACAAGAACTCGAGGCCGTTTATGTCGCGAAGGATCTCTTGCACGACGACCAGTCCGCTCTGTTGACCCTCGGGAAGATCGATCTGCGTGATGTCCCCAGTAACGACTGCTGTCGAACGCAGACCGAGACGTGTAAGAAACATCTTCATCTGCTCTGGAGTCGTGTTCTGCGCCTCATCGAGAATGATGAACGAATCGTTGATCGTCCTACCTCGCATAAAAGCCAGAGGGGCAACTTCAATCGTGCCCCGTTCGGCTAGCCTCCCGAAGTGGCCGGGTTCGAGCATCTCGTACAAAGCGTCATAGAGAGGCTTGAGATAAGGGTTGACCTTCTCAGCGACATCCCCGGGCAGAAATCCCAAACGCTCACCGGCTTCGACAGCAGGTCTCGTCAGGATGATGCGAGAGATCTGCTTCTCGCGGAGCGCCTTTACCGCCATGGCTACGGCGAGGTAGGTCTTGCCAGTTCCAGCCGGCCCAATGGCGAACACAAGGGTGTTCTTTCGCGTGGCATCGACGTAACGCTTCTGTCCCGCGGTCTTCGGTCTGATCGGACGACCGCGCGTCGTTAGGATCGTGTCACTCATCACTTCAGACGGTCGCGGCCCGTTGTCCGCCTTCACCATCTCAACGGCCCGGTCGACCGATTCCGCATCGAGTACGTGTCCTTGTCGAAGCAGCGCAAGCAGCTCCTCGAAAACGGTGGCAGCGCGCTGCGCATCATCATTCGGTCCGGTGATGGTGATCTCGTTTCCTCGGACAAGGATGTCCGACGAGAACTCGCCCTCGATCCGCCGAAGGAGCTCATCGCGCTGGCCCACCAGATCGACGATGTGCGTGCCGCCGGGGACCAGGATCTTCAACTGGCGTGACAATCCCTATTTGCCTCCGGGTTCGGGGCGAGTATACCCGCGAGGTGCGGTATCCACATCGACCTAACCCGGCGGCCAGCCGAGCTGGCGCCCACCGAGAAGGTGAAGGTGTACGTGAAGGACGCTCTGCCCGGCGAGAGCGCCGTTGTTGAATACAAGCCGGTACCCGCCGTCGAGGCCTTCGTCCTTCGCGAGCTTCGCGGCGACCTCGAACATCTCGACCAGCCACGTCGCGTCTCGCGATGCTTCGAAGTCTCCCATCTTCGCGACGTGCGCTCTGGGGATGATCTGGATGTGCGTAGGCGCCTGCGGGTTGATGTCCCGGAACGCAATGACGTTTGGGCCTTCGTGGACGAAATCGCTCGGGATCTCGCCCGCGGCGATCTTGCAGAAGATGCAGTCACTCATGACCCCTCCGCTTCGCTCCGGTGTGGCGGCTCCATTTCACGTATGTGCACGGAGTCCGAGCTCGTCCATGAGCGAGATGAGCTCGGCCGGCGTTCGATCGACGGCACTCGCCAGAGCGATCACGTCCTCCGAACGCATCTTGAAAACCGTTCCCGTCCAGTCACGCCGACATGCTTGCAGCCGTGCAACGAAACGGGAAACAACCGCGCCCTCCGCGGTCGTCACACCGCCGAGGCGCTCGGTGTCGATGGCCAGCCCGCCGGTGGCCGACTCCCCTACCGGCCCGTCCGGGGGAAGCATGGCCTGCATGGGCAGCCGGTACAGGCCGGCCAGCCGGGCCAGCCTTAGCGCGGAGATGGCCCGCTCACCGCGCTCGTAAGCTCCGAGCACCGAAGCCTTGAACTCGTCGAGTGACTGGGCTTGAACGTCGAGGAGTGACAGCCCTTGCTGCCTGCGCAGCCGGCGCAGATGATCGCCGAGGCGCCGGTTCATCGACGAAGACTCCGCGCTCTTTTCTTTGTCGGGCATCAGCCCAGGCTCCCATAGGCGTAGCCGACGATCGTCGCCGCCACCAGCCCGGCCGTCTCCGTACGCAGGATGCGTTCTCCGAGTCCGGCCACATCGATACCACGAGGGCCCAGGTCGCGTAGCTCGCCCCCGTCGAACCCACCTTCCGGTCCGACAACGAGGCCGATGGCTTCCGGCGCATCGTCCGGCAGTAAGTCGCGCAGACGTCTCGACGATGATTCGTGAAGCGCGATCACGAGCGCTTCTCTGGGCGCCAACGCGCCGGTGGAGGAAATGACGTTCTCGACGTTGGTGAGCCAAGGAGAACGGCTCTGCTTGGCTGCTCCCCGTGCGATGGCCGACCAGCGATCGGCCGCCCGCTGCGATTTGGATCCGTCCCACCGCACGATCGTTCTCTCGGCCAGGAAGGGAACGATGCGGAGGACGCCGATCTCGACCGCCTTCTCGATCACCGCGTCCATCTTGTCGCCCTTTGTGACGGCCTGGTACAGCGTGATGGCCGGCCGTGGTGGCGGCACGGTGCGTACCGATCTAACCTCCGCCTCAACGGTTGAGCCAACACGTGAGACGACAGCTTCGGCGACGCATCCGGTTCCGTCGGCCACGGTGATCGGCTCACCTCGGCGCACGCGAAGGACGCGTGCCGCGTGATGGGCTTCGTCCCCCGTGAGCTCGACGACGGCGCCGCTCAATTGGCCGGGCTCCACGAAGAAGTGGTGCTCAGTCACGCCGTCCGAGCTTGCGACGCAGCGTTGCGGTCGTTCCGTCTTCGCCACCGTCTGTCCCACGCGACGCTGAGAGCTCCTTCAGTATCCCCTTCTCCTTACGGCTCAACCGAGTCGGAGTCGTGACGAGCACCCGAACCACGAGATCTCCCCGGCCGCGACCGGTGCGACGCGGGACGCCTCGTCCGCGGAGCCGGAACGTCTCGTTTGATTGTGTTCCCGCCGGAATATCGAGCGACTCGTCACCGTCCAACGTCGGGATCGTAACCTTTCCACCCAACGCCGCCGTCGTCATCTCGATCTCGGCCCACGACACCAGGTCGTCACCAACACGCTCGAACCTTTCGTCTCCGATCACGTTGAAGCGCACGTAGAGATCGCCGCGTCCCCCACCGGCCGCCCCGGCCTCACCTTCGCCGTTGAGACGAAGTCGATCACCGTTGTCTATGCCCCCCGGAACCTCCAGCGGCACATCCGCCTCGCTCGACAGCCGTCCCGAGCCGCGGCACTCCTTGCAGGGATCGGGCACCACCCAGCCCGTAGCGCCGCAGTTGCGGCACGGATGAGCCGTCATGATCTGGCCGAGGACCGTCCGGCGCACCTGCTGCACCTGTCCGGTGCCTTCGCACGACTCGCAGGGTTCGGCGTGTGTACCTGGTTCCGTGCCTTGTCCCTGACAGCTTTCGCAGCTGTCGAACCTTTCGAACTTGAGTGCACGCTGCGCACCGAAGACGACCTCTTCGATCTTCAGGTCGAGCTCGATCTCGATGGACTCCCCTGGGCGCGCTCTGGTCCGGCTACGCGTGCGTGTCGCTCCGCCCCCGAAGAACGTTTCGAAGATGTCCTCGATCGTGGAGGCGAACGGAGAACCCCAGGGCGATGCCCACGTGCCCACGCCGTGTCGCGCGGCCTCGTATTCCTGGCGCTTGCGCGGATCCGAAAGCACGGCGTACGCCTCGGAGATCTCCTTGTAGCGCAACTCCGATGCGGGATCGCCTCCGGTGGCGTCGGGGTGATGGGTGCGGGCCAAGCGGCGGAACGCCGAACGGATGTCTTCGGCGGAGGCTTCGGGTGATACGCCGAGGACTTCGTAGTAGTCGCCGGCCATCGCTAACGGATCACGAATCCAGCTGACGAAGCACCCGCGACAATGTGGAAGCAACCTCGGCCACCGTCGACATGACCATCGGGTAGTCCATACGGGTCGGGCCGAGGATGCCCACGGTGCCCGCACGTTTGCCGAATTGGTAACCCGTGGCTATCAGGCTGAGATCGCGAAGATCCGCGAGCGGCAGCTCCCGTCCGATGCGTACGGTCAAGGCGTTGGGCGCCGGTGCTGGAAGGAACGGCTCCATGTCGCCCGTCTCGAGGATCTCGAGAACGCGCTGAGCAGTATCGACGGGCTCCCACACGATGAGCTTCGAAGTGCCACCGGTGTACAAGCGACCAACGCTCTGCGAAACCAGTCGCAGGGCTTCGGCCACCGCGTTCAGGACGGGCTCGAGGTCGGGGGCCGAGGCTACCTCGCGAAGAGAGCGCGCAGCCTCGCTCGGAGTAGAACCGGCTATGACGGTATTCGCCACGCGAACGGCCTGCGCCAGAGCGTCGTCGTCCGGCTCGGAGCCCAGCTCGACCAGGCGGTCGTCGTGCCAGCCGTCGTCGCCGATGCAGATGAGCAGCATGCGCGGCCCGCTCAACCGGACGAGCTCGATGCGCTGCAAGTGCGATTCGCGAACCGGCGGAGCTGCGGCCAGCGACGTGTAGTCCGTCAGCTCCGCCAGCAGTTGCGACGCGCGTTCGAGGAGGTCGTCCAGAGCGGAGAAGGCGCCGGCCAGGAAGCGTTCGATCTCCCGGCTCTGGCCCGGTTCGGGCGAGACCTTGGGCGCGAGGACGTCGACGTAATAGCGGTAAGCCTTGTCCGTGGGGATGCGTCCGGCGGAGGTGTGAGGATGGCTGATGTAGCCCTCGCGCTCGAGGATCGCCATCTCGTTGCGGATCGTGGCCGAGCTGACGCCGAGGTCGGCACCTTCGGCGACAGCCTTCGATCCCACCGGTTCGCCCGCGCGGATGTACCCCTCCACGATCTCTCGGAGGATGCGCTCCTTGCGCTCGTCCAGTGGCTGCGGCTGCTGGGGTTCCACTTCGTTAGCACTCTACAGCTTGGAGTGCCAGTCAATCGACGAAGAGCAGCGCGGCCTCGTTGCCCAAAAGTGGGCGGGCCAGGCGGACGCACTCGCCGTCCCAGGTGAGCAGTCCGCGGTCCACGCCCCGGGCGAGCTCGGCGGGGTACGTGTCCTGCAGGGATACCCCGACCAAGCCTTCGAAGGTGTCGGCTTTGATTCCTTCGGTCCGGCGCAGGCCGAGCAGCATGACCTCGGACGCGCGCATCCGCCGCTGGATCTCTTCGCTGCCGGCCATCGCGCTGGATCCGTCGAGTACCGTTCGTGCATAGCGCTCCGGGCCGCGCTGCGCCCACGAGCGACGAGCACCGCCTTCCGTCGCCAGGTGCGAGTGCGCTCCGGCGCCGATGCCGAGGTACTCACCGCACTTCCAGTACAACGAGTTGTGCACAGAGTTACGACCGGGACGGCACCAATTTGAGAATTCGTAACGTTCGAACCCGGCCTCGGCGAACACGGCGTTTCCCAGCTCCCACCTGCGGGCCACCGTGTCGTCGTCGACGGGGACCACCTTGCCGAGCTTCCGCCACGACTCGAGTGGTGTCCCTTCTTCGTAGATGAGCGCGTAAGCAGAGACGTGTGATGTTCCGCGCTCCAACACTCCCTCGAGGGATTCCAGCCAGCGTTCGTCGTCCTCGCCCGGGATACCGAAGATTAGGTCGGCGCTCACGTTCTCGAATCCGGCGCGGCCGGCGCGATCCAGTGCATCGAGGGCAGTCTCTGCATCGTGCGTGCGACCCAGACTGAGCAGTAGCTCGTTGTCGAGGGACTGCACGCCGAAACTGATCCGCGTGACCCCGGCTTCGAGATAGGCCGCGAGCTTGTCGTCCTCCGTGGACTCGGGATTGCACTCGATCGTGATCTCTGCGTCACGCGACACCGGCCAGCTGCCGCGGATCGCGTCGAGAACGGCGCCGATGGACGCCGCCGGCACGAGAGATGGGGTGCCGCCGCCGACAAAGATCGAGGTGACCTCGGGCCGGTCCGTCACGTCGGCGTCCACGGGAGCCGAGCGGGCATAGCGTGCGTCGGTCACCAGCGCAGTCATGTACTCCTCGATGGCGTGATCGATACCGGCGTATGCGTTGAAGTCGCAGTACCCGCACCGGTGTGAGCAGAACGGGACGTGCACGTACAGTCCGAACTCGCGCAGTACGTCTCGCGGGCGCGGGAGCCGGGTGAGCGTCGGGTTCGTCATTTCTCCTCCACCCGCAGCGCCTTGATGAAGACATCCGGAGGCACCTCGACTTCTCCGAGCTGCCGCATCTTCGTCTTGCCCTTCTTTTGCTTCTCGAGGAGCTTCCGCTTCCGCGTGACGTCACCGCCGTAGCACTTCGCCGTCACGTCCTTGCGCCTGGCCTTCACCGTTTCGCGCGCGATGATCTTCGCTCCGATCGCGGCCTGGATCGCGACGTCGAACATTTGGCGCGGTATCAACTGCTGCAGGCGTTCGGCCATCGCACGCCCCCAGTTGTACGCGCGATCGCGATGCACGACCGTGCTGAAGGCGTCGACGGACTGTCCGTGGACGAGCATGTCCACACGCACCATGTCCGACACGTGGTACCCGACGGGCTCGTAGTCGAGCGACGCGTAGCCTCGAGTCCGCGACTTCAGCTGGTCGAAGAAGTCGAAGATGATCTCTCCGAGCGGTAGCTGGTAGGTCAGCTCGACGCGTTCCGGCGACAGGTATTCCAGCTTCTTCTGAGTGCCGCGTTTCTCGCGACAGATGTCCATCACAACGCCCACGTACTCGGTCGGAGTGATGAGCATCGCGTCGACTATTGGTTCCTCGATCGTTTCGATCAGGGAAGGATCAGGAAAGTCGGCCGGCGAGTGGATGGTTAACTCCTCACCGTTGGTGAGCCGCACGCGAAACTCCACGGTCGGCGCGGTGACGACGAGCTCCAGGTTGAATTCGCGCAGCAGCCGCTCGGTGGTGATCTCCATGTGGAGCATGCCTAGGAATCCGCACCGGAATCCGAAGCCGAGAGCTTTGGACGCCTCCGGCTCGTACACGAAACCAGCGTCGTTCAAACGGAGCTTGTCGAGTGCATCGCGCAACTCCTCGTACTCCCCTTCGTCGGGGTAGAGCCCCGTCCAGACCATGGGTTTGGGTTCTCGGAATCCCGGCACCGGATCCGGCGCTGGAGCGGCAGCGAGTGTGACCGTGTCGCCCACCCGTGCGTGACGAACCTCCTTGATGCCCGTGATCAGGTAACCGACCTCACCCGGGCCGAGGCGCTCGACCGGTGTCGGCTCGGGAGAAAGCACGCCCAGCTCGGTTATCAAGGTGGTGTGGCCCGTGCTCATCAGCTTGATCTCGGCCCGGTCGAATATCTCGCCGGAGTACGTGCGGACGTAGGTGATGACTCCGCGATACGAATCGAACATCGAATCGAAGATGAGCGCGCGCAGAGACGAGTCACCGGTATCGACGGCTGGGGGCCGAACCCGCTCGATGATCGCCTCGAGCAGCTCGGGAACGCCTTCGCCGGTCTTGGCCGAAAGCTGGAGGATCTCATCGGCGTCGCCGAGCAGGTGCCGGATCTCCTCTTCCGCGCGCCGGGGATCCGACGCCGGAAGGTCGATCTTGTTGATGACGGGAATGATGTCCAAGCCCGACTCGATCGCCAGGTAGAGGTTGGCGACGGTCTGGGCCTCCACGCCCTGGGTGGCGTCGACGAGGAGGATCGCCCCTTCGCATGCGGTGAGAGCTCGCGAGACCTCGTAGGAAAAGTCGACGTGGCCGGGTGTGTCGATGAGGTTGAAAGCGAACGTCTCGCCCGAGGCCCGGGTGTAGGGCATCAGAACGGCGGCGGCTTTGATGGTGATCCCGCGCTCGCGTTCGAGGTCCATGCGATCGAGGTACTGGGCGGCATGACGCCCGGGAGCCAGCACCCCCGTGACCTCCAGCATGCGGTCGGCCAGGGTCGACTTACCGTGGTCGATGTGCGCCACGGTGCAGATGTTTCGGATGTATTGGGGGTCGGTCATCTGAGCAGGCCCAATGGTAGACTCGCCGGGCTAACAAGAGGGCGGCGCAACGCGCCATCCCGAAAGGTCAGGTTCTCGATTGCCAAGGTCAAAATCCGTTCTCAAGCGACAGCGCCAGACAGAAACCCGCCTCGCCCGGCGCAAAGCCGTGCGCTCGGAGCTCAAGACGCTCGAACGTAAGGCTCGCACGGCCAGCGGAGACTCGGCTATTGCCGATTACCGCGCGCTCCAGAAGGGGCTCGATCAGGCGGCCGCCAAGGGCGCCATCCACCCCAACAAAGCAGCCCGCAAGAAGTCACGTCTGGCGAAGCAGGTCTCGAAGAGCAAATAAGCTCCGCCGGGGAAAAGGGGGAAGCCGTGGCCACGTACATCCTTCTGTCGTCGCTCAACCCGGGTGGGCTGGAGACGCTCAAGGAGCGCCCCGATCGACTGAAAGAGGTCAATCAGGAGATCGAGCGCATGGGCGCGAAGATCAAGGAGCAGTACGCCGTCCTCGGCCCCTTCGACTTCGTGACGATCCTCGAGGCTCCGGACAACATCACGGTCTCGAAGATCTCGGTTTTCATGGGCGCCCGCGGCACGGTTCGGATCCAAACGCTTCCCGCGGTCCAGGTCGACGAGTTCATCGAGGGCCTGAAGAGCTAGTCCGCGGTCGGCAGGCGCTACCGTCCTCCCGCGAGCGCGAGACCCTCGTCGCACTCGCGCCGGAGCGCCGCTGAGAGCGACGCAAGGTCGTGGGCCCCTTTGTAGCGGCTGCCGTTTATGAAGAACGTCGGCGTTCCGGCGGCCCCGCTTTCGTCGGCGCTCGCGACATCGCGCGAAACCCGTAAGACATGGCGGCGCTCCCGCAGGTCACGCTCGAACCGTTCTAGGTCGAGACCGAGTTCGCGGGCACGGTCGATCAGGTCGTCCGGATCGAGTTTGTCTTGGTGCGCCATGAGCGCGTCGTGCATGGGCCAGAACGCTCCTTGAGCCGCTGCCGCTTCGGTCGCCTCGGCCGCGAGCTGCGCGCGCTCGTGGACATCGACGAGCGGCAGGTGCCGGAACACGAATGTCAGGTCGTTCCCGAAAGACCGTACGAGATCCCGGATAATCGGCTCCGCGCGTCCGCAGTACGGGCACTCGAAGTCGCCGTACTCGACGAGTGTGGCGGGGGCCTCCATCGGCCCCCGGATGTGGTCCACCTCGGGATCGACGGGCTCCGCCAGGTCGACTATGGGTAGCGCGAGCCGGTGCTCACCCGCCGTCCGGAACCGGGAAGGGAGCAGCGCCGTAACGCGGAAGGTGATCCACGCGGCGACGGACGCCAGGACGGACGCACCGAGGATGCCGACCTTTGCCTCGTCGAGCTGCGGTCCGTCGAAGGTTATGTCGGCGATCAGCAGCGAGACGGTGAAGCCGATGCCGGCGACGGTCCCCACGCCGATCACATGCGGCCATCGGACACTCAAGGGAAACGCGCCGAACAAGCGCCGGGTCGACAACCAGGTGACTCCTGCGATCCCAACGAGCTTGCCCGCGACGAGCCCGGTCACGATGCCAATCGTGATGCGGGACGTGAACGCATCCCGCAACACGTCGCCGTCGAGCCGGATCCCGGCGTTCGCCAGCGCGAACAGCGGGATGATCATGTAGCTGGTCCAGGGGTGGAACAGATGCTGGAGGCGTTCGTTGGGCGAGATCGTCACTGCCAGTGTTCGGCTCGCGGCACGCGCGTACTCCGGCGTGGGCTCCTCGCGGAAGAGGCGCCAGATCGCGCCGGCATGCTCGAGCTCGGACCGCGAGGGCGGGTAAGCGGTGGCGAGGAGCCCGACGGTGACGCCGGCGATCGTCGCGTGTACGCCGGACGCCAGCGTTGCGACCCACACACCCGCGCCGACGAGGAAGTAGGGGACTCCGTTGCGCACGCCCGCGCGACGCAGCAGCAGTACTACGCCGAACAAGGCGACCGCGACGAGGACGGCACGGAGCGAGACCTCTTCGGTGTAGGCGAGCGCGATCACGCTAAGGGCAATGATGTCGTCGACGATGACGACGGTGAGGAGGAAGGTCCGAGCCCGCGGCGACGCGCCGCCGACGAGCGTGAGTGCACCTAGCGCGAAGGCGGTATCCGTTCCCATCGCGATACCCCAGCCGCGCGCGGAGGTGTGGCCGGCATTGATCGCCACATAGATCAGGGCCGGCACGACCATGCCGCCGACGGCGGCGAGAATTGGAATCGCCACGCGCCGCCGCTCGCGCAGCTCGCCCATGTCGAACTCGCGTCGGATCTCAAGGCCGACAACGAAGAAAAAGAAAGCCATCAAGCCATCGTTGATCCAGTGGCGCAGATCCAAGGAGAGCTCGGCCGTCCCGATGCTCAGCGCGATGGGCGTATGCCAGAGCTCCTCGTAGGAGGACGACCATCCTGAGTTGGCCCAGATGAGCGCGCCCAGGGTCGCGACGAGCAGGACGATCGCGCTCGCGTGCTCGGTTGCGATGAACTCGCGCAGCGGGATGGCGCGGTGCGAGAACGGGGAAGTCCCGGATGTGCTCACGTGGCATCGATGGTAAGGCCGCCGCCGGGTGTCAGCTCAGAGAGGCGTTGCTGGACGGAGGCGGCGATCTCGGCCGACTTTCCTAGTTCGATTTGTCACAGTTGTTCTGTGCGTCCGGGGCATGCCCGACGAACGATGTGGTTTCATGGCGGTGCGATGAAGTGGACCGACCGTGCGACGCGCGGCGTTGCCATAAGTGGCCTGGTACTCCTTTCCATAGTTGCTCCTGTCGCGCTTCATACCTCGGCGACGACGTACCCTTCGACGCCAGGAGTGTCACCGAGTTCCGATCTCACCGGAGCGCTCGTCGTTGTGGTTTCGGAGCCTGCGGTCGTCACGTCCTCGCTCACGTCGCAACGCGTATGGTCAGCCGTCTCGAAACTCGGTCGCCTGTCATGGGCAACCCCGGCCATACCCAGCGAATCGCCAGCCCTCGTATTCAGCGCCGCTGTAATCGCGTTTGCGCTCGTGGCGCTCAGTGGCACGGCGCGGCTCGCATCCAGCACCTCCGATTCTCGAGCACCTCCGCTGCTCTCCGCCTGATCTAAGCCATATGCCGCCCGCTTGGGCGGGAGAGCTGGAGGGTTCTGATTGTCTCGTCGATTAGGTTGGCGCACGTTCCTCGTGGTTGTCGTTGCATGCGGTTCGGCCGCTCTGATCCTCTCGCGGCCGGTGCGTCTCGGCCTTGACCTGCGCGGTGGCACCCAGATCGTCTTCGAGGCGATCAGAGGACCGGGCGAACGGCTCGGTTCCGACACCGTGGATCGGACGCTCGAAGTGCTGCGCCGCCGCGTTGATCAGCTGGGTGTATCGGAACCGACGCTGCAACGCTCAGGCGATCGACGAATCATCGTCGAGCTTCCCGGCGTGTCCGATCCCGACGAAGCGCTGAAAGTCATCGGCCGGACGGCTCAGCTTGCATTCCACCGGGTGACCGAAGCAGCGCCCCCGGAACCATCGCCTGCACCGGACGATTCGCCGCGCCCGTCAACGGATGTACCGCTCGTGCTCTCGGACGAGAGCGGGTTGCGGCTAAGACTCGCGGATGCGGCAGTCACCGGAGCAGCGATCGGCGACGCGCGTGCCACGTATAACCAGGTGCCTCCAGGCTGGACGGTTGTGGTGTCTTTCCGTGGCGAAGGCAGCGACCAGTTCGAGGCCTTGACGGGCGAAGCTGCGTGTGCACCTCCCGGCGATCCCGGACGCCGGATCGCGATCGTCCTTGACCGGGAGATCATCTCGAGCCCCGAGGTCGGTACCGATGTCGCTTGCAACAGCGGCATCTCGGGAGAGACGGTGATCACCGGCGACTTCTCGCAGCAGGAATCTCAAGAGTTGGCTCTGCTCATCCGGGCCGGAGCGCTGCCGGTGCCCATCGACGTCGTCGAGCAGCGCACAATCGGTCCGGCCCTGGGCGAACAGGCCATCGCAACCAGCGTGGAGGCCGGGCTGATCGGCGGCCTCCTGACGATCCTCTACATCGTCGCCTATTACCGCGTCCTCGGAGGCTTGGCCGCGTTAGCGCTCGTGGCTTACGGCGGTGTGTCGTTCGCTGTTCTGCTCGCGATCAACGCGACGCTAACGCTTCCCGGCATCGCCGGCTTTGTCTTGGCGATCGGGATGGCCGTCGACGCGAACGTCCTGGTGTTCGAGCGCATGAAGGAGGAGCACGCTGCCGGGAGAACGGTCAGATCCGCCGCGACACGCGGGTTCTCGCGTGCCTGGAGCGCGATCGCCGACTCGAACGCCACGACGTTGATCGCCGCCCTACTGTTGTTCTGGTTCGCTTCCGGTGCGGTGCGCGGCTTCGGGATCACCCTCACGATCGGTGTCGCCGTCTCAATGTTCAGCGCTCTGGTCATTACCCGTGTGCTCGTGGACTGGGTCATCCGAAGCGCCCGGGGACAGAACCACCCCCGTCTGCTCGGCATGACGACGGGAGGAACGCTCCATCGTTGGCTCTCGGAGAGAGGCCCGGACTTGATCGGGCGACGCCGCATCTGGTTCGCGGTATCCGCAGCGGCTATCGTCCTCTCGCTCACGGGCATCTTCGGCAGAGGTTTGAGCTACGGCATCGAGTTCACAGGTGGTGAACTGGCCGAGTACGACGTAGCCCGGCGCGCTGACCTCAACGATCTGCGGGCGGGTCTAGCCGATTCCGGGTTCCCACGAGCCGTGGTGCAGGAATCGGGCGAGGGCAACGTATCCATACGGATAGGGCAGCTCTCGCCGGCCGAGGAAGAGGAAGTCCAGCGGGCCGTGTCGGCTGTCGGAGGGGAAGCGGAACGCGTGCGGTCCGAGTTTGTGGGCCCGACGATCGGCGCCGAGCTCAGGCGCAAAGCGCTGATCGCCCTCGGCGTCGCGCTCCTCGCCCAGCTCGTCTACCTCGCGGTCCGCTTCCGCTGGACCTATGGAGCATCGGCGGTCGTCGCGATGCTCCAGGACGTAGTGCTGCTCGTCGGCGTGTTCGCGTGGTTGGGCAAGGAGCTGGACGGAGTCTTCCTCGCGTCGCTCCTTACCGTCATCGGGTACTCGATCAACGATTCCGTCGTTGTGTTCGATCGGATCCGGGAACAACGGCGGCTACGTTCGCGAGTACCGCTCGCCGTCGTCGTCAACGACGCGTGCTTGCAGACGATCCCCAGGACGATCAACACCGGACTCGGGGCGTTCTTCATCCTGATGGCCCTGTTCGTGCTCGGTGGCGAGACGCTGACCGACTTCGCCCTCGCTTTACTCATCGGCATCGGCGTGGGGACGTACTCGTCGGTCTTTACGGCTTCGCCGCTCGTCGTGGCAATGGAACGCGGGGGCGCAACGGTCTCGGCGTCTGGCGGCCATCGGGCGAAGCGGTTGCTCGGTGCGTCAGGCAGTGCCCGTACGCGTCGACAAAGAGGCAGACGATGATCTCGACCGTCGCCGATCGTCGTTCTGGTCTGAGTGCTAGCGCAGCGCGGTCGGCGTTCCCGATCATTGCGATGGCGATCGTCGGTCTGCTCGTCCTAGGCGTCTCGTGCTCGGGCGACAACGTCGTCGAGCGATTGACGATCGTGAATCGGACGCCCTTCGACGTCGAAGTCGAGGTGACCGACGCGAAGAAGGAGAGCTGGCTCATCCTCGGTCGCGCCGCTCCCGAGTCGTCAACGGTCAGCGAACTGGTCACCGACATGGGCCCGACCTGGGTCTTTCGCTTCCACCATGGCGGACGCACGGTTAGCCAGCTGACGGTCAACCGGGGCGAGCTCAGCCGGGCGCGATGGCGGGTCGAAGTGCCACCCGCGGTGACGGACCGGATGCGGAAGCTGGGCATAAAGCCTCCGCCGGACTCGTCACGAAGGGGAAGATGATGACGGAGTGGGTCCTGGCAAACCGAACGCTTGCCGTGCTTGCCGGGATCGTGTGTGTCTATGCCTACGGCGTGATCGGCTACGTGCTCTTCGGCTTTGGCGCTGTCGACGCCGCATACATGACCGGGCTCGCACTAACGACGGCAGGCTTCAACCCGGTCGGTGAGCTGACACTCCCTGAGAAGGGCTTCACGATCTCGATCGCCGTTCTGGGCGTGAGCACATTTCTCTTGGCCTTGGCCATGGTTACCACCGCGATCACCGAACGCCGGCTCGACACAGGTGCAAGGAGGCGCCGCATGCAGAACAGGATCAGTGGTCTCAACGGGCATTTCATCGTGTGCGCATACGGGCGCGTCGGCCGCGCCGTTGCGCGTGAGTTCGAGTCGGAGGGCGTTCCGTTCGTCGTGCTGGACGCGAAGGCCGAGCTCGAAGAGCTGATGGCCTTGGACGGCGTCCTGTACTCAATCGCAGACCCGACCCAGGAGTCCGTTCTTCGTGATGTCGGCGCCGAGCGTGCTCGTGGGCTCATCTGTGCAGTTGACTCCGATGCGGACAACGTGTACATCGCCATGACCGCGCGCGCCATCAATCCAACCCTCTTCATCGTTGCGCGCGCGAGCGATCCGGAAAGTCCCGAGCGCCTGTACCGCGCTGGAGTAAACCGCGTGATATCGCCCTACGTCTCAAGCGGCCGACACATGGCGCTATTGGGCCTGAGGCCTCGAGTAGTCGACTACTTGGATATCGCGGGTCTGGGCGAAAGGAAGGTGCGACTAGAGGAAATCCTGATCGAAGAGGGATCGCTCTTCGTGGGTGCGACCGTAGCCGAGGTCTGTGGCGAAGCGATCCCGCTGCTCATACAGCGCAACGTTGGGCATCTCATCCCGCGGCCCGAGGGTCCCGAGGAGCTCGAGGCTGGAGATCTCCTCGTGGTTGTGGGTGAGCCGCGCCTGCTACGTCCGGTCGAAGGGTGACGCGCACTCAGAGATCAACGTCAACTTAGGAGGTGGGTCCGTGAGCATAAATGAGGAAGACCTTCCCGGTATCGGACGACGGTACGAGATCATCGCCTCGAGAGGTCAGCGTCTCGTCCTCATCATCCATCACTCCGGCCGCCGCGATCTCTATGTCATGGACCGTCATCGAGAGGATCCGACGTGCGTGGTCGAGCTCACCGACGACCAGGCCCGGCGCATCGGGGCGATCCTGGGGGGCGCCTTCTTCAAACCCGCCGTTGTCGAAGAGATCGAGCGCGTCGTGGGCGAGTTCGTCGTCGACTGGGTCACGGTCGGAGAAGATGCCGCTGCCGTTGGGCAGTCGATCCAGGAACTTCAGTTGCGTAGAAGAAGCGGGATGAGCGTCGTAGCGATCGTGCGCGGAAAGAAGACGATCACGGGTCCGGATCCGAACGAGGTCCTCGTCGCTGGTGACAGGCTTGTCGTGGTCGGTCGGCGCGAGGACATCCCGCGGTTCCTCGAGCTGGTTCTCGGGTAGACATGCCCAACGAGCTCGTCGCCCTCGGGGGCGCGTTCCTGGCGGCCGGCTTCCTCGGCCGGATCGGTCAACGGATCGGTTTGCCGACGATCCCATTCTTCATGGCGGCCGGCATCATCACCGGGCCGCACACACCGGGATTTGTGTTGGTCGAGGACCCCGACGCACTCGAAGTCTTCGCGGCCGTCGGACTTGTCATGCTGCTCTTCCACCTGGGCTTGGAGTTTTCTCTCAAAGACCTGGTTGGAGGCGGGAAAAAGATGCTCGCCGCAGGAGGTGTCTATCTCCTCCTCAACATTGGCGGAGGATTGGCGTTGGGGTTCGCGCTCGGCTGGGGTTCGCGCGAGGCTCTCGTCATCGCCGGTGCCGTCGGGATCTCCTCGTCGGCGATAGTGACGAAACTCGTCGTGGAGCTCCGCCGGCTCGCCAATCGCGAGACGCGGATGATCCTTGGCATCATCGTCGTTGAAGACATCTTCCTCGCCCTTTATCTGGCGTTCCTCCAGCCCGTGCTCGGCGGCGCAGAGTCAACTGTTGATGCGGTTCTGCAATTCGGTAGGGCGGTCGGTTTCTTGGTGGTTCTATTCGCAGTGGCGCGATTCGGTGCCCACCTTGTCAGTCGGATGGTTTCGGGCGCTGACGACGAGCCGCTGACCGTCATCTTCGTCGGGTTGGCGATCTTCGTGGCGGGAGTCGCGGAGGAGGTCGGCGTATCTGATGCGATCGGCGCCTTCATGGTCGGGCTGATCCTTGCGGAAACGACGGCGGCGGGTCGCATTGAGCGCCTCGTACTCCCCTTGCGCGACGCGTTCGCCGCCGTTTTCTTCTTCGCGTTCGGTCTCTCCATCGATCCCGGCGCGATCGCCGGCGTCGTCCGCCCTGTGATCGTGGCCGTGCTACTGACCTTAGCTCTCAATCTCGTCGCGGGATGGATAGCGGCGCGGATGCAGGGCTTCGGGAGGAGGGAGGGCATGAATGCCGGGCTGACACTGCTTGGTCGCGGCGAGTTCTCGTTGATCTTGGCAACCTTGGCTGCTGCCGCGGGCCTTGACTCGCGTATCGGACCATTTGTGGCGCTGTACGTTCTCGTCCTGGCGATCACGGGACCGATCTTTGCGTCGCGTTCTGACTCTCTGGCACGTCTATTGCCGCGAAGAACGCCGGCCGGGCCCCACGACCGAGCAACCTCGACCTCAGAACCGCGAACACCGATCTAGCGAGAGTCCAGCGCGCCCGCTACTACGCGCTCGAGCACGATCTCTGCCGGCAGCACCGCCCCGTCTTCGCCACCCTTCAGCTCGTAGTCGGCCTGGGCCAGGAGCCGGTGCATCCCGAGGAGCCAATCCCACGACAGCCGGGGTGACTGTCGCCGGATGACCGCGGCCCGGCCCTCGGACATTCCGGTGGCCGACGCGACGTCACGATCGCCGAGGCTCGGTGTCCTCTCGAGAAGGCTCTTCACCCGGATGACTCCGCGTATCTGCGACGCGAGTGCGCCGAGCACGGGGAGGGGCCCGTCGCCGTGCTCGAACAGCCTGCGTAGGGAATCGAACGCCTTGCCGCCCTCGTGACGAACGATCGCGTCAAAGAGGATCCAGATCGGCTGCTCGGAGCTCGAAGCGAAATGCTCCACGATCTGCGCCTTCTCCACTGAGCCCGACGACCCGCGCAGCGCCAGCTGCTCGATCGCTTGATCGAGATCGCGCAGCGTCTCCCCCACCGCATCGACCAAAGCTGCCGCAGCCTCCCCGCCGGGTGTCAGACCGGCGCGCTTCATCCGTTTGGTCACCCACGCGATGAGCTCACCACGTCTTGGACGAGCCAGACGGACGACCTCGGCCGAGCCTTTGAGCGCGGTCATCAATTGAGTTGGGACGCGCTCGGCTACCGCAAGGATCAGGAGGTCGCTCGGGGTTCCTTCGCTGGACAACGCGGTGGTCAGCCTCTCGATCGAGCTCTTGTTGAGCGTCTGCGCATTTCGAAGGACGACTAGTCGTGTCGTCGCAAACAGCGAGCCCGCGAAGAGAGCTTCCTCGAGGCCGTCGATGCTCACGTCGGCGTCGATGGTCACCACCTCGGCGTCGGCACCCAAACCCGCAGCGGCCTCCTCCGAGGCTTCCGAGGCGAGCAACTCGTCCTGCGACCAAACGAGTCGGATCACCGCGCCGTCGTCACCTCCGCGTTTTCGCCCGCAAGACACACGCTCACGGATCCATCTTGGTCGGTACGGAAGACGTTGCCGTGGCGAGAGTACGCCTCGATCGCCTCGGGCGTCGGATGACCGTAGCGGTTGTTCGCCCCCACCGTCACCAGCGTCAAGAGCGGATCGACCGCCTCGACGAAGGCCGGGTCGAGATCCTTCGAGCCGTGGTGCGCGGCCACGAAGATCGCCGCACCGACATCGTCGTCGAGCAACTCTTCTTCTTCTTCGGCCCCGACGTCCCCGGGCAGGAGCACGGTCGCGCGACCGAGCTCGGCACGCAGCACCAGACTGTAGGAGTGCACGAGTTCCTCGGCGTAGGGCGGGGCCGGACCGGGCGGTGGGAAAACGACCTCGATCCGTATGCGCCCAAACGTAAGGATCTCACCGGCCGCGACTTCGATCACCGGAACCCCGGCCTTGCGCGCCGACCGTACGACATCACCACCCTTCCTCCAGGGCAACGTCACCGGACCCATCACGCGCCCGACATCCAAACGTTCGAGAACTCTCACCACGCCTTCGGTGTGATCCGCGTGGGGATGACTGACGAACACGGCGTCGAGCCTGCGCACGCCGACCTCCTCGAGGTCGTACGTGACGCCTCCGGCCTCCGGGCCCCCGTCGACGAGGACGGCGTGTCCTTCGTCGCGGAGCAACACGGCCGTGCCCTGCCCGACATCGAGGGCGGTCACCGACGCACCCGGACAGGTCTGACCGCCGATCAGCCGACCGGCCGATGCCGCGGCGAACAAGATCACGCACGCCCCGGCGCCGGCGCGCGCTCGAGCCGATCCGGCAACGACCACGGCAAGCATCGCCGTTGCGGCCAACGCAGTGAGCACGCTCACGCCGAGGCTCGCGGCGGGAGCGCGAGCGAACCAACGACCACTCGCCAGAACGACGTCGAGCGGCAGGCGCATGGTCGCCGGGAGCCAATCCAACGCAGCCACGAGCGAGGAAAGCCCGAGCGTCACCAGCCCACCGATCATCACGATCGGCGCCAGCGGAGCGGCGATGAGATTGGCGGCGCCGCCGAGTGCCGGAACGCGTCCGAAGTGCCAAGCAAGCAGCGGTGCGGCGGCCACCTGCGCGGACAACGTCGTGCCCACGGCGATCGCCACCACGGTCCAGCCGCGTCCGGTCGGTAGTAGACGGTCCAGCCTCTCCGTCAACGGACGAGCCCAGAGGATCAGGCCGAGCGTCGCCGCGAAGGAGAGCTGGAATCCCGGATGGAAGAGTAAGTCCGGCGTCGCCAGCACGAGAAGGACGAACGCGATGCAAGCGAGCCGAATCGCATCGGGAAGCCTGCCCCCAGCAGTTACGGCCAGCGCAACACCGGCCGTCACGACGGCGCGCAACACGGAGGGCTCAAGGCCGGTCAGGAACGCGAAGAACACCAGAGGAGGCAGAGCCGCGAGCGCACGAACCAGACGGCTCCGTGGGATAAGCGCTCGTGTGATCAGCATGACCACGACGAGGACGACGGCAACGTTCGAGCCCGAAACGGCGACGAGATGTGCGATGCCGGTGGTGCGGAAGTCCTCCATGATCGCTTCGTCCAGCAGCCGGACGTCGCCGTCCGTCATTCCGAGCAGAAGTCCGGCTTGCGCCTTCGGCAACGCATGCTGGGCGGCTTCGGAGAAACGGGTCCGAACCTCGCCGGCGGCCAATCGGATCGTCGATCCACTGCCGTCGGCGCGCATACGTTCGGCGACGAGAAGCGGCGCTTCGTCCCTGCCTTCGCGGGCATCCGCGAGTCTGCCCGACGCACAGATGCGCTCACCGGGACGGAACTCCCCGACGTTTTCGCCGGAGATGCGAAGGGGTTCCTTAGTCGTCCAGTCCTGACCATCGTCGGGGGCGAGGTGTTTGACTCGCTCGGCCCGGATCTCGATCGATCTTGGACGCAGCAGCTGGGCCATCCCGCATACCCGCACGGACGCGCGCTGCTCAGCTAAGCGAGGCAGCAGACTCGCTTCAACCGCGGTGGATCGCCATGCGGCCGAAGCGCCGGCGCCCGCGGCGAGTGCTACGAGCGCTGCCGCGAGAGCAAACCTTCCGCGTCGCGCGGTGAGCCCGGTGAGCGCGGTGCAGGCGAGCGCAAGAACGCATGCTGCGGTCAGCGGCAACGTCAGGCCCGAACGACCCGAACCCGACGCCGTTCCGGCGGCGACGGCTACCGCAGCAAGGCCCGCAACGTTCACTACACCGTCGCCAGGTCGCGGATCTCGTCCAGCTTGGTCGGGCCGATGCCGGGCACGTCGAGCAACTCGTCGACGGTCCTGAATCCCCCGTGTTCCTCGCGGTAGGAAATGATGCGCTCGGCAAGGGCCGGACCGATGCCGGGCAACGTGTCGAGATCGGCCGCCGACGCCGTATTCAGATTGATGAGCGTGCTTCCGCCCGGACCATCCGCTCCCGTTCCGCCGCTGCTGTCGGCTTGCGTGCCGGGAACGAGAACCTTGTCGCCGTCCTTTACCTTCGCGGCGAGGTTCAGAGCGTCGAGGTCGGCGGTGTCGGTTGGTCCTCCGGCCTTTCGAACAGCGTCGTCGACGCGTGCTCCCTCGGGGACTTCGTAAAGGCCCGGCCGACCAACGGCACCGGCGACGTGAACGTAGACGACCCTCTTGGTTTCCTCACCGGGTGAAGGCGAGGCGAGGCTGACCGTCGTCGGCTTCGGCTTGGCTCGCATGGCGACGCCGTATCCGCCGGCCAGGCCGACGGCTGCGAGCACGGCCAAACCGACGATGATGCGGCGCGTCGGGATGTTCGGGACGGCCTCCACCACGACTCCTCGAAACGTGGGGAAGGACGAACGCGGGAAGTCCACAGATGCTAGCGGCGGCTGCCGACGGCCTCGGTTCTCCCGCAGACGGCCGGTTGCCCATCGAGTCAGCACACTCTTAGGCCGAGAAGGGTTGCCCCGGCGCAGGTGCGTTATGCGGGACGCGTCACGAAATTGACCAGCTTCGGGGGACGGACAATCTCCTTTTGGATCTCACGTCCGTCCAGGAACTTGCGTACCGACTCGGATCCCTTTGCTGCGGCGACGGCATCCGCCTCGGAGATACCCGCCCCCACCTCGATGCGGTCGCGGACCCTTCCGTCCACTTGGACGACCATCGTCACGGTCTCGACGGCCGCGAGGGCCGGGTCGGCTACGGGCCACGGCCGCGCATGGATCGATCCTTCTCCGCCGAGACACTCCCACAGCTCCTCGGTGATGTACGGAGCTATGGGGGCCAGGGTGTGCAGCAGGACGTCCACGCCCTCACGCAGCTCCGGGGCGGTTGCCGACTTGGCCGAGGCCAGCGTTCGCTGCAGCGTCATCATCTCGGAGATCGCGGTGTTGAATGCGAACCTCTCGAAGCGGTCGGTGATCGCCTGGAGGGACCCGTGGACGGCGCGTCGAAGCTCACCGTCGCCGGACGGCGCATCGGCGCTTCGCAGCGCATCCACGTTCGAGGTAACCAAGCGCCAGACACGTTCGCAGAACCTGAACGCGCCGATGACCACATCGGCCCCCTCGGGCGGCCAGTCGTAGTCGTCCTCGGGTGGACCGATGAAGAGGATGAAGACGCGCAGCGCGTCTGCGCCGTACTTGTCCAGCACGTCGGTGGGGGCGACCAAGTTGCCCCGCGACTTCGACATCCTCCTGCCGCCCATGCGGATCTGGCCCTGGTTCATGAGCTTGCGGAAGGGCTCCTTCAGCTCGGTCAGACCGAGGTCGTGGAGGAACTTGGTGATGAAGCGCGCGTAGATGAGGTGCATCACGGCATGCTCGATCCCGCCGATGTACTGGTCGACCGGCATCCAGGCGTCCGCTATCTCCTGGTCGAAGATCGCCTCGTCGTTCTGGGGATCGGTGAAGCGAAGGAAATACCAGGACGAGTCCATGAAGCCGTCCATCGTGTCCGTCTCGCGCCGCGCGGGACCGCCGCACTTGGGGCAGTTCGTGTTCACCCAGTCCGGGGCACTGGCGAGCGTCGGCACCTGGTCCTCGGTCGGCTTGTACTCGACGTCGAGAGGGATCTCGAGCGGCAGGTCGGCATCGGGCAGCGGAACGATCCCGTCGTCGGTGCAGTACACGACGGGGAACGGTGTGCCCCAATAGCGCTGACGCGAGATGAGCCAGTCGCGCATGCGGTAATGGATCTCGCTTCGTCCGAGACCCTTCTCCTCCAGATACTCCGTGACGCGATGAACCGCCTCACGCACGTCCGACCCGGTTGAGCCGGCGCGGGATGGCGTTCCGTCGAACGCACCCGAATGAACCATCACGCCGTCGCCGACGTAGGCCTCGGTCATCGCGTTTTCGTCCAGCGATTCATCTTCCGGCTGGATCACAACGCGGACGGGCAGACCGAGCTGGCGGGCGAACTCGAAGTCGCGCTGATCGTGGGCCGGGACGGCCATGATCGCGCCCGTTCCGTACTCCATCAGCACGTAATCCGACGCGTACACCGGAACCTCTTCCCCGTTAAGGGGATTGATCGCGCGGGCGCCGAGGTTGAAGGCTTTTCGCTCTCGCTCGGCCGCCATGCGCTCGATGTCGGTGGTGCGGCGCACCTCGTCGAGGAAGGCTGCATACTCCGCGGACTTGCCCGCCCTCTCGGCGAGCTTGGCCGCCGTCCGGTGCTCCGCGGCGAACACGAAGAAAGTCACACCCCAGAGCGTGTCCGGGCGCGTGGTGAAGATCGGGATCTCGTCTGAGGTCTCGGCGATCTTGAAGGTCACGACCGCTCCTTCCGAGCGCCCGATCCAATTCTTTTGCTGCACCAGAACGGCATCGGGCCACTCCAGCTCGTCCATGTCGTCGAGCAGGCGGTCTGCGTAGTCGGTGATCTTGAAGAACCACTGCTCGAGGTCACGGATCTCCGGCACCTGGTCTTCGTGCCGCCAGCAGAAACCGGACGAGATCTGCTCGTTGGCTAGCACGGTGTGGCACTTCGGACACCAGTTGACTTTGGCCGTCTTGCGGTAGGCGAGCCCGCGCTCGAGCAAACGGAGGAAGATCCACTGGTTCCACTTGTATTGCACGGGGTCGCTCGACGCGAAGCAGCGGTCCCAGTCGTAGGAGATGGCCAGACGCTTGCATGACCTCGTGAACTGGTCGATGTTGGCGTACGTCCAGTCGCGCGGATGGATCCCTCGCGTGATGGCCGCGTTCTCGGCCGGCAGCCCCAGCGCGTCGTAGCCGAACGGGTGCAGAACGTCGTGGCCGCGCATGCGCCAGTAGCGCGCGATGGCGTCCCCGATCCCGGCGAAGTTCTCGACGTGGCCCATGTGCATGTCGCCGGACGGGTAGGGATACATCTCGAGGACGTAGCGCTTGTCTCCGGTCGGGGTGCGCGGCGCCGCCCAGGCCTCGTCGGACTCCCAGCGCGGGAGCCACTTCTCCTCGAGGGCTCTGAAGTCGTACGGTTCGGCCATCTTTGCTCCTAAAGAAAAACCTCCCGCCGGTTGAAGCGAGAGGTCAGCCGAGCGCCCGTCCGGCGCCCGGCTAAGTAAGAACGAGCAGCGATCTCATGAACGTCATCCGGGCCTCAGTATACGGTTGCGCGATGGAGAATCGCATCATCGAGCTGACGTCGGCGCTCGTTGCGATCCCCACGCACGAAACCGAGGGCGAAGCCCAGGCTTACCTCGCGGGCGTGCTCTCCGCGGCCGGGTTCGAATGCGAGCTCCAGGACGTTGAGCCGAACCGTCCGAATCTTGTCGCCCGGCGCGGTGAGAGCGGGCCCTTTTTCTGCTCGCATATGGACGTTCATCCGCCCCACGCCCATCCGGATCCCTTCACGTGCCGACGCCTAGGCGACGTGCTCGTGGGACGCGGAGTCCTCGATGCGAAGGGTCAGATAGCGGCGCTGGTCGCCGCCCTCGAAGCCACTCCGGACGCCGATGCCCTGGTGGCCATCTGCTGCGACGAGGAGTTCGACGGCTTGGGCTCCGAGCAGATCCGGCTTCCGTCCGGGCCGTGGGAAACCGAGGGAGGCATCGTCCTCGAGCCCACGAACTTCGCCATCTGCACGGCCCAAGCCGGACAGATCGACGTGAGGGTCGAGGTGTCCGGGACCCCCACGCACGCCTACGCGACGGAGCAGACCGGTTCACCGATCAAGGCCGTGCTCGCCGTGATCGAGGAGCTCGACACGTGCCGGTTCCTGAAGACCGAGCATCCTCTCGTTGGAAAGCCCCGAGTGAATGTCGGTCGATTGAGCGGCGGTGAGCACGCATGGCGCACACCCGCTCGAGCGAGCCTCGAGATGACGCTCGCTGTTGTCCCCGGCACCGACATCGATGAAGCAGTGGGCGAGATACGCGGACGGCTGGACGACGTCGCACGGCGCTGGGGAGCGCGGGGAACGTCATTCCTCTACGACATCCCTTCCACCAGCCCGGGGATAGAGGTGCCGACTGATCTGCCGATCATCAATCGCCTCGTCGCGGCCACCGGGGACGAGGTCGAGCCGGCCGGGATGCCCTCATGGACGGACGCCGCCAACCTCCTGTTGCGCCACAACCTGCCCTGCATCGTTTTCGGTGCCGGCGATTTTGCCTCAGCGCACTCGGATTACGAGTCGGTGGCTGTCGCCGACCTAGCCCGTTTGGCCGAGGTGCTCCGACAACTACTTGTCGGACAGTCCGCCTAACGGCGCAGCACGTCGTCGAGCGCGGCGAGGAGCGTGAGCACGTTGCGCTCGGAGCATGTGTAGCCCATCAGCCCGATCCGCCAGCAAGCACCCTTGAAAGGACCGAGACCCGATCCCACCTCGATCCCGTACTCGGCGAGCAAGGCAGCGCGTGCGCTCGCTTCGTCCATACCTTCGGGCACGCGGACGCAATGCAGCATCGGCAGCCGGTGGCGTTCGGGCGCAACGTAGGAGAATCCGCGTTCGGAAAGTCCTTTGGCTAATAGAGATGCGATCCGCTCATGGCGCTCCCAACGCGGCCGCAGACCTTCGGCCAGAACCGAGGCGAGCCCCGCGTGCAACGCGGTGAGCATCGAGATCGGGGCCGTGTGGTGGTACACGCGATCGGTTCCCCAGTAGCCCTCGAGAAGCGTGACGTCGAGGTACCAGCTCTGGACCGCAGTCTTCCGCGCCTTAACGGCTTCGAGTGCGCGCTCCGAGAAGGTGATCGGAGAAAGACCTGGGGGAACCGAAAGACACTTCTGCGTCCCCGAATAGGAGATGTCTACCCCCCAACCGTCGATATCGACCGGCATCCCGGCTAGCGATGTGACGGTGTCGAGCACGAACAGCGCCGGATGATCGCGGACCAAGCGCGCGATGTCGTCGACCGGTTGCGCTACCCCCGTGGACGTCTCAGCATGCACCAGGGCAAGGACCTTGGCTTCGGTGTTCGCGTTGAGGGCGGCTTCGACATCCTCGGCCCGGATGATCTCGCCCCAAGGCGACTCGACCCGGACCACCCCGGCCCCCGCGCGCGACGCGACCTCGGCCATGCGTCCGCCAAACACACCATTCACGCAAACGATCGCCTTGTCGCCCGGCTCGAGGATGTTCACAAGCGCTGCCTCCATACCGGCGCTGCCCGTCCCCGATACGGCGAACGTCATTCGATTCTGCGTAGCGAAGACCGTGCGCAGCCGTTCGGAGACTTCGTCCAGCAGCACGAGGAAGGACGGATCGAGGTGGCCGACCAGCGGACGTCCAAGGGCCTGCAGGACCTCGGGGGACACGTTGGACGGGCCCGGGCCCATCAGCAGCCGTTCGGCGCTCATCCTTAGGCCGGAACGCAGAGCACGTGCGAAGCGAGCGATCGCCCGACGGCAACCGATTCCCCGTTGCGGAGCACGGTCACCGCACCCTCAGGATCGCGGTCTGAGATGTCGAGCTCGGTTCCCGGCATGAGCTTGTGTTCCTCCAGGTAACGCAGGGTCTCGAGGTTCAGCTCGAGATCTTCGAGGATGCGGTCGATGCGCACGCGACTGCCGGGCGCGCATTCCTCGAGCGGGATCAGGTCGTCGATCGGCATCTTCGCCGCTGCCGTTCCCGGGATCGGATTGCCGTGCGGACACCTGTCGACGCCACCCAACGCCGCTCGCATTCGCTCGAACACGACTTCGGAGACGCCGGGCTCCATGTGCCGAACCTCTTCGTCCGACAGATGCCATGGAACACCGAGCACGTCGACGAGATAGCGTTCGATCGTCCGGTGCCTGATCGCTTCCTCGGCAGCCCGGCGGTGTCCGTCGTCTGTGAACCGTATCGAACGGTCGTCGGCGAAGTTGATCAGACCGAGACGCTCCATCCGGTGTACAACCTCGGAGGTCGCCGGTGGCGAAACGCCGAACCAGCGGGCGAGGCGAGCCTGTGTCACCTTCTCGCCGATCTCCTGAAGCTCGAACACAGCTTCGAGATAGGACTCGATCTTGCTGGTGACTTCCCCGCTCACAAGTCTCCTAGTCGAGTGCCTGCATGAGCTGGCCCATGCGGTCCTCGACCGACCCGGTCAGCGTCTGGTACTGCACGTCGTAGATCTTGAGGAAACGCAGCATGCGGTTGTCGATGTCTTGCTGGAAGTCGGGGTCCATCGGACGCAGACCGTCGGCGACGATGCCGAACTCGATGGGCAGGTAGAACACGTCGGTGTACTGCGAGCGCAGATTGTGCTTGGCGATCGAGAGGCACGTGTCCCAGAGCGCGAACTCCTTGCGGCGTTCCTGGTTCTCGAGCACCCAGCTGGCGTAGGCCATCACGTCTATCAATGAACGGTCGCCCACGAAGGACTCGTGGATCATCTCGTTGTAGTACTGGCGGAGGAAGATCAGGGTCTCCGTCTCGACGGTGGCGTCCTTGTCGAGCTTGAACCCGAGCTCCACGACTTCCCGAGCCACCTCGGGCAGCAGGGGCAGGTCGAGCTTGGGGGCCGCGGCCTCGGCCAGTGTGGTCTTCCCCGTCGAGAACGAGCCGACGATCGCTACGCGCCTCATATGGACCGTCACCCTACCCTTCAGGCCCTTCTCGTGGCATCATGAACGCGACCAGGGGACCGGCTCGGGCCGGCCTCGAGGCAAGGAGGTTCTTCGTGAACGTCACCGTCAATCACCTGCGCGAGTGGCGCACGCGTGGGCAGAAGTTCGTAATGGTCACCGCGTACGAGGCGCTGACCGCGCGCATCCTGGACGAAGCCGGGATCCCCGTGTTGCTCGTCGGCGACTCGCTCGCCAACGTGCAGCTCGGCTACCCGACGACGATCCAAGTCACGATGGACGAGATGCTGCATCACGCTCGCGCCGTCGCGCGCGGGGCGAGCAATGCCCTTCTCGTCGGAGACCTGCCCTTCGGCAGCTACACCACGAAGGAAGACGCACTTCGGAACTCCGCCGAGTACCTACGCGTCGGCATGCACGCCGTGAAGCTGGAAGGCGCCGGACCGAACGTCGAGATCGTGCAGGCCCTGACCGAGCGCGGGATCCCGGTGATGGGACACCTGGGACTCACCCCCCAGTTCGTGAACGCCTTCGGCGGATTCAAGGTGCAGGGACGAGGCGAAGCAGGCGATAGGCTCCTCGAGGGGGCCAAAGCCCTGCAAGAAGCCGGGCTGTTCGCACTGGTCCTCGAGTGCGTGCCATCGCAACTCGGCAAGCGGGTAACCGATGAGGTCGAGATCCCGACGATCGGAATCGGGGCCGGACCCGACACCAACGCGCAGGTTCTCGTCCTTCACGATCTGCTAGGTCTGACGCCGGGACCGTCCGCGCGTTTCGTGAAGCGCTACGCGGACCTCGCGTCGCAGGTTTCACAGGCCGTGCAGATGTTCGCCAAGGAAGTGAGCGAGGGCATCTACCCGGCCCCCGAGCACGAGTACAAGTAGCGCTTATTCTTCCGGTCGCAGTGGACGGATAACGTGGAACAGCTCCGCGTGCTCCATGCCGTGCTCTTGTCCGTTGGCTTTCGTCCAGCCGCGGATCATCGGATCGACGTCCCAATCGATCTGTGAAGCGTGGCTCTTGAGCGCCTCGATCTTTCGGTCGACCGTTGCGGTGATGTCGACGGCCGTCTCCCCACCGCCGGGACCCGCCACGTAGATCTCGCGGCAGCCTCGCCACGGCTCGAGTCCCTCTTGGAGAAGTTCGGGGAAGTGTCCGGGCGTCGTACCCGCTGTGACGGTGATGTCCAAGGACGCCTGCCCCACCGCTCGGTGATCGGGATGGTTCACGAAGAACCCGCCGGGCAATATCTGCGGATCCATAACGATGAACCGATGAGGACGCGCACGTCGGAATTCGCGAGCGATGTCGCGCCTCAGGTCGAGCGTGGGCTCGACGTACCCGTCCAAGTAACCGAGGAATCTGACGTCGGTGACACCGACCGCCTTGGCCGCGTTCAGAGTCTCTTCGCGTCGAATGGCGGCCAACTTCTCGCCGAACAACTCCGGGTCTGCGGTCCCCGTCGATCCATCCGTGACGATCACATACGACACATCGGCACCCTCGTTGACCCAAACGGCAACCGAGCCGGCGCACGCGAATTCGATGTCATCGGGGTGCGTGCTTACGACGAGGACGCGCAATCGTTCGGTCATTGAACAATCACCATACCCATCGGCGGCCAGCACACTCAGCGTCTGTAGCGCTGAAAGTAGTGGTGACGGCATAGCCCCTTCGCGCGACGTGCCGACGAGCAGCCGTTCAGGACGCAGGTGCGACGACGTTTCGCCTTCTTCTCCCAGTAAGCAAGAAGCTCCTGCCGCCACTTCAGGTACTGGTCGCGCTTCTTCGACAGGGGGAGATGAGAGTCCATGAATGGCACGATCGTGTGAACGAGTTCCGGGATCGACTGAACGGCGAAGATGACCTCGTCGTGATAATGGGGTTGTCGGCGAGGATAGTGGTAGACGTGGCCGACATCGAGCAGCTCAGCGGCCATCTCGCACAGAGGCGTGTCTGTCTCAGCGAGAGCTACTGCGAAACGAAATCTGTCGCTCGTCCGATTGAAGGAACCCTCAGCCGCCACAAGACCGCCGAGGAAGGCGGCCCAGTTAACATCCAGTTGCACGGTAATAGTGGATCCGGCAGAGGCCACGACCTCGGACCGGACGATCACATGAACCTGTCGAACAGATCGATCGCCCCCTGCCGCAGCGGACGTTGTAGCGATCGACGTACTCTTCCAACGCGTTGCGCCAAGCATCGAACTGATCCCGCTTAGCGCTTGGCAGCATGTATCTATCGGCGAACGGAATCGTCGCTTGCCAATGTGCTTTCAACGATTTCAAGTGGTAGGCAGCTAACGGCTGCCAGTGCTGCTTACTGCGCGCATAGCAGTAGATGTTCCCGACGCCTAGGAAGCTTCGAATCGACTCGAGCATGGCCATGTCGGCTAACTCGACTTGCACGCTGAAGATGAACCTCCGAATGGGCCCTCCGTTCGAATGAACGCGAGACGTGGTGGAAATAGAGAACGTTCCCTCGCCAGCGATGAAACCAGCGAGCGTGAACCCCAGCGTGTCAGTGGAGCCGACCCGGGTCGAACGGGCGACCTCCTGGATGCCATCCAGGCGCTCTACCAACTGAGCTACGGCCCCAGATTGGCGAGGTTACCACCAAGCGTGGCCATCAAGAGAGCACGAAGCGAACGCATGTACGGATTTTGACAGTGCGCACCGACAGCGAGTTCCCAGGCCTTACCTAGGGCTGCTCGTCTCTAGGATCAGACCAGCCGTCAGGGAGAACGGCTTAGGCGTCACACTGTTCACATGACTCCGGACGTCTTCGACGCAGTCGAGCAGGAGTACGACGCACTCGAGGCGATGCTCGAATCGCTGGACGACAAGGCGTGGGCCACACCCTCGTTGTGTCCCGGGTGGTCCGTGGCCGACGTCGTCCTGCATCTGGCGCAGAGCGAGGAAACCGTGGGCGTGAGCGCCGGCGAGCGACCAGCGGCTGCGCTCGAGATATCCGTAGGTTCCGGAAGATCCACGGGCACGATCGATGATGTCGTCGAGGGATGGGTCGCTTCAGAACGCGACCAACCGCCGCGTCGGCACCTCGATCGATGGAAGGTCGCAAGCAGGAGCGCCCTTGTGACTCTCAAGGCTGCCGATCCCACCGAGTTGTTCCAGTGGGCAACCAACCCCCTCAAGCCGCGAACCCTGGCGACTACTCGGCTCTCCGAGCACTGGATCCACGCGAACGACATCGCGCAACCTCTCGGATTTCCTTATCCCGATACGGCGCGTCTATGGCATATCGCGCGCCTCGCTCATCGAACGATCCCCTACGCCTACGGACGGGCCGGTCGAGACGACCCGCCGAGCGTCCGCGTCGAGCTCGTATCTCCCGACCAGGAGAGCTGGGAGTTCGGCCCCGAGGACGCCGAGTGCATCGTTCGAGGAACTGCGTCGGACTTCTGTCGGATCGCCGCGAGGCGACTTGCGCCGGCGGAAGCAAAGAGCATCGAAGCGACCGGCGCTCGCGTGGACGAGGTGTTGGGCCTGGTCCGGACCTACGCGTAACCCGGGTCAGGCGCGCCAGACAACCGAAGCAACCGTGACAGGCTCGGCCACACCCTTGAGCGACACCTGTCGCGCGTCGGTCGTTTCCACAGAACTCTTGATGCACTCCAGCGACGACGAGCTGATCACGATCTCTCCCGCATCGGCGAGGGCACCGATGCGTGCTGCCTCGTGCACTCCCTTGCCGTGGTAATTCCCCTTGACCTCTGCGGCCTCGGTAGCATGCACACCGACGCGAACCTGCGGAGAGAAACCGTGGGCACGGCGGTGTTCGACCAACGAGCGCTGGACCGCGATCGCACACGCTACCGCGTCGTCCGCGTTCGCGAAGGCCACGAAGAAGCCGTCGCCCGTGTGCGCTACCTCTTCTCCCCCGTGCTCGGCGAAGAGCTTGCGCAGCACGTCATCGTGCCACTTGAGCAGATCACCCCAGGCCTCGTCTCCGATCGCGTCGAGCAGGTTCGTCGACCTGACGATGTCGGAGAAGAGGAAAGTCTTTGCGACACGATGCTCCTTGGGAGCCGATGGCTCGGCCGTGGCCGCCGCTAGCAGCGATCGAGCTCGATCCGCGTCCGGCAGCGCGCCGATCCTCTCGAACGTGGATAGCGCCGAGCTCACCTCGAACTGAGCTGCGTCGCCGTCTCCTTGAGCCTGGTAGATCTGACCGAGCAACTGAGAAGTTCTCGCCACGTCGTAAAGAAGATCGGCCTCTTTGAACAGCCTGGCCGCACGCTTGGCCGCCTCCTCGGCCGCGTCCAGCTCGCCATCGGCGAGACGGACGGCGGCGTCCGACGCTTCGGCAGCGGCACGCAGGGCCGGAGCCTTGTACGAAGCAGCGACCTCCTTCAGACCGGCGGCAGCCTCGCGCGCGGTCTCGATATCTCCGAGGATCAACGCAACCTCGGCTTGCGTGGGCAGGAGCTTGGCGCGATCCAGCGGCGCCATACCTTCTTCTGCCAACGCGCGCGCAAGCGCCTTAGCCGCCGCCTCCGGCTTTCCTCTTAGCAGCTGCACCAGCGCCAGACCCGGCTGCGGCACCACACCCATCTCGTTGGCTTGTCGGAAAGCTTCTTCGGCGCCGTCGATCTCGCCCATGCGCAGACGCACCTCGCCCAGCTCCTTGAATGCGAGCGCGGCCATGAAGGTGTTGAACGAAGCGAGCTCTTCGGTGGCCACTCGCGCTTCCTCTTCAGCCGTCGTCAGCGCTCCGCGCAACCGCATGATCTCGGCCCGGTGGACGCGGCAAACACCGGGGAACCCGTTGATGGCCTGGCGATCGCACCAGCGCTTGGCGGCCTCCGTCCACTGGCCGGCTCGTTGCCAGTCCGCCAGATGTGATGCCCCCGAGATCATCATGCAGAAGATCCAGCCCGTCGCATAGGGACCGAGCTCGCCGGAAACCGCTCCGACGGTCGCTTCCTCGACGAGAGCCATCCCACGATCGATCTCGTCGCTGAAGACCAGAGAGAGCCCCCTCATCGAAAGCGAGAGGGCGAAGAGATCCTTGTCTTTGTGACGGGCTGCGATCTCACCGGCTTTGGCAGCGAGCTCACCGCACTTCTCCCACTGGCCCCTTGTCGCCAGGGCGTAGGTGAAGGTCAGCCAGCCGTGCTCCGCTCCTTCGGGCTCCGATTCGAGGAGTTTGGCCGCGCGCTGTATCCAGGCCGTCGATACCGACTCCTCCATCAGGTCGTCGTGGCTGACGCCGAGCTCGATGGCCGTCCGCGCGGCCCGGAGGTTGTTGCCCGCCTTCAGATATCCGGCGTAGGCACGCTCGCGTAGGGCGATGCAGTGCCGCATCTTCCCCACCCACCAGGCGCTTTCGGACATCGCGAACAGGTCGTCCGGGCCGAGCGGTGAGGTTGCGTCGGCCGAACCGAAGAGCTCGAAGGCTTCCGCCCATGCGTAGCGCCCCGCTGCTTCTCGAGCGCCCTCCAACGTCGAGCTGGAATCGGCCATAGAGGCATTGTTCCACGACCACAGAGCCTCCACACGATGCGCGGGGCGAAACCGATATCCGAGCCGTCCGACGCGCCCGGCTTCATCCCGGACAATGGGGCGTGGCCGAAAGCCCTGAGCGCAGCGACACACAACCCGTGATCCTCGCCGTCGACGACGATCCGGACGTCATCGCCCTCATCGGAGCTGAGCTGACCAAGCGTTACGGCGATGACTACCGAGTCGTCACGGCCCGGGCGGCGTCCACCGCGCTAAAAGTGCTCGAACAGATGCAGGACGCCGACGAACGCCTGGCCCTCGTTCTTGCCGACCAGTGGCTCCCCGACAGCACGGGGACGGAGCTGCTCACGCAGGCCTGCGGATTGCACCCTCATGCGAAGCGGGCGCTCCTCATCACGTGGGGAGAGTGGTCGGTGGATGCGACCTCCCGTCCGCTTCGCCGGGGGATCGGGCTCGGTCACATCGATTACTACTTGCTCAAGCCCTGGAGGACGGGCGACGAGCTGTTCCACCGCACGGTCACCGAGTTCCTGCACGAGTGGGTCGGGTCCGACGCGGCTATTCCCCGCGAGCTCACCGTCGTTGCGGATGCAGGATCCGAGCGCGGCCATCAGCTCCGTGACCTGCTCACCCGCAACCGCGTGCCCTTTCTGTTCCACACCAGCGGGTCGCCGGAAGGTCGGGACGTGCTTCGCGAAGCCGGACAGCTCGATACCGCCGTCCCGATCGTCGTCCAGCGCAACGGCCGAGTCCTCATCGACCCGTCGAACGCTGAGCTCGCGGAGGCCTACGGGGTTACAACTTCCCTCCGCGGATCGCGTGAGTTCGACGTAGCCGTCATCGGAGCCGGCCCGGCCGGTCTTGCTGCGGCCGTCTATGCATCGTCCGAGGGTCTTAGCACGGTCGTCATCGAGCGTGAGTCGATCGGTGGACAAGCGGGAACGAGCTCGAAGATCCGCAACTACCTGGGCTTCCAACGCGGGATCAGCGGCGCCGATCTTGCGCAGCGCGCCTATCAGCAGGCGTGGGTATTCGGCACCACGTTCGTGATGATGTGCGAAGCGCTCGGCATCCGCACCGATGGCGAGCGTCTCTACTTGCAGTCGTCGAGCTGCAAGGAGATACCGGTTGGAGCGGTCGTCCTCGCTATGGGCGTCGAGTACCGGCGGTTGGATATCCCGTCGATCGAACCCTTCGTGGGCGCAGGTGTCTTCTACGGAGCTTCCGCCTCGGAGGCCGAGCGATTTACCGGCGGCGAGGTCTTCGTCGTCGGCGGTGGGAACTCGGCCGGACAGGCCGCGGTCCACCTCAGCCGGTACGCGAAGCGGGTCACCGTCCTCGTCCGCGGGAAGACCCTTGCAACGAGCATGTCGCGCTACCTCATCGACGAGATCGAAGAGAAGCCGAACATCACCTTGCGTTACGAGACGCAGATCGTGGATGGCTCGGGAGGCGGCAGTCTCGAACAGCTCGCGCTCCAGGACAGAGCAACCGGGGACACGGAAACGGTGCGCGCCGACGCGCTCTTCGTCCTGATCGGTGCGCATCCGCGGACCGCTTGGTTGCCTTCGGAGGTCGGGAGGGACGATTACGGGTTCGTCGTCACCGGCCGCCCATCATCGACGTGGTCGCTGGAGCGCACGCCCTTCCTATTCGAGTCGACGATGCCCGGCGTGTTCGCCGTCGGCGACGTTCGGTCGGGCTCGGTGAAGCGGGTGGCGTCGGCCGTCGGCGAGGGCTCGGTTGCGATCCAGCAGGTGCATCAGTACCTGGAAACGGCGATGCTGTCGCACTAGCCCGCGAATGCGAGCCGGGCATTAGCCGCGCTCGATTGACTCCAGATAGCCGCGCAGAGCCGATTTGAGCTCTCTGATCACCGGCGCCCGGTCGGCACGGCTGGCCGACATGACCATCGGCAAGAGCGCCTTGAAGATCTGGATGGTCACTTGCGCGGCCCGTATGCGCTCCGTCGCATTCAGTTGCGGCGCCCGAGGGGCGATCAGTAGCTCCACGCGCTCGCACATGGCCTCATGGAGGTGCGCCGTCGACTCCGCCAGCCTCGGCGACAGGTCGGCCCCGTTCAGCAACGCTTTAGACGCCGGGTTGGCAAGGTTGAACGCGACCATCGGGTCGACGACGCGATCGAGCATCTCTTCCAGCGGCAGGTCGGCCAGGCTCGGATCGAGTGCCACGTCGTGCATCGCTTCGAGCTCGGCCACGTAGCGAGCCGCCAAGGCCTCGGCGATCGCTTCCTTGTTCGGGAAGAACTGATAGAGGGATCCGGGTGATATGTCGGCCCGTGCCGCGATCGAGTTCGTTGTCGCGGCTTCGTACCCGACGTCGGCGAACACGTGTGCGGCGGCGTCGAGGATCAGCTCGATCCGCCTCCGGCCGCGTTCCTGCCGTTTCGTCTCCTGCTTGACCATCGCTTCCCCACTTGACGAATGCGAGTAACTGCTCGTATTGTCCCCAAAGAACACGAGCAAGTGCTCGCGTCCAGGATAGAGGGGAGAAACCATGACCGTCGACGTTTCACTCATCGGCAAGACCGCAGTCATCACCGGCGCCTCGAGCGGCATCGGCCAGGCCATAGCCGAGCGTCTCGGATCGGCCGGCGCTTTCGTGTATCTCGCCGGTCGCACCACCCAACCGATGGAAGAAAGCCGCGCACGCATCGAGGAGGGCGGCGGCAAAGCCGAAGTCGCGGCGATCGACGTCCGCGACGCCGACGCATTGCGCGCCCTCATCGAGCGCGCAGCCGAGGACACGGGACGGCTGGACGTCATGGTCAACAACGCCGGCCTCGGCCACCCCGGCTCGATCATCGACGCCGAGAGCGAGAAGTGGCAGGAGATGCTCGACGTCAACGTCATGGCTCTGCTCGTCGGAAGCCAAGCCGCCATCCGCGCCATGCGCCGGGCCGGCCACGGCGGGCACATCATCAACATCTCGTCGGTGGCGGCGACCCGCCGTGACTCCGGCGTGTACGGCGCAACCAAACACGCCGTCAACGTGATCACCGAGACACTTCGCGTCGAACTGGAGAACGACGACATCCGGATCACCTCAGTCATGCCCGGCGTTATCGCCACGAACTTCGCGCGCAATATGGACCCCGAGGTTGTCAAGGGCATCGGCGCATTGGCCGGACTGGACCTGGACCTCGCGCCGGGCGAGCGTCTTCCGGACGAAGCTCTGGAGAAAGCTCAGGCCGCCCTTGAGAACTTCATCGGAAAGCCCGAGGACATCGCGGACGCGGTGGTCTACTTGGTCAGTCTGCCTCTACGGCTGAACATCCCGGAGATCGTCGTCAGGCCGGCCAAGCAGCTTGAGTTCTGACGACCTTCACGGCTTCGTTGCAACGAAGTAGACCTGCAGACCGCAGAAGAAGTAGTCGCCGCGCGCGCTCAGCTCGTCGAGCTCCGCCACCCACGCGTTCGCCATTTCGTCCGTTACGTCCCGGCGCCCACGCACGAAGCCCACGATGAGCTGGATGAGCGGGCCACTGTAGGTCTGCGGTGAGGCTTCGAGATTCAGCACTGGGTAGGCCTCGACGCTGTCCACGATGAATCCCACAGCGGCGAGCTTGCTCGCGAGCGTACGCGGAAGCGTCGGATGGGCCAGGTGTTCATCGAAGGCTTCGAGGACGCGTCGCATGCGCCCGGGATCGTCGGAATGCCAGGCCGTCGCGTGCCAATCTGTGTCCCAGATCAATGTTCGCCCGCCGGGCCGCAGCGCACGGTGTATCTCAGCCAACGCCTGTTCGACCTCGGACACGTACTCGAGAACCTGCACCGACGATGCCGCATCGAACGCTTCGTCTTCGACGGGCAGGCTCGTAGCTTCTCCTGGCCGGAGCTCGACGACCGCTCCGACCGAGGTTGTCGCGCAATGCTGCCGAGCGATAGCCAGCATGTCGGGGCTGTTGTCGACGGCGACGACCCGGCCCGAAGGGCCCACCTCCTCGGCGATCTCGACGGCATAGACCCCAGGACCGCACCCGACGTCCAACACCCGCTCACCTGGACGCAGATCGAGCGCACGGCGGCCCTCCCGTCTACGCGCTACGAGGTCCGGGCCTTGATACATGTCGAAGATCCTGCGGGCGTTTTCCTCGTCGAAGTCCAGCATGGTCGCTTGCTCGTTGCTCATCTCCGCTCCCTTCCTGGATGTTGCGAGCACCATAGAGTCGGACGGGGTGGGTCGCTTCCGTACCGGTACGGAGATCTACAAACCGAGCTCGGGTGCTCGTCGGACGAGCTCGATCCTCGATTCGACGCCGAGCTTCAGGTAAGCGTTGGCGATATGGGTCTCGACGGTTCTTTCTCCGATCGACAAGCGGTCGGCGATGTCGGCCGCGCTGAGCCCTTGGACGGCGAGGTGGGCGACCTCACGCTCGCGTGGTGTCAGCGCTTCCGGTCCCCACGCCGGCCGATCCCTACGGCTGCGGCGACGGTCCGTGAGGAAAGCCTCGACTTCGATGAGAACGCCGTCGCTATCACCGATCCACGGCCAGTGGTCAACTCCGGCCATCTCCATGAACGTCGCATCGGGGATACCGGCCGCGAGTTCACGGCCATGGTCGATGCTGACCCAACGCTCGTCGGCTCGATGCATAACGAGCGTGGGCGTCGTTATCTCCGACAGGACGGGACGAACGTCGAGGCGGGCGCAGGCCTCCATGTCCTGGGCGGCGACGGCCGGACTGGCACTGGCACGCAGATACCGCCCGAGCCAATCGCGATAAGAGGCGTCCCCAGCCAAGGACGGGTTCGCAAACTCTATGCCTTCGCCCGAGGCCCACAGATGTTCGAGCGCATCGAGGTAGACGCGGAGGAAGTCCTCGCCCCAGCCCTGGTCGTGGGTCGCATCGCGCATCAGGTACCCGTATCCGGAGAAGAGAACGAGACCGCGCACGCGGGCCGGGTTCCTCGCGGCGTACAGCGCCGCCGTTCCTGCACCCTCAGAAACTCCGAGCAGCGCCGGCTTATCAGCGCCCACGGCTTCGATCACCGCCGCGAGGTCGGCCTGTCGATCTTCGATCGATGGCTCGTGCGGAGCGGGGTCCGACAGACCCATCCCCCGCTTGTCGAACCAGATGAGCCGGCTGAACGCCGCGAGACCACGAAGGAATCGCGCGAAATGAGGTTCCTGCCACGCGAGATCGAGGTGCGACACAAAGCCCGGCAGCAGCACCAGATCGATCGGTCCGTCGCCGACGACCTGATAGGCGATCCGGACCCCGTCACTCTGCGCGTAGGAGATCGATGCGTCCGTCACTCCCACCGCCCGAATCTAGGCCAGCGCTTCTCGCGCCTCGACGAGCTCCGGGACCTCGGGACGGGGTGCGTCCTTCCACAGACGCTCGAGGTCATAGTACTCGCGCATGTCTTCGTTGAATACGTGCACCACGAACTCGCCGTAGTCGATGAGGATCCATCCGGTGCTCGAGTTCCCCTCGGTCCGGATCGGCGGGCGCCCCTGCGCCTTGAGGCTGACCTCGACCTCCTCGGCGATGGTCTTCACTTGGCGATCGGAGGCGGCCGAGCAGATCAAGAAGTAATCGGTGATGGCCAGGAACGGCCCAACCTCGAGCACCGCGAGATGGCCGGCCTTCTTATCGGCAGCCGCGCTTACGGCACGGCCGACCCAGTCGAGGATGGTCAGATCGCCGATAGGGAAGAAAGGGTCTGGGACGGACGGCGACCGCGCCGGTCGGCAGCGGCCCTCAGGAACCTCACGCCAGCATCATAACCGCGGTCCGCCAGGATCTAGGCGCGGTAGAGCCCGTGCTCCTCGATGTAAGTTCTGACCGGCTCGGGGAGTAGATAACGTATGGGCCGCCCCGCAGCTACCCGAACGCGGATGTCTGTCGACGAGATGGCGAGGGCGGGGATCTCCAGCACCACGACCCGGTCGCCATAGCCCAGCGATTCGAGTTTCGCGAGTTCATGGCCGGGTCGCGAAACGGCGACGAAAGTCGCAAGACCCAGCGTTTCCTCAGCGTTCTTCCAAGTGAGGATCTCGAGCGTCGCGTCCGCACCGGTGATGAAATACAGCTCGGCTCCCGGTTCGGACTCCCGCATCGACCGCAGAGTATCCACGGTGTACGTGGGACCCTCCCGTCCGAGCTCGATGCGCGACACCTCGAAGGCGGTGTTGTCCTCCGTGGCCAGTCGCGTCATCGCGTAGCGATCATCAGCGGGACTCACGTCCGCACGTTCCTTCTGCCAGGGCCGGCCGGCCGGAACGAACATGACGCGATCGAGGTCGAGCGCGACGCGCGCTTCCTCAGCGGCAACCAGGTGCCCATGATGGATGGGGTCGAACGTTCCGCCCATCAGTCCGATGCGCATGCGCGCATCGTAGCTACTGAGACGCTAGCGGCTCAGGCTGCGGATTTTTCGCGACGCCACTCGTCGATGGCGCGCTCGCGCGATTGCTTGACGCGAGCCCGGGACATCGTGGCCTCGATAGAGCCGGATCCGTGGAGCTGCTTCGCGTTCTCGAGGTCCTCGAGTGCCTCCAGGAACGCCCGGTACGGGGACTCGGCGGTCTTTGGAGGCTCGATGGTGATCTCAGACGACGCTAAAACCTTGCCGGCCGGGTGATCTGCCCTCGAGCGAAGCTCTTCTTCGGTGCGCATGACCCCTCCGATGGGATTTCTGCCACTTGAGAGATACTTCGGCCCGACTGGAGGCCGCTTTAGGCAGAGGTACCCGCCTGAGCGTTGCCGGCTAACGTGGCCGGCGAGGCCAGGCGCTCCCACGGCTCGCTATGCGAGCCGTTCGATGAACCCGGCGAGCTGCTTCAGGTTGCGGCACTCGTAGATCGCGTCGCAGTGCTCACCGTAGGCCGACATAACCGAGTCGCCCGTGTCCCAGTGCTGGGGCGACTCGGGGTTCAGCCACCAAACGCGCTTCGCGCGATCCCTGACGTCCTTTAGCACCCAGGCCTCCGGATTGCGGTAGTTGGAGCGCGCGTCTCCGAGGATCAGCACGTGACTGCGATCGTTCACGGCCTCGATGTAGTTCTCGTGGAACTGCTTGAAGGAGTGTCCGTAGTCGGAGTGGCCGTCCAGCCAGATGACATTGGCGATCTGCAGGGCCTTCGGGATGGCATCGGCCGGGTCCGTCGACTTCAGCACCTCGGTCACCTCGTCCACGGTGTCGATGAAGAGGAATGAGCGGATCCGTGGGAACTGCACCTGCAGCGAGGCCACAAGCAGCAGGGTGAAGCGCGTGAAAGCGGCAACCGAGCCCGAGACGTCGCAGAGAAGGACGATGTCCGGCCGTGAACGAGATTTCACCTTGAACTGCGGGTCGACCATCGCGCCGCCGGTCGAAAGCGACTTCCGGAACGTCTTGCGCATGTCGAGGCGGCCCCGGGCTCCCATCTTCCGTAGCTTGGCCAGCCGTGTGGCAAGGCGGCGAGCGAGGGAGATCACAGCGCGCCTCACGTCGGACACCTCGTCGGACGTGATCGTGGCGAAGTCTCGCTCCTCGAGCGGAACGCGCAGGATGCGATCGGCCACGTCGTCGGCACCTCGCTCGGCCACCATGCGCCGGCGAACCTCCTGCTCGAGGATCCGGCGCAGACGTTCCAGACGCGATTGCACTTCCATCTTCCAGATCGCCTGTTCCCAGTCGTCGACGCCCTCGCGTTCGGCGAGTCGCTGCAGGAGCCGGTCGAGATCGAGGAAGCGCAAAGCGCGATAGAGAAGGAACCCTCCCGACGCCTCGTCCGACAACCGGTCTAGGACGGCACGCGCCAAGCGGCGCAACTCGCCTTCCCGGCCCTCACGCAGCGCTTTGATGACTTGTTCGAGCAGCTCGGCCTCTTCGAGCTCGCTGAGGTCGGGCGGGATAGTGTCGAGATCGACGTCGACATCCGCGAACTCGGGAGCGAAGAAGAGATCGAAGAGAGTGGAGAACACTTCGAGGTGTCCGGGAGACCGGCACATGCTGGAGGCCAGCCCCCACTTGAACGACTCACGGTCGGACCAGTCGAGGTGACCGAGGGCTTCGGACGATACGAGGATCTCGTGGTTGGAAACGGGGACTCCGGCATCTCGAAGCTTCGACGCGAAGGCCTGTAGGCGCTCGAGCATTCAGTTGAGATTGGGCGGCGGCAGCTTGAGCTGCTGGGACACGCGCTCCATGTCCTGCCGGTACTTCAGGATCACGTTCAGCGTTTCCTGCGTGACGTTCTCGTCGAGGGTCTCCACTCCGAGCTCGACCAGCGTGCGGGCCCAGTCGATCGATTCGGAGATCGACGGCTGCTTCTTGAGCTCGAGCTGACGGATGGAACGGATGAGGCGCACGAGCTGGTCGGCCAGTGCTTCGGGAAGCTCGGGAACACGAGTGAGCACTATCTCCCGCTCGCGCTCCGATTCCGGATAGTCGAGGAACAGGTAGAGACAACGCCGCTTCAACGCCTCGGACAGCTCGCGGGTGGCGTTGGAGGTGAGGAACACCATGGGCTGGCTACGCGCAACCATCGTCCCCATCTCGGGGATCGTAACCTGGAAGTCGGACAGCAGCTCGAGAAGGAAGGCCTCGAACTCGAATTCGGTGCGGTCGATCTCGTCCACGAGAAGGACGACGGGTGTCTCGGAGCGGATGGCCTTGAGCAACGGGCGCTCCAAGAGGAACGGCTCGTCGAAGATGCTCTCCTCGATCTCCTCCCAGTGGTGCTCCCGCGCTTCGTCGGCTTGGATGCGCAGAAGCTGCTTGCGGTAGTTCCACTCGTAAAGAGCGCGCGCCTCGTCCAAACCCTCGTAGCACTGAAGCCGGATCAGATCGATCTCCATCGACGCGGAGACGGCCTTCGCGAGCTCCGTCTTGCCGACACCGGCCGGACCCTCGATCAGAAGTGGCTTCCCGAGACGGTCGGCGAGATACACGGCCGTGGCTACGCGCGTGTCGGCGATGTAATCGACGTCGCGAAGCCGGGCGAGAACCTCTGTGACCGACGAGAACCGGGGGGCTTTCTTCATGGGAACTGGAACAGGTTACAGGATGGAGCTTCGGCGACTCCCTGCTATAGGACGACCAGTTCATCCCGATGTACGACGGCTCGCGCGTCTCCGACGGCCTCACTCACGCGGACCGAGTCCATGCCGGCGATGCGTTCGAGCTCGTCGGACGAGAACCCGACGAGCCCGCGAGCTACTGCGCGTCCGTTCTCGTCGACGATGTCGACGGCGTCGCCCGGATGGAACGAACCTTCTACACGTCTGACGCCGGCGGCCAAAAGCGACCTGTTCCGCTCGGTGATCGCGGCACACGCACCGTCGTCGACGACGACGCGTCCCTGGGGTGTGGTCGCGTAGCCGATCCACGCCTTGCGTGACGTGAGCTTGGACGGGTGCGCGTGGAACAGGGTTCCGATCCCCTTTCCCTCGAGCACGCGAGTCAGTGCGTTCGCCTTGAACCCGGCGATCACGACCGGGACCCCCGACGCCGTTGCGATGCGTGCTGCGTCCAGCTTCGAGCGCATGCCTCCCGATCCCATAGCCGACGCCGACCCGCCGGCCAGCTTCTCGATGTCCGGCGTGATCTGGTCCACCTCGTCGATGACGGGACCGTTTCGTCCGTCGTGCAGACCGTCCACATCGGAGAGGACGACGAGCACGTCGGCTTTTACAAGATTGGCTACTAGCGCCGCCAACAGGTCGTTCTCGCCGAATCGGATCTCTTCGGTCGACACCGTGTCGTTCTCGTTGACGACAGGCACTGCGCCGAGAGAAAGCAACCGCTGAAAGGTGTTCTGTGCGTTCACGTACTGCTGTCGGTGCAGGAAGTCGGAGCGGGTGACCAATACCTGTCCACATGCGCGGCCCCGGCTCTCGAATGCCGTCGCGTAGGCATCCATGAGGTGACTCTGTCCGACGGCCGCCGCGGCCTGGAGCGTCGGCATGTCCTTCGGGCGACGCTTGAGGCCCAGGGGGCCGATGCCCGCAGCGATCGCACCGGAGGTGACGCAGACGATCTCGCGTCCGTCGGCCATCAAGGTGCAGAGCTCTTCGACGAGACGATCGATGCGCTTCGGATCGAGGCGTCCGTCGGACTTCGTCACCGACGTGCTTCCGACCTTCACCACGACGCGTCGCGCCTTCTTCAGTGACTCACGCATCGAGGCGCTCCGGGATGAACTCGAACGCCACCTCACCGATCCTTACCTCATCGCCTTCAGTGGCGCCCTCACGCACAAGCGCCTTCTCGACACCCATCGCGCGCAGCCGCCGTTGGAGACGTCGGACGGCTTGAGGGTTGGTCAGGGGTGTCTGCGTCACGAGCCGCTCCACGCGTTCGCTTCGCACGCGGAACCCGGCGTCTTCACGTGAAACGAGAACACGGTCTTCGACGACGGGGCGGAACACGGCGAAGGTCTGCGGCTCTCCGAGCTCAGCTTTCGAACGAGCAACCTCCTCCGCCAACGCCTCGCGCAATTCGTCGAGATTCGAGCCGTCTTCGGCGGAGATCGCTATGAACCGGGCGCCGTGCTCGTCCGCCCACGTTGCGGCGGCGTCGATCTTGGCCGACGGCAGATCGATCTTGTTTCCGATGACTACGCGGGCACGCCGCCCGAGATCGGCGTCGTAGGTCACCACCTCGTTCAGGACGCCCTCCAGCTGCGCAACGGCATCCACGTCGGATAAGTCGGTCATGAGAGCCAGCACCGCACACCGTTCGGCGTGGCGCAGGAATCTCAAGCCCAGACCCTTCCCTTCCGATGCTCCTTCGATCAGGCCCGGCAGGTCCGCGACCACGTACCGATCGTCACGGCGGTCCACGACGCCGAGGTTCGGGTCGAGCGTCGTGAAGGGGTAATCGCCGATCTTCGGCTGGGCCCGGGAGATCGCACCGAGCAGAGTCGACTTGCCGACGTTGGGGGGGCCGAGCAAACCGACGTCGGCCACGAGGTGCAGCTCGAGGACGACCTCGATCTCCTCCCCGGGCTCCCCCTGCTCCCGATAGTTGGGCACGCGATCGACACGACTTTTCAGAGCGGCGTTGCCGCGCCCACCACGTCCGCCGCGCGCGAGCACGAAAGACGCCTCGGGCCGAGCCAGATCGGCCAACACCTCGCTGCCGGCTCGATCGCGAACGATGGTCCCGACGGGAACGGGCAACGTGACGTCGGCGCCTTCGGCCCCGTGCATGTTGTTCGGCCCACCGTTTCCGCCGGCATCGGCCCGGTAGTCACGACGCCGGAGGTAGGAAGAAAGACTGGCTACCGAGGTTTCGGCGACAAGGACGACCGAGCCTCCATCTCCGCCGTCCCCGCCGTTGGGCCGGCCCCGAGGCATGTCCTTCGATCGCTGGAAGCCCACGGTGCCGTCACCGCCGGTACCGGCGCGCACGCTAATGGTCACTTCGTCGACGAATGCGCTCATGGTTTGACCAAGGTACGGCGCCAGAAGAAGGAGTTGTGCGACCGGCGGCGCGTAGGCGCGCCTAAGACGGTCGGTCTACGGTGACGTAGGTGCGGCCGCCGGACCTGTAATACCGGATGGAACCCTCGGCCTTGGCGAAAAGAGTGTCGTCTCCACCGCGGCCGACGAACGGTCCCGGGTGGATCTTCGTCCCCCGCTGGCGAATGATGATCGACCCGGAGTTGACCACTTCCCCCCCGAAGACCTTCACGCCGAGGAACTTGGGATTGCTGTCCCGGCCGTTCCGCGAGGAGCCGCCGCCCTTTTTGTGAGCCATCGCTTAGCCGATCCCTGTGATCTCGACCGCCGTTAGCTCCTGACGGTGGCCCTTCGTGCGCTTCCAGCCCGTCTTGCGGTGGTAGTTAAACACACGCAACTTCTCGCCACGCTTGTGCTCGACAACCTTGCCCTTGACGCTCATCCCACTGAGCTCATCCGGCTTGGCCCGCACCGAATCGCCGTCCACGACCAAGACAGCGTCGAAGACGACCTCCTGGCCGTCCGTCGCGTCGAGGCGATTGACCTCGATGACGTCGCCCGAGGCGACCTTGTACTGGCGTCCACCTGCTCGGATGACTGCATACATGGGAATCGAAAGTCTAACCGTCGGCGGCCGAGGGTGCCGCGGTATCGGGTTTCTGAGCGCCTTCGGGCCTCGGCCCCCCTCCCGAACGACCGCGCCGGCGCCGCGGGGGACGCGAGCGCTGCTGCTGCACTTCGGGCGCGGCCGACGGCTCCTCGTCGTGGGCGTGACCCTCGATCACGACACCGCGGCCCCCACAAGTCGGACATGGGCTGCTGAGCACCTCGAGGAGACCCTCCGACACGTTCTTCCGCGTCATCTCCACCAGACCGAGCGGCGATATGCCGATGACCTGGGTCTTGGTCTTGTCCTTCTCCAGCTCCTGACGGAACTCGCGGAGAACGAGCTCGCGGTTGCGCGCCAGGAGCATGTCGATGAAGTCGATGATGATGATCCCGCCGATATCGCGCAGCCGGAGCTGCCGGACGACCTCCGCCGCCGCTTCCAGGTTCGTCTTTACAACGGTGTCCTCGAGAGATGTCTTCCCGACGAAGCGCCCGGTGTTCACGTCGATCACCGTCAGCGCTTCGGCCCGGTCGATCACGAGGTATCCGCCGGACGGGATCCAGACCTTTCGTTCCAAAGACTTCCGGAGCTGATCGGTCACGTTCTCGGCGTCGAAGAGAGGCTCGGGGCCCTGGTGCAAAGTGACCTTGGCGTTGAGGTCGGGCGCGACGGCGGACAGGTAGTTGGTTATGCGCTCGTAGGTATCGCGTTCCTCAACGGCGAGACGATCGTAGTCCCTCGAGAACAGATCGCGCACCACGCGGATGACCAGGTCGGGCTCGACGTAGATCTCGAGGGGAGCCGAACCCTTCTCGGCCCTCTCGTCGATCTCCTGCCAGAGTCGCGTCAAACGGTTGAGGTCGCGAGCGAGCTCTTCTTCGTCCACACCTTCGGCGGCCGTGCGGACGATCAGCCCGAAGCCGTCCGGCCGGATCCGCTTGGCTATGTCGCGCAGCCGCGCTCGTTCGTCGTCGTCGAGCCGGCGCGATATGCCGTGTCCGGACCCCTTGGGCACGAGGACGAGATACCGGCCGGCGAGCGAGACCTCCGTCGTGAGCCGTGCTCCCTTGGAGCCCATCGGGTCCTTGGTGACCTGGACCAGGACGGTCTGCCCGACCGACAGCACGTCGTCGATGCGCTGGCCGGTCGCGCTGCCTTCGACATCCTCGTCGGCTTCGTTCATGACCTCGCCGACGTACAGAACGGCGTTACGCGACTGGCCGATATCGACGAAGGCGGCCTCCATGCCGCGGAGCACGTTCTGAACGCGTCCGAGATAGATGTTTCCGACGAGCGAACGCCGGGTCTTACGGCCGATGTAATTCTCGACGAGGACGCCGTCCTCGAGGATCGCTACTTGTGCGCGCTCGGCGGATCCGCCCATGAGGATCGTGCGCTCGACGTTCTCGCGGCGTTGGGGACGACGTGCGCGCTGCCGTCGTCCGGGACGCCGGGGGCGTCCCTTGGACTTTCTCTGCGACAAACTACTCCTCACCCGCGTCCCGGAGAACCCCGTCGGACGCGAAAAACTCGGGGGCCCTCACGGATTTTCTTCGAAAGAAGGACGAGGCGGAGGGCCCATCCAGTGCTTCAAAACTTGGATCCATCTTACCTCCGATGACCCCCCGCGAGCGCTAGGGCAGAGCGCGCGCGAACCGGCGCATGCGGACGGAAAGCAGCAGGCCAACGCCGAGCGCCGAGACGACCAGGGACGAGCCCCCGTAGGACACGAAAGGTAAGGGGATTCCCGTGATCGGCACGAGCCCCACCGTCATCCCGATGTTCACGAACACCTGGAACGCCATATAGGAGACGATCCCGGTGGCCAGCAGCGTGCCGAAGGCATCACGGGCCATGGCCCCACCTCTCAGTCCACGGACGAACAAGACCCCGAACAGGAAAAGCAACGTCGCTCCCCCGACGAAGCCCATCTGCTCGGCCACAGCCGTGAAAACGAAGTCGGTCGGCTGCTCGCGGACGAAGTCGAGGTTCGTGAGATTGACCGGGTCCTGCTTGGAGAAGAGCCCCTTGCCGGTGAGTCCTCCGTTGCCCACAGCGGTCCTGGTCAGCCGGTAGCTGTAGCCCTCCCCGAAGGGGTCCCGGTTCGGGTCGAGGAAGGCCTCGAACCTTTTGGCCTGGTAGTCGCGAACGACTCCGAGCTGGAAGATGCCGGTGATCCCGACCACGCCGAGAATGACGATGACGACCATGGCGCGCCAGTCGGCGCCGCCGATGATCAACATCGAGAACAAGATCCAGATCAGCACGAGCATCGTTCCGAAGTCGGGCTGGACGAACACGGCTATGGCCAGAGGTGCCGTTATGGCAAGACACCGGAAGATCTCGGGGAAACCCAGATAGCCGCGTTTATCCGAGATATAGGCGGCCAGGGTCGCCACGAGGACGGGCTTCGCGAGCTCGGCCGGCTGGAGCTTGAACAAACCAAGGGAGATCCACCGTTGAGATCCTCTCGTCACGTCGCCGATCGGCGTCAGCACGACAAGCAGCAAGAAGAGGGTGATGAGGAACATCACCATCGCGTAGACCTTGAAGTACCGGTAGTCGAAGAACACAGCAGCGACCATCGCCACGGCGCCCAGAACCAGGAACACCAGCTGACGATTGAAGAGCGCGCTCGAGGCTTGGAAGCCGAGGAGCGTGCCCTCCTCCGGATCGACTGTGGCGGTGAATATCGACAACAAACCGAGCGCGATGAGTCCGGCCACCGAACCGATCGTCACGAGGTCCAGCTCACGCAGCAGTCCCCTACGACTGCTGAACGATTGCGGCTTGGGAACGCCGAGCGCCTGTCCGATGCTCATCAGTCCGCCTTCTCTCCCAGCTCGACGTTGCCCTTGTCGAGACCGAAATGCTCGGCGATGACCTGCCGGACGATAGGCGCGGCGATCTGCGATCCCGACCCCGCCTCCTCGACGAGGGCAACGACCACGACTTCTCTATCGCTGTCCTTGGCTATCGCGGAGAACCAGGCGAAGGGTTGCCTCGGCTTCATCTGTGCTGTTCCGGACTTTCCGGACACTTGGACGCGGTCCAATGGGAAGCCCGAGAACGCGGCCGCGGCGGTGCCCTCGCCGATCACGGTTCCCGTCATCGCCTGCTCGATCAATGAGAAGAGCCCGGGCGGCATCTCCACGCGATCGACGACCTTCGACTCGGCCGACTCGGGAACCGAACCCGAACGGCACGCGCGGTCGACGTTCGTTCGCCGGGACACGTCGAGCTGCGCCAGGCATTTGAGGACGTGCGGCCGGTAAACGGTCCCGCCGTTGGCGATCGCGGCGTAGGCGACGGCCAGCTGCAGCGGTGTTGTTTGCAGGAAACCTTGACCGATGGCCATGTTAGCCGTGTCGCCGGGGAACCAACGCCGGTCGTAGGTCTGCGCGTAGGAGAAGCGGTTCCATTTCCACGCCGCATCCGGGACCAAACCTTCGTTCTCGCCCAGCAGGTCGATGTTGGCCTTCCGCCCGAAGCCGATGCTTCGGGCCACCGTCTGGAGATGCTCGTCGCGCTCGTTGCGCCGCCGAGCGTCGAGCTCTTCGGCCAGCGTGTAGTAAACAACGTCGCAAGACTCGGCCAGAGACCGCGATAACCCGACCGTGCCGTGGCCTCCCGGCTTCCAGTCGTTGAACACCTGGTTACCGATCTTCAGGAACCCAGGACAACTGAACGAGCGGTCGACAACCTGGTCGTCCACATCGACGGCCGCCATGGCCGTCAGAGGCTTGAACGTGGACGCCGGCGGCACAGCCTCGGCGATCGCGCGGTTCAGGAAAGGCATGTTCGCATCGGGCGAGTTGAGCGCGGCCAGCTCGGAGCGCGGGGCCGATCCAACGAAGAGATTCGGGTCGAAGTCCGGGTTGGACGCAAGTGCCAGCACTTCGCCGTTGCGAGGATCGAGGGCGACTACGGCGCCGGCCGGAGCCTTGAACTTCTTTCCGTCGTCGTCGTTCAAGGTCTTGGCGAGATCGATGCCTTGCGCGAGGGCTTTCTCTGCCGTGTCCTGGACGTTGGCGTCGATGGTCAGAATCGCGTCCCATCCGCGCTGCGGCGGATCACCTCGACGCTCCTCGACGGCTTCGCCGCGGACGTTGACGGAGATGCGACGGATCCCGGGCTTTCCGCTCAGCCAGTCTTCATAGACCCGCTCGATGCCCACTTTCCCCACCAGATCGCCGGGCCGGTACTCGCGCAGCGATGTTCCGCCTTCTTCTTCGCTGGCTCGTCGCTCTTCGAACTCCTTGAGCTCGGATTCGCTGATCTCACCTATATGCCCGATGACGTGGGACGCCAGCCCCCGGTTCGGGTATTCGCGAACGGGGATCTCGAGATTCGTCACTCCGGGGAACCGGTCCGCGTGCTCTCGAAGGTAGATCACGACGTTCTTGTCGACGTCCAGCGCGATAGGACGGGGCGTATGAGGGCCGATCCGTTTGTCGTTGACGATCGCCCGGACGTCCTTCTCTTTCATCTCGAGCGTCTTCGCCAGATCGCTCACGACCTGGTCCTTGCGCGCTTCGGGCACACGCGATACATCGAGCGCCACGGTGAGGGCCGTCCGGTTCTGCGCCAGAGTCTGGCCCTGCCTGTCGAATACGAAACCTCGTGGGGCTTGCTCGTAAACGAACCGGATCGACGTTCGCTCGGCAACAGCTTGCGCCTCGCTGCCGGCCAAGACTTGTAAGTACCAAAGGCGCCCGACCAGGGTCGCGAGCAGCGAGAGGATCAGGATGTTGATCACGGCCAGGCGTATGGGAGAGATGTTCGGGCTCACCTACTCACCTACCTGCGCGCGAGCTTCAGGGCGGACGACACGGCTGACCAGCGGCATGAGCAAGGGGGAGATGAGCGCATTGTATGCAGTGGACACCAAGAGCATGCGGGGAAGAGGTGACGGATCTACCTGGGGGCCGAGGAACACGGCACCCAGTCCGTAAACCAGCTGCGACGCGAACGTAGCCCCGGCGAAGAGACCGACGACCGGACCTACGCCCCGGGGAACACCCACCAGAGCCACGCCGTAACCGGTGATCGCATATGCGAACGCAGAAAGCCCGGCCGGGGTCGTCAGGAGCAGATCGCGCGCGAGTCCGACGGCAAAGCCCGCGATGGCGGCGGACCGTGGGCGCTCGCCGATGGAGAAGGCCACCAGGGTGACTATCAGCAGATCTGGCCCGATCCCCAAGATGGGCAGGCTCAGCGTGAGCTCCCTCGAGAGCAATATCGCCACGAACGACGCAGCCGAGAAGAGCACCCATCGTCTCACCGCGCTCCCCCTTGGCTCCTCACTCGTCGGCCCCCGGGGCCGGCGACGGTGGAGCCTCGATGACTTCCTGCTCGGACACGACGACGGACAGCACGTCGAGCCGGGAGAACCGGACGAAGGGCCGCACCGTGATCGTGTACGTCGTGCCCCGGGCGGCGAGCGTCACGTCCTCGACCTTCCCGACCGGGAGCCCGGAGGGATAGATCCCGCCCTGGTATCCGGACGTGAGCACCATGTCCCCTTCTTTGACCTGCTCCTGGTCGAGCGCCGTGCGCGATACCAGCTCAAGCTCGAGGTTGCGGCCGCCCGTCCCCCGCGCCAGCCCCGTCTCGCCGGACTCTCCGATCCGAACACCGACGGCAGACCTGGCGTCGGTCAGCAGCTCGATCTTTGCGCTGCGCGCACCGGCCCAAAAGACGTGACCGACGAGTCCCTCGGGGCCGAGGACGGCACGGTCGGCGATGATGCCCTGATTACGTCCCTTGTCGATCGTGACGGTCCGCTCGAGGCCCGAGAGCGATGCACCTATCACGTGCGCCTGCACGCCGCGCACGCCGGCGTCGGCCTCGATCTGCAGAAGGCTTCTGAGGTTCGCGTTCTCACGCTGCACGTCGGCGAACGTCTCGACCTGCCTTTTCAGGTCCTCGTTCTCGAGGCGAATGCGACGGTTCTCGTCCCGCAGGGACCCGAGGTCTCCGATGCTCTGTACGACCGACTCGAAGGGCCGAATGAAGCTGCGCAATCCGGACTGGAAAGTGTCCACCATCTGCTGCGCGCTTCCGGCAACTCCGTCGAGGATGTGCGTCCGGAAGTCAAGCGTCAGCACCGTTACCGTGGACAGCACCAGGAAGGCGATGAACACGCGGTCGCGCGCGGTGCGCCGCCACACAGCGAACCTCGCCTACGGACGCGTCGAAGTGATCAGCACGTTCCGGAGGGATTCGATCTCTTCGAGACAGCGGCCCGCGCCGAGAACTACGGAGTGCAGTGGGCTCTCTGAGATGTGAACGGGCATCCCGGTCTCGTGCTTCAACCGTTCGTCGATGCCGCGAAGCAGGGCCCCTCCGCCGGTGAGTACCAGCCCGCGATCCATGATGTCGGCGGCAAGCTCGGGCGGTGTGCGATCGAGAGTGTTCTTCACCGCGTCGACGACTTGCGCGACGGGCTCTTCAATGGCGCGCCGGACCTCTTCGGCCGAGATGATGATCGTCTTCGGAAGTCCTGAGATCAGATCCCGTCCGCGGATCTCGGCCTGTGGTTCGCCCGGAAGTGGGAACGCCGATCCGACGGCAACCTTGATCTCCTCAGCCGTACGCTCACCGAGCATGAGCGAGTACTCCTTCTTCATGTATGTGATGATCGCCTCATCGAGCTCGTCTCCGCCGACGCGAAGCGAGATCGACGTAACGATCCCGCCGAGTGAGATGACGGCAACCTCACTCGTGCCGCCGCCGATGTCGACAACCATGTTTCCGGTCGGTTCGTGTATCGGAAGCCCAGAGCCGATCGCCGCGGCCATCGGCTCTTCGATGATGTGTACGCGGCGCGCGCCGGCTTGGTAACCCGCCTCTTCTACGGCCCGCTGCTCGACACCCGTGATGCCCGAGGGAACGCAGATCACAACGCGCGGCTTCGCCCATCGCCTGCGATGCACGCGGTGGATGAAGTACCGGATCATCTTCTCGGTCACGTCGAAGTCGGCGATGACACCGTCCTTGAGCGGCCGAACGGCCTTGATGTGGCCCGGCGTCCGGCCGATCATCCGCTTGGCCTCGTTGCCCACGGCCAGGATGTGACCGGTGTTCTGATTGATGGCGACCACGGAGGGCTCGTTGAGCACGACGCCTCTGCCCCGCACGTAAACGAGGGTGTTGGCTGTGCCGAGGTCCACAGCCATGTCGCGGCCTAGGTATTGGAAAGCACTTTCGAGCACCATCAGGGTCCTTCTCTACAGGGCGTGGCCCCATCGCCGGGAGGGGTCCCCATTGTTACCCAGGCCCCTGACATGGTCAAAGGGCTACTTATACAGGCAAAATAGCCGCCCTTGGTTCCGCCCGTTTCCCCGCTGGACCAGGCATCGTTAGTAGGGGCAGTGGCAAGAAACTGAAAGCACCCTGAAAGGGGGCGGCATGCTTAAGTCTGGACGAGCGACGGTGGCTCGACGCCTGATAGGCGCTTCGGCTCTCGCTCTGGCTATCGTGGCGGGTCCGATCGCGGGTCCCGCGTCCGCCGCGGATCAGCTCGAGCAGTTCGCAGGAACGGGTACGGGGTACGCACTCCGCGTAACGCTGGACCTTCGTGACAGTCCGCTGTTGCCGATCTTGGCGCCGGTCCTTGGCCCTGTCGTCGAGGCGGTATCCGGTCAGCCTTTCACAGGCGTGATCGACCAGTACTTCATCAAGACCTCGTCGGAGGCCGACGCGTCGAACACCAAGGCGCGTTCAGCTCTCGCCGAAGGCTTGGTGAATCTAGACGTAGTCGAGGCCAGCAATATCGGACAGACGGTCGAAAAGGTGGTTCAGACCATCGCTCTTCCGACGGAGGATCTATCGCTCATCACCGGTACGCTCGGCACGCTGAGCGCAGCCATCTTGGGCGGACCGAACGTCGCCGGTACCGGGCAGCTGGACAACCTCGCAGTTGGTCTTCCGCTCGACGCTCTTCCGGTCGACATTGGGACGCTCCTCGACGACCTTGTTGGAGCGCTCGTCGGCGAGGGCGGCGTTGTCACCGAACTCCTCGATAGTCTGCTCGGTGAAGGATCGCCGCTCGGTGGCGATCTCGTCGAGCAGTTGACCGGGACGATTAGTGGTATCACCGGACCACTCGGCCTGGACCTCGAGGAAACACTCGGCGTTCCCGACCTCGGCGACTCAGCCGCGGTTACGACTGCGCTAACTGATCTGCTCGATGTCGATGCTCTGCTCGGTCAGATCACAGACCTGCTCGACAACCTTCCGCTCGACGGTGCTCTCGCCGAGCTCGAGGGCCTAGTCAACATCACGGGCGCCCAGAAGTCCTCCGACGGCACGAAGGCTGTGGCCGGCTCGGCCGCGTCGCTCCAGTCGCTGAAGGTGCTCGGCGGTCTGGTTGACGTGGGCTTGCTGAACCTCAGCTCGTCGTCGGTGGCTGGCGGCGTCAAGGGCTCGGCCGAGAACACGTCCGACTGCAGCATCGCGGACGTGAACATCGGCGGCGGTGCGCTGGCGATCTCCGTTGACGGAACGAGCATCACGATCAACGGGACCGAAGTGCCGGTCGTCGGTGACCTCATCGCTCAGGTGAAGGGGCTGGCCGACCAGCTGCTGGCCGCACTGGGCATCGACGTCGGACTCTGCGAGACGGCGGACGTTTCCGTTGCCGCGGACGGTCGCTCGGCATCGCAATCGGTGTCGGCGCTCCGCGTCGAAGTCGCGCCGCTCGGCCTCTTCCGCCTGATCATCGACCCGACCGTGCAAACGGCCGTGGCCGCTCAGGTTGGAACGGAATCGACGTCGACCCCGGACAGCCCGTCGCTGCCTCGGACGGGCGCGGGTATGGCGGTCTCGATCTTCGGTGGCCTCGGCCTCGCCGTTGGCGCAATCATGATCCGGAGGCGGTTCGTCTAGCGGCTACACAGCTCCATTCGGGGAGGGGCCCTTCGGGGCCCCTCCTCTTTATTTTTGTGGACATCTGCGTTTCATCGGCACCGGAGAGATTCACCTACCCTTTCTGGCGGGCGATCCTCTCCGGTAGCGCATCTGTCGGCGCCTCATGGTCAACTCTTGGGGCCTTCCCCTTTCTCGAAGAGGGGAAATGGCGCGCCCACCGGACGATTGCATGGCGGCTTTAGCAGCCAAGCAGCACAACGCCTTCACACGTGACGAGGCGCTTGCGCAGGGATTCCTACCCGGCGTGATCGACCGCCGTGTCCAAACCGGTCGTTGGGGACTGATCGAACCAGGCGTGTACTTCGTCAGCGGCAGTCCTTCCACATGGGACCAAAAAGCCATGGCTGCGGTGCTCGCTACCGGTCCGGCCGCGATGGCGTCCCACCTTGCGGCCGCTGCACTCTGGGGGATGCTCGAGTCCCGACCTGAGCGCTTTGACGTCACGGTCCCCCACGGACGCCATCACGCACGACTTGGATGGCGCGTTACACATCAGGCTCGAAATCTTCGGCGGGCCGACGTGAAAACGGTTCGCGGAATACCCGTGACAAGTCCCAATCGAACGCTGATCGACCTCGCCGGCGTCCTGTCTCCCGACCAACTGGAAGCGGCCCTCGACACTGCTGTCGCTCTCGGTTTGGTGTCGATCGCGCGCCTTGAGCGCTACATCGATGAGCGCAGGCTAGGAAGAAATCGCGGTGTCGGACGCCTTCGAGCACTGTTGCACGATCGAGCGAAGGGCGTGCCGGAAGGGGAACTTGAGAGAAGGTTCCTGCGATTGATACGCGGGCTCGGTATTCCGGAGCCTATTCGCCAACAACGATCCGGCCGGCGGCGGATCGACTTCGCCTATCCCGAACAGCGCATCATGATCGAGCTGGACAGCTGGGTGCATCACCGGACTCCCAGCCAGCAACGGTCCGACAACCGAAGGCAGAACGAGCTGGTTCTGCGAGGATGGCAACCTCTTCGTTTCACCTGGTACGACGTGGAACCTGACTCGCCGATGCTCGCAACGCTCAAGCAACTCCATGCTCAGCGTTCGCAGACCTTGGCGGAGAGAGCCGGCCCCTGAAAATGCCCGGCGAAGCTCTCCAGTGCAAAGAAGTCGAAAGTCCTTTTCAGAGCTCGGGGAAAAACAGCGCCAGCTCGCGTGCGGCGGACTCCGGGGAGTCGGAACCGTGAACGAGGTTCTTCGTGACCTCGATCCCCAGATCGCCGCGGATCGTCCCCGGAGGGGCCTCGATGGGGTTCGTCGGCCCCATAAGAGAGCGCACGACCTTCACGGCCTCGGGTCCCTCAACGCAGAGGGCAAGAACGGGCCCTGACGTGATGAAGGCGAGCAGGTCCGGGAAGAACGGCTTCTCGAGATGCTCGGCGTAATGACGTTCCGCGAGCTCCTTGGAGATCGTGAACAGCCTGCCGTCGATCAGCCGCAGGGCCTTACCCTCGATACGCGAAACGATCTCCCCGACCAGGCCACGCTCGACGGCGTCGGGCTTCACCAGCACCAAGGTTCGTTCCATGACGCTCAAGCTTGCGCAAGCACCCCTTGCGAGCGCAACCACGCGCGTGCTTCTCCAACGGTGTAGAAGCTCCCGAAGACGAGGACCAGGTCTTCATCACTCGCCCGTTGGATCGCGTGCTCGAGGGCGCCGCCCACCTGGGGTACCGTCGCCATCCGTTCCTCGGGCACACCCAAATCGAGAAGAGACCTCACGAGATGGTCCGGCTCGGCAGCGCGGCTCGACTCCGGGGCCGTCACGACGAAGCTGTCGACGACGGGAGCCCAGACCTCCAGCACCTCGTCGATCAGCTTCTCCGAGAGCATCCCGATGACGAGGATCAACTTCTCGTATGCGAACGCTTCACGCACTGTTTCCTTTACGACCTCGGCGGCCGCCGGATTGTGGCCCCCGTCGCAGACGATCAGCGGTTTGTGCCCCACTACTTCGACGCGCCCGGGCGCGCGCACACGACCGAGCCCTTGGGCTAGAACAGAGGGATCGAGGCGTTCGGAGACAAGGGCCTCACATGCAGCCACGGCCAGACCCGCGTTCCGCGCCTGCTGACGTCCGAACAGGTTGAGAAAGATCTCGTCGTACTCGCCGTGAAGCCCGCGAAGACTCAGAAGCTGACCTCCAACAGCGACCTGACGATCGCGGACATCGAACTCGCGTCCAAAGCGAACTACTTGCGCCGCGCCCTTCTCTCGGGCCCGCTCGTCGATCAGTTCGTAGAGATCGTCCTGCTCGACGCCGGTCACCACGACACTACCCTTCTTCGCAATCCCGGCCTTTTCCCAAGCGGCCTTGTGCAGGTCACCACCGAATTGCCGAACGTGATCGAGCGTCACGTTCGTGATCACGGCGACCCGTGCATCGGCGACGTTGGTGGCGTCGTACTCTCCTCCCAAGCCCGTCTCGATCACCGCGGCGTGCACGGCCTGATCGAAGAACACCTCGAACGCCATCACGGTCAGAAGCTCGAAGTATGTCAGTTGGTCTTCGCGCTCGGCCTCGATGATCTCGATATACGGCTGCAGGTAGGAGAGGACCGAGGCGAAGAGTTCTTCGTTGATCATTTCGCCGGCCAGCGCGATCCGTTCGCGAACAATACCGAGATCGGGTGAGGTATACGTCCCCACCGTCATCCCGAGCTCACTAAGGATCGATGTAGCGATCGCCGCCACCGAGAATTTCCCGTTGGTGCCGGATACGTGCAGCACGGGATAGGACCGTTCCGGGTGACCCATTGATTCGACGAGCGCCGCTACGCGCTCCGTCCCCGGCCTGATACCGAAACGGATCCGGGAGTTCAGGAATTCGATCGACTCGGCGTAGTTCACGCGCCCAGCGCTTCGAGCTGCGAACGAAGCATGGCCGCTCGCTCCTCTTGCTCGGCGAGCTGCGCCCGGACCTTGTCGACGACGTCCGTAGGCGCGCCGGACACGAAGCCTCCGTTGGCCAGCTTGGCCCGGGCTCGATCGGCCACCTTCGTAGCCTCCGCGAGGCTCCGTTCGAGGCGTTCGCGCTCGGCCCCCAGATCGACGTGCTCCGACACCGGAAGGTAGATCTCGGTGGTCCCGGTGATGGCCCGCGACCAACCGGCGGGCTGGGAACCCGTCCGGATGTCGCTCAAGCGTGCGAGCACTTTGATCACGCTGGCGTGTGTCGCCACAAGCTCGGCCGTGCGTCCCTCGGCCTTGACGACGGCCTCGATCTGTTGTCGCGGGGCGATCTTGTGCTCGTGGCGGAAACGCCGGACTTCTCCGACGATCGCCTGGAGGAACTCCATCTCCCGCTCGGCCTCCGCGTCGATGGCGTCGTCGTCTGCGGCCGGCCAGCGCGCGATCATGATCGACTCCGGATCCCCCTCTGCACGTGGCAGCTTCTGCCAGAGCTCTTCCGTTATGAAAGGGATCATCGGGTGTGCGAGCCGCAGAGCGTTCTCGAGAACGCGATACAGCGTGGCCTTGACGGTCGGGTCGTCAGCCTTGAGTTTGGCCATCTCCAGGTACCAGTCGCAGAACTCCGACCACACGAAGTGGTAGACGGCGTCGGCCGCCTTGGCGAAGTCGTAGACCTCATTGGCGTTCTCGACGGTGCGCTTCGCGCGAGCGAGCCTCGAGAGGATCCAACGTTCCGGCAAGGCCTCGGCGGACCGTGGCGATGACGCCTCTGCGTCCAGCTGCAACAACGCGAAACGCGCGGCATTCCACAATTTGTTGCAGAACCGACGGGCACCCTCGACGCGCTCGACGGAGAAGCTCATGTCCTGACCGAGCGCGCATCCCAGCAGCATGGATAGACGAAGGGCATCGGTGCCGTACTGATCGATGGTCTCGAGTGGATCGATCACGTTCCCCAGCGATCGCGACATCTTGCGTCCTTCGGCGTCACGAACAACGGGATGCACGACGACGTCGTGAAACGGGATGTCGCCGACGAAGTGAAGGCCCGTGAAGATCATCCGAGCGACCCAGAGGTAGATGATCTCTCGAGCCGTCGCCAACACCGTGGTTGGGTACCAGTAGCGAAGGTCCTCGGTATCTTCCGGCCAGCCCAGCGTCGAGAACGGCCAAAGAGCCGACGAGAACCAGGTGTCCAACGTGTCGACGTCCTGCTCTATCTGTGAAGAGCCACACGTCGAGCAAGCGTCCGGATCGTCCAGACCGACCGTGATGTGCCCGTCCGGGCAGTACCAAGCGGGGATCCGGTGGCCGAGCCAGATCTGACGCGAGATACACCAGTCGCGGATGTTCTCCATCCAGTCCAGGTACACACGCTTGAAGGGCTGTTGGGGAACGAAGCGGATCCGACCTTCCTCAACAACATCGATCGCGGGCTTGGCCAGCTCTTTCATCGCGACGAACCACTGTTCGGATAGCCAAGGCTCGATCTCCGTCCCGCAGCGGTCGCAGTGACCTACGGAGTGAAGGTAGGGACGCTCCTCCTTCTCGACGGCTCCCTCTTCGCGCAGGGCTTCGAGGACCGCCTTTCGGGCCTCGTAGCGATCCAGTCCTGCAAACCTTCCGCCGTTGTCGTTGACCGTCGCGGTCTCATCGAAGATGTTCACGGCGGGAAGGCCTGCGCGTTCCGCGATCTCGAAGTCGTTGGCGTCATGCGCGGGAGTGACCTTGACGGCTCCCGTGCCGAAGTCCAGCTCGACGGCGTCGTCGGACACGATCGGGATCTCGCGGCCTACAAGCGGCAAGACCACGGTCTTGTCAATCAGGGCCTCATAGCGCTCGTCCTTGGGGTTCACCGCCACCCCTGTGTCGCCCAGCATGGTCTCGACGCGCGTGGTGGCCACTGGAATGAACCCGCTGCCGTCGCTCAGGGGATACCGCAGGGTGACCAACTCACCCTCGATCTCGATGTGGTTGACCTCGATGTCGGATATGGCTGAGGTGCATCGCGGGCACCAGTTGATGATCCGAGCTCCGCGATAGATATGGCCCTCTTCGTACAAACGGACGAAGACCGTCCGAACCGCGTGTGAGAGGCCGGGGTCCATCGTGAACCTCGTACGGGTCCAGTCGGCCGAGCACCCGAGCCTGCGAAGGGCTCCTAGGATTTGAGCTTCATATTCGTCCTTCCATTCCCAGAACAGAGCCTCAAACGCTTCACGTCCGAGGTCGAAGCGCGTTTTGCCTTCTTCAGCAAGACGTCGTTCGAGCACGTTCTGTGTAGCGATCGCGGCGTGGTCGGTCCCCGGCACCCACAGCGTCGGTCGCCCCTGCATACGCGCTCTTCGGATGAGCGTGTCCTGAATAATGTTGTTCAACGCGCCACCGATGTGGAGGGCGCCGGTGATGTTGCCCGGAGGCATCGAGATGCAGAAGCGGTCTCCAGGGGCCCCGGTCGGCCCGGTGAAGTAGCCCTTCTCTTCCCAGAAGGCGTACCAGTGTTCCTCGACACCCTTTGGGTCGTATGCCTTGGCGAGCTCAGTCATGGTTGATCATTCGGTCGAAGGTCGGATCGTTCTGCGCGCGTTTGTCGAACGATCGGCTGTGTCAGCCGGGTACTCGGCGTACTACTACCTGGAAGGTGCGCGCTGCGGAGTTCACGCCGTCACTGTAACAAGGGCTAGGGTCGGGGCGTGCGAACGCTGACCGAGCAAGTCACGGCTGTCGCCGAAGGGCGAGTCTCATCGTTCGAGTTGGTGGAAGTTGCGCTCGCCGCCGTCGAGCGTGTCGAGGACCAGACGAATGCCTTTACCGTCGTACTCCCGGACGACGCACTTATGCGTGCGCGTAGCCTCGAGGCCCCGGGTCCGCGTGGGCCGTTACGCGGGGTTCCCGTAGCCGTGAAAGACCTCTACGACGTGGCCGGGACGCCGACGAGCGGGTGCTGCGCCGCTTACCTCGACCGTGTCGCCGACACCGACTCCGCCGTCGTGGCCAAGCTTCGGGAAGCGGGTGCCGTGATCGTCGCCAAGACCAACATGCACGAGCTTGCCTTCGGTGCCACGTCGCAGATCTCGTGCTACGGCGGCGTCCGGAATCCTTGGGACACGAAGCGGATCCCCGCCGGATCCTCCGGCGGATCGGGCGCCGCGGTGGCCGCAGGTGCCGTAGCGATGGCCATGGGATCGGACACGGGCGGCTCGATCCGTCTCCCCTCCTCGATGTGCGGCGTGACCGGGCTCAAGCCCACCCACGGTGCCGTCAGTTTGCGCGGTGCGCTGCCGATGACGGCATCCTTCGACACCGGTGGTCCACTGGCCGTCTCGGCCGAGGACTGTCTCCTCGTGCATCGCGTCATAGTCGGTTTCGATCCGGAGTATGTGTACTCAGCTCACGGGACGCCGTTGCCTCGCAAAGAGCCGGCCGACATCCGCATCGGCGTGTTGCGCAACTGGTTCTCGCATGCCGAGCCGTCCGTGGTGAAGGCCGTGGAGGAGGCCGCGGAAGTGCTGGCGAGCCTTGGTTGCGCACTCGTAGACCTCGAGGGGCTCGATCCACTTGGCATGCGCGACGCCGTCACTCCCGTGTTAACGGGTGAGTTCGCCCACCACTTCCGCGACCTCTGGGACGACGAGCGCGTCAGCGAACCGATCCGAATGCTGATGGACATAGGCCGCCAGGTGACGGCCGTCGACTACGCCAACGGCCGCGAGGCGGCGCTGCGAGTCCGCATGGAGATGCTCGGCAACCTGGAGGGCTTGGACGCACTGCTCGCGCCCGGAGCGCCGTATCCGGCTCCCCTTATCGACGAGGTGGACAACCTCACCGAGGCCGTCCGCTCGACGGTGTACACCCTGCCCGCCAACGCCGCCGGGCTCCCATCGATCGCGTTCCCGGTCGGTTTCTCCGAAGACCTTCCCGTCGGCGCACAGCTCATCGGTGCGCCGTGGTCCGAGGAGCTCTTGTGCTCACTGGCCGTCGCGTTCCAACAAGCAACGGACTGGCACCTGCGCACACCGCCGGCCGTTAGCTCGTAGTCGCCATCACTTCGGCCACCCCGTCCGCGAGCGCACGCAGCCGGTCGGTCTCGTCGTCGGGACGTCGCGGGCAGGCCGGGTGAGGGTATGGGTCGTGCAGCTGTGCGGTGAGCTTCAGATACAGGGCGGCGTCGTGCTTGTACGCCAGGACCGGATCCCGGAAGGCCACGTCGCCGATAGCCTGCAGCGCTTCGTTCAGCAACGGGAAACGCGAATCGCTCGCCGCCCACCAGCGGTCACGCTGCGCGAAAGCCTTCACGTCGAACGTGGCCAGGCCGAGCAGGTAGTCGCTGCCGTAGCAAACCATGTCGATCGCAAGATCGTTCCCCGAGAAGATCTGGAAGCCGGGACGCTCGGTGTCGCGGATGCGCAGAAGCTCCCACTCGAGCTGCCGGTTGAGTGAGGAGTGCTTCAGTCCGACGATGTTCTCCACGGACATCAGCCGGCGCGCGACCTCGGGTCCGAATAAGCGCCCGAAGGATGCGAACATCCCCCCGAGCTCGAAGGCAATGGCCTGGGGAGCGTCGGCCGTCACCCGCGCGATGAGATCAACCAATGCGTCCTCGCCCAGTCCGGCCATCGCTTCGGAAGGAAAGACGACGGGGACGGCACCCGCGCCGACGATCGCGCGGACCTCTTGGCGGTAGGCGTCCTCGGGGTCGCCGGCGCGCCCGAACGGCATCGCACCGGCAACGAACGATGCATCCGGCCCGAGGCCATCTCGCGTCACGTGCAGGACGGCCCTACGCTCGTCCGGCGTCAGGTCGGGCCCGAAGCCGGTGTCCATGTTCACCGCGACGTCGAGTCCGGCCTCCGTCGCCCGTCGAACGAGCGATGCCAGACCATCGAGATCGGCCCGGCCGTCTGCGTCGAACGGGAGGAGCAGTGCCGCGATGCCGTGGATGCGGCGTCCCGGACGGATATCCGGCGGGTCGGTCACGCGTCGCGGAACGGCTCGACCACATGGCGGGCGATCGCTTCCAGCTGCCCGATGTCGGCGCTCAACGTATGCAGCATCATGTACTCGACACCCGCGTCGATCCTCGCCTGCACCTTGCGCTGAATCGTGTCGACCGTGCCCGGCATGTAGACGGCATCGATGTACTCCCATCCCCGCTCATCGGACATCACCGACGCGAACCTTCGCTGCTGCTCGGCCGTGATCTCGTCGTTCGTTCCCGACTCCTCGATCCACGTGAAGTTCTCGTGGGCGACGGTCATCGGCGGTGCGTCGGCGGCCCGTGCATCGCGTATGTCGCCGAGGTCCATCCAGATCCCCTCGGGCGGACACGTCGGACGGGCGATCCAGCCGTCCGCTTTGGCTATCCGGCGCAGCACGTTCGGGTGCATGTCGCCGTGCTCGGGCGAAGCGTCATGCGCGAGCTGGCGACCCCCACCGACCCACACGGGCGGGATGGCGTTGGGGTGAGGCTCGACCGTCACGTCGTCCAATCGGTAATGACGACCCAAGAAGCTCACGTCGGGCCCGCCGAGCAGGGCGAGCGTCGCCTCCAGCACCTCGTCCGTCCGTCGTCCCCGCTCGCTCTTGCGCGTGCCGCAGGCCTCGAATTCCGGAGCGAACCAGCCCGTGCCCACACCAAAGATGTAGCGCTCACCGGAGAGGTGATGAAGCGTGGCGATCTCCTTGGCCAGAACGGCGGGCTGGCGCAGCGGAAGGATGAGGATCGATGTTCCCAGCTTCACCTTCTCGGTGATGGCCGCGACGTGAGCGAGGGTCGTTATCGAGTCGAGCCACGAGACCGAGTAGAAGCGCCGGGCGTTAACGACGTGATCGGTTATCCACAACGAATCGAAGCCGAGCTCTTCAGCTCGCCGAGCGAAGCCGCGCAAGCGTTCGCCGCGGGGGTCGGGATCCTCCTTCTGGAGGAAGGACGGGACGAACACGCCGACCTTCACTCGTAGTGCGAGTCGACCTCGCCGTCCTCGAGACCCGACGGAATAGCGCAGATCAGGATGTGCAGCTCCTCGTCCGTCGTCGGTCGTGATGTGTGCCAAACACCGGTAGGCACCACGATCATGTCGCCACGACTGATCGGGACGGTCTCACCGTCCAGCTCCATCTCGCCCACACCCTCGGTGACGTAGTAGTACTCGATGGTCTTTCGGTGGTAATGCTTTCGCGAGTCGTGTATCCGCATGTAGTGGAAAAGGGCAGGCTCGTCTTCGGCTGGGCCGACGAGATCACGCCGCATGCCGCAAACCGAGCGGAACTCGTCCTGGTCGACGAGGCGCCGCACCGTGGCACGTGAAGCCCGAGCTCCGATGTTCACTGGAGCCGGCGAGACGTTCGGTCCTCCGTGTGACTTGGTCGTCATGATCCCTCCTGGATCCACGCTCGGTACTTACCCGCGATGTCGGCTTCCTCAGTGTCACCGTAGTGGACGACGAGACGGTGGCGGTATCGCCACGCTTCAGCCGCCGAGAGCGTCGTCTCGCCGGTGAAGTGGTGACCCTGGAACGGCGAGTTCGGACCGTAGGCGCGCACGAAGACGGGGTTGGGGTGATTGGGGTTCGATGGGTGATCGAACACAGCAACCCCTTCGACCACGTCGCCCAGCCCGTACACAGCCTTGCGCTCGCCCCAGTAGTCGAACCATTCGGCGGGTTTACCGAAGATCTGCGTCTCTCCGCGGCCGCCGTCCGACGACCGTAGGTGCCCTCCGCATACACACGTAAGCGCTTCGGCCATGCGTATTCCCGGAAGCACCGATTCCTTCGTCGTTCCGAACGAGAGATCCTTTGCTGCCGCGTACGTGCTGTCGAGATCGAGGATGCAGTGCGTCTGGTCGCGAAAGTGCGCCAGGACCGAGCGAGTCTCCTCGATGACTGTCTCGCCTCGGTCGTCCGACCAACGAAGCTTCTCGACGAAGCCGAAGCGCGGAAGGTCGTCGATTAGCTCCGTGAAGTCGACGTGCTCGATCCAGCCCAGTCGCGGGGGGGGG
>JBBDRJ010000011.1:111036-119939 GCA_040905525.1 Actinomycetota bacterium
TTCGGCCGGCACCTCTAGGTAGAAGTCGATCCCGTTCACGTCGCCGTGTCCCCACCAGATCCCGTGGTGATGGACGTGATCGACCGGTGAGTCTTCGAGCACGTTGCGGCCGGACGGTCCTCGTAAGACCGGGATGTACGGCTTGTTCGAGTAGCCGCGATAGGCGTAGAGGAAGGCGATCATGTTGTCGCGCTGGACGAGGAAGCGGCGGTCGTCGACGACGAGCTCCAGGCCCTCGGGATCCAGGAAGGACAGCATCAGCTGAACGCGACCGAGGGGAGGCTCAGCTCACCCGCGCAGAGCTGCTTGAAGGCTGATTGGTAGCGATCCGTGTCCAGAGGTAAGTCGACGGGCTCGCCCGTGAGGGCCGAAAGATATACGGCGTTGGCGACCTCTACCGACTTCGTGGCCTCGCTCGCGTTGTTTAGTGGTTCTCGGCCCGAGTCGACGGCATCGACGAAATCGCGATGGCACGCTGCGACACATTCGTCGAAGGTCATCGCGTCGCCGGTCTGTTCGATGTTCTCCCATGTCACCGGTACCGCCTCGAACGGATCCTTGCGCTCACGGAGCATGGTGGACGTCGCGTCGTCCCACCGTCCGGTTCGCAGCCGCTCTCCCTCTGCACGGATGGCGCCACAGTCGCCGGTGAGCTCGATCCGGTTGGTCCCGCCCGGGTCGAGCGTTGAAGCCGTGAGCATCCCTCGCGCTCCGTTGGCGAACTCGAGAACCGCATACACATCGTCTTCCACTTCGACGTCGGGACGGGCCCGCCAAGCCTTGGCGGTGACACGCGAGGGCATGCCGGCGATCCACAGGTAAGCGTCCAGCTGATGGATGGCCTGGAGCATCAGCACCCCGCCGCCGGCCTGCTGCCAGCGGGCTCGCCACGGTCGAAGGCTGAAATAGTTGTTCGGACGGAACCAGTCGGTGGCACGCAGGTCGGCACGCCGAAGGGGGCCGATCTCATCGGCCTCGACGATGCGCTTGGCGCTGGCGTAGCCGTGCTGGAACCGGTGCTGGAATCCGATCTGAATCCTCCGTCCGGCCGAACGTGCGAGATCGGCGATCGTCCGGCATTCGCCGACTGTTACCCCAAGCGGCTTCTCGCAGTACACGTGAAGGCCGGCCTCCAATGCACGACTTACGTTGTCCGCATGGAACGCGTTCGGCGTGGCGATGACCACGGCATCGGCGACTCGAGAAGAGCAAAAGGCATCGAAGTCGGTGAAGAGCGCCGCATCTGCGGCAAGGCCGGCCGCGCGCTCCAGGGGCTCCGGCGCAACGTCGCAGAGGGCAGTGAGCTCGTAGCCATCGATGCGCGGCACGGTCACAACGTGCATCAGGCCCATCCCGGCTACGCCCGCCACGCCGACCCTGATGCTCATGGGCGTTCAAACTAGCAACATGCGACTCGCGTTCTCGTCCCTTGCATGTCCGGGTTGGACTGTCGAGGAGATAGTGCGAGCTGCGGATCGGTACGGATACGAAGGGATCGAATGGCGACTCGCCGACGGTGCTCTCCTCGGCCCCCGAACTGAGGATGTGGTCTGGGATGCAATCAAAGAGTGCGGCGTACGACCCGCATGCCTCGACACGTCTTGCGTGTTCGTACAAGCCGACGATGAGGGACGCGAAGGGGCCGTCGGCTATGCGATCGCCATGGCCGAGCGGGCGGCCGCGATCGGCGCCCCATCGATCCGTGTCTTCGGCGGAGCCATCCCCGACGACACAACGAGATCGGACGTCCTCGAGCCGACGGCCCAGGCTTTGACCGCCGCCGCCGGGCGGATGCCCGATGGCGTCGCGCTCCTGGTGGAGACCCACGACGCATGGTCCCGCGCCTCCGATATGGCCGGGCTCGTCGGAGCAACGCAGGGAGTTGGTGTCGTCTGGGACGTAGCCCACACGTATCGAGCCGGCGAGTCACCAAGAGAGTCGCTGGAGCACATCGGCGTGCCGGGGCTCGTCCACGTCAAGGACACCCGGGGCGAAGCACTGACCCACCTCGGCGAGGGCGACGTGCCACTCGCCGAGGCGATCAGCGAACTTCGCAACGTCGGTTACGACGGCTGGCTCAGCCTCGAGTGGGAGAAGCTTTGGCACCCGGAGCTCGACGACCCGGACGTCGCCCTCCCGCTAGCCCAGGCGGCGCTTCAAGCTTTGGTCGCCGACGACTGAGCGGACTTCGCAGACTGTCCTCGTTCGAGCGCGTGGCTCACGTCGCAGTCCAAGGGACGCACCGGGAAGCGAAGTGCTTCAGAGCGCCGCTCTTCATCACGATCAGCTCGGGACGCAGCACCGTTGCGTACATGGACACCAGGGCAATGGCGTCCAGAAGCGAACGGTAGCCCGATATGCCCGAGAGATCGATGTATACCTTGTTCACTTCGCCGCACAGATCAAAGGCAGCGCGGACGTCGAACGCATCGAGCACCTCGAAACGAAGCCCCGGATGACTCGAGCGCGCGCGCTCGATGCAGTCCGGGCTCAAATCGGTGCCGACCACGGATGAGCAGCGTTGGGCAAGCAGCACCGTTGTCGTCCCCCACTCACATCCGAGCTCGAGGACAACGTCCGAAGCCTGAACGAAATGATCGATCGTCGCGCGGTACTCAGCCACGCCGCGGGTCGCGACCACGCGGGACGGGAATTTGAATTGCGAATCATTGGCCACAGAAAACCTCCTCTGGTCCGAACGGGATCGTTCGGCGGGAGGCTTTTCGAGACCGCTTGACCTCCCGCCGTTAGGCGAAGAGGTGTGCGGCTGCGGGACGGGCGTCCCAGCGGCAGCGAATCTGTGTCGGTCTCATGACTGCATCAGGCTATCAGCCGGTCGGCGATCCATTTCCTGCGGACGGGATATGTGTCGGCCTTGGCCCAGTTCTCCCATCTAGTGGAGTCGGCGCGCTCGACGTCGAGCTCGAACACGTCATCGTCGGTGTGCACTCCGGACGCGAAGGGACACGCAGCTGCGACGATCTCACGCTCCTCGCCGTCCGCGACGAGCCGCGCGCGTCCACGGATCGAAAACTCGGGATCCTCCTCATCGGGAAAAGCGTGAAGCATGTACGCGGGGTTAGCCCGTAGATCGAGGCGCTTCGGCGAAGTCTTCGGGATGGCGACGTACAGGCGACCTTCCGCCAGGTATGGACAGGTCGGATGTACCCGCGGACCGCCGTCGTCGTGTCGCACGGTCGCGAGGTAGGCCAGCCCGATCCCGTGCTTGTGAAGACGCTCGTGACCGTAGGCACCCAGCTCGGGGTCGGAAGCTGCGAATTCGTCCCAGGTCGCCATGGGACGTGAACTTTAGAACGGGCCGAGGACAGCTAAGCGGAGCGTTCGCGCTTGTGACGCGTGCCGCTGCGGCCGGCAGCGCCACCACGTTTCACCAGGGTGGGCGGCGCTTCCTTGAGCACCGTCTCCTTGGTCACCACGCACTTCTCGATGTCCGGCGACGACGGGATGTCGTACATCACGTCGAGCAGGACGTCCTCGACGATGGCGCGCAGCGCCCGGCAGCCGGTTCCGCGCTTCAGTGCCTCTTTGGCTATCTCGCGCAGTGCGTCGTCGGTGATCTCCAGCTCCACCTCGTCGAACTCGAGGAACTTCTGGTATTGCCTCACGATCGCGTTGCGCGGGCGCGTGAGGATCTCGACTAAGGCTTCTTCGTCGAGATTGTGAACAAAGGTCTCGATCGGCAGCCGACCAACGAACTCCGGGATGAGGCCGTATTTCAGGAGGTCCTCGGGCATCACCTGCGCGAGGATCTCGCCGATGTCTTTCTCCTCGAGCTTGCGGACGTCGGCCCCGAAACCGATCCCCTTACGCCCGATGCGCCCCTCGATGATCTTCTCTAGCCCCGCGAACGCGCCGCCGCAAATGAAGAGGACGTTCGTAGTGTCGATCTGTATGAACTCCTGGTGTGGGTGCTTGCGTCCTCCTTGCGGCGGAACGCTGGCAACCGTTCCCTCGAGGATCTTCAGCAGAGCCTGCTGCACACCTTCTCCGGAGACGTCTCGCGTGATCGAGGGGTTCTCCGACTTGCGCGCGATCTTGTCCACCTCGTCGATGTAGATGATCCCGGTCTCCGCGCGCTTCACGTCGTAGTCGGCGGCCTGGATGAGCTTGAGGAGGATGTTCTCGACATCTTCGCCGACGTAGCCGGCCTCGGTTAGCGCTGTTGCGTCGGCGATCGCGAACGGCACGTTCAGCATCTTGGCGAGTGTCTGTGCGAGGTGCGTCTTGCCGCAACCCGTCGGCCCGATGATCAGAACGTTGGACTTCTGCAGCTCGACTTCGCCGTCACCGCGCGTTTGACCCATCGAGATGCGCTTGTAGTGGTTGTAGACGGCGACGGAGAGGATCTTCTTGGCCTTCTCCTGACCGACGACGTACTGGTTCAGGAACTCGTAGATCTCCTGCGGCTTTGGCAGCTCCTCGAGACGAGGCTCGGAGGCCTCGGACAGCTCCTCCTCGATGATCTCGTTGCAAAGATCGATGCACTCGTCGCAGATATAGACGCCGGGACCGGCGATAAGCTTCTTGACTTGCTTCTGAGATTTACCGCAGAAAGAGCACTTCAATAGTTCGTCCTGGAACTTCGCCAACTCGCGCCCCCCGAGTCCGTTTGTGTGGCTAGTCCTTCTTGTCTGCCTTGCCGTTGCCCGCAGCAGCAAGCTCGACGAGCTTCCTCGCCGTGATCACCTCGTCGACCATGCCGTATTCCTTGGCCTCCTCGGCCGTCATGATGAAGTCGCGATCGGTGTCGTGCTTGATCTTCTCGATCGTCTGGCCGGTGTGCGATGCAAGGATCTCGTCGAGCCGCTGGCGCAGCCCGAGGACTTCTCTTGCCCATATCTCGATGTCGGCCGCTTGACCTCCCGCCTGACCCCGGGGCTGGTGGATGAGGACGCGGGAGTTCGGCAGCGCGAAGCGCTTGCCCCTGGTGCCGGCCGAGAGGATCACGGCCGCCGCGCTGGCTGCCATACCCATGACCGTGGTCGCAACGTCGTTGCGGACGTACTGCATCGTGTCGTAGATGGAGAGCAACGCGTAGATGTCGCCCCCGGGCGAGTTGATGTACAAGCGGATATCACGCTCGGGATCCTCCGACTCGAGGAAAAGCATCTGCGCCATGATCAGGTTCGCGATCTGATCGTCGATCGGCGTGCCGATGAAGATGATCCCGTCCTTCAAAAGCCTCGAGTAGATGTCGAAGGCACGCTCATAGCGGCCCGTGTTCTCGATGACCATTGGAACTATTCCCATACTTGGGCCGCTTTGGGGTGTGCGTTCGCTCATGACATCTCCTTGACGGAGTCTTCCTCCGTGATTTCAGACCGTTCGACGAGGATATCCAGGGCTTTCGCCCTGAGGATATCACCGTCCACGGACTCCCAATCGTTACGATCGTCGATCAATTGCTGCACTTCGTCGGCTTCACGGCCGGCGCGTGAGGCAAGTCGCTCTACCTCGCTTCGACGGTCCTCGTCCGAAGCAGCCAGGCCCTCAGCCGCGGCTAAAGCGTCCAGCCCGAGGCGCACGGTGAGATTGCTCTCGGCTTGTTCGTGGAACTGATGACGCAATGCATCAACGTCGAGCTTGTTTGCCTCCATGTATCGGTCGATGCTCAAGCCCTGAGCGGCAAGGAGCTGCGCCAGGCTCGTAACGAGGCCGTCGATCTCCAGATCGACCATCCCTTCAGGTAGATCGACCTCCACGCCCTCCTCCTTGAAGGCATCCAGGACGTTTTCCCGAAGTTTTGCTTCAGCCTGCGCCTCGGCGACCTCGATTAGGCGCTTCCAGATGTCGGAGCGCAGTTCCTCCAAGGTGTCGAACTCGGAGACGGTCTTGGCGAATTCGTCGTCGAGGGCGGGAAGCTTTCTGGACTTCGTCTCCTTGACCAGCACCTGCATGCCGACCTGCCAGCCCGCGCGCTCGCCGAAGCGCTCGGAGAGAGTCGCCGTCAGCTTGAGGATGTCCCCTTTCCTCTTGGCATCGAGCTCGGCGTCGAGCTCACCGACGACCATCTCGGCCCCCACCTCGATGAGCAGGTCCTTGGCCGTTAGCTCGTCGATCGACTCGTCGTGACGATAGGTCGTGAGATCGATCAGTGCGAAGTCGCCCTCGCGGAGCGGTCGAGACGTGACTTCGAGCGTCGCGAACCGAACGCGCAACCGCTCTATCTGCTCGTCGATGTCGGCGTCGGTCACATCGACCTTCGGCTTGGTCACCTTCAGGCCCGAGTACTCCTTGAGCTCGGGCGTGGGGCGAGTCTCGACGGTTGCTTCGAAGGTCAGGTCCTGGTCGTCCTCGAAGGTCTTGACGTCTATGGACGGAGGCGCGACAACGTCGATGTCCGATGTGCGTACGGCCTCGGCGTAGAGCTCGGGAAGGCTTTCGCGCAGCGCCTCGCTGCGCACGTAGTCCCGACCCAGACGCTGATCGATGACGGCGCGGGGCGCCTTGCCCGGACGAAACCCCGGCACCTTAACCTCTTTGGCCAGTCGGGAGTACGCCCGGCCGAGGATCTTCTGGACGTCGGCTTGGGGGACCTCGACCGTGAGCCGGACCTTGTTCTTCCCTACCTCTTCGATCGAAGTGTTCATGGCGAGGTCTGCATGGGTTTGAGAAAGGTTATCTGAGAGAATCGAGTCTCGGGGCGTAGCGCAGCCCGGTAGCGCACCGGCTTTGGGAGCCGGGGGTCGCGGGTTCGAATCCCGCCGCCCCGACGTGACGTTAGAACCGACCCTTGGTTACGCGAAATCCGGCGACGTGAACATCGCCTATGCGTCGATCGGTGACGGCGACCTGGACCTCGTCGTCGTTCCCGGATTCATCTCGCACCTGATGATGCTCGGCGAGCCACCGGCCGCCCGGATCGGCGAACGGCTGTCGTCGTTCGCGCGCGTCATCGCCTACGACAAGCCGGGGACGGGACTGTCCGACCCCGTGACCGCGGCTCCCACTCTCGACGACCGCATGGATCAGGTCCGCGCGGTGATGGACACCGTCGGCTCGGAGCGCGCCGCGCTATTTGGGTTCTCTGAGGGTTCGGCGACCGCGATGCTCTTCGCTGCGGCCCATCCCGAGCGTGTCGTCGCGCTGGTTCTCTACGGCGCGGCCGCACGCACGTCGGAGGCACCGGATTACCCGTGGGCTCCACCGGCAGAGGCCATGTTGGAGGCGTCGAGGGAATTCCTCAGTCCGTATTGGGGTGAAGGCGTTTCGGTCGAGATCTTCGCACCCAGCTTGGCCGACGATCCCGTCGCCAAGAGCTGGTGGGCCCGCACCGAGCGCATGGGCGCAAGCCCCGCGATGCGCGACAAGCTGTACGAGATGTACCTCGATATCGACGTCCGTCACATCCTTCCGTCGATCCATGTGCCGACGCTCGTCCTCCATCGCCGCAGCGATCCCTTGGTCAACTCCCGCGGCGCACGCTGGCTCGCGGGCCAGATCCCCGACGCGAGGTACGTGGAGTTTCCCGGCATGGATCACTCGCTCTTGAGCAATCCTGATCCGGTCTTGGATGAGGTCGAAGAGTTCCTCACGGGTGTACGCCCGATCGCCGAGCCGGACCGTGTGCTGGCCACGGTGATGTTCACCGACATCGTTGGCTCCACGACCAAGGCGGCAGATCTCGGCGACGCCAGTTGGCGCGAGTTGCTCGAAGCTCAGCAACGAGTCGTGCGCGCAGAGATCGAACGCCACCGAGGCCGCGAGGTGAAATCCACGGGCGACGGGTTCCTCGCCACGTTCGACGGCCCGGCCCGGGCCGTGCATTGCGCGCAGGCCATCGTCGGCGCCGTCCGTCCGCTAGGCATCGAGGTCCGCGTCGGTCTTCACTCCGGCGAGGTCGAGGTGATGGGCGCCGACGTAGGCGGCATCGCCGTCCACATCGCTTCGCGGGTCGGCGGCCTCGCCGGCGCAGGCGAGGTGCTGGTCTCGGAGACCGTGAAGGGCATCGTGGCCGGATCGGGGATCACCTTCGAGGACCGGGGCACCCACGAGCTCAAAGGGGTCCCGGACACCTGGCGACTGTTCAGCGTCCCCGCCTGACCGCTGGAATAAACTCAGGTCCATCGCGGGAGTGGCTTAATGGTAAAGCTCCAGCCTTCCAAGCTGGCCATGCGGGTTCGATTCCCGTCTCCCGCTCTCAGCCCCCTGGACCCCTGAGGGCCACCTCAATCCCTAACATCAGCCTCCTTGGGCTACAGGCTCCACGCCCGTAGAATGACAGGGCTGTCATTTTGCCTTAAGGGGCCCCGATGGAACGCTTCCTGCTACCGATAGCTCTGGTCTTGGCGGTCGCCTTTGGGGCCATCGCCGTGCTCGAGATCGACAACCGGGCCGGCGACGACCAGGTGGCGATACCCACTACCGCGCCGTCGCCCACGGCACGAAGGTCTCCAAGGCCTCTAGCGAGTCCGACGGCCACAGCTACAGCCAGCCCTACCGCGACCGTTTCCCGCGCCCCAGCGTCGGCCAGCCCACAGGCGTCCACGGCAGCGCCGACCACGACGCGCGCTACGCCCACACCGACGCGGCGACCCACCCCAACACCTACGGTGAAGCCGCCCCCCACTCCCTCGCCGACGGCCAAGCCGGCGGTCATGACTCCGGGGCCCGACGATCGCGCGAAGGGCGCCACCCCTCACACCGGCGGCGGAGCCGTCCTGCCGGGGCTCCTGATGGCTGGGTCAGCGCTGGCCGTGAGAGCGGGCTTGAGCTACCGACGCCGTCATAATTAGCGCTCTATGCGCTCGTAGCTCAACCGGATAGAGCAGCGGGCTTCTAACCCGCAGGTTCCGGGTTCGAGTCCCGGCGAGCGCGCGAACAAGAATGTAGTGAGCCGGTTCACGCTTGACGATTCGTATCCGGCTGATCCGCGACACCGT
>JBBDRJ010000012.1:0-58526 GCA_040905525.1 Actinomycetota bacterium
TCCGTCTCGATGAAGTCCTCGGTCATCTGCCGGGCGACGTCGTCCGGGTACTGGACCGGGGGGGACTTCATGAAGTAAGCGCTGGGTCCGACCAACGACCCGCCGACTCCTCGGTCGATGGCCAGCTTGCAGCAACGGACGGCGTCGACGACGACGCCGGCCGAGTTCGGCGAGTCCCACACCTCGAGCTTCATCTCGACCGACATCGGCGCCCCGCCGAAGCCGTGACCTTCGAGCCGGATGTACGCCCACTTGCGGTCGTCGAGCCACGGAACGTGATCGGACGGACCTATATGGATGTCGCGGTCATCGAGCTCCTGGCTCACGTTCGATCGAACGGCGTTGGTCTTCGAGAGCTTCTTCGAAGCCAAGCGCTCGCGCTCGAGCATGTTGCGGAAATCCATGTTCCCCCCGAAGTTGAGCTGGTAGGTGTGATCGATGGTGATTCCGCGGTCCTCGAAGAGCTTGGCGAGCTGACGGTGGACGATCGTCGCGCCCACCTGTGACTTGATGTCGTCCCCGACGATGGGCAGGTTCGCTTCCTTGAAGCGCCGTTCCCATTCGGGATCGGACGCTATGAAGACGGGGATGCAGTTCACGACGGCAACGCCAGCCTCCAGGGCCTGCTCGACGTAGTAGCGGGTCGCCTTCTCGGAACCCACGGGGAGGTAGCTGACGAGAACGTCGACCTCGCGTTCCCGGAGGATGCTCGCAACGTCGACCGGTTCGGCGCCGGATTCGTCCACCTCGGCCCGATAGAACGCACCAAGCCCGTCGAGCGTCGGTCCGCGGAACACAGGTGCGTCGAGCGCGGGCACTTGCGCAAACATCATCGTGTTGTTCGGCTTGGCGAAGATCGCCTGACTGAGGTCACGACCGACTTTCACGGCATCCACGTCGAAGGCGCAGACGAACTCGATGTCACCGACGCCGTATCCGCCGAGAACGTTGTGCATGAGGCCCGGTATCGGTTCGTCTCCGCGAGCGTCGCGGTAGAACTGGACGCCTTGGACGAACGACGACGCGCAGTTCCCCGCGCCGACGACTCCAACTCTGATCTTCGACACGGCTACCCCTTTCTGGGCGGACGGCGGGATCCAGTGGCCGCCGCGCGTTCCTGATCGATGACGCCCGCGAGCCACCTGATGTCCTGCTCGGTCGTCTCGACGCCGTGATCGATGAGCGATCGCGAGTACGCGTCGAGACGCTCACGAGTGGCGCGGAGCGTCTCCTTGAATTCGGCGAGCTTCTCCTCGAGGTACGCCTTTCTGTGCTCGAGGAGCTTTATGCGCTGATCGCCCGGGAGGTAGCGAAGGAAGGCGAATCGCGTCTGGAATCGATCTGTGTCGTAGACGGCGCCCATCTCCAGCTGCTCGAAGAACAAAGCTTCACCCTCGGGAGTGATCTGGTAGACCTTCTTGGCTCGCCTTACCGTCGGGCGCGCTGGACGCGCTTCCGCGACGGTAACCGCCTTGCGACGGCGTGGCTTGGGTTCGCCCGGGCCTTCCTGCACCAGTCCGGCTTTTCGAAGTCTCTTGAGACAGGGGTAGAGCGAGCCGTAAGAAACGGCATACAACGGACCGAGTTTGAAGGTCAGCCGCTTACGCAGCTCGTAGCCGTGCATAGCCCCTTCCTTGAGGAGGCCGAGAACGGCAAGCTCTAATGACGAAGCGCTCATTCGTGTCCCTTGGGGAGTTCCTTACTTGTTCTTCGATATATCGAATCGATATATCGAGTATCACAATAACCGATTCCGTGTCAATCGTTTGCGGCCCCGGGCCTTGCCGGTCCCAGGGGGGTCGTGGACAATAGCCTCCACTCATGGAGCGGAGGCCGTCCGAACCGACGAAAGGCCCTGGGTCACACGTCGATTACTCTCTCGCGCGGAAGGCAGTGCTGCGCGCCTATCACGCAGGCAAGGTTTCCCGCTTCGAGATATGCGACGCCCACCCGGATCTGCTGCGGGCGGCGCGTTTCTGCGGTGAGCAGACTGCGTTGCCCTGTCCCGTATGTGACAGCGGCCCCTTAGTTCTCGTGTCCTACCTGTTCTCCGACGAGCTCTCAAAGCAGGAGAACGGCCGGGTGTGGGAGCACGGTGACCTCGCGCCTCTGATGAAGTTCCGGGAGGCCAGGCTCTATACGGTCGAGGTGTGCCCGGACTGCTCCTGGAACCACGTCCGGTCCCAGCTGTGGGTCGGCCACGGGCGCGCCCGCCGGGCGCAGCGCCGCGGCCGGCGCGCATCCACCTGACGCCCATCTTGGGGGGCGCCGCGCGCCGACCGGCCGGCGAAGAGCGCGCGAGCTCGGCGCTGGTTTCCGCCGCTCTTGGCGCTGCCATGGTCGGCCTGCTCGGTGTGGATGCCGGTCTGGTCTGGCTCATCGCCGGTGTTTGGACGGTGCGGGCGATCTCGGGTGCGTCCACCGGCGTGGCCTGGGGAGTGGCGTGCCTGGCGGCCGGCCTGCGCTGGGGCACCATCAGCCTCGGCGACGTCGAGGTGGCAACCCGTCTGGCCGGACCGACGCTTCAGACGGGAGCCCTAGCCCTGCGCATCGGTATGGCGGTGGTCTTTGGTGCAGCCCTCATCGACGAGGCACGGATCGCCGGGCTGCGATCGGATTCGAGGGCCGAGCAGGCAGCGGCCATCGTGGCGCTCGTTGCATTGGTGGCCTTGTTCGGAGTAGCCGGACCTCAGGAACCATTTGCCGCGGCGCTCGGCCGGTGGGCTGCCGGGACGGCCGTTCTGGTTGGCGTCGTCCTAGGGACCGGAAGAACGATGAGCCGGGTACCGGCCTGGGTTCCGACGATCCCGGCAGTGGCCGGTCTCGTGGTGAGCGTGTTGGCAACGTGACCGTCCTGCTCGTGGGGCTGGGAGCAGCCGCGGCGGCTCTTGGTAGCCGAGTCGCCGCGGTCCTGTTTGTCGGGGCGGCCGTCGCCGGCGCCATGGGCAGCCTCCTTCCGGCCGCGGCGACCTGGACCGGCGCCCTGGCCGCCGGACTGGTTCGCCCGGGGGTATCTCCCCGTCGCCTCGCTTTGCCGGCCCTGGGTGCCGCCGCCGTTTTGGCAGCGGCCTCCTCGACCAACTCCGCTGCCGTGCTCGGTCTCTGGGTCCTCGGGACGGGGACGGCCTTCCTGAGCCGGGGTCAGGACCCGCGCAGCCGACGATGGGCTCTCCTCCTCTGCGTCGCGGACCTGCCGCTGGCCGCCGCCGTCGTCGGTGGTGCGGCGGACGCCGGCTTCGAGAGCTGGCCGCAGGGCCTGGGCACGATCGGATCCGTCGGGCTGCTCGCGGCCGCCGCCTTGCGGGCGCCTCTTGTCCCGGGCGCGGGAGGAGCAAGCATGGAGGCCGGCCTCCTTGTGGTTCGCGCGCAAGCGGTCACGCTCGTTCTAATCGCCGCGGGCACCGGGAGCCGGGGATTCGCGGAGGCGATGGTCGCCGTCGGCGCCGCGGGATTCTTATGCGGAGGACTGGTCGGCAAAGACTCCACCAGGGACGGGATCCAGGAGATCTCGCTCGTCGCCCTGGCCAGTGCCTCCTCCTTTCTCGGTTGGACGCCCGGTGGATGGGAGTGGGGTGCCTTGGCCGCCGGAACCCTCATCCATTTGTTGAGGGTGAGTGCGGGACGAGGATCCGCAGGGGCTCTAGGGGCTGGCATGCTCCGCGGCGCTGGCCTGGGCTTACCCTTCCTTCCGGTCGTTGTAGCTCAACTTGAGGGTTTGCTCGGTGAGCGCGAATGGGTTGCGGCGGTCGTCGCGCTGGGTCTGCTGGGCGGTCTTGCGGCGCGGGCCAGAACGTCAACCTCGATCGAGGAGCCGGCCGGCGGAAAAAGCGGGGCGATGAACCGATTGTTGCGAGGAGGCTGGGTCGCGCTGGCCGGGGCAGCGAGCCTTTGGGCGGCCACCCTGGCGCTTCCTTCCTCCCTCGGCGGGGATGCGGCCTCCTGGCCCCCGGTTTGGGCGGTCGGGATCGTTGCCGGACTGGGGGCGATTGGTGCCCGGTTCCCGAACCTCGCGCCGCGAAGGGCAGGGAGCCGGGAGCCGGTCCGGTCGTTGCCGAGCGTGCCCCGGTTGGTTGATGTTCTGGACCGCATCGCGGTGTCTCGAGTGCTCGAGATCGCGCTCGTCTGCCTCCTCCTGGCCGCGGCGGGACTCTGGGTGGCCGGTCTGGTTCGGGGATTTCTTTAGGAAGAGAACGCCTGGTTATTGCCCCGCTGAGGCGGCTTGCAGGGTTGACCCCAGCGCGCAGGCTCGGCTACGCTTCCGCCCGGCAGGGGCATTTCTCGCCCCTGTGCTGTGCCGTATGTCAAACATCGGGATCGATGGAGCGAGGTAAAGGGTGAAAGGCCTGATCCGCGCAGGGATAGTGGTGGCTGCGGCCGCCGGATTCCTTGCGTTCCTTTCGTCCGTGGCCTCTGCCGACGTGGTTGAGCCCGATTCGGCCTTGCAGCCGGCTTCGGCTCAGCTGATGCAGTCAGACGACGCGTCGAATGGCACGGTCGCTGCCCAGCCCAAGCCGTTGGAGGAGGCCTTCTTCGGTGCGGAGCAGGAGCAACAGGCAGACCAGGCGGCTGAGACAGTCGCGGCGACACCGGCGCCCGAGCAGGTCGTCGGACGCGCTCCATCGAACCCGACGTTGCAGGAAGAGCCCTCTCACAGTGGTGGATCGGTGCTAGATCGTGCCGTCCAGCCGCTGCGAGCCGGGTTCCATCAGATCGGGGCAAACCTCGGTCGGGTGGCCAACGCCTGCCAGGTTGGTCTGGGCTCGGGGGCCGGAGGTCCGGTCCTCGTCCTTGGCGTCCTGTGCATGGCGATTGCCCTCGAACGGCGCTGGGGCCTGCGGGCCCGGCCGGCCACCGACGAGGCCGTCCCGGAATTCCTCTTCGCGCAGGAGCTCACGCCACCCGGATGAGAGGCCTCTGACCTGCCCTTTTGCGGTGATTCGTTCACCGCTCAAGGGCCCTAGTAGTTCCGTCGATGTAACTAGAAACGAACAAAAGGAGCAAGGAAATGAGCAATAAGGTCAAGGGGCTGCTGGTCGCCGCTTTCGTGGCGGTCTTCGGCCTCGCTTTCGGCGGCGCAGCGCTTGCGCAGCTCGGCGATCTGCCGGGTATGGACGCCGCCGGAGCGAACACGGGTGGCCTCGAGGCCCCCGCGGTTGGAGAGCTCGGCAACACGGAACACGGTCCCTGCGTGGAGGATCTGCTGGACATCCCCGCGCTTGGTGCGTGCCGTGACGCCGAGGGCCGCGTGATCATGGACCTCCCGGCCCTCAAGCTCGTCAGCCCGGCTGCGCCGAGCGCGCTACCGGCAACCGGTATGAACACCGGTGACTTCGCTGCCGTCGGCACCGCCGTCCTCGCGGCCGGCTTCGTGCTGCTGCGGCGGGTTCGCCTGGCGCTGGCCAGCTAACCAGTCCAAAGATCCAAAAGGAAAAGGGGCCCATTTTGGGCCCCTTTTCTCTTTTGCCCGGTGGACCCGTCTGGTAGCTTGCTCAGAAGCGTTGACCACGGGCAGGGACGGCCCGTAGAATCGCTCAAGTGGGTTGGGTCGTTGATTGTTAAGTATTGGGAAAGGGGTCATGTAATGAGCAAGAGGCTCCGGATGCTGTTCGTCGCGGCTTTTGTAGCTGCGCTCGGCATCGGTTTCGGCGGTTCGGCACTGGCACAGGCCGGTGGTGACCTTCCCGCCGACGCGAACGAAGATTGTGTCGAGAACGTGATGGACCTTCCTGCGCTCAACGTCTGCAAGGACGCGCAGGGTCGTCACATCCTGAACCTCCCGGCGATCGGTGACCTTCGCGAGCCCGCGCCACCTGCGGCGGCGCCCGAGAAGGGTTCACTGCCGAAGACCGGCGTCAACACAGCAGACTTCGCAGCGATCGGGTTCGCTGCGCTCGCAGGCGGTTGGGTGCTTCTCCGCCGGCTGCGTCTCGCAGTGTCGTAGAACTCAAACCCACGCGCTTCGCGCAGAAGAAGAAGGGGCCCTCAGGGCCCCTTCTTCCGTTTCTGTCCTGAGCCGGTGGTAGGTTGCGCTCGAACGAGGCGTCCAAGGAGGGCGCGCTTCCCTCTCGTTTTCGTCCAGAGCCCGAGTGGGCAAGGGGGAATGGTTATGGCGCTGGGAAACCAAGTCACGTTGGTCGGCAACCTGACCGATGATCCGGAGTTGCGGTACACGCCTACCGGGGTTCCGGTCGCGAACTTCACGGTGGCGATCAATCGTCGGCAGCGTGACCCTGTCACGAACGAATGGAAGGACGGCGAAACGTCGTTCATCCGTTGCAACGTGTGGCGTCAGCAAGCGGAGAACGCCGCCGAATCACTAACCAAGGGAACCCGCGCCATCGTCGTTGGACGGCTTCGTCAGCGGTCGTGGGAGACGCAGGAAGGCCAGAAGCGATCGGTCACCGAGGTCGAGGTCGAGAACGTCGGTCCTTCGCTCGAGTGGGCTACGACCGCAGTCACGAAGACCCCTCGCTCCGACAGCAGCAGCAGCGGCGGTGGCGGCGAAGCGGCCTTCGCAGCTGCGTCGGCGCCGTCGAGTTCGGGCAACGGTGCGCCGAACGATGAGGAGCCGCCGTTCTAGCGCGCGCAGCGGCGCAATGAGCAACCGAGGGTGTCCGAGATCAGTGGCGGACACCCCGGCGTCCACATAGGCAAGCACCAGCTGGTAGCCTCGTCGAGCGCTTCCTGCTCCATGCATTCGGTGTGGAGCCGTCTAGACCAGAGGAGGGCGTTGACTTGCGTCCGTACGAAACGGTGCTCCTGCTTGACGCTCGGCGAGATGACGCCGAGCTCGAGGAGACCATCACCAAGTTCACCGCTCTTGTGACCGAGCGGGGTGGCGAGGTCGCGGGAGTCGATCGTTGGGGCCGTCGCAAGCTGGCCTACGAGATCGAAGACCACACAGATGGCTACTACGCCGTGTTCACGTACTCGATCGAGCCGTCCCACCGTGCTGAGATCGAGGCCGCGCTGCCGTTCGTCGACGGCATCGTCCGCGCGAAGACCGTTCGTCGCGATGTCCGGACGAGGGGCGTCTAGCCATGCCGAGGGCATCAAGGGACAAAGGTTCCCGCGACCGCGACCGTAAGGATCGCCGCGATGGAGGTAAGGGCGGATTCCGCCGCCCTCGGATCCGTGTCTGCTACTTCTGCAAAGAGAAAGTCGCGTACGTCGACTACAAGGACACGGCGCTTCTACGCAGATTCGTGTCCGATCGCGGGAAGATCCGCGCTCGCCGCGTGACGGGGAGCTGTCAGCGGCATCAGCGCGACATCGCCCTCGCGGTGAAGAACGCCCGCGAGATCGGGCTGCTCCCGTACACGGTCCGATGAGTCGCGTAAAGATCGTTCTGCGTCAGCCGGTCGACAAGCTCGGAGAACCGGGTGACATCGTGTCCGTGGCCGGCGGTTATGCACGCAACTTCCTGATCCCTCGAGGTCTAGCCGTGCCGGCGACGAAGGGAAACATCCGTCACGCCGAGACGTGGGCATCGAGCCGAGCGACCAAGGACGCAAAGGCTCTGTCCCAGGCCGAAGAGCTAAAAACCAAGCTGGGATCCAAGCCGCTCGTCGTCACGGCCCAGGCGGGCCCGGACGGCCGGTTGTTCGGGTCGGTCACGGCAGCCGATGTCGCCGGAGCCATCAACGACCAGCTGGGAGTCGAGGTCGATCGCCACAAGGTCGAGCTCGAGCCGATCCGGCACACCGGCGTGCATACCGCCCGCGTAACGCTGCATCCAGAGGTGACGGCCGAGGTCGCTGTGGAGGTCGGTGAAGCGAACCCCGCCTAGCTGCGGATTCGTCCACAACTAATCCACAGGCAAACCCGCCTCAATCAGGCGGCTATCCCCTTGCGCGTCCACAGGCTCACACACCACTCTTTGGGGTCTGTGCTTTGTCCCAGGTGGGGGGCAAAATACCCGTGTGTAGTTTCGAACGTCTGTTCTAAGGTGGTGCCCTTGGTCGAGCAATTGGTGATGCCTCCGGTGATGAGATGACGACTCTCCAGCAGGCTCCGCAGCGGGTTCCGCCTCACTCCGTGGAGGCTGAGGAATCCGTGCTCGGCGCCATGCTGCTGTCCGAGACGTCGATCTCGGACGTGCTCGAGAAGCTCCGCCCGGACGATTTCTACAAACCCGCACACCGGCGCATCTTCGATGCCGTCGTTTCGTTGTTTGGGCGCGGCGAGGCCGTCGACTCCGTCACCGTCGCCGAAGAGCTTCGTCGCACCGGGCAGATCGAGGAGGTCGGCGGCAAGCCTTACCTCTTCCATCTCGTCAACTCGGTTCCCGCGGCCTCCAACGCCACGTACTACGCGCGGATCGTCGAAGAGACCTCGATCCTGCGCCGCATGATCGAGGCCACTCAACAGGCCGCAGCGATGGCGTTCGAATCCGCGGACGACGTCGATCACATCGTCGATCAGGTCGAGGCCCTCATCTTCTCGGTTGCGCAAAAACGGCTGGGCGACCGCTTCTCCCACATCCGTGATCTCTTGCACGAGCACCTCGAGCAGGTCGAGGCTCTGCAGCTGCGCGGTGCGAGCATCACGGGCGTTCCGACGGGCTTCGTCGATCTGGACAACCTCACCAGCGGTCTTCAACCGTCCAACCTCTGCATCGTGGCGGGGAGGCCGAGCTTCGGTAAGACGTCGTTCGCGCTCAACATCGCTCAGCAGGCCGCGACTGAGCACGCGATACCCGTTGCGATCTTCTCCCTCGAGATGTCGAAGATGGAGCTCGTCCAGCGTCTCGTCTGCGCAGAGGCCTTGGTCGATGTCCACAAGCTCCGGACGGGCAACCTGAGCGACCAGGATTGGTCGCGTCTTGCTACTGCCGTGGGGCGGCTTGCCGACGCACCCATCTACATCGACGACACGGAGTCGGTAACGGTGCTCGAGATCCGCGCGAAGGCACGTCGTCTTAAGCAGAAGACCGGTCTGGGACTGGTGATCATCGACTACCTGCAGCTCATGAGCGGACCCCGGCGCTCGGAGAATCGTCAGCAGGAGATCTCGGAGATCTCGCGATCGCTGAAGATCCTTGCCCGTGAGCTCCAGGTTCCGGTGATAGCGGTGTCGCAGCTGTCCCGAGCTGTCGAGGCGAGGCAGGACAAGCGCCCGATGCTCGCGGACCTCCGGGAGTCGGGAGCTTTGGAGCAGGACGCCGATGTTGTGCTCTTCATCTATCGGGACGAGGTCTACAACCGCGACTCGACGGACAAAGGCACGGCCGAGATCCTGCTGGCCAAACATCGCAACGGTCCCGTCGGACGCCTGAAGCTGACTTTCCTGGAGAACTACACGAAGTTCGCGAGCTATATGGGCAGCTAGGCTCTCGAAACTGGCCGCTGCGAGATCTTAGGTCGGCAGACGAGCCAGACGGTCGACAACGCGGGCGGCACGCTCGGCGTTCGCTGGGTCGGGCCCGCGCGCCCCAGCCGGCGGACGCAGACCTCCGGTCAAAGCGATCGCCGAACGCCGCATGCGGAGAGCTGCTCGCGCGCCGGAATGGGGCCGACGGACCTGCCGGGTCGACAGAGGGTCGCCGGACGCGCGCGCCGCCAGGGCAACCGCCCGAGCCAACGCCGGTGGGGTTCCCGGATGAGGGAACCGCGCGTGGATGGACGATGCGATCACCTCACCCGTACCCAATGCGTCGATGTCAACGACCCAGGCGTTGTTCAGATCGGGCCGGCTGCGAAGGAAGGCCGTGATACCGAAGCTGCCCGGCGTGCCTGCTCCGGCCGCGACGATCCAGACCGAGTGAACGGGTTTGCTCGCCGACAGCAGGTCGGCCAGCCGGACGAGCGCGAGCAAGCCGGAGGTGTTGTCGTCCGGCTGATCGGACGGGATCGCCAGCTCTCGGCGAGCGAGCCAGATCAACGTTCCAATCGCTTCGGCCGCGATGGCTGCTGCGAGCCACCGGGAGCCGGTGACACCGGGCCGTCCGGCGATCGCGCCGGAGAGCGCCGCCAATCCCGAAACAGCGCAAAGGGCGGTGTGGGGTCGGGGCATCGGCGCCTCGGCCGTGGAGTGCGTGTCGAGATGAGCCGTAACGACCAGCGGACGAGATTCTGGATCCGTGCCACGCCGCATCGCCGCGATGTTCCATGTCTTAGCGCCGAGCAGGGGTAGGAATCGGATCAAACCGGCGACAAGGGGAACGCCGCCGGCCAGCGAAAGACCGGCCAGGACTCCTGTAGCCAACGGCCATCCGGCAGCCAAGAAAGCGGCGCCCCACACCCGGAATAGGGCGCGCAACAACGGCGCCCACGTCGGGCTCGTCGGCGCGCGCAGCTCCTGGGTCTTGGGTCGTAGTCCGAGGCCACGCAGGCGCGCGGCCACGGTGGTGGCCGCTTCGCGCTCGCCGACGGAGCACGGTGGCCGGGCGGGGGCAAACTCCGCGATCTGCAACGAGTTCAAGATAGGCGACGGCGCGGTGAGGTTCGCGAAGATGTGCACATGGGATTCATCCCCGTCGGCGACCTCATGAGGGAGCTTGTGCTCGCGCTCGGTGCGGCGCTGCTCGTCGGGAACCTGGCCGTGTTGGTCCGCGAGCGTCGACGGGCTCCGGGCGATGTCCGGCCTCGACCGAACATGAAGATCGTCGCTTTGAACCTGGTCCTCGGGATCGTTCTTGCCGCTTGGGGACTGGCGTCCCTGCTGGCGGCTTAGACTTCGAGCTACGCCGTCCGGTCCGGAACAGTGAAGTTCGGCAACCTGATGAGCGCCGCTGCACGTTGTCGATATCCGGAGGTGTCGTTGACGGACTCGGCGGCCTGGAGATGACTGTCCAAGCACCTCGAGCAGAGGTCGATCAGGTGATAGCTGTTGTTGCCGATCTCGAAGAGTGCTTCCTTTCCCTGTTCCAACGGCACTTGCGTTCCACAAAGATCGCAGTCGATCGTGATCTTTCGCATGTCCCCTCCTGGCAGTCGATTGAGCGGGTGAGGGGAATCGAACCCCCGTCTCAAGCTTGGGAAGCTTGCGTTCTGCCGTTGAACTACACCCGCTTGTGCTTCCAGATGCGTCTTTCGTTAGGAACGGATTCTACGCCTGTCCCAATGCTTGCCTAGAATCCGCTGGTGATTCTCTCGGACGTCGACATCCGTAAGCAGCTGGCCTCGGGACGGGTAGTCATAGATCCGTTCGACGATGACGCGGTTCAGCCCTCTTCGGTGGACCTGCGCGTCGACCGATGGTTCCGCGTCTTCGCGAACAGCCGCTATCCATACATCGATGTGAAGCAAGAGATGGAGGATCTCACGGAGCTGGTCGAAGCATCCGACTCCCAGCCGCTGATCCTGCACCCCGGAGAGTTCATCCTGGGGAGCACGTTGGAGCGGGTCTCGTTGCCCGACGACGTCGTCGCCCGCGTAGAAGGAAAGAGCTCGCTCGGCCGCCTCGGATTGCTGATCCACTCGACGGCCGGATTCGTCGACGCGGGCTGGGACGGACATCTCACCCTCGAACTGTCCAACGTCGCCAATCTGCCGATAACGATCTATCCGGAGATGAAGATCGGGCAGCTCTGCCTGTTCCAGATGTCGTCGCCCGCGCAGCGCCCGTACGGCTCGAAGGACATGTCTTCGAAGTACCAGGGCCAGAAGGGCCCGACGCCGTCGCGCTACTACAAGAACTTCTTGAAGGACTAGGTCGACTCAGGAGCCGCTACAGCTTCCTCGGCCGCCGCGGCCGGAGCGCTTCCGTTCATAGATTTGAGCAGGACGTTGGCGACGTCCATCACCTGCACGTGCTCGTGCTCGCCGGACATCTGCTTGTCCTTGACCCCATCGTCGAGCATCACCAGGCAGAACGGGCAGGCCGTGCCGACGATGTCGGCGTTCGTGCCCAGCGCTTCCTCGATGCGCTCCACGTTGATGCGCTTTCCCTCGGTCTCCTCCATGAAGAAGCGCGCACCGCCGGCTCCGCAGCAGAAGGTGCGCTTCCCGCAGCGGTGCATCTCCGTTTGCCGGGCTCCCGTCGCCGTGATGACCTTCCGCGGGTCGGCCAGCAGGTCGTTGTGCCGCGCGAGGTAACAGGGGTCGTGATACGTGACGTTGGCGTCGAGCGGCGTGGTCGGCTGAAGCTTGCCCTGGCCGACGAGATCGGCGAGCAGCTCCGCGTGATGGACGACGTCGTAGAGACCGCCGTAGTCCGGGTACTCGTTCCGGAACGTGTTGTAGCAATGCGGGCATTGCGTTATGACCTTCTTCACGCCGGCCCCGTTGAACGTTTCCACGTTCTGCTTGGCCATCTCCTGGAAGAGGAACTCGTTGCCGATGCGCCGCGCGGGATCTCCGTTGCACGTTTCCTGGGGGCCGAGCACGGCAAACTTCACCCCCGCCTTCTTGAGAAGCGTGGCGATCGCGCGCGTTGTCTTGATCGCCCGGTCATCGGAGGCCCCGGCGCAACCGATGAAGAAGAGGTACTCGACGTCGTCGGGAACCCGGCCCCCGGCGGGCACGACCGGGACGTCGTCCTCCATGCCCTTCGCCCATTGCATCCGCGCGTCGCCGGCGATGCCCCAGGGATTGCCTGTGGACTCGATGTTGTTGAGCATGCCTGTCGCTTCGCGGGGGAACTGCGACTCCATCATCACCTGATGGCGCCGCATCTCCACGATCATGTCGACGTGCTCGATGTCCACCGGGCACTCGTAGACGCAAGCGCCGCACGTCACGCAGGCCCACAGCACGTCCTGGGTGATCACGTCGCCTACGAGCGACTGTTCGCATGCGACCTTGGCCTCACCCGTTGCATTCTCGGCGGTGACCGCGCCCGTTAAGACCGGAGCCTTCGCCATGGCGTGGTCGCGCAGGTTCATGACGAGAAGCTTGGGGTTGAGCTCCTTGCCCGTGTTCCACGCCGGGCACACCGATTGGCAGCGGCCGCACTCCGTGCACGTGAGCATGTCCAGGAAGTGTTTCCACTCCAGATCCTCGACCACGCCGGCGCCGATCTTGGTGTTCTCGTCCATCGCCTCGATGTCGATGTGCAATGGACGCAAGCGGCCGAGGGCCAGTGGTTGACGGCCGAACAGCACGTTCAGCGGCGAGGTGAAGATGTGCAGATGCTTTGAGTTCAGGACGATGATCAAGAAGACGGCGACGATGCCCACGTGCAGCATCAGCAAGCCGTACTCGACGATCTCGAGTGTGGCGTGGGGAATCAGGCCGGCGATGTAGTTGCCGAGAGGCCGGGCCAGAAAGGCGCCGTCCGCGTAGGGAAGTACGCCCAGCGCATGCCGCGAGGCATTCAGCGCGAGCAGGCTGGCGACAACACCGAAGATCATCGCCAAGATGAGGTATGCGGGTCCCATGTGGGACTGGTAGAAGCGCGACTTGCGCTGCCAGAAGCGCGGGTTGTTCTTCACCCGTATGACAGCGAACGCGAAGAGTGACGTCGACACGGCCAGGACGAAGAAGTCGAACACGGTCCCCAGCCACGCCATCTTCCCGATGATCGGAAGGCTTGCTTCCGTCCAGACGAATTCGAAGACGCTCTCGGCCAAAGCGATCTGGATCACGAGGAAGCCCCAGAAGGTGAAGGCGTGAGCCAGTCCCGGCCCCGACCATTGCAGCAGCTTCTTCTGACCGATGACCTTTACAAGCTCGTAGCGCAGTCGCCGCGGGATGTTCTGCATGCGCTCGGGGTTGGGTGCCCCGGCCATGACGAGCTTTGTGAGCTCCAGCACCCGCTTCAGGGCGAACGGTCCGATGAGGACGATGAGGACAACAAGGCCGATAGGACGCCACCACGTCATCGCGTGTGTTCCTCCTGGATCGAAAGCCGGGTAAGCGTATCGCCCGGGCCCGGTAAAGTGCCTGCATGGTGGCACGACAACCTCGCCGCGATGCGCGCAATCTCGTAATGGGGCCCGGCCGCAAGATCCCTCGTTCTCCAGCGTCCAGACCGCAACGCCCCGATCCGCCGCCCGACGCCGGTGAGACGGCTCCCGACGTCGCGAAGGCCGCCGGCGAGCTGCTGGCGCTGGCTGCTCAGATACGCGAATGCAAGGTGTGTGGGGTGGGTTCCTTCGTCCTTGGGACCGGATCACCCCGCGCTCCCGTGATGTTGCTGAGGGACCACCCCTCCGCCGCCGACCTGGAATCGGGTGGTGCGTTCACCGACGAGGCCGACCCGCTGACGAAAGCATTCGATGCCCTCGGTATCCCGGCGGGCTGGATCTACGGCACGACCGTCGTCCGTCATCAGGCCTCGGTGCCGTCGGATGATGACATCGCGCACGGATGTGAGCACGTGCTCGTCGAGGTCGAGGCCGTCGGTCCGAGCGTGATCGTCGCTTTCGGAGAGCGCGCGGCGGCGGCGCTGGCGACCCTCGACGGCCGATGCGGCCTGGCGGTGCCGGACGAGCTCGGGCCCGGAGATCCGATACGCGTTCGGTCCGACCTCGTGGTCCTCGTCACCGAGGCGCTGCCCGACGGCGTGACTCAGCGCGACGCGAAGCGTCGTTTATGGCGGGACCTGCAGGCCGTGCCGAAGGTCCTGGAGACCTAGATTGCGCGCGGCTGCTGCGGTGGTCTTGATCTTGGTTGCTCTTTCCGCATGCGGGGATCCGGCGACTCCGGCGCCTTCGGCCCGCGTGACGGCGCCGCCCCAGGGCGCGCTCGTCAGCTTCGGTGACGAGGTCGTGGCGGCTGAGATCGCCGACGAACGTGAGGAGTGGAGCCGCGGCCTGATGTTCCGCGAGCGGTTGGATCCCGACTCGGGGATGATCTTCCTGTTCGATCGTCGCCGACCGGCCGGCAACGGGTTCTACATGAAGAACACGCTCATACCGCTGTCGATCGCCTACATGCTGCGGACCGGCGAAGGCGTTTTCGAGATCGTGGCGATCAAGGACATGGCGCCGTGTCCGGCCGAGACCCTTACGTGCCCCACCTACCCACCGGGGGCCGCCTATGACGCCGCCCTCGAGGTCAACAAGGGCTGGTTCGAGGCTGCCGGGGTCGAGGTGGGGGACGATGCGCGTGTCGAGGAATAGCGCTCCTGACCTGGGGGTTTAACCCAGTGTTGACAGCAAAGCACTCAAGTTAGTAGAGTGCTTATGTCGTAAACAGATCAGTTTTTCAGGAGGGAAGGTCACATGCCAAGAGTCGTAGGAATCGACCTGGGAACCACCAACTCTGTCGTCGCAACGGTTGAGGGCGGCGAGCCGGTTGTCATACCCAACGCCGAAGGATCTCGCATAACGCCGTCGGTGGTGGCGTTCTCCAAGCAGGGCGAGGTCCTGGTCGGCGAGATCGCCAAGCGTCAGGCGATCACCAATCCGGACCGCACCGTTCGGTCGGTAAAGCGCGAGATGGGCAACAAGGATTGGAAGTTCGAGATAGACGGGAAGGACTACCTCCCCCAGCAGATCTCCGCGTTCGTCCTGCAGAAGCTCAAGAGGGACGCCGAGGCCTACCTGGGCGACAAGGTCGAGGAGGCGGTCGTGACCGTCCCAGCGTACTTCGACGACTCCCAGCGTCAGGCCACGAAGGAAGCCGGCGAGATCGCCGGTCTGAAGGTCCTTCGCATCATCAACGAGCCCACCGCGGCCGCTCTCGCCTATGGGCTCGAGAAGGGCGCGCACGACGAGCGCATCCTCGTGTTCGACCTCGGGGGTGGGACGTTCGACGTGACCGTGCTCGAGATCGGCGAGGGCGTTTTCGAGGTCAAGGCCACACACGGGAACACCAAGCTCGGCGGGGACGATTGGGATCAGCGGGTCATCGACTGGCTGGTCTCCGAGTTCAAGAACAACCACGGCGTCGATCTATCGACCGACCGCATGGCGCTGCAGCGTCTGAAGGAAGCCGCGGAGAAGGCGAAGATCGAGCTGTCGCAAGCGCAAGAGGCTTCGATCTCTCTGCCGTTCGTCACGGCGACAGCTGATGGTCCTCTCCATTTGGAGACTTCGCTAAACCGGGCGAAGTTCGAGCAGCTGACATCCGACCTCGTCGAACAGTTGCGGGGACCCTTCGAGCAGGCACTTCGTGACGCGAAGATCTCAACAGGTGAGCTCAGCCACGTGATCCTGGTCGGGGGCTCGACTCGTATGCCGATGGTGCAGGAACTGGTCAAGTCACTGTCCGGCAAGGAGCCGCACAAGGGCGTCAACCCGGACGAGGTCGTCGCCGCCGGTGCGGCCGTGCAGGCTTCGATCATCAAGGGCGACATGAAGGAGATCCTCCTTCTCGACGTTACGCCCCTGTCCATGGGTGTGGAAACGCTCGGACACATCTACACGAAGATGATCGAGCGCAACACGCACATCCCTACGCGCCGCTCGGAGATCTACTCCACGGCCGCCGACAATCAAACATCGGTCGAGGTCCACGTCCTGCAGGGAGAAGGCGAGATGGCCGACTCCCCGGGTGTGCGCTCGCTCGGCAGGTTCCAGCTCGTCGGGCTCCCGCCGGCGCCGCGCGGAGTGCCGCAGATCGAGGTGACCTTCGACATCGACGCGAACGGCATCGTGAACGTGTCGGCCAAGGACGTCGCCTCCGGTAAGGAGCAGGCGATGACTATCACCGGCGGAACATCGCTTCCGCGGGACGAGATCGACCGCATGGTCAAGGACGCCGAATCGGCCGCCGATAGCGAGAAGGCTCGCCGCGAGGAGGCTGAGGCACGCAACCAGGCCGACAACGCGATCTACGCCGTCGAGAAGGCGCTCGGTGAGTCGGGCGACAAGGTTCCCGCCGACGAGCGCACGGACATCGAAGGCAAGATCGAAGCCGCGAAGGAAGCGCTGAAGGGGAGCGACGTCGCGGCCGTGAAGAAGACAACGGAGGACCTGCTGCAGGCGTCGCACAAGCTGGCGCAGGCCGCTTACGGGCAGAGCGCGGATGCCGCTGCTGCGACCGGGGGGGCTTCGGGGGGGGCCGCAGGCGGGCCCCCCCCCCGAGATGATGAGAACGACGTCGTTGAAGGCGAGGTCGTCGACGAGGGTGATGCTTCGTGACCAACCGTGGTCCCGGAGACGGCGACCTTTTTCCCCGGATCCACGTGACGGACAAGCGCGGGGAGAACAAGAACCCTCCGGTCGAGCCGTCGGCCCCCGAGGCGCCGGTCGCGGAGGATCCGTCCCAACTCGCCGAAGAGCGGCTGGATCAGCTGCTTCGCCTCAAGGCCGATTTCGAGAACTACCGCAAGCGCGTGATCCGCGAGCAGACCGATCTCGTGGATCGCGCAAGCTTGCGCATCGTCGAGCGACTGCTGCCCGTCCTGGACGACCTCGACCGCGCGTTGCGTGCCGCGGAGGAGCACCAGCGGCTGGACGCTATCGTTCGCGGGATCGAGCTCGTGCAAAAGCAGCTCCATGAAACCCTCGTTGATGAAGGGCTCGAACGCGTCATGGCCGAAGGACCCTTCGATCCGCACGAACACGAAGCCGTCTCTTCCATGCCGGGTGACGTTCCTGAACCGACCGTGCTCGAGGTTGTACGTCCGGGATACAAGCTGAAGGGCAAGACGATCCGCCCAGCCTTGGTTCACGTCAGGGTTCCCCATGCGCTCCCAAGTTCTGAGGAGGGGAGTGAATAAGCAGTGGCTTCCCAGTCCTGGATAGACAAGGACTTCTACGCGATCCTCGGCGTGCCCAAGACGGCGTCGGCCGCCGACATCAAGAAGACCTACCGCGACGCCGCGAAGAAGTACCACCCCGATCGCAACCCCGACAAAGGCGGCGAGGAGAAGTTCAAGGAGGTCGGCGAGGCATACAGCGTCCTGTCCGATACGGAAAAGCGCGCCGAGTACGACAAGCTGCGCGACGCGATCGCCTCCGGGTACGGCCCGGGAACGCCCGGCGGATTCCGCGTGGAGGATTTCGGGTTCGGTGAGGAGTTCGACGTTGAAGACCTGCTCCGGCAGATCTTCGGTGGTGGGGTCGGCGGGTTCCGCTCGAGCGGTCAAGGTGGATTCAGCCCGTTCGGCTTTGGCCGGGTGCAGCAGCGTGCGCGGCGCGGACGTGACGTGGAGACGATGGTGTCGCTCTCGTTCGAAGAGGCGGCCGAAGGCACCGAGCGCAAGGTGCGCTTCGACCTTCCCTCGGGACGAAGAGATGTAACGGTCAAGATCCCCGCCGGCGTGTCGGACGGTGCGCGTATCCGTGCGAAGGGCCGGGGCGAACCTGGTGAGGAGGGCGCCGAGTCCGGCGACCTGTTCGTCCGCGTGAACGTTCAACCACACCGGTTCTTCGGACGCAAGGGCAACGACCTCATGCTCACATTGCCTGTGACCTTCGCCGAGGCCGCACTCGGCTCCGACGTCAAGGTTCCGACCCTCAACGGCCCGGTGACGCTGAAGATCCCGGCCGGCACGTCGTCGGGCCGAACCTTCCGGATCCGTGGACGCGGCATCAAGCGCGCCGACGGAACGGCCGGGGATCTGCTGGCAACGGCGCAGGTGGCGGTTCCGCCGAAGCTTTCCAAGAAGAAGCAAGAGCTCGTTCGAGAGCTGTCCGAGGGGGACGATTCCCCCAGGAAGCATCTGGAGGTTTGATTATGGCCAAGCGCAGAGAATCGAGAACCGCGGTTTACGTGATCAGCGTTGCCGCCGAGCTCGCCGGCGTGCATCCGCAGACCCTGCGTGTGTACGAGCGCAAGGGCCTGTTGGCACCGGAGCGCACATCCGGAAACACACGGCGCTATTCGGCGCAGGACATAGAACGACTCCGGCGCATACAGGAGCTCACCCAACGCGAAGGTGTGAACCTGGCGGGAGCCAAGATGGTCCTGCTTCTGGAGGAGCAGCTCGACCGGATGCGCCGCGATCTCGAGGCCATGGCCTCTCGCGTTCGAGGACTCGAGGCCGATGTGGCCCGTGAGATGCGCCATGTGGCGCAAGCGGGCGAGATCATTCCGGCCCGCGAATACCGATCGCTGCAGGAGCTTTGGAACTTGCAGCGTCGAAAGGAGGGAAAGTCGCGACGACCCATAGAGATGCCTGGCTCGATGGGTCCGACGGCGACATAACGCATGGATCCGAACAAGCTGACATTCAAGTCACAGGAAGCGATCCAGGCCGCCCAACGGCTGGCCAACGAGCGCAACCATCAGGAGATCGCGCCTACCCATCTCCTCCAGGCGCTGCTCGGTGAAGCCGAGGGAGCGGTGTATCCGACACTGCAGAAGCTCGGGGCGTCTCCGCGCGTGCTGCGCGACCGCGTCGGCACCGAGCTCGACCGTATCCCGAAGGCATACGTCGAGCGTCCGGCGGGCGAAACCGGCCAGGTCTTCGTTGCGCCGTCTCTGGCCAAGGTGCTGGACCGCGCCGAGAAGGAAGCCGAGGCGCTCAAGGATTCGTACGTGTCCACCGAGCACCTGCTCTTGGCCCTGGCCGACGACGATGGCGCCGTCGGGAAGCTGCTGCGCGAAGCTGGTGCGACGAAGGACGACATCTTGCGCGCACTGGTCGAGGTGCGCGGCGCGCACCAGGTGACCGACCAGGACCCGGAGTCGAAGTACCAGGCCCTCGAGAAGTTCGGCCGAGACCTCACCGATCTCGCCAAGCGTTCGAAGCTCGACCCCGTCATCGGCCGGGACGACGAGATCCGTCGGGTGGTGCACGTGCTGTCTCGGCGGACCAAGAACAACCCGGTCCTCATCGGTGAGCCGGGCACGGGCAAGACGGCGATCGTCGAAGGGCTCGCCCAGCGCATCGCGAGCGGAGACGTCCCCGAATCTCTCAAGGACAAGCGTCTGATCGCACTCGACCTGTCCGGGATGGTCGCGGGTACAAAGTTCCGCGGCGAGTTCGAAGAGAGGATGAAGGCCTTCCTGAAGGAAGTGACCGAGGCTGAGGGCCGGATCATCGTCTTCATCGACGAGTTGCACACACTGGTGGGAGCCGGCGCCGCCGAGGGAGCGGTCGATGCGGCGAACATGCTCAAGCCGATGCTCGCTCGCGGGGAGCTGCGCGCTATCGGCGCGACCACGCTCGACGAGTACCGCAAGTACATCGAGCGCGACCCCGCCCTCGAACGCCGCTTCCAGCCCGTCCACGTCGACCAACCCTCAGTGGAGGACACGATCGGCATCCTGCGCGGCCTGAAGGAGCGTTACGAGGTCCATCACGGCGTGCGCATCACAGACTCGGCTCTCGTGGCCGCGGCGACACTGTCGCACCGCTACATCACCGGACGCTTCCTGCCGGACAAGGCGATCGACCTCGTCGACGAAGCGGCTGCTCGTCTGCGGATGGAGATCGACTCCGTACCGACAGAGATCGACGAGGTTCAGCGACGTGTGCAGCAGCTCGAGATCGAACGCGCGGCGCTGCGCAAGGAAAAGGACAAGGCGTCCGCGGATCGCCTCGAGCGTGTCGAGCGGGAGCTGGCCGACCTGAACGAGCAGCTGTCCGCGTTGCGCTCGCAATGGGAGCAGGAGAAGGAGGCAATCGACGCAATCCGCGAGCTGAACGAGCGCGTCGAACGGGCGAAGGCTGCCGCCGAGCAGGCCGAGCGGGCCGGCGACCTCGAGAAGGCGGCGGAGATCCGCTACGGGACCCTTATCTCACTCGACAAGCAGCTCGCGGCGGCCAACGAGCGCATGAAGGAGATCCACTCCGGCGGTCGAAGGATGCTCTCCGAGGAGATCACCGAGGAGGACATCGCCGAGGTCGTCTCGCGCTGGACGGGTGTTCCCGTCTCGCGGTTGCTCGAAGGCGAGATGGCCAAGCTGCTGCGTATGGAGGAGGAGCTTCACAAGCGGGTGATCGGGCAGCACGATGCGGTCGAGGCTGTGTCGAACGCCATCCGGCGCTCACGGACCGGATTGGCCGACCCCGACCGTCCGATCGCGCAGTTCCTATTCGTCGGACCCACCGGTGTCGGCAAGACGGAGCTCGCCCGCGCACTGGCCTCCTACCTTTTCGACGACGAGCGTGCGATGGTGCGGCTCGACATGTCTGAGTACCAGGAGAGACACACGGTCTCGCGACTTGTCGGCGCTCCACCGGGCTACGTAGGTCACGACGAAGGCGGCCAGCTGACCGAAGCCGTTCGTCGCCGGCCGTACTCGGTGATCCTGCTCGACGAGGTCGAGAAAGCGCACCAGGACGTGTTCAACGTCCTGCTCCAGGTCATGGACGAGGGACGGCTGACCGACTCGAAGGGTCGTACCGTCGACTTCCGCAACGCGATACTGATCATGACCTCGAACCTCGGCTCGGAGTTCCTGCTCGAGGAGACCGTTAACGAGGACAAGGTGCTGGACGTTGTGAACCAGTTCTTCCGTCCGGAGTTCCTCAACCGGCTCGATGAGATCCTGATCTTCCGCCGGCTGAGCTCGGAGGAGGTCCGCCACATCGTCGACATCCAGATCGACCGCATCGCGCGCAGACTCGCCGAGCGCAACATCTCACTCGACGTGTCGATGCCGGCTCGAGATCTTCTTGGACGGATGGGCTACGATCCGACGTTCGGCGCTCGCCCGCTCAAGCGTGTGCTGCGCCGCGAGCTCGAGGACCGGATCGCGAAGCTGCTCCTCGAGGGTTACGTGGGAGACGGATCCCGCGTGGTCGTGGACGTGAAGGGTGAGGAGCTAACACTCAACGCCGTTCCGCCCGCCGCCGCGTAGCCCGCTAGATGAGGCCCATCTGCGTGGCGAGCTGACGCACGAGACGATCGATCGCGTCGCGGATCATCCGGACGTCGGCTACCGACATCCCGCTCGGATCCGGGAGATCCCAGTCGAGCTTGCGGGCTCCTGGTACGACCGGACACGCATCGCCGCAACCCATGCCGACGACGACGTCGACGCCTTCGATCGTCTTTGGGGTGATCCCTTGGGGCTTGGCACCGGCAAGGTCGATATCGACCTCGGCGAGCGCCTTCACAACGACCGGATGGACCTCCTCGGCCGGCTTGCTGCCGGCCGAGCGCGCAAGACCGCGGCCCTCGACGGCGCGGTTGAACAGCGCCTCGGCGATCTGCGATCGACCGGCGTTGGCTACGCACACGAAAAGGACCGTCGGCAGAGCAGTTGTCACCGCCACAAACGTAACCCGTGGACGGCCGCCGGCAAGGCTGTGTTCGGCCGTTGTTCGTCGAGCACGCCTACCGTTCGGCGGCGGCGAGCTCGCGCGTCCGGCTCTCGACGGCTTCGAGGATGAGTCCTTCGCGCAGGCCGCCCTCACTCACCGTGATCCCGGGCAAGTCGAGCTGCTCGCAGAGCGTGGCCAGGACGAGCGCACCGGCCGGAAGGACGTCGACGCGGCGGTCGGCCATCCCGGGGATCTCGAGCCTCTTGGCTCGCGGGAGCTTGGTGAGCTGAGACGCCCAGAAGTACATGCGAGCCGTCGGAACGATGACGCCGTTGACGTTGTCGGCACTCGTTCCGCGGCGAGAGAGCTCGAGACGTGCAAGCGCGCGGATCGTCCCACCCGTACCGACGCATGGTAGGTAAGGGTGATTGCGCCCCAGATGGGACGCCGCCGGCGCAAGTGTCTTGCTCACGTGCTTGATGATCGCTTGGCACTCTTCGGCGGTCGGGGGATCTTCGCGCAACAGCTCACCGGTCAACCTCGAAGCGCCGAGCGCATAGCTCGCGTCCCAGCGGACATCTTCACCGACGCCAACAGCGAGCTCCAAGCTTCCGCCGCCGAGATCGACGACGAGCGTGGGGGTGTCCCCGAGCGGGATCGACCAACGGACCCCCTCGTAAACGACCCGGGCTTCTTCGCTGCCATCGAGTAGCCGTATCGGGCAGCGCGAGGCGACTTGGAGTTGGCGCAGTAGCTCGCCGCCGTTGGCGGCTTCGCGTAGCGCCTGGGTCGCCGCTCCGATGGTTATGGCCGGCTTGGTCGCGTCCGCCGCCCGTCGCAGAACACGTGCGGCCCGGATGGCCGCCGTAGCGCTGGAGTCGGAAAGATGGCCGTGGATGGCCACATCTGATGCCAGGTGGAGCACCTCGCGCCGGCGAAGCACACGGGTCATCCGCCCACGCGAGTCGACATCCACCACAAGCAGGTGGAAGGAGGTGCTCCCGAGGTCGAGGACGGCCACTCTCATAGGCATACGGTCGCGCAGGAAGCTTACACGGATGTAACTCGTCAGTGAACAAAGGTTGAACCAGCGGGTGCTTGGTGGCCGGTGAGCTGGGCTTTTACGCCGGAGGAGGTAGGTAGACGGCTTTGGAGACCCGGCCCCCGTCCACAGTGAGCACCCAAGTGGCGCCTTTCTTGCCGAGGGTGTCGTCGGCGCCCTCGACCCCCCCGTCTTGAAGGTGGCCGATCACGTTCTGCATCACGTCCCCGTGCGTACACAGCGCCAGGGCCTCGGTCGCCCCTTCGATCAGCTCCAGGCTGTTCTTTTTCGGCGCGCCCTCGACGAGGGCCGGGTGGTGGGTGACTTCGAGTGAACGAGCGCGGGCCAGCGGCTCGACTGTCTGCATGCAGCGCACGTAGTGGCTCGAGAGGATGCGGGCGATCTGGTCGGAGGCGAGCTGGTCGACCAGAGCCTCGGCCTGGCGCCATCCGGCTTTCGTCAGCGGGCGCAAGTGGTCGGGGTCGGTCCAGCGAGCCCGGTCGCCGGCTTTCGCGTGCCGGATGAAGAAGACCTTTGTCATCCCGATAGCCAGCCGGTGACCTTCTTACGGTCGAGCTTGTCCCAGGCGTCGCGCCATGCACCCAAAGCCGTCAGGCCGGCGACGGTCTCCATGCCCGCAAGCTTGCCCGCGATGAATGCGGCCTGGGGTGTTGAGCGGGCAAATTCGTTTAGCCATTCGCCGGCCACGGTCGCGTCTTGAAGCTCGCCCAGGACGTCCTGGAGATCGGAGGCGCGGTCCGCGAAACGCTCGGCATCTTTTCCCGCCAGTGGGATGAGTGCCTCGGCGACGTATCGAGCGTGTTTGGTCAGGATGCGGACGCGGTGGAGATCGGGCGGCTGCGGATCCAGATCGAGCTCGTCCACGGCTTCCTTCAGCTTCGCGAAAGCTTGGACGGCGAAATCCGCGAGCCCCTTGGCCGGCCGGTTCGCGTCTTCGGCGAATTGCGGCTCTTTGGCTGCACCAACCATGTGGTCGAGGAGTTGTGTGTAGCGCGGATCCCGAAGCGCGGCGAGCAGCTTCTTGCGAGCGGCTTCGCGATCGTCGTGCAGCTTGTTGACCACGGCGAGCGCTCCGGGGCGCTCGCCGGTCGAGAGTACGTCGACGTGCGTCTGCTGCCGAGCGAGCATCACGTCGGCGTCACGAACGCCGCCAAGAGCGTGGGCCAGGCTCTTGGCCTCTTTGCGCAGCGCTTTGTCCCAGTCGGCAACGAACAATGGCTTGAATTCCTTGAGGATCGTGCGGAACCTCCGCGTGCCGACGCGCGCTTGATGAACGCGCTCGGGATCGGGATCGTCGAGACGTATGCCGGCGTCGTTTCGGATGAGACGGGTAACCGCCGACCCCAGCGCGTCGGTGATCACCTCCGCGATCGCGGCATGCTTACTCGGCGACGAGCTCGAAAGCTCGGGTTCGTCGGTGGCCCCGGGCCCGAGCGCGCGAACGATCTTGGGTGTGGGATTGGGCTCGGATGCTCCTGCGCTACGCAGCAGCTCGACGATCTCTTCGGCGGCATCGTCCGGCGCGCCCGGGGTGAGCTCGACCTCCAACTCGCGGAACCGCAACGCTATGCGGCGGCCGTCGAGGACCGAGACCTCGTCGTCGTCGAGCACGGCGATCGGTTTGCCCTCGGCGTCCAGCACCTCGGTCGCCCGGCGGCGCGTCCGCAAACGGGCGATGGGACGCACGGGCCGCCCACGCAGGTAAGCGCTGAGCAGGTCCAACGCCTCGTCCGGCGGCTTATCGCGTTCGCCCGGAAAGAGCTGCTCGAGCCGGGACAGCCACCCGTTCTTCCCGGGGTCGTCCGGCGCCGGGAGCTTCACCGTCCAGCCGCTATCCGAACGCCACCGGAGGGAGCATCCCCACCGGGCGAGGCGAAGGTCCTCGGTGTCGAAATAGATCGCGTCGAGCGTCTTTGGTTCGTGAGCGCGAGTGCTCAGTCCTAGACCGTCGAGGTCGGGGACGGAAAAGGACGGCGGCGCTTCGAGCTTTACCTCGCGCTCGACCATCCGACGAGCCTACGGGCCCGACTGAGCGGTCTGTGTGCGCGCGATGGCTAGCCGCTGCAGCTCGCGGTGGGCGTCGAGGCCACTGTCGCCCGACACGTGTTTCCAGTTTCCGTCGGCCGACAGCTCCCAGGCCAGTGCATCGTCGGAGAGGTTCACGTCCAAGATCTCCGAAAGGCGGTTCTTGAGAACTGGATCGGTGATCGGCAGGAGCACCTCGACCCGACCGTCGAGGTTGCGTCTCATGAGGTCGGCCGAACCGATGTAGTACGTCGCGGAGCGTGGTTCGGCACCGAACCGAAAGATGCGCGAGTGCTCCAGGTAACGCCCAAGGATGGAACGCACGCGGATGTTCTCCGACAGCTCCGGAACGCCCGGCCGGAGCGAACACACACCCCGGACGATGAGCTCGACCTTGGCACCGCGCTGAGAAGCGGCGTACAGGGCGTCGATCATCTCCGGATCGACGAGATGATTGAGCTTCATGAGGATCCGCCCGTTGGGCCGCGCCGACTCGTCGCCGATCATGTCGAGGAGCTGATCGCGGAGCATCAGGGGTGCAACGAGGATCTTGCGGAATGCTCGCTGCCTGCTGTATCCCGTCAGGAAGTTGAACAGGTCAGATAGGTCGGCTCCCACGTCCGGGTCGGCCGAGAGCACGCCGACGTCCTCGTATACCGTCGCGGTGTTCGGGTTGTAGTTTCCGGTTCCCACGTGCGTGTACCGCGTGAGCTTGCCGCCTTCTTGGCGAACGATGAGCGCGATCTTCGCGTGCGTCTTGAGCCCGACCAGGCCGTACACGACGTGTACTCCGGCTTCCTCGAGCGCACGGGCCCACGCGATGTTCGCCTCTTCGTCGAAACGCGCCTTTAGCTCGACGAGCGCCACGACCTGCTTTCCATTCTCTGCAGCGCGGATCAGGTTGCGGATGATCGGGCTCTCGGGTCCGGACGTTCTGTACAGGGTCCACTTGATCGCGAGCACGTGCGGGTCGTCTGCTGCCTGCTCGATGAATGTTTCGACCGAGGTGGTGAACGAATCGTATGGATGGTGGAGGAGCTGGTCTCCCGCACGCAGGACGTCGAACACCGAAGTGTCGGCGTCGGCGAAGGCCGGCGCTCGATGGTCGACCGAGGACGCTCCTGGGGTAATCGAGCGGCGTCTGCGCATCCCGGCGAACCGACCCGGTGTAACCGGCTTCCAAGGCTCGTCCTTGAGGTCGGGGCGATCGAGCGCGTATATCGACCACAGTCCACCGAGGTCGAGCGGCGCCGGGCCGGAGTACACGTCGGCGCCGTCGAGGTCGAGCTCGTCGAGCAGTACCTCACGAACGTAGTCGGCGAGTCCGGGCCCGATCTCGAGGCGGACGACGTGCGGCGACCGTCGCCGCTGTCTTAAGCCGGTCTCGATGGCTTCGAGGAGATCGTCGGCTTCGTCCTCTTCCACGTCGAGGTCGGCGTTGCGCGTCACACGGAAGGGATGGTGAGCCACGATCTGCATCCCTGGGAAGAGCGTCTCGAGGCGAGCAGCGATCAGCTGCTCGAAGGGCAGGAACCTCTCGCCGTCCGGTAGCGGGATGAAGCGGTCCAAGGAAGGCGGAACCTTGACGCGCGCGAAGCGCGGCTCGGGCTCGGTTGGGTCTGAGATGACGACGGCCAAGTTCAGCGACAGGTCGGAGATGTAAGGGAAGGGGTGACCCGGGTCGACCGCGAGGGGTGTGAGAACGGGATGGATCTGAACATCGAAATAGGCGGCTAGGGTCGTCTGCTCGTCGGAGGACAGGTCATCCCACGAGCAGAAGGAGACCCCTTCTTTGGCAAGAGCAGGTGCGATCTCGTCGACGAACAACAGATCCCGGCGAGCGGTGAGCGAGACGACGCGCTCTCGGATCGCGTCCAGCTGCTCGGACGGCGACAACGCCTCGGCCGCTTGGCGCCCGACGCCGGAACGCACCTGCATCTTGAGTCCGGCGACACGCACCTGGAAGAACTCGTCGAAGTTCTGACTGAAGATCGCCAGGAACTTTGCTCGCTCGAGGAGGGGTCGGTTTGAGTCCTCCGCAAGCGCGAGCACGCGGGCGTTGAAGTCGAGCCAGGACAGCTCTCGATTCAAGAACCGCTCTGCTACGCCGAGATGGGGGGCCGCAACCACCTCGAAACGTTCATCGAGGTCGGTCATCGATTCCGAGTGTATCGAACGCGTCTGAACGCGGGCCCGGCCGATCGTTGCCCGTCGTCGGCGCCGGTCACTGAGCGCGAACTCGGTATTCTCTTCGGGTGAGGACGAGCTTCCAACAGCAACTGGCCGAGGCCGAGGGCCTCGTCGTCGACACCGCCGGTCTTGTTCTCCAGCAGCTCGACCGGACTCTGCGGACGCTGGAGACCCGAGACAACGCCCTGGCCGATGTCGTGATCTCGGGCGACGACGCCGTGGACGATCGGTACATCGAGATCGAGCAGCGGATCCTCACCTTGCTGGCGACTCAGGCCCCCGTCGCATCGGACCTGCGGCTGGTGTCCGCCATGCTCCACATGAACATCCATCTGGAGCGGATGGCCGACCTCTGCACCAACATCGCCAAGTTCGTGAAATTCTCCAAGACGGGCCCCTACTCGGAGGAGATCGTCCAGGAGATCATCGAGATGGGGAGGCAGGCAAGCCGGATGCTGGAAACGGCGATCGCCTCCTTCACCGAGCGGGAGCTGAGCAAAGCGCTCTCCCTCCTCGAGATGGACCAGACGATCAACCGGCTCAATCGAAACCTGTTCAAGCAGGTCGCCCGGCAGTTCGTGGGGGATGAGGACGAAGTGGAGTGGGGGACGCGGATGGTGCTCATCTCCCGCCAGCTCGAGCGTATGGGCGACCACGCCGTGGACATCGCCGAACAGGTGGCCTTCATGATCACCGGGGAGTTCCGAGAGTTCACCGACGCCAGCCACTAGCCGACTCGGCCGGTGACGTACTCCTCGGTGCGAGGGTCGGCCGGCTTCGTGAATATCTTCTGCGTCACGTCGTACTCGATTAGGGTGCCCGTCCGCTCTCCGTTCGGCCCCGGCTCAACGGTGAGGAACGCGGTCATGTCGGCCACCCGCGCGGCCTGCTGCATGTTATGAGTAACGATGACGATCGAATACGTCTCCTCGAGCTCCTTCATCAAGTCCTCGATGCGCGTGGTAGCGATGGGGTCGAGGGCGGAGCAGGGCTCGTCCATCAAGATGACCTCGGGCTCCACAGCGATCGCTCGGGCGATGCAAAGTCTCTGCTGCTGGCCCCCCGAAAGTGAGTAAGCGTTCTGCTTGAGCTTGTCCTTCACTTCGTCCCACAGAGCGGCCTGCCGAAGAGCGTTCTCGACGATTCCGTCGAGGCCCTCCTTTGTGCCGAGGACGCGGGGACCGAAAGCCACATTGTCGAAGATCGACTTGGGGAAGGGATTCGGTTTCTGGAAGACCATTCCGATCCGTCGGCGGACTTCGACGGCATCGACTCCGTCCTCATAGAGGTTGACGCCGTGATAGAGGATCTCGCCCTCCACGCGGGCGCTTGAGACGAGGTCGTTCATGCGGTTGAAGCAGCGGATCAATGTCGACTTCCCACAGCCGGACGGCCCGATGATCGCCGTGATCCGATTGCGCTGGATGTCGAGCGTCACACCACGCAAAGCCGGGAAGTCCCCGTAGAACACGCTGAGGCCCCGTACCTCGAACACGGCCTCTGTCGTCGGCTGTCTCGACACTCGAAACCTCTTGCCTCCGTTGGAAGTCTTGAGCGCTATGTGGGGTGTAGACACGCCTCGTTTCGCCTTGATGTTACTCACCACGGAGCACCCCCTTCCTCACCAGTTCTGCTCGAAGCGATTGCGCAACCAGATGGCGAACGAATTCATCAGCAGGAGTACGACCAGCATCACGATGATCCCCGCCGCGGCCGCGTTCTGGAACGCATCCTGCGGGCGACGCGCGTAATTGAAGATCTGCACGGGGAGTGCCGTCCACCCCGTGTCGGAGAACGGCTCGGGGTTGAACGTTACGAAAGTTGCTGCGCCAAGTAGCAGCAGGGGAGCGGCCTCGCCGATGGCCCGAGAGACGGCGAGGATCACACCGGTGAGGATGCCCGGTACGGCGGCGGGGACGACCTGCCGGCTAATCGTCTGCCACTGCGTGGCGCCGAGGGCCAACGAGCCCTCGCGGATCGACGGAGGCACGGCGCGTATCGCCTCCCTGGAGGCGATGATGACCATCGGCAGGACCAGCAGCGCCAGGGTGATCGAGCCGGTGAACAGGATGAAACCCAGGCCGAGCGGCCCACGGACGATGAAGGCGAGGCCGAGGATGCCGTAGACGATGGCCGGCACGGCGGCGAGGTTCTGGACGTTCAGCTCGATCAGTCGGTTATGCCAGCGGTCACGGTCTGCGTACTCCTCCAGGTAGAGGGCGGCGCCGAGCCCGACCGGAACCACCATTACGATCATGAGGCCGATCAGCCAGAGGGTCCCGAGGATCGGCTGCGCGAAGCCGGCCCGGCTGCCGTCGCTGGAAGGGGAGTTGCGGATGATGTCGAGCGAAAGCCGGCCGCTTCCTTTGACGATGGCGTCGATGAGGATGAGTGCGAGCCCGAGAAGGGCGATGCTGACTGCGAAGTACAGGAGCGCGAGGAAGAGCTGGTTCCGGCGGTTCTGACCGCCGGGACGGCGACCGATCCCGGCCAGCGTTGCTGCCCGGGCTCCCCCGGCAGGAAGGCGGGCCCGGCCTTTCAGTTGCCGGGTCTCTTGCTCGCTCACTCGTATACCTCGCGGTACTTGCGGACCATGCGGATGCTGATCAGGTTCATCGCGAGAGTGATCGTGAACAGAAGCGCCCCGACCGCGAAAACGGTGTCGTACTCGACGGTCCCCGTGGCGATGTCACCGGTTGCCGTAACACCGATATAGGCCGTCATGGCCTGGATCGCGTCCACGGGGTTGAGGGTGATCTTGGGGTTGTTCCCGGCCACCATCAAGACGATCATCGTCTCGCCGACCGCGCGCGAAACGCCGAGCACGATCGATGCGACGATGCCCGAAAGTGCGGCCGGGAAGACGACGCGGGTGGCCACGCGCATCTTCGAGGCACCGAGTGCGTAGGCACCTTCACGCATCCCCCGGGGTACGGCCGACATCGCGTCTTCGGAGATCGAGCTGATGATGGGGACGATCATCAAGCCGATGCACAGCGCCGCACCGCCGGCCATGAAGAAGCCCGGCGGTCCGCCGAGGAAGGAGCCGGGCCAGATGTCCCGGAGGAAGGGGACGACGAAGCTGATCCCGAAGAAGCCGATCGCCACGGTCGGAACACCGGCGAGGACCTCGAGGGTGGGCTTGATGATCTTGCGGACGCGGCGAGGAGCGTACTCGCTCAGATAGATCGCCGCCCCGAGCCCCACCGGGATGGCAAAGATCAGGGCCCAGCCGACGACGTTGAGGCTCCCCGCCAGGAGCGGCAGCACGCCGAAGAAACCCTGCGTCGGAAACCACCGGGTCTTGGTGAAGAACTCCACGATCGGCGCTTCCCCGAAGAAACGCAGGGTCGGCCCGAAGAGCGAGAGGACGATCAGCGTGGTCGTCAAGACCGAAAGGGCGGCGCAGAGCCCGAGAGCCGCCTTGATCGCCTTCTCTGCGTACCGCGGGCTTGCGGGCGCCAATGAAGGCAACGGCGTGCGGCCCCCATCTTTGGGGGCCGCAACGCTACGAGTTGCCACTCCGTCCTACGAGGTGGCCAGGGCGGCGACCTTCGCCTGCGCCTCGGCGACCTGGTCGGCGTTCATCGGGATGTACGAAGCCGCTTGAGTGATGTCCTCTTGGCTCTCGATGAAGAACTCGATGAAGGCCACAACTTCGGGCCGTTCGAGCGCCTCAGCCGAGGGATAGATGAACAGCGGCCGCCCTAGGGGTGCGTAGGCGCCGCTCTGGACGTTCTCTAAAGTCGGCGCCACGCACTCACCGGTTTCGGGGTTCTTGATTTCGAGCGCTTTGACGCGATCGCCGGCTTCGGTCACGAAGGAGTAGGGGATGTATGCCATCGCCCACGGATCTGCGGAGATCCCATTGACGGCGGCCTCGTCGTCCTCTCCGATGCTGTTGTAGTCGGTTCGGATGCGGCCTTCTTCTCCGTTGATCGCCTCGGTCCAGTAGTCGTATGTTCCGGAGTCCGACCCGGGTCCGAAGAGCGTCAGTTCCTCGTCGGGCAGCTCCGTGTCGAGCCCTTCGATGTCGCCCCAGCTGTCGACGTTGGTGTCGAGATCCCAAGCCTGCTTGAGCGCTTCGACCGAGATGCACTCGAGGGGGTTGTCCGGATGGACGACCGCGCTCAGTGCGTCGTTTGCGACCTGGACGTTGTCGTATTCGACACCCTCTTCTGCGCAGGCCGCGACCTCCTCCTCCTTGATTGGCCGGGAGGCGTCGGAGATGTCGGTCTCGCCGTTGCAGAACTTCTCGAACCCACCACTGGTTCCCGACGTGCCTACGGTCACGCGGACTCCGGGGTTTTCCTCCTGGAAGCGCTCGGCGGCTGCTTCAGTGAGGGGAGCGACGGTGCTCGAGCCGTCGGCGCGGATCGTTCCCGTCAGGCCGTCTTCACCATCGGCGTCGGAGTCTCCCTCGTTGCCGCAGGCTGCAGCCACGAAGGCCAATGCCATGAACGCGGCAAACAACAGAGCGGAGCGGCGCTTTCTGGGCAACATTGGGTGCCTCCTCGTCGGGGTCTTCGCTCGCGATGGATCAACAGGAATCGGACCCGTCGGCAAACGCTAGATAGGGCAGGTGAATCGCGTCCGGACCGAATATGAACGGACCGTGAATTAACCCTGCCAAGCCGGTGGGCAGTGCCGGCAAGGCGAGAAGGTGTCGCAGGCCCCTGTGACCGGTGTGTCTGTGTGTTGCGAGAGGTTCAGGATCTGTTAGCGAAACGGTAGCCGTTGCGAAACGCTCCAACGGATCTGCGGGAGCATCGAGGTGGCTAAGGACCTCCTCGAGCGCTCCGGGGACCTGTACTTGAGCCAATCTCAGGCCCGCGATCACCACGTGATCGAATGCTTCGTCCGCGCCGCCGCCGTCCTGGGCGAGATCGGCGAGGCGCTCGAGGGCCAGCTCGAAGCCTCGTTCGGTCCCGCCGCCTGACATTCGCAGCAGGCCCGCGGACCGCTACCCTTTACGCCCCATGCCTCTGTACTCCTTCGAAGGTGTAAGTCCGCAAGTCCACCCCTCGGCGTTCATTGCTCCTACGGCGACCTTGGTGGGTGACGTAACGGTCGAGGAGGGAGCTTCGGTCTGGTACGGCGCAGTGATCCGGGCCGACTTCTCGCCCGTAATCGTCCGGGCCGGAGCCAACGTTCAGGACGGAGCGGTGATCCACGGCCCGCCCGGTGATGCAACCGTGATCGGCGCCGGTGCGACCGTGGCGCACAACTGCGTCGTTCACGGTGCCGTGCTCGGGGACGAGTGCCTGATCGCGAACGGTGCAATCGTGCTCGACGGAGCGAAAGTGGGAGCCCGGTCTCTCATTGCGGCGGGTTCGGTCGTTTCCTCGGGACAAGAGATCCCCGAAGGAGTACTGGCCGCCGGCGCGCCGGCCGTCGTGAAGCGCCCGATAGAAGGAACGCCGTCCGAGTTCTGGGTGAAGGCCAACCCCGGCGCTTATAGGGAGCTCGCCGAGCGCCACCGCAACGGCGTCGCGGAAACGAACTAAGCCTCGAATCGGTAGCCGAGTCCCCGGACCGTGCGCACGTGGCGGGGGCTGCGCGGGTCGTCCTCGATCTTCGCGCGGATCCGCTTGACGTGGACATCCAGCGTGCGGGTGTCGCCGTAGTAGTCCTCGCCCCACACCTGCGCGATGAGCGCTTCCCGTGTTACGAGCTTGCCCGCGCGGCGCAGGAGAACTTCGAGGAGAGCGAACTCCTTGGGCGGCATGTCGACAACGTCGCCGTGCACGCGCACTTCGTGGCGTTCGGTGTCCATGTCGACGGGCCCGGCCGAAACGGCGGTCGCACGATCGTCGGGCTCGGGCATAACGCCTATGCGCCGCAGAACGGCTCGAACGCGGGCGATCAGTTCGCGCATGGAGAACGGCTTGGTGATGTAGTCGTCGGCGCCGAGCTCCAGACCGAGCACCTTGTCGGCCTCCGTGTCCTTGGCCGTGACCATCACGATCGGGACGTTGCCGATCCGTCTGATCTCACGGCAGACGTCGGTGCCCGGCATACCGGGAAGCATCAGGTCGAGCAGGACCAGATCGGGTCGCCAGGACCGGACGAAATCGACAGCCCGGATGCCGTCGGCGAGCACGGTGCACTCGTAGCCTTCGCGCTCGAGTCCGTAACGGATCGAGTCGGCCAGAGCCGGTTCGTCTTCGACGATCAAGACACGGTTCATGCGGTGGACCTCCGGCTCGCGAGGGGGCTCCTGGCCGGCAGGAGCAGAGTGAACGTCGAACCAACACCGAGCTCGCTTTCGACATCGACGGTCCCGCCGTGGTTTTCCACGACGTGGCGCACGATGGCCAGTCCGAGCCCGGTACCGCCGGTGGCGCGCGAGCGCGCTTTGTCCACCCGGTAGAAGCGTTCGAAGATCCGGGTGACCTCGTCCACTGGGATGCCGATGCCCTGGTCGGACACACTCACCGCTATCCATTCGCCACGACGATCGGCGACGAGCTCGACCTTGCCGCGCTCCGAGTATCGGACGGCGTTGTCGACGAGGTTCTTGACGGCCATCGCGAGCTGCGAGGGGTCTGCCTCGACGACGAGCCCCGAATCGTGTGTGACGAGCTCTATCTCTTTCACCTCGGCGACGGGGCGCGCATGATCGGCGGCCTCGGCGAGCAATGCGTCGAGCTCGACGGTGGACATCGTGAGCTCGGTTCCCACCTCGACGCGGGAAAGGTCGAGCAGGTCGAGCACGAGTCCGGCCAAGCGGCTGGCTTCCGTTCCGAGGCGTTCGACGAAACGCGTAGCGGTGCTCAGATCGTCGGCTCCGAGCGCCGTAGACGCCGTCTCCGCCAGCGCGCGGATGGCCGCCACCGGCGTCTTGAGCTCGTGCGAAACGTTGGCGACGAAGTCACGCCGGACACGGTCGAGCCTGTACGACTCGGAGAGATCGGATAGGAGAAGAACGGTTGCGCCGTCGGCGAGGGGGATCGCTCGGGCGCGCGCGGGCTTGGCTCCGGGGATCCACAGCGTGACGTCCTCCGCGACGGCCTCGCCGGTCGCGTTGGCATGCTCGACCAGTCGCTCCAAGTCGGGCTGGCCGAGCCGTCGTGTCACCTCGAGGGCGCGGTCCTGCATGAAGAGGCGCGCCGTCGGATTCGCGTACTCCACGATCCCAGTGGGCTGGACGATGAGCACCGCGTCCGATGTATGCGTGAGCGCAGCTTCGCGACGCCGCCCTTCGGTCGCCGCCTGGGCGAGCCTCTCCAGCGCGCGACGGTGTTCGTTCGCTATCTGTACGGCCAACTCGGCGGCCGACGTCCTCTCCGGTGCGGAAGCATTCGGTAAGGTCGATGCGAGCCGCTCGAGGGGCGCCGCGTAACGGCGTGAGACCCCGACGGCGAATGACCCGACAGCCCCAGCGAGGATCACGGCGGCGGCGACCCAGCCCCACGGTGCCCATTGACCGACGGCGATCGCTGCAGCGGATGCCGTCAAGCCGACGACCAGGATCTGCGCGGCTATACGTCGCATGCGTCGTCGTCACAGTAGGGCCATGAATCATGCACGTACCGAACGTAACGTGAACGGACGGTGAACGCGCAGGTAGACGGCGTCAGTGGCTTTCGCTCAGGCATCCGAGCGCGTAGACTTCCTCAACGGGACCTAAGACCGCTGTGCGGAGCGGTGACGCCCGAAAATCCCCCTGAAGGAGTCGATTACGTATGCCTGTGACGGTGGTCGTCGGCGCCCAGTGGGGCGACGAGGGGAAGGGTAAGGTCACCGATCTCCTCGCGACGGGCGAGAGCGAAGAGGGTCGCGTTGAGATGGTCGTCCGTTACCAGGGCGGCGATAACGCAGGCCACACCATCGTCGTCGGAGAGCAGATCCACAAGCTCAACCTCATACCGTCCGGAGTCCTGCACCCTCACATCACACCGGTGATCGGCAACGGCGTCGTCGTGAATCCGCAACGGCTGATCGAGGAGATCGACGAGCTCGAATCGGTCGGGATCCCATGCGCGAAGCTGCGGCTCTCGGTGAACGCTCACCTGATCATGCCGTACCACCTGGCGCTGGATAAGGTCACCGAGCGTTACCTCGGCAAGAATCAGCTCGGTACGACCAAACGTGGCATCGGGCCCGCTTACGCGGACAAGAACGCACGCGTTGGCTTGCGGGTGCAAGATCTCGAGGATCCGAAGATCTTCCGCGAAAAGCTCGACGTCGTCTTACGCGAGAAGAACGCGATCCTCTCGAAGATCTACAACACGCTGCCCCTTCGGCCCGAAGACATCGTCAAGGAGTACATGGCTTTCGCCGAGCGGCTCAAGCCGTATGTTGCGGACACGACCTTTGAGATCCACGAGGCCGTCCATCGGGGCAAGCACGTTCTGCTTGAAGGCGCCCAGGCCACGTTGTTGGACCTCGATCACGGCACGTACCCCTTCGTTACTTCGTCCAACCCGGTCGCCGGTGGTGCCTGCGTTGGCGCCGGCGTTGCTCCGCGCGACATCACGCGCGTGATCGGTGTTGCCAAGGGCTATATCACCCGCGTCGGAAGCGGACCGTTCCCCACCGAGCTGCACGGTGAGGAAGACGAGCTGATGCGCAAGCGAGGAGAGGAATACGGCACGCGTACCGGGCGTGCCCGACGCACGGGATGGTTCGACGCCGTTCTCCTTCGTTATGCGGACCGGCTGAACGGCTTCACGGAGCTCTGCATCACCAAGCTAGACGTCCTTAGTGGGATGGACGAGCTCAACGTCTGTACCGAGTACGAGTTCGAGGGCGAGCGCTATCGAGAGTTCCCCTATCACCAGACCGTCTTCCACAAATGCGAACCCGTCTACAAAAAGCTCCCCGGGTGGTGGGAGGACCTCTCCGGTGCGGCAACGTTCGGGGACTTGCCGCACCAGGCTCGCGACTACCTTGCGTTCCTCGAGGCGGAGTGCGGAGTGCCGATCCGCATGGTCTCGGTGGGACCCGAACGAGAGCAGACCCTAAGATCGGTCGCTTGACCGCCATCGTCCCGGCCCGCCGGTAAGGTCGTGAAGCGATGAAGGTTCTCGTCGTGGGCTCCGGTGGTCGCGAGCACGCTCTTGCTTGGAAGCTCGCACAGAGCGACTCGGTCACCGAGCTCATCTCGGCCCCCGGGAGCCCGGGGATGGCTGCGCTCGGTCGCACCGTTCCGATAGCGGCCGATGACCTCGAGGGACTGGCGGGGGTCGCAACCGACGAGCGGGTAGACCTCACGGTCGTCGGGCCCGAGGTCCCACTCGTATCGGGCATCGCCGATCTGTTCATAGCGCGCGGGCTGAAAGTCTTCGGGCCCTCCAAGGCCGCGGCCGAGATCGAGGGCAGCAAGGTCTTCTGTCGCGAGCTCGCACGCCGTCACGGCGTTCCGATGGCCGAAGGCGAGACTTTCGACGATCCCGGCGCTGCGATCGACTACGCGCGCACGCTCGCTCCGCCGATCGTCGTGAAGGCCGAGGGGTTGGCCGCGGGCAAGGGAGTCCTGATCTGCCGGGACCACGCCAACGCGACCCAGGCCATCGACGACATCATGAGGACCCGGATCTTCGGTTCCTCGGGTGCTCGTGTCGTGGTCGAGGAGTTCCTCGAGGGACGCGAAACGTCGATCTTCTGTCTCACGGATGGCGAGACCAAGCTGATCCTCGAGCCGGCGCAGGACTACAAGCGCGCGCTGGACGGCGACCGCGGACTCAACACGGGAGGTATGGGCGCCTATTCGCCGGTGCCGTGGCTGGAGCGCGAGGTTCGCGAACAGGCCGTGCGCGAGATCATCCTGCCGCTGATAGACGGTCTGGCCGCCGAAGGACGGACATACCGGGGGTGCTTCTACCTGGGAGCGATGTTCACGGCCAAGGGGCCTCGGCTCATCGAGGTGAATTGCCGGTTCGGTGATCCGGAGACGCAGGCGTTGATGCCGCGGCTGCGAAGCGACCTGGCCGAGGTCTTGGCCGCCTGCGCCGAAGGCCGGCTCGTGGGGACGAAGCTCGATTGGCGTGATGACGCATGCGTGAGCGTTGTCGTCGCCTCCGGGGGCTACCCCGAGAGCTACGACACCGGCCTCCAGATCCGCGGGATCGACGAGGCAGAGGCCCTCGGCGACGTCGCCGTGTTCCACGCCGGCACGAAGACCGAAGATGGACGGCTGTGCAGCGCCGGCGGGCGCGTGCTGAACGTCAGCGCGCTGGGTTCGACGATCCCCAAGGCCCGCAAACGCGCCTACGCGGCAGTTGAGAAGATGGAGATGGAAGGCAAGCAATTCAGGTCGGACATCGCGGAGGGGATCTCGTGAGCTTCGTTGCCATCCTGATGGGCTCCGAGTCAGACCGGGACGTGATGGGCAGGGCCGAGGAGGCGCTGGCTCAGTTCGGCGTCCCCTACGAGTCGAACGTCCTGAGCGCCCACCGCAAGCCCGAGGCCTTGGTCGCCTACATAAGGGAGGCCGAGGGCCGGGGAGCGAAGGCCTTCATCTGCGGCGCGGGCATGGCGGCCCACCTGGCTGGGGTCGTAGCCGCGCACTCGGCCAAGCCGGTGATCGGCGTGCCCATCTCCTCCGGCGGCCTCGGCGGGCTCGACTCCCTGCTGGCGATCGTCCAGATGCCCAAAGGTGTTCCCGTGGCAACGGTGGCTGTGAACGGTGCGCAGAATGCCGGCCTGCTCGCTGTGCAGATCCTGGCCACAGCCGACGACGCTCTCGCCAAGCGATTCGAGGAGTTCAAGCGCCGGCAGGCCGAGACCTAGGGGCTCTCACGCTCGATCGGTCTGCGCTACCATTTCCGTAGCACACAAGTGCGAATCCGGAGCGCAGTGGGAGGCGAGTATGGCCGTGCCTTTGCCGGGTCAGCAGGTACGAGGCTCCCGCACGGGACGTCCGATCATGGCGCTCCTCGACCTTCTCGGCCGCCGCTGGGCCCTGCGCATCCTGTGGGAGCTCCGCGCCCAAACGCTCAACTTCCGGGAGCTGCGCGAGCGTTGCGATTCGATGTCGCCGAGCGTTCTCAATGCCAGGCTCGCCGAGCTGCGAGAAGCCGGCGTGGTCGAGCTGGCCGTCGACGGCTACCGCCTGACCGGCGACGGCGACGGATTGCTCGAGGCCTTCACACCGGTGAGCGCCTGGGCCAAGCGCTGGGGACGGCGGATGGCCCGCTCTAGGATGAGCGCGTGATCCCCCGGTACACGCGGCCAAAGATGGGCGAGCTCTGGTCGGACCGGTCGCGCTACGAACGATGGCTCGCCGTCGAGCTCGCCGCGCTCGAGGCCTGGGAGCAGGAGGGAAAGATCCCAACCGGAACGGCCGACACGTGCCGGAAGACCGCTCGCGTCGACGCGGCGCGCATCGCCGAGCTCGATGAGCAGGTGTCGCACGAAACGGCGGCCTTCGTCTCGCAGGTCCAAGAGACGTGTGGAGAAGAAGGCCGATTCATCCATTACGGGCTGACGTCCTACGACGTGGTCGACACGGCACAGGGGATGTCCATGCGCGAAGCGTGCGACATCATCGACGGCGATCTGCACGCCATCGTTGCCGTGCTGAAGCGTCAGGCGCTTGCGCACAGGGAAACGATCTGCATGGGCCGCAGCCACGGCATCCATGCCGAACCGACATCGTTCGGAGCCAAGCTCGCCGGGTTCGCCTTCGAGTTCGCCCGCCACGCGGAGCGCATGCACTCCGTGCGCCGCCAGGTGGCCGTAGGTACCGTGTCGGGTCCCGTGGGCAGCTATGCGAGTGTGCCGCCGTCCGTGGAAGCGCACGTGCTGGCCGCCGTCGGTCTGGCCCCAGAACCGGCCCCGACGCAGATCACCAACCGCGACCGACACGCCGAATATCTGAACACGCTCGCGCTGATCGGTGCGTCCGTCGAGCGGTTGTCGACCGAGATCCGGCATCTGGCACGCACCGAGGTGCGGGAGGCATCCGAACCCTTCGAGGCGGGAGCACAGAAGGGCTCGTCCTCTATGCCGCACAAGCGCAATCCCTGGCGCAGCGAGCGACTGGCCGGTCTGGCGCGTCTGCTTCGCGGCTACGCGGTGGCCGGTCTCGAGAGCGTGATGACCTGGCACGAGCGCGACATCGCGCAGTCGTCCGTCGAGCGGGTTGCGCTCGTCGATGCGTCGTGCGTCTGCGACTTCGCTCTGGCCGAGATCACCGACATCATCGAGCGGCTCGTCGTCTACCCGGACCGGATGCGCGCGAACATGGAAGCTTCCCACGGCCTCGTCTTCTCGCAGCACGTGCTGCTGGCTCTCATAGACGCCGGCCTGTCGCGCGACGATGCGTACCGCATCGTCCAGAGCGCTGCGATGCGGGCTTGGGAGGAGGAACGCTCCTACCTCGAGATCCTCAAGGAGGACCGGCAAGCCTCCCAGGCGCTGCCGGGCCCCAAGCTCGACGAGATCTTCGACGAGCGGCGCTTCTTGGCCAATATCGGCGTCGTCTTCGACCGGCTCGAAGCGCTTTAGGGTGCCGCGTCGCGCGCGGGTGATCCCTCCTCGCAGGGGTCCCCTGGTCTCAGACCTCGACGGTACGATCGCCGATACCGCGCCGGCGATATTCGAGTCGCTGCACGTTGTAAGCGCTGCCTTCGACGTCGAGCTGAAGTCCGATGCCGACCTTTCCTTCGCGCTCGGCCCCCCGTTGCACTGGGTCCTGAAAGAGCTGGGCGTCACAGATGAGCGCATGAGCGACGCCATCGCCGTATTCGAGACTGCACACACAGAACGCATGAGTCTCGTCGTTCCCATGCCCGGCGCGGAGATCGTGATCCCGGAGCTCGAAGCCGCAGGGGTGTCGATCGGGGTCGCGACGATAAAGCCGAAATTCATAGCCAAGGTCGTGCTGCGCACGATCGGCCTAAACGGTCACGTGCACTCACTTCACGCGCGGAACGACGATATGGATCCCCGCACCAAGACCGACCTCGTGCGCGGTGCGCTCGATGAATTGGCCGGGGATTCGCCGCTGTACGTCGGCGACCACGACAACGACGAGCTCGCCGCGCGCGAGCTCGGGATCAGATTCCTGCGCTATCCGGAAAACTCGTGGAACGACATCCGGGCGGCCGTGCTCGACTCCTAGGGCTGCCGTCCCATGAACGCGACGAGCCGATCGGTCAGTGAAGCATTGTCGGGCACCGCGACCGGCGGACCGCACACTCCGGGCATGCGCAGCATCGTGTCCATCGGGGTGACGACGTCCAAGCACTCCTGCGCGAGCTCGGTCGGAAGGGTTGTGTCCTGGCCCGTGGCCTTGGCCACGTCCCACGCATGTGTGACGTGCTCCATGAAGGCGATGCTCGCCATCATCTGACCGGGCAACGCACCAAAGGGCATCTCCCACGTCCGCTCGAGAACGCCATCGGCCCGTATGGCTTCCAGGAGCTTCGTCCGGCCCGCGTCGTAGCGGGAGCCGACGTCGGATCCGTCGCCGACAAGATCACTGTCTGGCGCCACGGCTTTTCCGCCGCCGGCTGCGGTTGTGAGCATCCCCAGCCCGCCGATCAGGTGATTGAGCAGGCCCCGGACATCGAATTCGCTGCACGGCGTCGGGTCGCCCAGTTGATCGGGCTTCACGGCGTTTACGGCTTTCGATGCTTGCTCCGTGGCCTTCTCGATGCGTTCGATCGCGTCCATTGTCTTCCTCCTCTAGTCGTCTGCGCTCAAGGATGCTCCGGCCGACGGCCGGGCATCAACCGAACGGTGAGCAATTCTCGTCCGAGAACCCGTCAGGCCGACGTCGGGATTGTCGCAGCCAGGTTTCGCATGGCCGTCTCGAACACCCGACGCATCACGATCGGCGCCAGCGGAAGCGCGATCCGGAACAGCGGTCGCGGGTCGATCGCGAACGTCCACCGAACGAGCGTCGAACCTCCACGCTCCTGGGTCGTCCACTCCTCGACGAGAGCCTTGGCGATGGGGAAGTTCGTTTCGTCGACGCGATAGGCCCATCTGGACGGTGCATCCCAGGCCACGATCGTTTCGCGGTACCGAGCGCCCATGGTCCGGATCTCGCGGATGGTGCCCACGCCGTGGGGCTCGGTTCCTCTATAGGGAAGGCCGCGCATTCTGGGGAACCACGTCCACGTCGTCGGGTCCGCGGTGATGGCGGCAAAAACCGGATGCCTCGGAGCCGGGACCAGCGCCTCGAACACCATCCGCGTGGGGGCCGAGTCGAGGAAGTCCAGACCCACGTCGCGCAACCGGCTCACGTCCCCATGTTGCCTGAACTCAAGGTAGCCCTCTCGGCCAGAGGGAGTCCTTCATGTCGGCCAGAGGGAGTCCTTCATGTCGGATAGAGTCGGGGCGTGACGGTCGCGCTCTCCGATGTCGCGCTCGACCTCCCCCGCGTTGCCTCAGGCAAGGTCCGCGAGATGTTCGACGCCGGGGAGCACCTGCTCATGGTGGCCACCGACCGGATCTCGGTCTTCGACGTCGTCCTACCCACACCCATCCCCGACAAGGGGGCCGTCTTGTCCGGACTGTCGGTTTTCTGGTTCGAGCGAACGAAGACGATCGTTCCCAATCACCTCGTGGCGTGGCGCCTGCGAGAGTTCCCGTCCAACATGCGGGACGCCGACCTCACCGGCCGCTCGATGCTCGTCCGGAGGGCGGAGATGCTCTCTTTAGAGTGCGTAGTTCGCGGCTACATAACCGGGTCCGGCTGGAAGGACTACCAGAAAACGGGCGAGGTCTGCGGACACAAGCTCCCCGCCGGGCTCCTCGAGGCCCAGCAGCTACCCGAGCCGCTATTCACACCATCGACGAAAGCGCTCACCGGCCACGACGAGAACATCTCGATCGCCCGGTCCAAGCAGATCGTGGGCGACGGCGCTCTGGTGGACCGGATAGCGGAGGTTTCAGTCAGCCTTTATGAAGAAGCTCGCCGCTACGCGGAGAGCAGGGGGATCATCCTGGCCGACACCAAGTTCGAGTTCGGACTCGTGGACGGCGAGCTGACGCTGTGCGATGAAGCCTTTACACCCGACTCGTCCCGCTACTGGCCGGCCGACGAATGGGAGCCGGGCACCAACCCGCCGTCCTTCGACAAGCAGTTCGTCCGCGACTACGCGGAGACGGTGTCTTGGAACAAGGCCTATCCGGGTCCCGACCTCCCGGGCGACGTGGTCGAAGGAACGCGCGCGCGCTACCGCGAGGTCTACGAGCGCATCACCGGGAGCTCCTTCGACGCATACATGAAGGACGCGTCATGACATCCAGTAACGGCTCGCGGGTGAAGGCCGTCGCCTGCATCGACGTGATGCTCAAGCCGGGCATCTCCGACGTCCAGGGTCAGGTCGTCGAGCGTTCGCTTCCGGCGATGGGCTGGGAGAACGTGTCCGGCGTCCGCGTGGGCAAGCACCTCGAGCTCGTGGTCGAGGGCCCGTCACTCGAGGACCTGCAGCAACAGGTCGAGCAGATGTGCGAGCGGTTCCTCGCCAATACGGTCATCGAGAGCTATTCGGTTTCCCTCACCCCGATCGACGCTTGACGCCCAACGTCGCCGTTGTGGTCTTTCCCGGCTCCAACTGCGAGCAGGACGTCGTGTACGCCCTGCGCCGCGAAGGTGCCGACGCCGACTACGCGTGGCACGGGGACGACAACCTCGGGGGAGCCGACGCCGTGGTCCTTCCCGGTGGCTTCGCTCACGGCGACTATCTGCGTACGGGGGCCATCGCGCGGTTCTCTCCGGTCATGGGGCCGGTGGCCGACCTGGCCCGACGCGGGGCTCCCGTCCTCGGGATCTGCAACGGGTTCCAGGTGCTGGCCGAGGCCGGGCTCGTCCCGGGGGCCCTCCGGCGTAACGAGGGGCTTCGGTTCCTTTGTATATGGACGGATCTCATCGTGTCCGACATCGACACCATCGCGACCCGGGCCTGTCAGCCGGGTCAGACCCTGCGCATCCCCATCAACCACTACGAGGGGAACTACACGCCACCCGAAGGGGTTGTGCCCAGGGTCGTCTTCCGCTACCACGACAACCCCAACGGGGCCTGGCGCGACGCCGCCGGAGTGGCCAATGACAACGGCAACGTCGTCGGGATGATGCCGCACCCCGAGCGGGCATCCGAATCGTGGCTGGGCTCGGAGGACGGACGTCTTGTGCTCGCCTCGCTCGTCGAGTCCTGCAACCTGGCCGCCCTGGCGTGACCCCGGTTAAGGAGGTGCCTACCCCGGGGGATACCACGCCGCTCTACGCCGCACTCGGCCTGACCACCGACGAGTACGAGCGCATCCAAAAGGTCATCGGGCGGGAGCCAACACACACCGAGCTGGCCATGTTCTCGGTTATGTGGTCCGAGCACTGCTCGTACAAGTCATCGCGCATACATCTGCGCGAGCTGCCGACGGAGGCGCCGTGGGTCGTCCTCGGCCCGGGTGAAGGCGCCGGCGTGGTTCAGGTGGCTCCGGGCGTGCGGGTCGCTTTCAAGATGGAATCGCACAACCACCCGTCGGCCGTCGAGCCCTTCCAGGGCGCGGCCACGGGAGTCGGCGGCATCGTCCGGGACATCCTCTCCCTGGGCGCTCGTCCCATAGCCGTCCTCGACCCGCTGCGCTTCGGCCCCTTGACCGACGAGCGCAATCGCTACCTGTTCGACGGCGTGGTGCGAGGCATCGCGGCGTACGGCAACTCGCTCGGCCTTCCCACCGTCGGCGGTGAGGCCGTGTTCGATCCCGCCTACTCGGGCAACCCTTTGGTCAACGCTATGTGCGTCGGCTTGCTTGAAGATGACGAGCTCCTGCGCGCGGCGCCGTCGTCCGCCGGCGACATCGCCGTGCTTATCGGATCCAAGACCGGGCGTGACGGCATCGGCGGCGCATCGATCCTCGCCTCGCAGGAGTTCGAAGAAGGCTCGGAAGCCAAGCGTCCTTCGGTTCAGGTCGGAGACCCTTTCACCGAGAAGCTCCTGGTCGAGGCGTGTCTCGAGCTGAAGCGCGATGGACTGCTGACGGGCATGCAGGACCTCGGCGCGGCGGGGATCACCTGTGCGTTGTCCGAGACGGCGGCGGCGGCCGGCCTCGGAGTCGACGGCAACCTCGACGCGGTGCCGTTGCGCGAGGGCGACATGGAGCCCTGGGAGATCTGCATGTCGGAGTCCCAGGAGCGGATGCTGGCTTGCGTTGGGACCGATCGCATCGAACGCGCGATCGAGGTCTGTGCCAAGTGGGGCCTCGACGCCGTCGAGGTCGCGCGTTACGCGGAGGGTGGACGTCTTGTACTAAGGGGCCGCGGACAGCTGCTGGGTGATGTCCCGGCCCAAGCTCTGGCCGATGGCCCGCTCTACGAACGGCCCGTCGTCACGGCCGATCGGTCGCAGCTGCACGCACTCGACCCACTCGAGCTTGCCTGGCCCTCGCCAGAAGAGATCCTCATGCGGCTGCTGGCCTCGCCGTCGATCGCTTCCAAAGCGTGGGTGTGGCGGCAGTACGACCACATGGTTCGGTTGAACTCGCTCGTCGTGCCCGGCGCCGATGCCGCAGTGCTCCGGCTGCCTGAATCCAGGCGAGGTGAAGCCGGGCAGCCCGGCATCACCCTGTCGGCAGACGGACCGGGACGTATCGGCGCGCTCGACCCCTACGTCGCCGGTGCCCTGGCCGTAAGCGAGTCGGCCCGCAACGTCGCGTGCATGGGGGCCCGGCCGCTCGCGATAACGAACTGCTTGAATTTCGGCTCTCCCGAGAAGCCCGAGGTGATGGGCGACTTCGCCGCGGCGGTGCGGGGAATGGCCGATGCATGCCGCGCGTTCGGGATCCCCGTTACCGGGGGCAACGTGTCGTTCTTCAACGAATCACCGCAGGGCTCGGTGCATCCAACGGCGATCGTCGGGATGCTCGGCGTTCTGGACGACGTCTACGCTCATCGTCCGGCGGTGGCCCGAGAAGGCGATGCTATCGTCCTGCTCGGTCACACCCGACCGGAGCTCGGCGGCAGCGAAGCCCTCGCCGTCGTGCACGACACCATCGCGGGGCGTGCGCCGGCGCTGGATCTCGACGCGGATGTCGCCCTCGTTCGATTGCTCGCTACACCTGGGCTGGGCGGCCATGCGCACGACCTGTCCGAAGGAGGTCTGGCCGTTGCGCTCGCCGAGATGTGCGTCCGCGCCGAATGCGGTGCACGCGTCCCTCTGGACGGTCAGGAGTTGTGGGCTCTGTTCGGTGAATCGACGGCACGTGCGCTGATCACATGCACATCCGACGATGTCGATGCCGTCCTCGATGCGGCCGTCCATCTGGGCGTTCCGGCGCAACCGATCGGCCGGCTCACGGGCCGGCGTCTCGATGTCGACCGTGCGCTGCAGGTGCCGGTCGACGATCTTCGAGATGTCTACGAGAACGCGATCCCGGCTTTGATGGAACGCTGACGAATGACGCGGCCATGCAGGTTCATGGTGTTGGTGTTGGTCGTGCCTTTGATTTCGTCCTCATGTCTGTTCCGCGATTCCCCACAGGGAGCTGCCGACGAACTCGCAGCGGTCTCCTCGAGCGTTGCCGATGCGACGTATGCCGCCATCTATCGCTTCGGCGTCACGGGACAGCTCGCCGGTGCCGTGACGACGCGTATGGAGGTCGTTCAGGATCCGCCCGTCTCCGTGCGCAAGCTCGACACGACGACCAAACCAGAGGAGGGGGAACCGATAACGCTCACGAGCTGGTTCGTGCGCAACGCGGATGGCGACTACGCGTGCACGCAGTACCAAGACGTGGGTGTGCGATGTCTGGCCGACCCCATCGCCAGCGGTACGTTCGGGAGCGCCCAGCTCGACGCTTTCTTCGATACGCCTCATGAAGCAAGCTCATTCACATCCGTGCGCAAGACCTCGCGTCCGGTGCGGATCCAGGGAGAGCAGGGCACGTGCTACGAAGCTGTTCCGGCGACGTCCTCCGATGCAGAGGTGGCCACGCCCGAGGCGACCCTGGCCTCCGAGCGATTCCGTTTCGAGCTCTGCTATGCGGAGGACGGGATCCTGCTCCGGGGCCGCCGGACCAATCTCGCCGAAGCCTCGGGCGACACCTCGGCCTCCAGCGTGGTCGAGCTGGTCTCGCTGTCGCGGGTCGTCGAGCCCAGGGAGTTGCGGCTCCCGGGCCAGGTCGTGGAGCCCGACGCTGTCCGCCAGTAACAGCCGAAAACACCCTTCGTCATCAAGGCCTAAACCGGTGTTGGCGGCGGATAGACTTACGATGCGCCGCGAACGACGAGATCGAGAGAGCCCGCCCATGACCACGCCGTTCGATAAGCCCCGCGAGGAGTGCGGTGTCTTCGGTGTATATGCCCCCGGCTCAGACGTCGCCCAACTCACGTACTTCGGTCTCTACGCGCTGCAGCACCGCGGTCAGGAGTCGGCCGGGATCGCTGTGGCCGACGGTTCCGACGTCCTGGTGTACTCGAACCTCGGGCTCGTCAACCAGGTCTTCGACGAGAAGGTTCTGGACGGCCTGGCCGGCGACATGGCGATCGGTCACGTTCGCTATTCGACGACGGGTTCCTCAGGCATGATCGAGAACGCTCAGCCGGCCTTCATGACACGCCGCGACGGGACCGGGATCGCTCTGGGCCACAACGGCAACCTCGTGAACCCGCTCGAGCTCGCGCGAGAGCTGGCGGCTGACGACGTCGAGCTCGACTCGACGACGGACTCGCATCTCATATGCGCGATCCTCGCCCAACAGAACACTTCCGACATCGTCGAGGCGTGGAGGCGCGTCGCGCCCAAGCTGAAGGGTGCGTATTCGATCACGGCGATGGACGATAAGCGCGTCATGGCGGTCCGCGATCCGCACGGCGTGCGTCCTCTCGTTATTGGACGGCTGGCGTCCGGCGGCTGGGTGTTCGCATCGGAGACGTGCGCGCTCGACATCATCGGCGCCGACTTCATCCGAGAGGTGGAGCCCGGGGAGCTCGTCGTCGTCGACGAGGACGGTCAGCTTCGCAGCCATCAGCTCTCCGAGCCGACGCCGAGGCTTTGCATCTTCGAGTTCGTCTACTTTGCCCGGCCTGATTCCACGCTGGTCGGGCGGAGCGTCTATTCGGTGCGGCGTGCGATGGGTAAACAGCTCGCCGACGAGGCACCGCCACCTGTTCCGGACGGGGCCGACCTTGTCATCCCTGTTCCTCAATGCGCGACGGCAGCTGCGCAGGGCTATGCGGATCGGGCCGGCCTTCCCTATGCCGACGGTATCGTGGTCAATCGCTACGTCGGCCGGACGTTCATCCAGCCGACCCAATCCGTGCGCGAGCACGGCGTCCGCATGAAGCTCAACCCCATCCCCGAGGTGATCGAGGGCAAGCGCCTCGTAGTCATAGACGACTCGATCTTTCGCGGGACGACGACGCGAGAAGTCGTCGACATGCTCCGCCGCGCCGGTGCGCGCGAGGTGCACCTGCGTGTCAGCTCGCCGCCCGTCCAGTGGCCCTGCTTCTACGGCATCGACATCCCGAGCCGGGACGAGCTCGTGGGGGCGTTGCGTACCGTCGATCAGATCCGCGAGCTCATCGGCGCCGATTCGCTCGGTTATCTATCCATCGACGGCATGCTCACATCGACGGGGATCGCGACCGAGCGGTTCTGCCACGCCTGCTTCTCCGGCGGGTACCCGATCGAGATCCCCGAGGCGACCGCACGGACGAAGGCCGTGCTAGAGCTGAACCGCTCCGCTAACGGCTCTTCGAACGGAAGCGGAACAACGCGCCGGCCCCTGCCGGTGCTATCGGGAACCGAAGAGACTCTTCCCGGTCTCGATCTGGGGTGAGCCCGAGCTACCGTGACGCCGGCGTCGACCAGGACGCGGCCGACGCGCTGATCCCCCGATACACGGCCGAGGCCGCACGCACCAGACGCAGCGAGCGTATGACCGACGTAGGGGGATTTGCCGGCCTGTTCCCTTTGGAGGACCTGGCCAACCGCGGCTACAAACGCCCCGCGCTAGCGCTTTCGACGGACACGACCGGGACCAAGATCGAGCTGCTTCGCAAGGCCGGACTGCACCGCACGGCCGGGTGGGACTGCGTCGCGATGAACGTTGACGACGTCGTGTGCTGCGGGGCCGAGCCCCTTCTGTTCGTCGACTGCATAGCAACCGAACGCCTCGATCCCGACGCGGCGGCCGAGATAGTAGGCGGGGTAGCCGATGCATGTGTGGAAGCGGCTTGCGAGCTCGTCGGCGGCGAGACCGCACAGCTGCCCGGGCTCCTGCAGCCGGGCGCTTACGAGGTCATGGGGACGTGTGTCGGCGTCGTTGACCTGGATCGTGTCTGGGGACGGCAGCGAGTGCGCGAGGGCGACGAAGTCGTGGCGCTGGCCGCAAGTGGGTTGCACTCGAACGGGTTCTCGCTCGTTCGCCGCGTGCTCGGAGTCGATGACCCGCCGCAGGGTCTGCTGGCTCCGACGGCGATATACGCGCGGAAGCTACTGGTCTTGGCCGAGGAGGTCGAGGTGCGCGCAGCCGTTCACGTGACCGGTGGCGGGATCGGCGGAAACCTCCCGCGCGGGCTGCCCGATGGCCTCGGCGCCCACGTTGACCTGTCGACGTGGGAACGTCCCGGCATCTACGAGTGGCTGGCCGATCGCGGAATCACCGAGGACGAGATGAGGGCCACCTTCAACCTGGGCGTAGGGATGATCATCCTCACGCCCGATGGAGCGAAGGCAGCCGATGTGCTGGCCGGCCTCGGCGTCCCGGCTTGGGTGGCCGGCCGGGTCGGCGGGTCGGCGGTCGAGATCCACTAGCAGCAGCCGTGTCGCGCGCGACAGGGTAGCCTGCCCAACATGAGCGAGATCGACGGGTCCAAGATCGGTCGCCGAAGCTTTCTCGCACTCGGGATCGGTGCGCTGGCATGGGCGTGTGGACGTGGGGGAGGCGACAACGACGAAGCCGAGCCCCTCGGCCCCGATGCGCCTGATCCCGACAAGGCGATCTCCATCGTCGCGACGTCGGTGATCGTTGCTCGCGGGGACTCGCGGCAGGCGTTCGCCGTCTTCCGCGGCCAAAGGCCGATCGTCCCCGACGGTGTGAAGGCCAAGCTCGTGACGCCCGACGAAAACGAGTTCAGCGTCGAGATCGATCGAGAACGCATCAGTCGCGGGATCGGGGGCCGGAGCGAGCCCACGGATGTCACCGACATATTCGTGATCCGGCACGACTTCGACGCGTCTGGGATCTGGGGGGTCGACGTTTCGTTCGACGGCGGCCGCGGTTCGGCTCAATTCCAGGTGCTGGACGAGTCGCCATCGCCGATCGTCGGGCAGAAGGCGTTGGCCACCGATAGTCCGACCGGGCAGAACCCTCGGGGCGTGGAGCCGATCTGCACGCGTGATCCCGTCTGCTCGATGCATGAAGTAACCGTCGCCGAAGCCGTGCAGTCGGGAAAGCCCTCCGTCCTCGTGTTCGCTACTCCGCAGTTCTGCACGTCGAGGACGTGCGGTCCGATCGTCGACATCGTCGAGGAGCAGGCCGAGCGCGTGGGTGACGACGTGGCGTTCGTCCACGTCGAGGTCTGGCGCGACGACCAGGAATCCGTGAACAAGCCGCCGGACGGCTGGGCCCCCGCCTTTGCCGAGTGGAAGCTGCAGACCGAGCCGTGGGTCGTCTTCGTCGACGCCGACGGGACGATCAAAGACCGCTGGCTCGGCGCCCTGGGGCCGAGCGAGCTGCGCCGCGCCGTCGACGCCCTGCGCTGAGGAGTGTCAGTCAACCGGGCGGAACTTCGGCAGCGTGTACATCCCTTCGTCCACGAATGTCACCTCGACCGGCATCGCCACGGTAACGTCGCCCGGTGCGCAGTCGACGATGTTCGACGTCATCCTGACGCCCTCTTCCAGATCGATGATGGCCGCCACGTAGGGCACTTCGTCGCGCCAGCCCGGCATGCCTTGCTGATGGATGACGGTGAAGGTGTGCACCGAGCCTCGACCGGAAGCCTGCACCCACTCGACATCGGGGGATCCGCAGTGGATGCACAGCTTGCGCGGATAGAACTGATGCCTTCCGCAAGAGGGGCAGCGCTGGATGAGCAGCTTGTTCTCCTTGGTTGCCTCGAAGAACGGCTCGGCCCCCTCGGGCGCACCCATGAAGAACTTGCGCGGCGCGTCGGTCATCCGTCCTTACCGACTATCAGCGTCGCGTGAGACGAGAGCTGACCGCCGACTCCGTGAACCAGGCACGTGTCGACTCCGCCGTCGCGCGCGACGGCGCGTCCGGGCCCTTCTTCGCCGCGGATCTGCCGCACGGCTTCGGTTACCAGGAACATCCCGCGCATACCGGGGTGGACGGCCGATAGTCCGCCGCCGTCGGTGTTGATCGGCAACGGGCCTCCGACGCGGAGATGCTCGCGCACGAAAGCCCCGCCCTCGCCCTTGCCGCAGAAGCCGAGATCCTCGAGCAGGAGCATCACCGTGATCGTGAAGGAGTCGTATAGCTCGGCGCATTCGATGTCGCCGGGCTTCAATCCGGCCATGTCGAACGCCATCTTCCCGGTGTGGACGGCGGCGGTTTGTGTGAAGTCGGGCATAGTGCCGATGCCGGCGTGTCCGATCCGTTCTCCATAGCCCAGCATGCGCACGGACGGCTTCGGCAGGTCCTTGGCGCGTTCGGCTGTGGTGACGACGTATGCGCCACCGCCGTCCGACACCACGCAGCAGTCGAGCAGGTGCAGGGGCTCGGCGACCCAGCGCGAAGAAAGAACGTCGTCCGCGGTGATCGGGTCCTGATACTGCGCCTTGGGATTCATCGACGCGTGATAGCGCGCAGCTACGGCGATCTCCGCCAGATCCTCCGACGTCGTCCCGTAGAGGTGCATGTGCCGCCGAGCGGCCATCGCATATGCGCCGATGAGCGGGAGCCCGGCCAGGGAGTCCCAGAAGAAAGAACCAAGACCTTGTGGTGGGCCCCCGCCCCCGCCCCGTCTGATCCCTCGCCCGGCGCGGCCTCCGGACTTTCCGGTCTGACCCATGGCCACGACGGCTACCTCGCACAGTCCCGATCCGACGGCCAAGGCGGCGCGGGCCGCGTGGTAGACGAAGGACGAGCCGCCGACCGAGAGCCCGTCAACGAACGTCGGGCGGATGCCGAGGTACTCGGCCATGCCCATCGGGGTGGTGCCGCCGCCCATGCCGCCCGAGGCGAGGATCAAGCCGTCCACATCCGAAAGCTTCAGACCGGCGTCGGCCAGCGCCTTTTGGGTGCCGAGCACGTGGTGGTCGAAGGCGGACATGTCCGGTGTGTGGGGGTAGTCGGACACGGCGGCGCCGACTATGCGCGCGCGCGAGAAGGCGTCCTTCAGCACCTGGTTGTCCACGGCAGTCAGCTTGACTGAAGAGTCAAGTGAGGTGCTACTTGGGCATGGGCGTCACGGTGAGGACGTCGAAGTCTCCGAACTCGAAATGGCAGCCCCAGCCGTAGTTCTGAGAGGTCCAGATCCAGCGGACCTCGACCAGCTCCGTTGGGTCGTTGGGCCGGTTGATCTCCGCCCAACGGTGGCAGGCATCCACGCTGGGAGCCGTGAGCCTCAGTGTTCCCGGATTCCAGACGTTGGTGGCGTTGAGCGCCACCAACGTGCCCACGACGAGCACGCTGATGAAGAAGAAGACCTTGAGGATCAGTCCGACCATGTCTACCTATTGAATCGGTTGATCCGCCGGTCCGCTAAAGGTCACCGGACCAGCGACCTGGATCCGGGCCTAGTTCGCCAGCCAGTGTTCGTAGAGCTTGGCGTACAGGCCGCCCTCGATCCCGACGAGATCGTCGTGGGCGCCGAGCTCGATGATCTTGCCGTGGTCGACGACCGCCACGCGGTTCGCGCGAGCCGCCGTCGACAACCGGTGCGCTATAACGATCGTCGTCCGGCCGTGAGACGCGAGCCGCAGGGCGGATTCGACATGTGCCTCCGTTGCGGCATCGAGGGCCGAGGTTGCTTCGTCCAGGATCATCAGGCGCGGGTCGACCAAGACGGCGCGAGCGAGCGCGATGAGCTGGCGCTCTCCTCCTGAGAGCGCGGCCCCCCGTTCTCGTACTTCGGTGTCGAACCCTTGTGGCATCCGCTCGATCGCTTCATCTATCCCGAGTAGGCGGCAGACCTGCTCGACCTCGTCGTCGGTCGCATCGGGACGACCGAATCGGATGTTGTCCCTGATCGTTCCGCGGAAGAGGAAGCCTTCCTGCGGAACCATCGACGTCCGCTCCCGCAGGGACGAAAGCTGAACGTCCCGGAGGTCGTGACCGTCGATCGTTATCCGTCCCGACGTCGGGTCGTAGAAACGGAGCAGGAGCTTGGCGATGGAGGACTTGCCGGCTCCCGTCGGACCCACGAGCGCGAGCACCTCTCCGGCCGGGATGTCGATCGTCACGTCGGCCAGAGCATCGGGAAGGCCGTCGCGGTAGCGGAACGTTACGTCGTCGACACCCGCCGAACCGTTCACCGCACTGAGCTCCCTCGCTCCGGGCCCGTCGATGATTCGCGCCGCCTTGTCCAGAAGTCCGGCGAGCTTGGCCAGACCGGCCATGGCTTGCTGGAACGTGTCGTAGAGCTGGGAAAGCTGCGTGATCGGGTCGAGCGTCGTGTTGAGGTAAAGGATGAACGCGGCCATGACACCGGTGGATATGTCACCGCGTGCGGCCATCCACCCACCAAACAAGAGAAGAACCCCGGTGCCAAGAACCCCGACGAACTCTACGAGTGGGAAGAACACCGCACTCGGACGGAACGACTCGACGTTTGCTTCGACCCACTCGGCATTCACCTGCCGGAAGCGATGCCTGTTCACGTGCTCCCGGCCGAAAGCCTGCACTACATGAACACCACGAACCGTTTCTTGCATGAAGGAAAGTACGGACGCGATCCGGTCGCGCACACGGCGGTAAGCGCGCTCGGATCGGACGCGGAAGACCATGGACGCCGCCGTCAGCAGAGGAAGAGTGGCGAGAAGACCGGCCGCCGCCAAGCGAACGTCCATGAGGAAAAGGACGGTGATCGACCCAGCGAGGTACATGAAGGTGGAGACCGACGCGACCAGGCCCTCGGTAACGAAGAGCTGGATCGTCTCCACGTCGGAGGTTAGCCGTGCGACGAGACGCCCGACCTTCTCTCGCTCGAAGAACCCCAGGTCGAGGTGAGCGAGATGGTCGAAGACCTTGATGCGTATCGAGCGAAGTGCCTGCTCGCCGAACCGGCCGCCCGCGCTCATCGAGGCGCGCAAAGCGAAGAAGTTCACGAGCGTCGTCCCGCCGAGGATGATCGCCGCCACGGTGAGCTTGCCCGGATCGTCGGCCAGGATCCCTTCGTCGATGCCGAACCTGATCAGGAACGGTGTCGCCAGAGCGGCGCCCTGCGCCACCACGAGCAGGAGCACGCTGATCACCGCGTACCTCAGGTGCGGTCTTAGGTGCGGCCAGAGGACCCGGAGCTCGCGACGGCCGAACTTCGCCTCGCCTTCGTCGCGCGGGTCGCTGTCGTCCAGCGCCCGCCCCAACGGTGACCACCTCAATGCACCGTCTCCTCGACACCTTCCTCGATGTGCTCGACTTCCAGCCCGGCTTCTTCGGCGATGGAGTCGACGTCGACGGTGGCGAGCAGGGTCTCGCGGTACGCCTTGTTGTCCCGCCACAGGTCGGTGTGCGTTCCGACGTCGACTATGCGGCCCGCCTCCATGAAGGCCACGCGGTCGGCGAGCGCTGCCGTCTGCGGCCGCCGGGCGACGATGATCGTCGTGCGGCCGGTCATGGCGCTGCGCAGACCCTTTCGTATCGCCGCTTCGACGCGCGCGTCGACGTTGGAGGTTGCGTCGTCGAGGATCAGGATCTTCGGGTTCATTAAGATTGCGCGCGCTATGGCGACACGCTGACGCTGCCCGCCCGAGAGGGTGTAGCCGTGCTCACCGACGGGGGTGTCGTATCCCTGAGGCAGCTCCTCGATGAATTCGTGCGCCTGTGCGATCACGGCGGCCCGGACGATCTCCTCTTCGCTTGAGTCCGGGCGGCCGAACGCGATGTTCGCGGCGATAGTGTCGCTGAAAAGGAGTGTGTCCTCGAAGACGATGCCGATCTGCGCACGCAGGGACGCCAGTGTGACGGCCGAGATGCTCTGTCCGTCGATGGTGACGTCGCCGTCGGACGGCTCGATGAAGCGTGGCACAATGCGCATGAGCGTCGACTTCCCGCACCCCGTGTGTCCGACGAGGGCGACGGACGTCCCGGCGGGCACCTCGAGGTCGACACCGGCCAGCACGGCCCCGCCGTCCGGATAGGCGAAGTGGACGTCGGAGAAAGCGATCGTTGCAGCCGCGACATCGAGCGGTTTAGCGTCGGCGTGGTCGGCGATACCCGGAGGCGTGTCGAGGATCTCGAAGACACGTCCGGCCGATGTCGTGGCGCGTTGTGCCCAGGCGACGATCATCCCAACCGATCGCAATGGCCAAATGAGCATGAACAGATAAGAGAAGAGCGCGATGATCGTGCCCGAGCTCAAGCTCCCACTGATGGCTAGGCGCCCCCCGTACCAGAGCACGGCGATGAGTCCCATCTGCGGGACGAGATTGAACACCGGAACGAACTTGGCGCGGAGCTTCACCGATTCCATGGCGGCGTCGTAAACACGCTCCGCGTCTCCGGAGAGCTTGGCTACCTGCTGAGCCTCCTGGCCGAAGCCCTTGACGACACGGATCCCGACGACGGTTTCTTCGACGACGGAGGCGAGGTCGCCCAGGCGTTGCTGCATCTCCCAGACGATCGGGTCGAATTTGTCGGCGAATCGGTAGGTGTACCAAGCCATTACCGGAGAGGTGGCCAAGAAGATCCCGGCGATCGGAGGGCTGAGGTAGAACATGACCCCGAAGATCACGATGATCTGGATGAAGAGCGTGAGCGACCAGGCCACGCTCATCAGGTACTGGCGGATCGCTTGGATGTCGCTCGTTGCCCGGGACATGATCTGTCCCGTCGAGATGCGTTCGTGGTATCCGACGTCCAGAGCTTGTACGTGGTTGTAAAGCTGCTCTCGAAGGTCGGCTTCGACTCCGATCGATAGCTCCCCGGCGATCTGCCGGCGAACGCCGTGAAAGAAGGCCTTGATCAGCGCCACGCCGAGCATCGCCCCGACCAAGATCCCCAGTTGCCGGAAGTCACTGCGAGGGATCGCGCCGTCTATCGCGTCGCGGACGAACAGCGGGATCGTCGGAACGGCGACGGCTACTCCCGCGGCTGCGAAGAAGGCGAGGATCAGCTTCCGCCGGTACGGCCGGCAATGCCGCATCAAGCGAAGGAAGGTTGGCCAGCGACGCATCAGGATTCGGGCAGCCCGAAGGCGCGGCAGCCAAGGCGTGTTATCTGGTCGAGTCGGCGATCGAAGCTTTCCGGTTCTTCGCGTCGAAGATCGCCCAGGATGTCGGTGACACCGCGGACGACGATCGTGGCCGACAGGTCGAGCTCGCCGGTCTCCAGTGGTGAACCCAGGCGATGGCCGAGCGACACGAAGAAGTGGATCACCCGGCGCATGTTCTGCTCGCGCTGGTCCCGGACGGCCGTCTGCGACACGTCGGCCGCCGCCCTCAAGACCTCGGCCAGACGTGGGTTGCGGTCGGCGTAACCCACTATCGACCGGATGACGGCTCCGAGGCAGCCAAACGGGCCTTGGTCGATAGTGGCCTCGGCGGTATCCACGGCTCCCTTGAGCATCTGAGCGGAGGTCCGCCCGTTGAGCTCGACGAAGCACTCCTCCTTCGAGCCGAAATGCTCATAAAAGGTGCTCTTGGATAGGCCGGCCTCGGCCACGATGTCGGCGACACGGGTTCCTTCGTAGCCTTCCCGGGCGGCCAGGCGCGCTGCGGCGCGCAGGAGATCTCGGCGCTGGCGCCGAAAACGGTCGGAATGCGAGACCTTGCCCCAGGACCGTCTTTCATGGGAGGGCTGGGGCTCGGTCACCTCGGGAGGGACGGGCCAGTCGGTCGGTGAGTGAGACATACCTATTTATCCTCGCATGTTGGAGCGAATCGGTCCCCGGGGGTACAGATTTGGAGACTACCCCAGCGCGACGACGCCGGCGGCGCGTCCTCGCCTATCTAATAGGAAGGGACGTCGATTGGACGAGGTCCGCGATCTCCGCGGCGATGGACGACGCCCGTGAAAGAACCACCTCGACGACGATGACGTCCCGGCGGCTCCTGAGCTCGTCGGTCACCGGGTCGGGGTGGGTGGGCAGGGTTGCGAGCAGCCTGGGGGCACCGAACAGATCCGGGATCAGGGCCCGGAAGTGCTCGGAGAGCAGCTCCATCCGGCCGATCTCGTCCACGACGAGGGTAGAACCGAGCTCCAGCCCGTTCTCCAGCTCGAGCAGGCCAACCTCCTCGAAAGCACCGACGTCCACGCCGTAGCTTCCGACCCTCGGCCCCCGGCCCCCGCGGACGGCGAGGGTGCGCTCGAGGCCACCTATCCCCGTGACCGTGAACCCGGTGCGCCGCCCGCCCCGGCGGATCTCGGATGTTGTGAATCCGGCGAGCGATTCGCCCCGCCCACGAAGGATCTCGACGGCGCGCAACGCCAATGTGGTCTTCCCGCTCGCAGGCGGGCCGGTGAGGATCACGCGAGCCACCGCAGTCATGGTATCTGCGAGACAATCGCTACACTTGCGTTTCTTAGCCCGGGTTCCGCTAGCCCTCCTAGGAGGTTGGAGATGAGCGCGGCCGCGTACATCTTGGTGTCCGTGGAAGCGGGTCACGCGAAGGAAACGCTCGAGACGATCCGATCGCTCGACGGCGTTAAGCAGGCGCACACATGCTGGGGCCAGCCGGATATCTTCGCGTTCTGCGAGTTTCCGGACGACCGGCATCTAGCCGAGGTGGTTCTCGATCAGATCCACAATCTTCCGGGAGTGCGTTCGACGGAAACGCATCTCGTTGTCGAGATGTAGCGAGTGAAGCGAATCCTCGCTGCGCTCGTGCTGGCCGCCCCGCTGCTGCTGTTCGCGGGCGCTCATCTGAGCGCACAGATCTCGCCGCTACCGACCGCAACACCGACTCCCACCTCCTCTGCGCCCTGCCTTCCTCCGTTCTGCACGCCGAGGCCGATCGCCACACCGCCTGCGACGGCAACTCCGCGCCCGACACCTGCGCGGACGCCCTCGCCCCGTCCTACGGCTACAGCCACGGCCACCCCGGCGCCGTCGCGTCCGGCGGAAACGCAGACACCCGAGCCGGCAGAGACCTTCCCGCCAACGCCGTCACCCGAGCCGGATTCGTCGGCGAATCGCGGCCTCGCGGTGGTTGGTTTGTTTGGTTCAGGCGCGATGATCGGTTCGTCCGCTTGGATCTGGCGGCGCTACCTGAGCTGATCGGGTTTTGGCGTTTCGGCATCGCAACGAAAAGCGCGCGCGTACTCCGCATCTCTTTCGCGCTTGAGCACGAATCAAGTACGCGCGCGAGCCGAATAACAACGCACGCCCCCACCCCTTGACAGAACGGGTCGGATGCCTACAATTACACGAACGTAATTACAAGGCTGTGTTCTCTAACGGGGGGCACTGGGCGTGTGGCGAATTAGATACGACTGGCAAGAAAGTGCCGCGTGTCGTGGGGAAGATCCTGATCTCTTCTTTCCAGAGCGCGGAAGTCCCGGCGATTCCGCAAAGCGTGTTTGCGTCAACTGCAACGTGCGCCTGGACTGCTTGGAATACGCGCTTGCCAACAGCGAGCGCTACGGGATCTGGGGCGGACTAACCGAACGTGAGCGCACACGCTTGCGACGGCAAGCGCAGCGATTGTTCGGATTGATCGCGGACGGCGAAGACATTCGCGATGTTCTTGCGCGTGTTGCGTCGGTTCGCATCGGCCGGCGTCCGCGAGCGCGCGTCGCATCGTAAGTCCGCGTACGCAACCGCAATTCGCGGTTAGAGAACAGATCGCGAGGGTAATCAGCGCTTGCAACCGCAAAATGCTGAAATCCAATCACTTGACAATGCTTGCGAAAACCCTTCACATGTGCGCATTTGACGGCTATGGTAATTCGTGACCTCGTGATTGAGGTTATGCATGCATGTGTTTGTCGTGCATGTAGCACGAGGTTAGAGGTCATCTGACTGTAGGAGGGAGGTGAACCGAATGCCACGCAAGAAAGCAGCAAAGCGTAAAGCTGCGAAGCGCAAGCCGGCGCGTCGCAAGGCCGCCAAGCGGACCGCGAAGCGCAAGCCGGCGCGTCGCAAGGCTGCGAAGCGCAAGCCTGCACGTCGCAAGAAGGCTGCGAAGCGCAAGCCGGCACGTCGGAAGAAGGCTGCGAAGCGCAAGCC
>JBBDRJ010000012.1:58626-73293 GCA_040905525.1 Actinomycetota bacterium
AGAAGGCTGCGAAGCGCAAGCCGGCACGTCGGAAGAAGGCTGCGAAGCGCAAGCCGGCACGTCGGAAGAAGGCTGCGAAGCGCAAGCCTGCACGTCGCAAGAAGGCTGCGAAGCGCAAGCCGGCTAGGAAGAAGGCCGCCAAGCGCAAACCAGCGCGCAGGCGCCGCCGTAAGGCTGCCTCCGCCCCTGAGATCGCGATGAAGCGACCAGCGCGGAGAAAGAAGAGGTAAGCCAACGTGCGAGTGCGGTATTGAGACTCCCCCGCGGAGACCCGCGGGGGAGTCCCTTTTTCGGCAAGGATGCCGCGAAGCGGCCCCTTCTAAAGGATGCCGCGAAGCGGCCCCTTCTAAAGGATGCCGCGAAGCGGCCCCCTGGCAATGGAGCCTGAGGTCTTGCGCTCCTACAGACTGGTCGTGTGACTACAGAGATCCGAGAAGCTTTCGCGCGCGTCCGCGCACGCATGGAAGAGCTTCAACGCTCCGGCGTGAGCGCCGCTGAGGTCATGCTGGCCCACTCGGCCGATGTGGATGTCATCGTCGTCGGAGCCTTCGAGAGCGCGCTGTCTCGCTCGGGCCGCGATGACACGGGCATCGCTCTGGTCGCTCTGGGCGGATACGGACGCAATGAACTCGCGCCGTGTTCCGACCTCGACCTGCTTGTCCTCTACAACGGATGGTCGGCCAGTGATGTCGCGGGTCTGAACCGTGAGGTCATGTACCCGCTCTGGGATTCGGGAAGGGAGCTCGGCGACCGGGTCCGCGAGCCGCGCGACGTGATCCGCAGCCTCACCGGCCGCGTCGACGAAGTTTGTGCGCTACTCGACGCGCGGCTGCTGGCAGGCGACCGAGGGCTGTTCGCCGACCTCGACGGTCAGGTTAGGAGGCGGCTCGATCGCGGCCGCCACACGTTCTTCAAGGACCTCGTCGGGTCGATCGTCGATAGGCACCGGCGCTACGGGCACGCCGGACACCTTCTCGAACCGAACATCCGCGACTCGGCTGGGGGATCGCGGGATATCCACACCCTGGAATGGGCGGCCAAGCTGATGCCGGGCGACGAAAGCTTGCACGGACTGAGCGCCGCCGGGTTCTTGAGCGAGCTCGATGCCCGGACGATCATGCAAGCGCGATCCTTCCTGTTGCGTGTGCGTATCGAGCTGCACCTGGCGACCAATCGGCACCAGGACCAGCTCTACCTTCCCGATCAAGACGACGTTGCACGGCGTCTCGGTTACGCCGCCACCGACGATCGACCTTCCGCCGACCGCCTGATGCAGGAGCTCTACCGCCACGCACGACAGGTCGCGGTGATCGTCGACAGTTTCTGGGACCGCACACTGCACGCCAAGCGCCGGCGATTTCGTCGGACGGCAACAACTCAGACGCTGGGCGACGGGTGCGTGCTCCAAGACGGCCGCATCGAAGTGCTGGCCGTGACGCACTCTCGGGAAGACCCAGCCGGATGGCTGCGTGTCTTCCGGCGATCGGTTCGCCACGGCGCCCCGGTCGGTCGTGCAGCTTTGAACCGACTGCACGAAGAGCTTGCCGATGAACCGGAACTCGAGTGGTCGACAGATGCGCGCGAGGTCTTCCTGGATCTGATCCAAGGAGGCACGGAAGGAGTAGATGCACTGGAAGCGATGGACCTGGCCGGGTTCCTTCAGGCTCTCATACCGGAATGGGAGCCGATCCGCGGCTATCCGCAGCGCGACATATATCACCGCTACACCGTCGATCGCCATCTCTTCGCCGCCGTCGGCGAGCTTGCTGAAAGCAGGTCGCTGGACGAACCTGATGTCCGCGATGCCTGGGGATTGTCGCCGGAACCCGAGGTGCTGTTCCTCGCGACGCTACTTCACGACATAGGTAAGGGACGCAACGGCGACCACTCGATCATCGGCGCCGAGCTCGCCCGGTCCGTGGGGCAGCGCATGAACCTCGAAGAGACCCAGCTGGAGGAGCTCGTCTTCCTTGTGCGCGAGCACCTGACGCTCGTCACGCTCGCAACCCGCCGGGATCTGAACGACGCGCGAACCATCGCCGAAGCTGCCGAGCGGATCGTCGATCCCCGCCGGCTCGCCGGGCTGTTCCTGCTAACCCGCGCCGACTCTTTGGCCACCGGGCCAGAAGCGTGGTCGTCTTTCCGCTCGTCCTTGGTGCGCGAGCTCTATGCGAAGACGAAGCAACGCTTTCAAGGCGTGGTGGAAGGTCCCGCCGAAGCGTCGCAGAGACTGGAAGCGCTGGCCGATGGGCTGGGTATCGCGCGTGACGAGACCATCCGGCTGGTGGGACCGATGCCGGAGGCCTGGCTGGTGGGCATCGATCACGCCTCGGCCGGCCGCCAGCTCGATCTGTTGCGAACCCCGCTCGGTACCACGGAGGTCAGGACCGCGCTGCACAGCGCTCGTGAGGCCGACGAGCTCATCGTCGTCGCCCACGACCGCCCGGGGATGTTCTCCTCGATCGCCGGTGTCCTGTCTCTGCGTGGCATCGACGTGCACGACGCGGAGATCTACACACGCTCGGATGGGGTAGCCGTCGAGGTTTTTCGCGTGATTGGTTCCCACGGCGCCATCCCCGAAGATCGCTGGGCGCGGGCTCGAGCCGACATACCGCTGGCCCTGGACGGCCGGCTCGATCTCGACGCCGAGCTGGGACGAAAGACGGCACAGACGCGGAGACGGCGAACGCCTCAGCGACAGACGGGATCGCCGCAGATCGTCGTGGACCACGCCGCGTCGGACAGTCATACCGTTGTTGAGGTCCACACCGAGGACCGTCTCGGACTGCTGCGCGCGATCACGAAGGCTTTGACCGATACCGGGTGCGACCTTTCGCTGGCTAAGGTCGCGACCTACGGACCTCACGTTGTCGATGTCTTCTACGTCCGGAACCTCGAGGGACGAAAGATCACCGACCCCGACGACATTCGCCGCATCGAAGAAAGCCTGCGGTCGGTCCTGTAAGCGGCTAACGCCGGACCCAGCGTGTCCCTTTGTCCGAGTCCAGGAGCTCGACCCCCTGGGCGCGAAGGCGGTCGCGGATCTCGTCGGCCCCGGCGAAGTCACGCGCGGCGCGGGCTTCGTCGCGGCGGCGAACGAGCTGGGCCAGCTCTGGCGGCAGCTCGTCGGAGCCGATCAGATCGAGGCCGAGGATCTCGTCCCATGAGCCGACGAGCGATCGGCGGTCTGTGGGCGGTATGGAGTCGTCGGCGAGAGTCTCGTGCAGAACGGTGACCGCAGCGGGCAGATCGAGGTCGTCGTCGATGGCGCCGATGAATCGGTCGTGATATGCGACGGCGCCGTCGCGCAGATCGGCCCGCAAATCCGGGTCGGTGGAGACAGCGGACCCCGCAACTCCGAGCAGCGCCACCTGCTCGCGCAATCGGCGCAGCGCTGTAGCCGCGGCGTCGAGCGCGTCCTGCGTGAAGTGAACCTGACGCCGGTAGCGGCCGGTGAAGCACAGGTATCGGAACGCGAGCGGATCCACTCCCGCGTCGATCAAGCTCTGAACCGTCACGACGTTGCCGGCCGACTTGGCCATCTTGAGCTGAGCCATCAGGAGGTGTTCCCCGTGCGACCACGTCTGGACGACCCGATGTCCAACGGCGCCCTCCGACTGCGCTATCTCGTCCTCGTGATGCGGGAAGCGGTTGTCCACGCCTCCGGTGTGGATATCGAAGCGTTCGCCGAGATAATGAAGCGACATCGCCGAGCACTCGATGTGCCAGCCCGGGTAGCCGGTTCCCCACGGTGAATCGAAGACGAGCTCCCGCCTGGGGCCGGCCGCGACCCACAGGGTGAAGTCCTGGTGGTTGCGCTTGCGAGTGTCGATCTCGATGCGGTGCCCGGGCTGCATCGCGTCGAGCGACTGGCCCGAGAGCTTCCCGTAATCGGCGAACGACGTGACGTCGTAGTAGATAGTTCCGTCGCTGGAGTAAGCGTGTCCCCGCTCGAGGAGCTTGGCGATCAGCTCCTTGATCTGCTCGATGTGCTCCGTGGCTTTGGGGTAGACCGCGGCGCGCCGGATGTTCACGGCGTCGGTGTCACGGTAGAAGATATCGGTGTACTTCTCGGCGATCTCGGAGGTGCCCAGTCCCTCATCCTCCATGGCCATCAGCATGCGATCGCGGCCCTCATCGGTGAGCTCGTCGGTCATGTGACCGACGTCGGTGATGTTCATGACCCTGCGGACGTCCAGTCCGTGGTAGCTGAGGACGCGGTCGATCACGTCGGAGAGCAGGAAGGAGCGGAGGTTCCCGACGTGGAGGGGCCGGTATACGGTTGGCCCGCAGGAGTACATACCGATGTGCCCGGGTTCTAAGGGTGTGATTTCTTCGACCTGCTTAGTGAGTGTGTTGCGCAAACGCAGCATCGGCACGCCAAGGGTAGCTTGGAGCCGACGTGCCGACGCTTGAAGAGAATTACTACGCGGTCCGGTCCTCGGGTGTGCGCATCGAGTGGCCTCCCCGGCCTCAGCTGGTCAGGATCACCGGTCCACAACGCATCTGGTTCCTGCAGAACACGATCACGACAGACGTCGAGACGGTAGACGTCGGGCAGTGGGTGGAGTCTTTCCTCCTCGAGCCAAAGGGAAAGGTGTTCGCGCACTTTCGGGTCGGGATCCTCGAGGACGAGGTCTGGCTCGAGGTCGAGTCCTCGGCTACCGACCTCGCCGAACGCCTCGAATCGATGCGTTTTCGCACCAAGGTTGAGATCGAGTCGGTTCCGCGAACCCATGTCACCGTCCTCGGAGTGGGAGCTCCGAGTATTGGCCGCCCGGGTCAAACAACGCTCGATCCGGCCGCGTTGTCCTTCGGGGGCGAACTAGCCGATGTAGCGACCGCTGACCTCTACACCGAAGATCCTGGTTCGGTTACGGCACTACGAAAGTTTGAAGTCGCTCCCTCGCAGATCTACGAGATGTTGAGGGTTGAGGCGGGCGTGCCGGCCTTCGGTGTCGACTACGGAACCGACAATCTTCCGCAGGAGGCGGGGCTCACGCGCGCGGTGTCCGTCGAGAAGGGCTGTTACATCGGGCAGGAGACGATCGCGCGTGTCCATTTCCGCGGCCACATCAACAAGGTCGTGCGGCCGTTGAAGCTCGCGGACGTGGATCCGGCCACGGCACTAGGACGCGACCTCCTCCTCGCCGGACGAAAAGCAGGCCGCATCACCTCGGCCGTCCTCTCGCCGCGCAACGGTTCCATCGGACTCGGCATGGTTGGCGTCGACGCGGCTCAAGACACCGTGCTGGAAGTGGACGGCGGCGGATCGGCCACCGTCGGCCCGATCCCCGAGGGAACGAAGGTCAAGGCGAACTGAAGACCGCCTTCAGGAACGGCTTCAACTCGCCGACGATCTCCTCGGGCACCTCGATGGGTAGCGTGTGCGACCCGTTCTCGATCACCACGAGTCCTGCATTCGGTACGCGCTCGGCCATCTCCTTGGCAACAGAGATCGGAGTGAAGGGATCGTCCGTGCCGTGCACGATGAGCACCGGGACGTCGATCGTTTCCAACAGGTCCTCGGCCGAGTGTGTATGCATCCCCCGGATCATCTTGGCCGCGATGAGGGGGTCGACCATCGAGACATGGTCGAAGTAGCCCGTCATGTCCTCGGCTTTGGCCTGGGGACCGATCGCCTTGACCCATCGACCCGCGTGGTACGAGAGTGGATTGTGAACGAGGGCGCGCCAGCCGAGCAGGCTCACCCGCGGCAGTACATGCAGTAGCGGCAACGCCACCGGCCAGTGAAGCGAGCGCGGCGACACGCTCTGGGAACTGCCTGTAGGCCTCGAGGGCTACCTGTACCCCCATGGAGTGGCCGACGAGTGCCGCGCGTTCGAGCTCCTCGGCTTCGAAGATCGCGTGCAAGTCACGGTAATTCCAAACCAGCGAGCGGTACTCACCCACGAGCGCCGGGACGACCGCGGGATCGGGGTCTCCGACCTGCCCCGTCGGCCGGGATTCCACGCGTCCCGTCGAAGGAGCGCACCGATCGGTCCTTCGTCCAGAGCTCTCCGCCGTGCTTGGGCCCCCACCACCATCGCGAGATCAAGATGCTGGAAACCCTATCCCTGGCGGATTTCCCGTACCTTCGCCCCGGACCGGCTGAACAGGCGCCGCGGCGTCCACCGACCCAAGGGTTTGCCTTCGAAGGCGAGGCGAAGTGCCTTCTCACCATCTGGGGAAAGCTTGTGGGCGTCCGGTCCGGTGACGAGGAATGTATCCACGGCTACGCCGTCCCGCGTGCAGGCGGTGGCGTAATGGATCTGGATCCCCGCGCGAGCGAGAGCCGCGGCGACTCGGTGAAGGAGCCCCGTGCGGTCGGTGGCCCGGACCTCGACGATCGTGTGCCAGGGCGATGCGACGTTGTCGATCGTCAGTGTCCCGGCGATCGCAGCCGGGCCGCCGTTGCGTTCAGCACCGGCCAGAAGCGCCGTCGCTCGTTCGCGCACCGCACCGAAGTCGACGTCGCGCGGTGCCGTCACACGGAACACATCGACGGCCGCGCCATTCGTCCACGTCGATATCCACGCCTCGACGATCGGGATCCCACAGTCGGCGAAGGCGCGGGCGATCGCAGCAAGGGCTCCGTGTTTGTCGAGCGTTACAACGTGCACGGCCCACTCGCCGCGTTCGAGATCGGGATCGGCATGGATCCGTACTTCGTTGCGCGCCGGCAGCGGATCGAGCATCCGTCCGTGCCGCGCGATCGTCTCAGGGTTGTGGGCGAGCAGGTACCGGCGCGGGGCCGCATCGATCAAGCGTCGCGCCACCGGATCGGGGATCCGGGGAAGCGCGCGGACGGCTTCTTGTTTTCGAGCCTCGACGAGGTCGGACGCTGCCGTGCCGGTGAGCTCGGGGTGCGCCAGCGCGGACGCGATCAGGACGTACATCTCGTCAAGCGCATCCCGAGCTGTGGGTTCGGTCGTCCCCGCCACGGCCAGCAGGTAGAGGGCGTCGGCGCGCGATCGGGAGGCGATGTGAGCGGCCAGCTCGAGCACGGCCTCTTCTCGTCCCATCGACAATCGCGACGCCGCAGCCGGCAGCAGCTCTCGCTCGGCGACGAGGAACCGGACTTCGGCAGCTTGCTCGTCTTCGAGGCCGATCGCATGAGCAAGCCGGCGAGCCGATTCCGCCGCGTCCCGTCCGCGGTTGGCGCTGCGAGCCAGCGCGGCGACGAGCACGACGTCCTGATCGACCGATGGCCAAAGTCGCCCAGCGGGATCGTCGGACCGAACGAAATCGTTCAAAGCTTCGAGTTCGTCCCAACGCAGTGCGCCGGATGGATCCAGGTCGAAGGGATCCTGCTGCCGCTTGCGCAAGGCGGCGTCGATGTCGGGCAGCAGCAATCGCAGAAGGCCCGTTACGTCGAGCAGGCGCCACGATCGCGGGTTGCCTTCGCGCAGCAATTGAAGGAACTTGTTTCGGAGCTCCTCGTCCCATCGCGGAGACTCGGCCGGCGCTCTCGTCAGCCAGTCGAGCAGACGAGGTCCGGGACGGCGCTGGGTGCACAGCAGTGCCGCATCCAGACCGAGCAGCGGCGCCAGTCCTGGAGGCGGCTCAGCTCTGAGTTCGATGTCGCCGTCGACGATGAGCCAGCCCTCCTGCGGTGTCGACTCCACAGCGCCGGTTTGCGCGGCGCGACGAGTCCGCTCGATGCGCCGGCGCAGCCATGGCGGTGCGGCCATCGTCGTCGCGAGAACGACGAAGAGCAAAGCTGTGTGCTCCCGAGCGCCCAGCACGCCGCTGGCGAGGCCGAGTGTGGCGAACACGACGCCCACCTCGCCTCGGGGAACCATGCCGATGCCGACGAGCAGGCGATCGGCGGTTCCTCGCCTCACGGCCGCACCCGCAACGAGCTTCCCGAACACGGCCACGAGCCCGAGCACGGCGATGATCATCAGCGCACGTGGATCGCCCAGCTCGCCAACTCGGGCCTCGGCCCCGATGAGCAGGAAGAAGACCGGGACGAAGAGGTGGCCGACCGGCGCCAAGCGCCGGCTCAGATCGTCCCGATCGCCGATACGGCCGAGCGACACCCCGGCGACGAAAGCACCGACGATCGCCGCTAATCCGGCCACGGCGGCGAGTCCGGCGTAGGCCAGCGTGAAGGCGACGCCTCCGCCGAGGAGCGTGCCCTCCGTCCGTGCGCGACCGAGGAGCCTGTCGAAGATGAGTGGTGCCAGCCAGGCGCCCACCGCCGTTGCGGCGACGACGAAGCCGAGTCCGATCGCGGCGATCCGAATGATGCCGCCGATCTCCACCGAACCCGTCGTCGACAAGCGCGTGACGATGGTAAGGATCAGAAGACCTATGACGTCGTCGGCGACGGCGGCCCCGAGCACCGTTTGAGCCTCCCGGCTGGCAAGCGAGCGCATGTCCGCGAACACACGTGCCGTGATGCCAACGCTCGTCGCTGTTATCCCCGCCGCGAGGAACAGCGCCACCTGACCGTCGATCCCCAAGGCGCGCATGGCTGCGAAGCCGCCGACCATCGGCGCGACTACGCCGACGACGGCAACCGACATCGCCGAACCACCAACCCGACGTAGATCGGCGAGATCCATGTGCAGGCCGACCTCGAGCAGCAGGAAGATCGCGCCAAGCTCGCCGAGGAACTTCAAGGACTCGTCGTGGCCGATAATGCCGAGCAGCGAGGGCCCGAGCATCACGCCGGCCGAGATCTCCACGAGCACGGCGGGCATGCGCAGCCTCTCCGCCAGCTCGGCTGCGCACCGCGCCGCGACCAAGAGCGCCAATAGTTGGAGGAGCAAGCTTGCGGCTTCCAACGGCTCTAGCGCTCGAAGACCGACGGCTCGATCAACGATGCGGGCGAGGGCTGTTCCAGGACCTTGGCCACGCTCGAGAAGGTACGGACGGGGCGTTTCGGCAGTGTTGGCCTTTGTTACCGGCCCGTTAAGGAAACGCTGAGACCTGGTCGGACGCGTTTGCGCCGGGCGAAAGCGGACCGACAGGAGGTGAAGGTTTGAGCAGAGCTCATTAGCCGCCCGGCACACAGGGCCCCTATCTTTGGGCGAATCACCTGTGTGTTTACACGCGTGTAACAATCCTTAACACCACGGCAAAACCCGTCGCCTAGGTTGCTCGCGGTTTCGCGTTTGTTACCTACCAGAAGGGAGATCCGATGAGGCTCTGGCGGCGGGCAGGCTTCGTCGGAGGTGTCTCGGTTGCGGCGGTCGCACTGAGCGCGCTTCCGGCGGCGGCGCAGGACACGACGGCGGTCAACAGCGGGGATACGGCATGGATCCTCGCCTCGGCCGCACTCGTGATGTTCATGACGCCGGGCCTCGCGTTCTTCTACGGCGGACTCGTCCGCTCGAAGAACGTGCTCGGCACGCTCATGCACTCGTTCATGGCCCTCGGGATCGTGTCGATCCTGTGGGTCATCATCGGACACACGCTCGCTTTCGGACCGGACATCGGCAAGGTCATCGGTGAGGGAGGCTGGATCGGCGGTCTCGACTTCCTGGGCTTCAAGGACGTCGGAGACGCGCCGAGCGCGCTGGCCGCTACGATTCCGCACACCGCGTTCGGCATCTACCAGATGATGTTCGCCGTGATCACGCCGGCGCTGATCGCCGGTGCCTACGCCGAACGGGTGAAGTTCAGCGCTTATCTGGTCTTCACGGCCGCTTGGGTGCTCGTCGTGTACGCACCGGTTGCGCACTGGGTGTGGGGCGGCGGGTTCCTCAACGGACTCGACGGACTCGGCGCCCTCGACTTCGCGGGCGGAACCGTCGTCCACCAGAACGCCGGAATCGCGGCGCTGGCGTTCGCGATCGTGCTCGGCAAGCGCAAGGGCTGGCCTAAGGACCCGTTCGTTCCGCACAACGTGCCGTTCGTGGTTCTCGGCGCTTCGATCCTGTGGTTCGGCTGGTTCGGGTTCAACGGAGGAAGCGCGCTGGCTTCCGGCGGGTTGGCAGCACTCGCTTTCTCGAACACGCACGTCGCCACGGCGGCGGCGATCTTCGGCTGGATCATCCCCGAGTGGATACAGCACAGGAAGCCCACGACCGTCGGCGCCGCCACCGGTGCCGTGGCCGGGCTCGTTGCCATAACCCCGGCGTCCGGCTACGTGCGTCCTTGGTCAGCCATCTGTATCGGGCTAGCTGCAGGTCTTATCTGCTACCTGGCGGTTAGCCTGAAGCGTAAGTTCCTCTACGACGACGCCCTCGATGTAGTCGGCGTCCACTACATCGGCGGACTGATAGGTGCGCTTCTCACGGGCGTCTTCGCCACCGAACAGACGGCGCTTATGGGACAGAAGGGCCTCGTGTACGGGGGTGGCTTCGATCTTCTCGGCAAGCAGGCGGCCGCCTCCGCCATTACGACGGTTTGGGCCTTCGTTCTTACGTTCGTGATCCTCAAAGTGATCGATCTGGTGATCGGTTTGCGCGTCACCGAGGAGGAAGAGGACACCGGACTCGACCTGTCGCAACACGGCGAAGCCGGTTACACGTTGACTGGGTAGGCGGTGAAATTGCGATGAGACCACTACTCGACCAAGGGGAGGCTCGATGAAGCTCGTGACCGCAATCGTTAAGCCATTCAAGCTCGATGAGGTCAAGGATGCGCTGAAGGATGTCGGTATCCAGGGGATGACGGTGACCGAGTCACGCGGCTTCGGCCGGCAGCGAGGGCACACGGAGGTCTACCGGGGGGCCGAGTACCAGATCGACTTCGTCCCCAAGGTTCGGATCGAGGTGCTGGTCGACGAGAGCATCGTCGACCGGGTCGTGGAAGCCATCACCGAGTCCGCACGCACCGGATCGATCGGCGACGGAAAGATCTGGGTGACCGCTGCGGAGAGCGTAACGAGGATCAGGACCGGGGAAACCGGCTCGGAGGCTATCTAGGACTGAACGGCGGTCGGCTCGGCGTCGGGCGTGGAGTCGAGCGCCTCTCTCGCAAGCGCAAGCGTGCGCTCGAGGCTCATAGCGTGACCCACGCCAACGGCCATCTCGTAGACCTCGGATCCGAGCTGGTTGCCCAAGGAGATCTCTAGTTCTGCGCGTGCGGCGTCGGACCACGATCGAGCGGCGCCGATCCCCTCGAGGATGGCATCGACGCAGCCCAGCAGCGTTGCCGCGCCAACCGGATCTCCAGCTCGAGCTCTGAGAGCGGCGACGAGCTCGACACATTCAGCGATCCCAGGTTTGTTTCCAAGCTGCTCGAGGAGATCCAGGGCCTCGCTGAACGAGGCGCGCGCTTGATCATCGTCCGCGCTCTCGGATGCGAGCATGCCGAGACTTGTCAGGGACTGAGCCTGTCCGCGCGGATCCCCGAGTGCGCGTCGGATGTCGAGCCCTTCCTGGATGAGTTGCCGCGCCAGCGCCGTGTCGCCGTCGATGATCGCGATCTCTCCGAGGTTGTGGAGGCTGAGCGACGAGCCGCGCTGATCGCCGATCTCACGGGCGATGGCCAGACCTTCTTCGTACCTTTCTCGAGCGGTTTCGTAGTTGCGAGCGAAGTACTCGATCGTGCCGAGATTCGTCAGCGTGCTTCCCACGCCCAACCGGTCGTTCAGCTCCCGGCGGATGGCGAGACTCGCCTCGAAGCGCCGGCGCCCTTCGGTGTGATCTCCCTGTTGGAACGCGACGTTGCCCAAATTGTTCAGCGCAACGGCCATCGCCGGCTTGTCCTCCAGCTCGGTTGAGAACCGTAGACCTCTTTCGTAGTGTTGGCGCGCGGTCTTGAAGTCCCCCAGCGCCAGCGCAACGCTGCCGAGGGTCTCGAGCGCGATCGCTATGCCGCGAATGTTGTCGAGTCGACGCTCCTCTTCGAGCGCGGCTTCGAACTGCGACTTGGCGACGTCGTATTTGCCCTGCAGCCAAGCCACCGTCCCCAGGTTCATGAAGGCCGATGCGAGATTCTCGGGATCGTGGAGCGTTCGGAGAAGGGCCACGGCTTCCCCGAAGAGGTCCTGCGCCCTTGGATAGTCGCCGAGTTGCCGGGCGACGAGTCCGAGCCCGTTGAGCTGAGCGGCCACGCCCTGGATATTGCCGCCGGCCCGCTTGATCTCCAGGCTCTCTTCGAAATGATCCCGGGCCTGCGTGAACTCGCCGAGATCGAGCTCGGTGTGAGCGAGGCCGGTCAGGGAATCGCCGAGGGCGGTGAGATCGTCGAGCCAGCGCGCCGCGTCGACGCAGCGACGGAGGAATGTAGCCGCCTCGAGGAACGCGTATGCGCCGCGTGCCTTCTTCGCCGCGTGCTCGGAGTAGGCCAAAGCCTTGTCGGACGTTTTGGCCGCGTGAAAGTGCAATGAGAGGAGCTCGCTGAGCGCGAAGGGATCTTCGAGCAATTCTTCGAGAGCCGATCCGGTTCGGTGATGGACATCGCGGCGCTCGCGGAAGGACAACCCTTCATATGCCGTCTCTCTCACGAGGGTCTGGGTGAACTGCCATTCGTCCTTCGTGGTATCGACGAACGCGTTGAGACGACTCCAACTGGGATCGCCCGGGGGCGGAAGGCCGTCGACCACGGCGCGCGCGACGGACGGCTGGAAGCGGCTGCCGATGACCGCGAGGTGACGAACGATCCTGCGCTCGGCCGGGGTGAGTGAGTCGATCCTTGCGGCGAGAACGGCTTCGAGTGAATCCGGCAGCTGTTCGAGGTCGCGCCCTTCCGCCACGACGGCAGCCAGCTCGATAAGGAACAACGGGTTGCCGTGGGCGCGCTCGGCCAGGCGCTGTGTCTCCTTCGGAAGCAGATGTACCCGCGACGCCGACTTGAGAAGGGACGCGCAAGCGGACGCCTCCAGCTCGTCGAGCACGAGGGTGCGTTCGGCGCCACCGATCGCCTCGCCGTCCGGCCGGCGGGCGACGAGGATGAGCAATGGCATCCCGTCGACGACGGCCAAATGTCGCAGCAGCTCGATCGACGCTGCGTCGGCGGAGTGCGTGTCGTCGACGAACCACACGGCGGGGGTGTCGAGCAGCGCCGAAACGGCAGCGGCGACGACCTCGTGGATCTTCGCCCGACGCTGGCTCGTGGAGAGCTGGTCGATCTCCGGGATGGATCCGGCCGGGCGGCCGAGGGGCAGCTCGAGCAGAGGCAGGTAGGGGACGATCCCGGGGGCCGGGACCTCGAGGAGCGCCGCGATCTCTTCCATCGACCTTCCGGCGATGGTTTCTGAAAGAAGTCGGCGGAAAGGGAAGTACGGAGTAGACGACGCGTATCGACCGCACCGTTCGCGGACAACGGTCATGTCGTCGATGCCGGACAACAGCTCGTTCACGATGCGCGTCTTGCCGAGGCCCGCCTCGCCGACGATCTCGAGGACCCCGCCCATGCCTTTCCTTACGGAGTCAACCGAGGCGGTCAACAATTCGAGCTGGTGAGTTCGTCCGACGAAGGGAAGGTCGGAGCCGGCGCGCTCCCGCACCCCGGCGATCGCACCGACCTCCACCGCCACAAGTGGCTTCGCCTTTCCCTTGGCCGCGAAGGGATCGAGAGCTCTCGTCTCGAACAGGGTGTCCGAGCGATCGAGGACGTCGGCTGTAGCCAGGATCTGACCGGGCCTTGCCTTCGACATCACCCGGGCGGCCGTGTTGACGACGTCGCCGATGACCGCGAAGGTTCGCCGGAAATCCGGTCCGACGTATCCGCGGAAGCCGTGACCGCGATGGACACCAACGCACAGCTCGATGGGACTGGGGTGGTCGACCACCTCGCGCAAGGCACGCAGCATCCGCTCTTCGTCGTTCTCGAAGGTGCGTACCGCGCCCGTTGCGCAGACGATCTTGGGCCCGCCTTCATTTATGTCGGTGGAGATGAAGGCCACGTCGTCGCGCGCGAAGGCTTCCTGGATGAAGGAGACGAGCTCATCGAGCCGGTGCGCGGTCTCCCCCGGGCCGTTGGCGGCGATCAACTCGTCAACGTTCGACAGGTGCAGGAAGGCTACGACCATCTGACGGTGCTCGGTGAGCTCGATCCCCGACGCGAGCAGGTTCCGAAGCATCGTCGGCACGAACGTGTCCGGACCGGTTCCCTCGCGCCACGGAGGGACGGCCGGGATGTCGCGATCGATCGACGGAGCATTCACTAGCAACGGCTGAGGGCTCTCGGCCTCGTCCAGCATCGAGGGATCGAGAGCACCGGCGAGCTCTGGGCTGACGCGGACCTCCCCCGCGGAGGCGGAGCCTTCGACGAGCACGGTCGTCGCCGCGTCGTTGCCGCACACGAACAGCGCTTGGTGCGACCGTCCGGCCAGGAAGAAGTCGAACGTGCCTGTGTGCGCACCGACCGTCATCTGGAGCCGCGACTCACCGGCACTCGTCGAGATCAGACCGATGGTGTTCAGGGTCGCCTGCATCTCGATGCAGGCCGAGGCCGCGCGTTCGGGGTGGTTGGGACCCCAGAACAGCGTGAGGAGCGCATCGCCACCGAACTTGAGCATGCTGCCGCCCAATCCGCCGGCCACCGTGATCAGCTCGGTGAAGATCGAGTCGAGGTGGTCGGTTAGCTCTTCGGCTCCCACCTTGCCGAGCTGGGCGAGCCGCTCGGACATCGCGGTGAAGCCGGACAGGTCGCTGAACACCAGCGTGCCTTCTACTGAGCGGTGCCCCGATCCCCGAGCGTCGGTGACCCAGTCCGCGACGAAGCGAGGGACGAAGGGAGTCAGGTCGGCCGCCGGCGATC
>JBBDRJ010000012.1:73303-74272 GCA_040905525.1 Actinomycetota bacterium
ACCCCCCCCCCCCACAACCCCGTTAAGTCTCGCAGCCGGTGACCTGCTCCCCGTTCACGCATGAGTCGTTTCCGGCGCCGCCTTCGACGACATCGAACCCGTCACCGCCGTCGAGGGTGTCGTCCCCGTTCCCGCCGTCGATGTCGTCGTCTCCGGCGTCGCCGAAGATCGTATCGTTCCCGTTGGATCCACCGCGCAGGGTGTCGTTACCTTCGCCACCATAGACGGTGTCGCTGCCGTTCTGGCCGTCGATGAAGTCGTCGCCTTCGCCACCGAAGATGGTGTCCTGCCCGTTCCCGCCGAAGATCTGGTCGTTACCGCCGCCGCCGTCGATGATGTCGTCGCCGTTCGTCCCATAGATGATGTCGTCGCCCTCACCACCGCCGCAGGTCTCGAAGCTGGTCGTAGTGTCGCCTTCGTCGCCTTGGACCTCACCCGTTGCCAGGTTGCAGGTGACGGAGTCGCCCGGGCCGCTCACCAGCGTGTCGGTTCCGGGGCCGCCATCCATGTCGTCTTCGCCGCCTCCGCCGGAGATCGTGTCGTCGCCACTACGGCCCTTGATCACGTTGTTCTCCGGACTGCCGATTATCACGTCGTCGTGCTCGCTGCCGTAAGCGTTCTCGGCGTTCGCCGCCCTGTCCTCCGGGCTGCCGCTGACGATCCCGGCCGGCAGGTTGATGAGCACGCCGGGTGAGTTGGCGACGGTGTTCTGGTAGTCGATCGTGTCACCGGCTACCTCGCCGCCCTCGCCGAGATCGACGTCATCGCCGCAGGTGCCTCGCTGCGGGTCCGATTCGCTGCCCGGCCGGTCGAAGGAGGCGATCCATACGTCGTCACCCTCGAGACCTCGTACGAGGTTGCAGTCGTCGTCGGCGTCGATGAAGGTGTCGTCTCCAGTCGTGCCCACGCCGTTTTCGACGCCCGGGATGAAGTCCGGACCGCTTCCCGTGACGATGTTGTTCAGGAAGT
>JBBDRJ010000012.1:74372-325199 GCA_040905525.1 Actinomycetota bacterium
ACGCTGACCTGGTAGCAGAAGTCGTCACCCGCGCCCATGTTCGCGACGTTGATCTCGCCCGGCTGGAACCTGACGGTGTCCTCACCGGCCGTTCCGTTGAAGTTCTCGACGCCCGGGATGAAGTCCGGACCGCTTCCCGTGACGATGTTGTTCAGGAAGTCCAGGTTCAGACCGGGGCTGTTACGGAGCACGCCGGTGGCGTCGTAGGTGTCGGTACCCGCTTCACCGTTACAGGTGTCGCCCTCCACGCCGCCGTCGTTCACACCGACGCTGACCTGGTAGCAGAAGTCGTCACCCGCGCCCATGTTCGCGACGTTGATCTGATTCGGTTTCAGAGTGACGGCGTCATTGAAGGACGACCCTGTCACGTTCTCGATGCTCGCCAGCGTGTCCGATCCGTCGCCGGTCGCGGTTCCCGCTTTCAGGTTGACCGTCACCCCGCCCGGGGCGTTGGAGAAGTCCGCGATGTCCGCGCCGGTAGCGCCGCCGGTGAGCGAGTCGTTACCAGCCCCGCCGCGGATCGCGATCGGGGCCGTGAATGCACCGGTGGTCCCGTTGGTGTTGCCGGCGCCGGTGACGACGTCGGCTCCGGCACGCATGTCCGCACTGAATCCTTCGAGGTTGAGCGCCTTCGTGACATCCGTGTCGTTGTCATTGTTGAGCGCGATGCCGTTCGAGCCGAAAGCGACACGGTCGGCTCCCGACGTGCCGATGATCTTGAGGGTGTCGGTGCCCGGTCCGCCGTCGATCTCGAACTCGATCTCGGCGATCCCGCCAGATTCGCCCCCGAGGCCCGGCTCGAACCGCCCGTTCGTCTGATCGAGGACGACGTCGACGTTGGCGACCGTGGGCTGGACCACCATCTTGGAGGTCGTTGCGAGGAACCCGCAGGTCGACCCGTTCACACGGATGGCAGCCAGACTCCCGCCGGTGTCGCGGGAGATCGTCAGCGTTCCGCCGCTGGTGGGAACGACGAAGCCGATGTTGCCACCGATGACGCAGCTTGCCGACGCGGTGGCTTCCTGGCCGCCGAGGCCAAGAATCATCGCCGCAGCTGCAACCAGCGGTATCCCGAACTTCACTGCCCTGCGGCGCGCCCGCGATGGGCGGGGGTCGACACGATCGCGATTCATCCCTGCCTCCCTTAGGTGTCTAAAACGGGTCACCAGCCGCGTGAATCCTCGCCGAGCGGGGGACTCAGTTCTATGAACAAATACGCACTCGCGGAAGTTCGTTGACCACCGTTCACATGGGCACAAACCGAGGCGGCAGGCGTTACGCGGCTGTAACTCCGCGACATCGGGCCGAAAAGGCTGGCACATAGGTTTGCGTGAGATCCCCCACACAGACGGGGGCCGGGAAAGGGCTTGAGACCGTCGTTCGCCTCACCGGTCGTCGTCGTCGCTCGCCGGAGCCCCGCGCAAGGCGCGGGGCTCCGCGTGTTACGGGCTACGGCGTGTTTGAAGCTCGCGAGCGCGCAAGATCGCCCCGACCACGATGATGGCCGCGAATCCGCTCAGCGCGATCGGATTTGTCGATCGCCCGCCCAGATCGCGATCGATGATGTGCGACACCGCGTGGAGTGCCGCTCCCAGCGCTACGGCGGTCAGGCCGACGAGAGCCGCGTCCTTCATGACGAGCGGGAGCAAGAGCGCGGCCCCCAGCCCGATCTGGAACGCGCCTACGTCGTGGAAGAGGTGGAGGTTGTACGGCGGGTAGGTGGCGAGCTGGTCGTAGAAGGACAACGGGTCGAGCAGAGCCCATCCTCCGCCAACCAAGAAGAACAAGCCGGCCAAGGCCGAGATGGCCTTGACGGTTGTTCCCAGCTTCATGCGCCGGTCGGCGGTGACTGCGGACGGGTGGTCGGCGTCTCGCCGATGGGCGACGCCGGCTGGGCCCCCGGGGCTGCGCCGACGTTGACCTCCTCGCGCCCGCTTGACGAACTTAGAGGATGGCTGGATCCGTTGCCCTCGGCCCGCGCGGCCACGGCTTCCGCAGCCTGAAGGAGCTCGGCGATCGACTTCTCCAGACCTTCGGCGATAACGCCGAGATCGGGGATCGCGTCGAAGTCGGCGACCAAACCGAAGCCCATCTGACCGTTGTAGGACATGACCGCGATGTTCAGCGCTTGGTTCGCGCCCAGGGGTGCCATCGGGAACAGGTCGATGAGCTCGTGACCTTGCGTGTACAGCGTGAACTGCGGCCCGGGAACGTTCGTCACGAGCAGGTTCACGAAGCGCTGTTGAGCCTGCAGTCGCGCGGCCTGTCCGAGGATCGTCGGGGGCGCGAAGCCCGAAAGCTGCATGACCATCTCGGCTCCCACGGCCTGCTTCGAGCTCTTAACGTCCTTCATCGCTTCGCGGACGATGGACAGACGCAGAACGGGCTCTTCCTCGTAGACCGGAAGCGGCGCCGCCATGGACGTAACGCGGTTTCCGAGCGCACCCTGCTCGCTTTCCGAACGCGTCGAGACGGGAACCATCGCTTTCAGCTCCAGCCCCCGGACGTCCACCGCCCGGTGCTCGAGGAAACGGCGCAACGCACCGGAGACAACGGCAAGGACGACGTCGTTCACCGTTCCTCCGAGCGCGCTTTTGATCGTCTTGAAGTCGGCGAGGGAGGAGCGCACGAACTCGACGCGACGGTGAGGACCGATGGGCACGTTCAGTGCCGTCCTGGGGGCCGGGTTCAGACCGGCCCAGGCCAGCGCTCCCATGGCTTCGAGGAACTCCGTACCGGTCTTGAGCACGCGCCGCGGCGCTCGCACCATGCGGCGCAGACCGCGCGCGATCTCCACGGGCTCGGTCATGCGCTCGCGCACCGCGTCGCCCACCAGCTGCGCGTGCGTCGGCTCGGGTTCGGGTGTCCAAGGCTCGGCTTTCAGATCCGGCGGAGTGGGAGCGAGGTCGAGCAGGACGGCCGTGATGTCGGCGCCTGAAACGCCGTCGACCAGACAGTGGTGCGTCTTCGCGATCATCGCGAACCGGTTGCCGGCGAGCTTGTCGACGAGCCAGATCTCCCACAGAGGCTTGGTGCGGTCGAGCTGCTGCGACATGATGCGTCCCGCCAGGTTCTTGAGCTGTTCCTCCGAACCCGGCGCAGGCAACGCTGTGTGACGAAGGTGGTACTCGATGTTGAAGTGCTGGTCGTCCACCCACACGGGGCGTCCGGCTCCAAAAGGAACAAGCTGGAGCTTCTGCCGGAAGCGCGGGACGAGGTGGAGCCGGCGCCGAACTTCCTCTACGGCTTCCTGGTAGTCGACGGAGCCCTCGAAGATCGTGCAGGAGGCAACGTGCATATGCGTGTCGCCGTCCTCCAGATGGAGAAATAGCGCGTCCGCGGGCGAAAGGCGCTCCCGAGTCATGACCTGCCTCCTGTTTGGGCGTGAGTGAAGAGGATTACCAGCCTGCTCCGGCGAGGCATCCTGTGCAAAACGGTTCGTGCTAACCGTTGCAAGCTATCCTCGACGCCATGACTGAGGGCGACGAGGCCGACCTCGAGCTCATGCGCAAGGCCGAGGCCGTGCTCGCCGAGATCGACCGGACGCAAGGCCTGGACGATCGCCACGCCGATGTGCTGGCGGCGCTCAGGATCCGCCTTGAGGGTGGGCCGCGAAAGTCGCTCGAGGAGCTCATGAGCGCGGCCGGTGAGATCCGCGGTCGCAAGGCGGCCGAGCTCGACGATCGCCTGCAGGAGGAGGTCGAAAAGCCCAAGGGCGATCTCGGCGACCTGATGGCCAAGAAGCCGAAGAAGGGCAAGTCGTTGGACGACTTGCTCGGTGGGTAGATCCGTGCTTGATCCGTTCTCCCTTCCTCTCCATCCGGCCATCGTTCACTTCCCCGTCGCCATGCTCAGCGCGGCCTGGGTGTGCCTGATCATCCGCCACGCGACGAGAGATCAGAAGTGGGATGCGCGCGTGCACCTGCTCGAGGTGATCGGTGTAGCTGCTTTGCCGTTTGTGGTCACGGCCGGATTCATCGATACGCGCGGCTTCGACTTCGTGCTCAACCCGCGCGCGGATGCGCCGTTGATCTGGCACATGACGTCCGGACTTGTGGCGACGATCGTTTTCGCCACGCACTACTTCTGGCGACGCCGGCGCGAAGCCGCGGAGCTTGTCGGCTCACTCCTGGTCGTCGACGTGGCCGTGTCCACGTTCGGGCTGATCGCCCTTCTGGCGGCTACGTTCTTGGCCGCCGAGGTGGTGTACGGCGGATGAGGCGATGGATGTTCGTCCCGGCCGCCGTTGTCCTCGTCTTGACGGCCGCACCGGCCATGGCTGCGACGCGTCAGGTGTCGAGCGGCAATTACTACTTCCAGGACGGCACCACCGGGAGCCGGATGCAGATCGTCGTCAAGAAGGGAGACCAGCTCGTCGTCACCATCGCGCAAGCACCCGTTGCCGACTTCCTCGGCGCCCACACGGTTGACGTGGACGAGATGAACATCCACTCCGGTGACCTCGCGCTCGGACAGACGTTCACGACGCCGCCGCTCAACAAGGTGGGGAACTTTCTCTTGTTCTGCGACCGCCACCGCAACATGGGGCACACGTCGAGGCTGATCGTTCAGGCCCCGGCCGCGAAGGCCACACCCACGTCCACCGATGCAGCCGGCCCGGCTCCCGCCGTTGGTGGAACGACGGTGGGAGGCCGGGAGCCGGTGCCACTGACGGCAGATCCGATCCCGCTTCCCGCCCTGACCGCGCCTCCCCTCGCCGTGGCTCTACCCACCCTTGCACCCGTCGGTGTCGGCGAAGCCGATGATGTCCAGCTCAAGGCCGCCGGTGTCGATCCCGATTCGCTGGAGGGTCTCATCGGAAGAAACGTCGGCGGCGATCAGCCATGGACGCGCGCCTTGTGGTTCCTGATCATCGCGACGGTCCCCGTGCTGGCCGTCGCGATCGCCACCGTGGTTCGCGCTCGACGACTGGCCGCCGCGGCCGCGCCGGAAACTGCAGCCCCTAAGCGCCGAGGAACTTCTGCGTCGTCTTCGGGTCGACGGAGTTCGTCCGGCAGATCTCCCCGAAGTAGTCGGCCGAAGGCTTCGGCGTCCGTTCGAAAGTCCGACGGTCGACGGCGATGAGACCAAAGGTCCGCTGGTAGCCCGAGTTCCATTCGAAGTTGTCCATCGAGCACCAGTAGATGTAACCGCGCAGGTCGACGCCGTCGTCCATCGCCTCCTTGGCGGCGGCGAGATGTGTGGCCAAGTACCGGACGCGTTGCTTGTCGTCGGCGGTGCCGATCCCGTTCTCGGTAACGAATATGGGCAATCCGGCATCCATCGCACTTTTGAGCACCGCGGTGAAGCTCGAAGGGACGACCTCGTAGCCCATCTGCGTGGTTTCCGCGTCCGGCGGCGGAGGAAGCACGCCTTCAGAAGCGGAGATCACCGCGCGCGAGTAGAACTGAACCCCCACGAAGTCGCTGGCCCCGGCCAGACCGGCGATCTCTTCGGTGATCCTGGGGCCATTGACGACCCCGGTGCGAAGGGCGTCGTAGTAAACCTGGCCCATGCGGTGGTGCACGCGGTCTCGGATCTCAACCGAGTCGTCGTCGGCGGCCTGAAAGTCGGTGATCGCCAGGGTGATGCCGATGTTCGCATCTGCCCGATGAGCCTTGAAAGCCTCTAGAGCGGCTTGGTGCGCCGCGATGAAGTTACGTGTCACCGGCCAGAACAGCGTCTTGTCCCCGGTGCCGGGGGGAAAAGTACTCATCTGGTAGCCGGCCATGGCTACGACCTGTGGCTCGTTGATCGTGCAGACGTAAGGGATGCGATCGCCGAGTCTGCGCGCCACGACGTCGGCGTAACGGCGGAAGCGATCGACTACGTCCGGGTTGGCCCAGCCCCCGTCCGAATGCAGCCACCGAGGAGACGAGAAATGGTGAAGCGTCACGAATGGTGTCATGCCGTGATCGTGGACGCTGTCCAGCACGCGGGCGTAGTGATCTAGGGCGGCATTTGAGTACTCGCCGGGCTCGGGCTCGATGCGGGCCCACTCGATCGAGAAGCGATTCGCGTTGTGGCCGTACGAACTGAGGAGTGCGAAGTCGGCGTCGAAACGGTGGTAGTGATCGATCGCGTCCCCGGACACATCGACGCAAGGTGTGCCGGGCGCGTGCTCCCACGCCCACCAGTCGTTGGTCCAGTTCCCACCCTCCGCCTGGTGCGCGGCCGCTGCCGTCCCCCAGACGAACCCGTCCGGGAACTCGACGCGCCCGGTGGGCAGGTCGCTCACGCGTCGTAGGCCGTGGCGATCTTCGGCCACGGCTGAGCCCTCTCGAAGGCCGCGGCCAGCTGCAATCCAACGTGGTCTTGGTGGCGCCGCGTGACGATCTGCAGGCCAACCGGCAGGCCTTCGGCGTCGAATCCGCACGGCACGCTGATCCCCGGATGGAGGGAAACATTGAACGGATACGTGAACGTGATCGCGTGCATCATCCGGATCTCGCGGCCGTCGATCAGCGAAGGCATCGGGCCCTCGGCCCGGAAAGCCGTCGTCGCGGTGGTGGGTGTGAGGATCACGTCCACGTCCTCGAAGACCTCGGCCAGCCGCCGGTTGTTCTCGAACCGGCGCTCGATGGCTCGGGCCACCTCTTTTGTGTTGTAACGCTCATCGCCCATACGCACACCGGCGCGCACCGTCGGTGTGAAGTCCTCGGCCCGGTCTGGCCAGAAGTCGCGCACGTTGAGCCACGTGCCCGGACTCCCGAGCAGCGCCCAGCCGGCGGACATGTCCTTCAGCTCGACGGCTCGGTCGACCCAATCAAGACCGGCGGCGGCGACCAGCCGATCGGCCGAGGCCTTCGCGATGCCGGCGACTTCCTGTGCGCACGTGCCGTACCCGAGATCCTGCGACCACGTGACGCGAAGACCGGCGGGCACGTCGTCGAGCACGGACTCGTAGCTGAATCCGGGATGCGCCAGCGAGTGGGCGTCGCGTTCGTGAGGGCCGACCACGCAGTCCCAGTACCGGGCGGTGTCGCGAACCGAACGCGACACGCAGCCGGCGACGCTGGTGTACGACGAATCCGGCCCGTCGCCTTTCGGGATGCGACCGAACGTGCACTTGGCTCCCACGAGCCCGGTGTAGGACGCCGGTATCCGGATCGATCCGCCGCCGTCGGAGGCCGATGCGATGGGGATCAAGGCCGCGGCCACGGCCGACGAGGAGCCGCCGGACGATCCGCCCGGTGTGCGCTCTAGATTCCACGGGTTGCGCGTCGTGCCGTGGAGGTACGTACGGGTGAACGCTGTCGAACCGAACTCAGGAGAGTGCGTCTTACCGACGATGACGGCGCCGGAACCGCGCAAACGAGCGGTCTGGACGCTGTCGCGATCGGCGATGTTGTCCTTGTAGGGCACCGAGCCCTTGGTCGTGGGCATACCGACGACGTGCTCGAGATCTTTGATGCCGACCGGCACACCGGCCAGGGGGCCGGGATCATCACCGGCGGCGACCGCGGCGTCGACGCCGGCGGCATCGGCGCGGGCGCGGTCGAAGTCGAGATGCACGAAAGAGTTGAGCTCGTCGTTGTGCTGCTCTATGCGCTCGGCGAATACCTCGAGCACGTCCTTGGCCGACAGCTCACCCGAGCGCACGAGGTCGGCGATCGCGTGCGCATCGAGCTTCCAGATCGGATCGGCCATGCGGAGCGAGCGTAGTGAGCCGGAGCCGGTTAAGGCCAGTCGCGCCCTGGGTACCGCGACATGCAGGAAATGGAGGGAACGTTCTCGCTTCTTTTAAGCCGGCCTAGACCCGGCGGCGAACCAGGGATAGTACGAACAGCGCGAAAGTAACCAGGACTGCGACCGCCGAGTACTCGCGAACGCCGAGGCCCGACGGTTTCGTGCTCGATTCGTCGGCGGCCGCCGTTAAAACCTCGACGTCGCCGCCCTCGGTCTCGGGCTCCGGAGTGGCCGTGGGGGCAGGGGTAGGCGAGGCTTCCGGCCCCGGCGTCTGGTTCGTTCCGGCTACGCCTACTTCGTCGTCATCGGACGGCGCGTCGTTGATAGACGAGCCGAGCGACTGGCTTTGCGGCTGCGGCGCACTGGTCGCGGCCGGCTTGGGTGTCGATGGCTTGGCCGCCGGTGCACCGCCCGGTGGGGTGCGGTCCCGGCTGAGGCCGAGCACCGCCCACCAACACCCGCTGGAGTTGGCGCCCGGGCAGGGGTCTTGGTCGAAGTGCATGCCGACGCCCGCGGAGTTCATGTCCGTGTGTTTCATGCACGCGTTGTGAGTTGAAGAGTCTTGCCAGCCGCCGTAGACGGTCGCCGGTACACCCGCGCCACCGCTGCTTCCGCTCGCGAAAGCGAGGTTCTCACACCAAGTTCCGGTGTAGCCGTCGTCCGGTGCGCCGTTGCTCTCGGAGGGGTCCGGCGGCGCGTTTGCTATCGCCGACGAAGCGCCGGCGTGCTGAAGCGCACCCTTGCCGGCCATCGACTGGGCCCTCGAGCGCGCGACGGCGGCGAGACCGCTGTGCCGAACCAGGTCCGGGGACCGGCCACGGTTGATGCGCGCGAGTAGATCAGCCTCGAGCGAGCTCTGGCTGCCGGCGGGCGCCGGCAGCGCGCTCACGGCGGCCACTATGAGGAAGAGGAGTGCGTATCGGGGCAGGCCCATCGTTTCCGAGATTACGAACAATTCTCTTCACTTTCCTCGGCTTGAACCAGCGCCGCTTGAGCCGCAGCAAAGCCACCAGCGTCCCGAGAAGGATCGCGGCGACCGAGGCACCGGCCTCGTGGTAGCCGATGCGGAGCGCCGCCGCCTTGGCTGGGACCCGCTCGGTGTCCGCCGCCTCGTTGCCGGCGATCTCGACCGGTCCAGAGATCACATAGACCTCGCGCCCCGCCGGGATCGGCGTGGTCGGGGCTTCCTCGGCGCCCGGAACGCTCGCCGCTGCTCCCTGCGATGCCGCCTGCGTGGCGCCGTTGCCCGAGGGTGCGGCCGCTCCGCCGTCTTCTGATGCGGGTTGAGGAACCTCCGCAGCCGGAGCCTTCTCCCGCGCGGCCGGAGCCGCCGTCTTCGCCGGTGGTCCAGATGTGTCCTGGGCGCCCGGCGGCGTGTTGTCGATCATCGCGATGAAGGTCGCCCACCACGTGTTTCCGTCGTAGTAGATGCCGACGGCTCCGACGTTCAGACTCGTGTCCTGCATGCAGCGGTGATGCGGTGAGGACCTTCGCCAAGCTTCGTAGATGTGGCCGGCCGCCTCAGCTTCCGAGCCGAAGTTCACGTAGGTCACGTTCTCGCACCAGTCGCGTCCGTAGCCGTCGTCCGGCGCACCGTTGGCCTCGGCCGGGTCGGGCGGAGCATTCGAGATCCGTGCGTCGGCGTTGGCGTGGTGGAGTCCACCGTCGGAGGCCATGTCCGCCGAGTGTTGCCACGCGACGGAGCGGACGCCTTGGTGCGGGATCACGCGTTTCGAACGAGCCTCGTTGATCATCGCCATGACCTGGCTCTCCAGCGACGCCTGGGCTTGCCCGCGGGCGGGGAAGAGCAGCAGGGGGACCGATAACAGCGCCAGGAGGCATAGCGGTCGGCGGACGGGCATCCACGGCCAGGATGTATCAGGAGCAACAATAGGTACAGGAACTTAACTCTTGTGAACATATCTTGCGCTGACCAGCGGCAACGTCCCATGCTGGGGGTCCGCGGGAAGAAAGGTAGGGAGCCAATGAAGCTTGGGATGCAGGTGGGCTATTCCGGGGCCGATATAGGCGTCCAGGTGGTGACGGCGAAGCTCGCCGACGAGCTCGAGTTCCATTCGATCTGGACGGCCGAGGCCTACGGGTCGGACGCGGTCTCGCCGCTGGTCTGGATGGGCGCCCACACCAAGAAGGTCAAGCTCGCGACCGGGATCATGCAGATGCCGGCGCGCACCCCGGCTATGACGGCCATGACTGCGGCGACCATCGACGCGCTCACCGAGGGCCGTTTCATCTGCGGCCTCGGCCTGTCGGGGCCCCAGGTCGTCGAGGGCTGGCACGGCGTTCCGTATGGCAAACCACTCGTCAAGACCCGCGAGTACGTCGAGATCTTGCGGACGATCTGGAAGCGCGAGAAGCCGCTCGAGTTCACGGGGACGCATTACCAGATTCCCTTCGCCGGCCCAGGAGCGACCGGGCTCGGCAAGCCGCTCAAGTCGATCCTTCACCCGCGTGCCGACATCCCGGTCGTCATCGCGGCGATCGGCCCCAAGAACGTCGCGTTGTCGGCGGAGATCGCCGACGGCTTCCTTCCGGCTTTCTTCAACCCTTACCGCTCCGACGTCTTCAAGCCTTCGATGGACGAAGGCTTCGCGAAACGATCCAGCGATCTGCGTCCGGCATCGGAGTTCGACCTCATCGCGACGTGCGCGGTGATCGTCACAGACGATGTCGACGGCGCATTGCAGTTCGTGAAGCCGGGACTGGCGCTGTACATCGGCGGCATGGGAGCGCGCGGAAGGAACTTCTACAACGATCTCGCCTGCCGTTACGGATACGAGGCGGCAGCCAAAGAGATCCAGGATCTGTATCTCGACGGCAAGAAGGCAGATGCGATCGCGGCCGTGCCCGACGAGCTCGCCGATGCCATCTCGCTTATTGGGTCACCCGATCGCATCCGCGACCGTTTCTCCGCATGGGAAGAGAGCCCGTGCTCGGTGATGCTGCTCGGAGGCGGGGACCGAAAGACCTTCGAGATGATGGCGGAACTCAGCGCGTAGCTATAACTGGGCGCTCTGCTGCCCGAGAACGACGATGCTCGGATCGACCGAGGTCGCGCGCGTCTGACCGGCCAGGGCCATCGCATTGTTGAGCTCGACCTTGAAGCGCGCGAGCAGCTCGCGCACTCCTTCTTCACCGTCGACGGCCAGGGCCCACAGGTAGGGCCGCCCGATCAGCACGGCCCGCGCGCCGAGCGCCAGCGCGCGCAAGACGTCGATGCCGGTGCGAACGCCGCCGTCGACGTAGACCTCGAGCCGGTCGGCGGCAGCCTCGACGACGTCGGGCAAGGCCAGGGCCGGCGGGAGCGTACCGTCGAGCTGACGGCCGCCGTGGTTGGAGACGATCACGCCCTTGACGCCGTGCTCGGGCGCGATGCGCGCGTCGTCCGGATGAAGAACGCCCTTCAGCACTACGGGCAGCTTCGTCTTGGATGCGATCCGCTCTATCTCGTCCCAGTCCAGGCTCTGCGTGAAGGAAAGGATCGGTGCGTCGACGCCGATCGACTTGAGCTCGTTCAGGAACGCGGTGATATCGGACAGACCCTGGTAGCGGACGCCGAGCTGCGGGGTGTCGACGGTGATGGCAACGGCGAGGAAGCCGGCGTCCTCGGCCGCCGCTACTCGGTCGTCGGTTACTCCCTTGTCGACGTCGGCGTAGAGCTGCAGCCACTTCGGACCGTTCGAGACGGCGGCAACCTCCGCCGGCGGCAGCGCCGTGGCCGAAGAGAGGACCTGGATGGTCCCCTCGGCCTCGCACGCACGCGCGACGGCGAACTCGCCGTCGGGATGGGCGAACTTGTTGAACCCGCACGGCGCCGTTATCACCGGCACTGCGATCCGGGTGCCGAGCACGGTCGTGGTGAGATCGATGCGCGCGACGTCGACACCCACCCGGTTGCGCAGAAACCAGCGCGACCAGGAAGTGACGTTCTCTTTGACGCTGCGCTCGGAGAAAGATCCGGCGGAGTAGTAAGCCCACGCGACGCTCGAGACTCGCTCGCGCGCGGCCGCTTCCAATGCCTCCGGCGTCGTGGGCAGCGTCATAAGGGGTAACCGTACCGGTCGGTTGGAGCTAGACGCGCCAACCGCCGCCGACTTCGAGAACGGCGCCCGTTATGTAGTCCGCCTCAGGGCGAACGAGGAAGGCGACGGCTTCGGCGATGTCCTGGGCCGAGCCGACGCGGCCGACCGGCGTGTGCTTCACGTGGCCTATGGCGACGGCTTCGGGCCTTGTCGGTGCGTTGTCGGACACGATGCCCGGTGCGACCACGTTGACCGTGATGTGCTCCGGGCCCAGCTCGCGCGCCAGGGCGCGAGAGAAGCCGACGACGGCGGCTTTGGCCGCCGCGTAAGCGGCGAAGCCCGTCTGCCGCACGGGGTAATCGGCACCTGCGGCGGCGAAGTTCACGATACGTCCGGCGCCGGCCGCCTTCATGTGCGGAAGCGCAGCGCGGGTGCAGAAGAACATCGTGTCCGTGTTCTGCGCGAATTGGTCACGCCACTCCTGCGTCGTCGTTTCCTCGAAGGACTTCTTGAGGAACCCGCCGACACAGCAGACGAGTACGTCCAAGCGGCCGAAGCGCTTTACGACGGCGTCGATCAGCGATGCGGAGCCGTCTTCGGTGGTGAGGTCGAATCCGAAAGCGTCGGCCTCGCCGCCCCCTTCACCGATCTCCGCGACGAGATCGTTCGCCATGTCCTTGTTGCGGACGTAGCAAACGGCGACCTTTGCGCCGAGAGATGCGAGATGGGCGGCCGTCCCGCGCCCTATGCCACGGGACGAGCCCGTAACGATCGCAACCAGACCTTCGAGGGGGCCGGGCAAAGTGCTAGACGCGTGACGAGATGTCGGCGCGGACGCGCTTGGTCGCTTCGGCTATCGCGCGCATCTTTCCCATCGACTCTTCGACGGTACGCGTCTTGAGTCCGCAGTCGGGGTCGGGCCAGATCGTCTCCGCGGGCAGGATGTCGATCGCCTTGCGGATGCGCTGCTCGACCTCGTCGGTGTCGTCGATGACGTGCGTATGCACGTCGACCACGCCGAGCGAGAGGTCCTTGTCGAAGCCGAAGTCCCGCAGGCCCTCGAGGAACGTGAACTCCGAGTTCGCGAACTCCATGTCGAAGTTGTCGACGGCCAAGTTGAGCACGTCGGGGAAGACGGTCTCGGGGTAGCCGTACTCGAGTGCGTGGGTGATGAAGTAGGCATCGATCCCCTCGCAGGTTATCTGCATGGCTTCGATGGCGATGTCGATCTCGTCGGCGCGGACGGAGACCGCCGGCTCGTCGACCTGGATGATCTTGCAGCCGGCTTCCACGAGAGCCTCTACTTCTTTGCGGAACTCACGAGCGAGGGCGAGGGCTGTGGCCTTGCGGTCCGGGTAGAACTCGTTGAAGGACCAGTCCATCGTGGTGTAGCCGCCGGTGAACATCCCTTTGACCGGCTTGTCGGTGAGCGACTGAGCGAACTTCCACCAGTCGACGGTGATGGGGCCGCGCCATGTGGTCTCGCCGGTGATGATCGGCTTGCGGTAGTAGCGGTTGCCGTACGAGCGTACCCAGCCGCCCTTCTCGAAGCCGCCCATCTCCTCGGCGAAGTACTCGACCATGTCCGTGCGGTACATCTCGCCGTCTACCGGGACGTCGACGCCGATCTCGTTCTGGAAGCCCATCCACATCGCGGTGGCTTCTTCCTGGTGTTTGCGGAGCTCGTCGGAGCTGATGTCTCCGCGGACGAACTTCGCGCGCGCCTTGGTCAGCCCCTCGGGCTTGGCGTAGCTGCCGACGGCCGTGATGGGAAGTATCGGGAGCTCGATGCCGAGGCTTTTCAGTTTTTCGCGTCCGCTCATGTTCCCGCCTTGGCTACCGCGTCCCGGATCTCGCGCATGCGCTCCAGCTTACGTTTGGCGCGGTCGCGCGGGAGGAACTCGAGTCCGTTGGAGGGTTGGATGTGCACCTCCGCGACACCCTTGGCGTCCAGGGCGTCGACGACGCGACCGACCTTGGCGGCCACGGCGTTGGTGTCGTCGAGCTTGGTGTTGCGCGCATCGATGGCACCGAGCGCGACGGGACGGTCCGACCCGTGCTGAACGATGGTCTCGACCAGTCCGGGTCCGTACTGAAGATCGACGGCGATGATGTCGCACGGCATGTTCAGGAGCTCGCCGTAGATCGTCGTCGCGTCACCGAAATACGTGGCGAGGCTGATGGTGAGGTTCCCTTTGGAGGCCAACGCGCGCTTCAGGACGTTGCGAACGAGCTCGGCGTCGCCCGGGAACTTGAGGAGCGACGGCTCGTCGATCTGGACGACGGTGGCGCCGGCCGCGTTCAGTGCCTCGAGCTCGCGCCCCAGTGCTTCCGCGTAGGACATCGCCAGGGACCCGGGGTCGCCGTTGGATTTGATGATCGAGTGGCGGGCCAGGGTGTACGGGCCGGTGACCACGGCTTTGAGCTCCTTGGTCGCTTGCCCCTTGGCCTTGGTGAAATCGCCGGCGATGCCGAAGGTCCCGCCGATCTTGGCGTTGATCTCTGGCTGCCGGACGTAGGTGTTGGTATCGAAGAAACGGACGAGGCCGTTGATCGAGACGTTGTCCAGGCGCGAGGCCGGGTGGGAGATGAGGTCGTACCAGTACACGAGCCCGTCGGTGACCAGGTCGAGGCCGGCGTCCTCCTGCTCCTTGATGACCTCGGCGACGTAATCGCGGGCGATGGACTCGAAGTCGGCATCCGTGATCTTTCCGGTCTCCCGGTTGGCGTATGCGCGCCGGAGGCGCTGGGCCTGGGGCCCGTCGCCCACGCGCGGATAGCTGGAGTGGTTAGCCAGAACGAGACGCAAGAGGGGCACAGAGTACCGAAAAGCTGTGTCAACCGGCGGGGCTGAACGGCGTCTGTGCTGTCATGGTGGTCGAGATGGGGGCGAAATGACTCGGTGGAGCGACTATTCGGCCGGTGCGTTCCTCCGACGGCGGATCGCCCGCACGGCGAACCAGATCGCCAGTCCCAACGCTGCCAGTGGGATCAGTCCACCGAGCACGACGACCGTTCCGGCCACGATCGTCAGACCGATCTCCAGAGCCGTGTCCCACGCGTCGGCGAGGATCCCGTCGTTCGGGTCGTCGTCCGGCGCGGCCCCCTGCTCGAAGATCGTCGCGTTGATCGTCGCGTAGTCGACCTGGTCCTTGTAGACCTTCTCCTGCGCCTTCAGCGACTCGATCTCTTGGCGCACGTTGTCCAGCCGGTTGCGGATCTCGAGCACCTCGGAGATCCGGGTCGTCCGGTTGAGCAGCTCGATGACCTGCAGCTCCTCGGCCTCGAGAGACTTGATACGCGCGGCAAGGTCGACGAGCGTCGACGACACGTCCTCACCTCTCGTTCGCTGATGGGCAAGTGTGCCGAGCTCTCGCAGGTCGCGCAGCGCGCCCTGAAGCTTGGGCGCCGGGACGCGCATCGTCAGCGTTCCTCGGCCGCGCTCGTCCCTTACCTGCTCGGTGCTCGAGTTAGTGACGAAGCCATCGTGCTTTCCGGCGATCGAGTTCGCGCCGTTCCACGCAGAGTCGAAGCTGCGGACCTCGACCTCGATCTCGGCGGTTCGAACGACCTTCGGCGGGATGTTCCCGGGCCCGGGCCGAGTCGCGGGCGGTACCTGTGCGACTTCTTCCGCGGACTGACGTTGGTTCGGTAGATCGCCGCCGGGAGCCACAAGAGAGGAATCTCCGGGCTCGGCATCGACATCTTTGCCCGACTGGGACGAACGGCCAGAGGCGTCATCGGATAACGCCGTCTCCTCTTGTATAGGCGCATCGCTTTGCGCTTCGATCTCGCCGCTGCTCGTCGCTATCGGAGTGCTCGGGTCCCGCGTCACCAAGGTCCCCACAGCGAACAGAAGGATCGCCGTCCCCAAGGCGGCGCCCGAGTACATCCAGCGCGGGTAGCCCGTAGCCGGCGCGCGCATGCGCTGGGAATCGCGGAGCACGCGCAGCCGCTCGCGCAACGACGATCGCGAGCGCTCCGCCGCGGCCTGCAGAGTGCGGGCGGCGAGATCTGCCGGAACCTCGACCTCGTGAGCCTTCGCGTCCAACGCTTGGCGGATCTCTGACTCGATGGAGTCGTTCACCATGTCCTCGTCACCCCGTTGTTCCCGCGACCCCGACCAGCGCGTCGTCTCCCGCGAGCAATCTGCGCGCCTCGTGCAGACGCGACTTCACCGTTCCGGGGCGGACCTTCAACACCTGAGCCATCTCGCTCTCGGAAAGGTCGAGGAAGTAGCGGCAGATCACCGCCACGCGGAGCCGGTCCGGGAGCTTGTCGATGGCCTCGGAGACGATCGATGTCCGGTCGCTCGACTCCATCGGATCGAATCCGTCCTCGGGCCGGACCCGCCCGATGGCGGCCCGTTCCCGCTTCCTTCGTCGCACCTCGTTCAGGGCGGTGTTCACGGCGATCCGGTAGAGCCAGGCGCGGACCTCGTCACCCGGGTCTGCTCGCCTCGCGGCGTTGTACGCGCGGATGAAGGTTTCCTGTGCGACATCTTCGGCGGCTTGTGTGTCTCGCAATATCAAGTAAGCAGCGCGGAAGACCACGGGCTGGTAGGCCCGGACCCAGCGCTCGAGCATGGTCATCGCCCGCTCTGTCGCTTCGTCCATCCTTCTATCCTTCCGACACCGCGGAGGCCGGGAAGGTTCGGAAGTCCGCGTGCGGCGTTAACCTACGCCCGTGGCCGACATCATCGACGGGAAGAAGATCGCGGGAGAGATCTTCGACGAGCTCCGAGAACGCGTGGCCGTCCTGAAGGACAAGGGCGTCGTGCCCGGCCTCGCCGTGATCCTGGTCGGCGAGGATCCGGCCTCCGTCACCTACGTCCGCCTCAAGGGGAAGGACGCCCGCAAGGTCGGCATCGAAAGCGTCACGCACAAGATGCCGCCGGCCACCGAGCCCGACGATCTCGAAGAGATCATCGACTCATTGAACGCCGACGATTCCATCCACGGGATCTTGTTGCAGACCCCCATCCCCAAACACCTCGACGAGCCCGCCTTCCTGCAGCGCATCAGGCCGGACAAGGACATCGACGGACTCCACCCCGTCAGCCAAGGTTTGCTCATGCAGGGCCGGCCGCGGTTCGTGCCGTGCACTCCCTTCGGCGTGCAACAGCTGCTGGTCCGGACGGGTGTCGAGATCGCGGGACAGCACGTCGTGATCGTCGGACGCAGCGTTCTGGTTGGGCGCCCCTTGTCCGTCCTGCTATCGAACAAAGCGGACGGAGCGAACGCGACGGTCACCCTCTGCCACACCGGCACGCGTGATCTGGCTCGTTACACCAAGCAGGCGGACATCCTGGTGGCCGCGGCCGGGAGCCCGGGCATGATCACGGCCGATCACGTTTCGGAGGGAGCCGTGGTCATCGATGTCGGCACGACGCCCGATGCCGAGGGCAAGCTCGTCGGGGACGTCGACTTCGAGGCGGTGTCTCAGAAGGCGCGGGCGATCACACCGGTGCCGGGCGGAGTCGGCCCGATGACGCGCGCGATGTTGATGGCCAACACCGTGCGCTCAGCCGAGCTGTTTGCCGGGCTCCTGTAGCGGACGAACGCGGCAGATCTCGAGCGTCTCCGGAGTTCGCTCCTCCGGCTGCATGAATCCCGCGGCGATCCCGATCGCCAGCGAGCACATCATCGTCGCGGCCAGGAACCCAACGAATGTCTCGCCGGGTTGCTGCTCGTAGATCGACGCCCACAGATAGAAGAGCGCGACGGAGAAGAACACGTTCCACGCACCGCGTCCTATGACCGTTCGCCTGGCCTCCCGCCGGACCTGACCTTCGAACCTGCGAATCCGGACGACACCGAAGAAGAACCCCAGCCAGCGCCAAGCGATCCAAGCGGTGAGCGCGCCGGCGAGGTAACGCACCTACGCGCTATACAGCCACGGATCGCGCAGATCGATGTACTCGACGTTGCCGATGACTTCGCCCCATTCCTTCATGGCGGTCTGCATCTCGGCCGGCATCTCCTTCTTCTCGCCCTCGCGTGCCTCGGTTTCGGACTTGAAGTAGGTCGTGTCGATCACGGTGCCGTCATTAGCGACGGCCGACGTGCCGCCGATGATGTCCGTGCGGCCCATGTCGGCGGGGTCGACCTTCTCGTTGAGCTCCTTGAGCTTCTCGAGATCCGTCGGCTTGTAGACCATCACCTGAACGAAGCCCGCGTCGTCCGAGCCGCCGCCCATGAAAAGGGTCACATCGGAGCAGTCGTAAAACGTGGGCTCACCGTCCATCAACTTCGACACCTCTTTGAACCACGCGGACTGCTCGGGCAGATCGCTGTTGGCGCGCGCCGTCTCTTCGGATTCGAAGCGCACGACGGCGACGTGCGTTCCGTCGTCCGCCACACCCGCTGTAGCGCCAACGAAGCCCTTCGCGACGGGCTTGACATCGGTCTGCCACTTCTCCATCGCGGCCTTCAGACCGGCGGGGTCCTTGGCCTTGCTGCGGACCACTTGGATGAACATACGGCTCCCCCCTTCTCCTAGGTTCCTGGCTTGACGACCATGTCGAAAACGAGCAGTACAAGCAGCAACAGGTTGAAGCGTGCCAGGAGCGTTACTCGACGCGCGAGTTGCTGAGAAACCGGATCCTGTGGACCCCGCGTTGCCATGGCTTCGTTCAAACGCTTACCCGTGGGCGTTATGAACACCGCACCTATCACGACGGTGACAACGATGCCGATCAACCCCAGGCCTATCCATGGGTCGCTGAACTCCCAAGGCCCATCCAGCACCATCACCACCCCAACTACCAGGACGACGATCGATGCGGGCATGAACACGCTCTGGCCCAGCCACTGAGACCACCCGCCGATCCGTGCGCGTTCGGCCGGGTCGCCCGAACCAGCTGCCTTCAGGTTCAACACCTGGAGGACGGTCGCGCCTCCGACCCATACCATCGCCGCGACTATGTGGAGGTACTTCCAGAGCTCGTAGCGACTCACTGGGCTCCCTTCGGCTACGTCCCGGGCTTCACGACCATGTCGAGAACTACGGCCAAGATGATGAGTTGGTCGACTCGAGTCACCCCCAGCACCTTCTTCACGTGTTGGACGACTAGCGGATGGGTTTCCCCATGCTCGTCGGCGAGCTCACCGATCTTCTCGGATTGGGGGCCGAGGAATCCGGCGCCGATGATGAACGAGATCGCGAAGCCGGCCAGGCCGATGATGATCCAGGCATCTCCGAACGACCACTCCCCGACCAGAACGGTGATGATGCCGAAGATCAACGTGGTAAGGGATGCCGGGACGAAGAAGCGCGTGCCCAGCCAGCCGGCGTCCCGTCCAAGCTTGACGATCTCGGTCGGATCCGTGGAGCGCCCGGCGCGGAGGCTGATGATCGTGAGCATCAAGCCGGCGCCGACCCAAATCACCGCGGCGAGGATGTGTATGAACTTGACGATGTCGTAGCCGTCCAACGTCGCCCTCCTAGCTGGGTAGCAGGTCCTTTACAGCTTCGCGCTCGGACACGAGCTCGTCCATCGTGATCTTGATCTTCTCCTTGGCGAAGTCATCGTGGGTGAAGCCTTCGATCACGTCCCAATCCTTCCCTGTACTGCGGACGGGGAAACCGAATTGAAGTCCTTCGGGGATCCCGTATTCCCCGCGGCTCGGGACAGCGAGCGCGACGTTGTCACCGGCCGGCGTCGGCTCGCAGATGCTGCGAACCGAGTCCAGGGCGGCGTTAGCGGCCGACGCCGCGGAGGACGCACCCCGAGCCTTGATGATCGCGGCGCCACGTTCTTGGATGGTCTTGAGGAAGTCGCCCTTCAGCCACGCCTCGTCGCCGATGACCTCCGGTGCCGCTCGGCCTCCGATAGATGCGTTCTGGTAGTCGGGGAACTGGGTTGCCGAATGGTTTCCCCAGATCGCGAGGTTGGCCACATCGGCTACGAAAGTCCCGGCCTTCACGGCCAGCTGCGCCTTCGCGCGATTCTGATCGAGCCTGGTCATGGCGAACCAGCGCTCGGAGGGGATGTCGGGAGCGTTGGCCCGCGCGATCAGACAGTTTGTGTTGCACGGGTTGCCGACGACGAGGATCCGGACGTCGGAAGCCGCGGCCGCGTTGAGCGCTTCTCCGTACGGGCCGAAGATGCCGCCGTTGATCTTGAGCAGATCGCCGCGCTCCATGCCCTCCTTACGCGGTATCGAGCCAACGAGCAGCACCCACGACACACCGTCGAAGGCCGTTTTGGCGTCGGAGGTGAGCTCGACGCGATGGAGCAACGGGAAAGCGCAGTCGTCCAGCTCCATGATCACGCCTTCGAGGGCGGGCAGGGCGGGCTCGATGTCCAACAGTTGAAGCGCGACGGGCGTATCCGGGCCGAGTAGCTCACCCGAAGCGATCCGGAAGAGAAGTGCGTACGACACGTTGCCGCTCGCGCCGCTCACTGCGATGCGTACGGGTTCGGTGCTCACGATGGGGCCTCCTTTTGACGTCACGCCGTGAGCATATGCCGTCGGCCGGAGGCTCTTCGGCGCCTAGTCGCGCACTCTCCGAGCGAGAGGGACGAGGTACCAGACGATCAGGAACGTCACGCCGAGTCCCGACGCGACGGCGGCCGCCAGCTTCGATCCGTAGATCACTTCGGAGACCAGGAAGAGCGCGCACGTCATGGCGATGGCAAGAAAGACGGTCCCGGTGATCGCGAGCCTGTTGGCGGTGATGATCAGCCACTCTTTGTCACGTTCGCGAAAGAGGATGCGATGGAAGGCGCTCGGGGCGATCAGGAGTGCGGTGGCCAGCGCTGCGCACAAGAGCGCCGTAAGGAAGAGGCCCTTCTCGGAGTCGGTCGTGCTCTCGAAGCGGTTGGAGAACGGTACGGTCAGCAGGAATGCGAAGAGCACTTGAACGCCCGGAAGGAGCACACGGAGCTCCTGAAGAAGCTCGCCGAGCTCACGGTCGAGGCGTTGGGGCTTGCTCTCTGTAGGGGCCATAACGCCTGTCGTACCCAGTTGGACGCCGCGACCAACGTCGGAGAGCCTTGGCCTGAACTAACTCTTGATCGATCGTAAGGAGTTTCCATGACCTTCAAGGACTTGACGCCACCAGAAGGCGGACACGTGCGCATCTCCGATGGTGCGCTCGAGGTGCCCGACAACCCTGTGCTTCCCTTCATCCGGGGCGACGGCACAGGCCCCGACATCTGGGCCGCGTCCCAGCTCGTTTTCGACGCCGCCGTCGAGAAGGCTTTCGGTGGCAAACGTCGCATCGAGTGGTTCGAGGTGTTTGCCGGACAGGCCGCGTTCGACAAGTTCGGGAATTGGCTGCCCGACGACACGGTCGAAGCCTTTCGTTCCTACCTCGTCGGTATCAAGGGCCCGCTGACGACTCCCGTGGGCGGGGGCATCCGGTCCTTGAACGTCGCGCTCCGCCAGATCCTCGATCTCTACGTCTGCCTTCGTCCGGTGCGGTGGTACCAGGGAGTCCCCTCGCCGGTGAAGGAGCCCCAGAAGGTCGACGTTGTGATCTTCCGCGAGAACACAGAGGACATCTACGCCGGCATCGAGTGGGAGGGCGGCTCGAAGAAGGCGAGGAAGGTCATCAAGTTCCTAGAGACCGAGATGAAGGTGAAGAACATCAGGTTCCCGAAGACCAGCGGCATCGGCATCAAGCCCGTGTCGCAAGAGGGAACACGGCGTCTGGTGCGGGCCGCCCTCGAGTTCGCGATAAAGAACAAGAGGCGCTCGGTGTGTCTGGTGCACAAGGGCAACATCATGAAGTTCACCGAGGGCGCGTTTCGCGATTGGGGCTACGAGCTCGTACGCGAGGAGTACAAAGGGAAAGCCGTCGGCTGGGACGATTGCGGCGGTAAGCCTCCCGACGGTCAGATCTTGGTGTGGGACAACATCGCCGACATCACTCTCCAACAAGTGCTCACGCGGGCCGACGAGTTCGATGTCATCGCGACGATGAACCTCAACGGTGACTACCTCTCGGACGCGCTGGCCGCGCAGGTCGGTGGGATCGGGATCGCGCCGGGAGGCAACATCAACTACGACACGGGACACGCGATCTTCGAGGCCACGCACGGCACGGCACCGAAGTACGCGGGCCAGGACAAGGTGAATCCGTCGTCGGTGATCCTGTCGGGCGTGATGATGTTCCGGCATCTGGGCTGGGATCGGGTCGCCGACCTCATCGAGAAGGGCATCGAGCGCTCGATCGCCGAGCGCGTCGTCACCTACGACTTCGCACGTCTGATGGAGCCCCACGTTGAGCCCGTGGCCTGCTCGGCTTTCGGCCGGGCCATCGTCGACCGCATGGCATAAAAAAGATCAGACCCGCGGGCGGCTGCGGGCCTGATCGGTACTGCTTGCGGAAGGAAGTGTCTACTCGCTACGCATAGGATGTCGCTCTCATTGACTTGAAAGGGATGTCGGCCGGCCGGGTTAAGTGGGGGTTAAGCGGGGCCTAAGCTTCTGACTCGTCCTTGAGCAGCCGGAAGCCGACGCCACGGATGGTCTCGATGAACCGCGGCCGGCGGGGATCGTCGCCGAGCTTGCTTCGCAGCCAGCTGATGTGAACGTCGATCGTCTTGCCCGCTTCCTTGGCGGACAGACCCCACACGGCAGACGCGATCTCCTCTCGCCGGATCACCTTGCCCGGCCGCTCGAGCAGGATCCGGAGCATCTCGAACTCCTTGTTGGATAGGTCGAGCTCGCTGTCCTCAAGCGTTGTTCTACGTTCGTCGAGGTCCATAGCGATCCGGCCGTGCGTCAGCCGTCGGGACTCTGATGCGGCCGGACGGTGGCTGCGCCGCATGAGGGCCCGGATACGCGACGAGAGCTCGGGGACGCTGAAGGGCTTGACTATGTAATCGTCGGCTCCCAGCTCGAGGCCGGTGATCCGGTCGATCTCGTCCGAACGAGCACTTACGATCACCAGTGGAACGTCGGACGAGGCGCGGATCTGTCGCGCGAGGTCTCGCCCGTCGGCGTCCGGCAGGTTGAGGTCGAGCAGGATCAGCTCCGGGTGCCAGGACCGGATGAGGTCGTTGGCCCGGGCGGCGGTCTCGCCGTGGCGAACCTCGAATCCCTCACGGCGCAGGGCCGTCTTGAGTATCTGAGCGATCTCGGGTTCGTCCTCGATCACCAGGACCCGGGCCACAGGCTCTTTGTCCGCCACGGCCAAAGCTTACCGGCCGGAGCCCAGGTAAAGCACCCTTGACATCAGGACAAGTCTCCTTTACAGTTTGTCCTATGTCCTTTACAGGGGGTGTGGAGATGATGTCGAAGAAGCGATTCCTCGCGTGGTTCTGGGGCGCGACGGCCTGCTACGCGGTTCTGGTCACGGCCGGCAGTCTCATCCGCAAGTCGATCGGTTCCGGACCGAGCCCGGAGATGTGGGCCATCGCCGGCGGAACGATCGCCGCGGCGCTCGGTTTGATGGCTCTGATCATCACGCGGGGGCGCAAGGAAAAGGAGCTCGAGCGCTTTCTGTTCACGGAGTCGACGTCGCTCGCGTTTTTCGTGACGATGATCTTCGCCGTGACCTACGGGCTCCTCGAATCTTGGGTCGAGCTGCCGCGACTTACGGCTTGGGCCACATGGAGCGTCGGGATGTTCTCGTGGGGCCTCCTGAGCATCGCTCTGAAGCGGAGGGTGTCGTGACCCGAGGCCGGCGTGCGTAACCGACTAACCGTTCTGAGGGCCGAGCGAGGTTGGACGCAGGCCGACCTCGCCAAGGAGCTCGACGTGTCCCGTCAGACGGTCGTGTCAATCGAGAAGGGGAAGTACGACCCGTCCCTACCTTTGGCATTCAAGATCGCGCAGCTCTTCGAGCAGCCGATCGAGGAGATCTTTTCGCCGGACGGTGATGGACCGACGGGAGGCCAACGATGAGCATGTTTATCCGTTGCCTCGTCGTCTGCACAGCGCTTGTCTCGTCGTTTGCTTGCCGTGCCGATGAAGCCGAGCTCGTCCTGAACGTCCACGACATCGAGGTCGAGGTGCCGGGCGATCTGAAAAGCGCCGCCGCCGCCGCCGGTGTCGATCTGGGCGGTGTCGTGCGCGCGGCCATCGAACGGATCCAGCCGCGTCTTCAACCCGGCCGCCCGACGATCAGGTTCCAGATCGGGAAGCAGGTCATCCCGCAGATCGGATTGGTTGGGTTCACCGACCCCCGTAGCGGCGACGTGTTCGTGACGGTCGATCCGGACAGCCGCATAGGCTTGCGAGACACGCTCAGCGAATGGGTAGGGCCGTCCCTTGCCCACGAGCTTCACCACACGAAGCGAATCCTCCAGGGGCCGGGCTACGGATCTACGCTCAGAGAATCGTTGGTGAGCGAAGGACTCGCCGACTCGTTCGCGAAAGAGGCGTATCCCGAAGCGGATGCGGTGTGGACGCATGCGATAACCGCGGAACAGGAAATGAACGCGTGGAGTATCGCAGCCGCTGACCTCGACGGCCGATACGGACGTGACGACCACGCCCGGTGGTTCTTCGGCACGGACGACCTGCCCAACTGGACGGGGTACACGATCGGCTTCCGGATCGTGCAGAAGTACGTGAATGGCCATCCAGGGATTTCGACCGTCGATCTGGCCGTCGTCGACGCGGAAAGGATCGTCCGCGACAGCGGCTATCCGGGTTAGCGCCGGCGGATCTTGCGGATGATGAAGGCCACCGGGTCGTACTTCGCGTCGACCACACGTTCCTTCAACGGGATGATCCCGTTGTCCGTGATCTTGATGTGCTCCGGACAAACCTCGGTGCAGCACTTCGTGATGTTGCAGTAGCCGAGCCCGAACTGATCCTGTGAGATGTCGCGCCGATCGGCCGTGTCGAGAGGGTGCATCTCCAGCTCGGCTAAGCGGATGAAGAATCGCGGTCCCGCGAAATGCGGCTTGTTCTCCTCGTGGTCGCGGATCACGTGGCAGACGTTCTGGCAGAGGAAGCACTCGATGCACTTGCGGAACTCCTGCCCGCGATCGATGTCCTGCTGGAACATCCGGTGATGGCCGTCGGAGCCCTCCGGCGCCTTGGGCTTCAAAGGGGGGATCTGCTTGGCCACGTCGTAGTTGAACGAGACATCGGTGACTAGGTCCTTGATCACGGGGAACGTGCGCATCGGTGTGACGGTGATCGGCTCCCCGTCCTCGAAGATGTTCATGCGCGTCATGCACGTGAGGCGCGGGCGGCCGTTCACTTCGGCCGAGCAGGAACCGCACTTGCCCGCCTTGCAGTTCCAGCGGACGGCCAGATCCGGCGCCTCGGTCGCTTGGATGCGGTGAAGGATGTCGAGGACGACCTCGCCTTCCTCGAAGGGAACCAAGAATTCCTTGATCTCCCCGCCGCGCTCGTCGCCTCGCCACACGCGCATCTTGGCGATGCGTGCGCCGGCGGCGTCGTGCTCCGCCGTCCATTGCTCGAGTCCACGCCGGCGTGTCATCGACATTAGGTCGGCTCCTCGTCGAGGATCTTCTGCAACTCATCGATGATCTGCGGAAGCGGCTCCTGCGTGACGGTGATCCCGTCGGCCGCGGACCGGCACGCGATGTTCACCTTGGCAAAGGCGGGTTCCGGGCCCGGGTAGTCGTCGCGAGTGTGGCCGCCGCGGCTCTCCTTGCGCTCCAGTGCGGCACGCGCGCAGCACTCGGCCACCGTGATCATCGCCTGGAGGTCGATCGCCATGTGCCAGCCCGGGTTGTAGATCCGCGATCCGGTGATCCGGGCCTTGGACGCACGATCGCGAAGCGTTGACAGCTCGTCGATGGCTTTCGCAAGGTCGCTCTCGGTCCGAATGATGCCGACCAGCATCTGCATCGTGTCTTGAAGATCGTGGTGGATCTCGAAGGGGTTTTCGCCATCGACGCGAGAGAAAGGAGCAAGCGCTTCTCGCTCGAGCGCGACGAGCTCGGAGTTGTCGATCTGTGGCTCGCCTTCGCGTCCTTGCGCGTATTGCGCTGCATACTCGCCGGACCGTTTGCCGAAGACCAGGAGGTCGGACAGCGAGTTGCCACCGAGCCGGTTGGCCCCGTGAAGACCGGCGGCGGACTCGCCCGACGCGAACAACCCGGGGATCGTCGCGACGGTAGTGTCGGCGTCCACGCGGATGCCGCCCATCACGTAGTGACATGTGGGTCCGACTTCCATCGGCTCCTTGGTGATGTCTACGTCGGCGAGCTCCTTGAACTGGTGGTACATGGACGGAAGGCGTCGCTGGATCGTTGCCGCGTCGAGCCGCGTGGCGATGTCGAGGAACACTCCGCCGTGCGGGCTCCCGCGCCCGGCGTGGACCTCGGAGTTGATGGCCCGTGCAACCTCATCCCGCGGCAGAAGGTCGGGCGTGCGTCGCGCGGTCTTCTTGTCCGTGTACCAGCGGTCGGCCTCTTCCTCGGTTTCCGCTGTCTCTTTCCGGAAGAGGTCGGGGATGTAGTTGAACATGAAGCGCTCGCCGATCGAGTTGCGAAGGACGCCTCCGTCTCCGCGCACGCCCTCGGTTACGAGGATCCCGCGCACGGACGGGGGCCAGACCATGCCCGTCGGGTGGAACTGCACGAACTCCATGTCGATGAGGTCGGCGCCGGCCCACAAGGCCATCGCTTGGCCATCACCGGTGTACTCCCAGGAGTTCGACGTGATCTTCCATGCTTTGCCTATGCCTCCGGTGGCCAGCACGACTGCCTTCGCTCGGAATGCGAGGAACTCTCCCGTCGTCCGCCAGTACCCGAATGCACCGCTAACGCGGCCCCCGGAGTCGGTGAGCAGACGTGTGATCGTGCATTCCATGAAGACGTCGATCTGACCGCGTCCAACGGCGTTCTGCTGAAGCGTCCTGATCATCTCGAGGCCGGTGCGGTCACCAACGTGAGCGAGTCGCGCGTATCGATGTCCGCCGAAGTCGCGCTGGAGGATGCGTCCGTCGGGTGTGCGATCGAACAGCGCACCCCACTCTTCGAGCTCCCACACTCGCTCCGGCGCTTCCTGCGCGTGTATCTGGGCCATCCGCCAGTTGCTGAGGAACTTGCCGCCGCGCATCGTGTCGCGGAAGTGCACCTTCCAGTTGTCCTCGGGGTAGATGTTGCCGAGCGCGGCGGCCACGCCACCCTCGGCCATCACCGTGTGGGCTTTGCCCAGAAGGGACTTGCAAACCAGCGCGGTCTTGACGCCGGCGGATGAAGCTTCGATCGCCGCGCGTAGTCCGGCGCCGCCTGCTCCGATCACGACCACGTCGTAGTCGTGTGTCTCGTAAGCCATCAGAAGATCCTGAGGTCGGTGATGGTCCCCCAGGCGACCAAACGAACGTAGAGATCGGTGATGGGGATCCAAAGAAGGCTGGCCAGAGCGAACAGACCATGGTTCTTGTTCAGGCGCGTGACGAGCTTCCAGAAGCGATACCGCATCGGCGAGCGGGAGAAGAGGTCGGTTTGTCCGCCGACGGCGTGCCGGCACGAGTGACAGGACAGCATGTACAGCGCCATCGTCGCGAGCATCACGACGAAGACGAGGCTGCCGACGCCGATGCCGAAGCCGTCAGGGAACATGAAGGCCTTCACCGTGTCCCAGGTCAGGAACACCATGTTCCCGATCATCAGATAGAAGAAGTAGCGGTGCAGGTTCTGGAAGAGGAAGATCTTGGTCTCTCCGTTGTAGCGCGGCCAAGGCTCGGCCACGGCACACGCGGGCGGCGACCAGAAGGCCGCACGGTAATAGGCCTTCCGGTAGTAGTAGCACGTCAGCCGAAACATTATCGGCAGCCACATGACGATCAGCGCCGGGGATACGAACCACCACTCGCCTATGAGACGGAACGTGGCGTGCTCGCAGTTGACGGCCAGACACGGAGAGAAGATCGGCGAGACGTATGGCTCCGCGAAGTAGCCGTCTGTCTGGAGGCCGGCCCACGTCGAATACAGGAGCGTTACGCCGAGGAATCCGAGGATCGCCATGGGGTAGCCCCACCAGGGATCCTTGCGCAGCGTTGCCTGGTCGATGGCCGCGCGGGCCCTGGTTTGGATGCGGTTTCGGTCCGATTCGGTCAGCACGATCGAAGCATACCGACGCACATCTGAGGGTCGATAATTCAGACGTGGTTACGGAAACGCTCGTCGGGCGACGCAGGGAACTCGGGCAGCTTCACGCGACCGTCGACGCCGCCTCGGCCGGGCGTGGCGGAATCGTTCTCCTCAGCGGTGAGCCCGGGATCGGCAAGACCCACCTCGCCGAAGCGGCGGCTGCTTTCGCCACCAGCAGTGGCTTCGGCGTTCGCTGGTCGAGCTGTTGGGAGGGACCGTCCGCGCCGTTCTGGCCCTGGACCCAACTCCTTCGTTCGCAAATAGGCTCCGGAGACGCCATCGATGTTCCTGACGTTGTTCTTCGCCTGGCCGGTCGGGGTCCGGTCGACAAGACCATCTTCGAAGGAGACGCCGAATCTGTTCGCTTCGCGCTCTTCGACGCCGTCGCGACCTACTTCCGCAGCGAGGCCTCTTCGCGACCCCTTCTCCTCGTTATGGACGATCTTCATTGGGCGGACGTACCGTCCCTTCGCTTGCTGGAATTCTTCGCCCATGAGCTCCGAACCGCGCCCATCGCGCTCGTGGGCACGTATCGGGACGTCGAGATCGACCAAGCGTCGGAGCAAGGTCGGTCCCTTCAGCGGCTGCTTGGCATTGGCGAGGCGATCCGGCTACATGGCTTGCGGGACACTGAGGTTGCCGAGCTGCTTGCTTCGGGCGGTGCCCTCGCCGGAACGGATTTCGCTCGAGCTGTGCACACCAAGACCGGCGGCAATCCGTTGTTTGTCCGCGAGCTTGCTCGCTTGCTGTCCGCACAGGGGCCGGGGTTCGACTCGCTCGCGTCGCTGCCCGTCCCAGAAGGAGTGAACGTCGTCATCCAGCGAAGGCTCGCTCGTCTTTCACAACGGTGCAGTGAGCTGCTGGAGATGGCGGCAGTGTTCGGACAGGAGTTCCGGCTCGAACTGCTCGCACGAGCCACAGAGCATGCGAGGGAACAAGTCCTGGAACTCGTCGAGGAGGGCATCGCCTCGCGCTTGGTTGCGATCGCCGAACCGGCGGTCGACAGCTTCGTGTTCTCGCATGCCCTGATACGCGATGCTGTGTACGATGCGATCCCGTTGTCCCGAAGGACGGCCATGCACGCGCGCGCAGCCGGCGCGATCGAACTCTCGGGCCGGGTCGAGGATTCTTTAGCTGAGCTCGCGCATCACTTCCTGCAGGCGTCGGTGACTGGTGATCCCGCCAAAGCGATCGACTACTCGGTCCGGGCCGGGCGACGCGCGCTCGAGCAGCTCGCTTACGAAGATGCTGTTTCGCATTTCCAGCGCACACTGGGGGCACTCGAGCTGGACCCGACCGGCGGTCGTCGCGGCGAGCTCTTGCTCGATCTCGGCGATGCCCAGCTGCGCTCTGGCGACATGCCGTCGGCCCGGGCAGCGTTCCTGGAAGCGGCGGCTCTGGCTCGGAAGAGGAACCATCCCGAGGAGCTGGCTCGTGCAGCGCTCGGGTTCGGGGCTGGACTCGCAGGCTTCGAGATCCAGTTGTTCGACCAGCGACAGGTCGGACTTCTAGAGGAGGCTCTCGATGCTCTCGAGCCAGTGGATTCCCCGATGCGGGCCTGGCTGCTCGCGCGGCTGAGCGTCGCCCTCGCTATGCAGGAATCGGTCGAGCGTCGTCGCTCCGTTGCCGAAGATGCGGTTGCGATGGCACGTCGCGTCGGCGAGCGGCGCGCGCTCGCCTACGCCCTTGCCGCGCATTGCGACGCGATCGCCGGTCCCGACCATTCCGAGCGCCGGCTCGAGGAATCGTCGGAGGTCGTTCGCATCGCTCGCGAGGTTGCCGATCGGCCGCTGGAGCTGCTCGGTCGCCGGATACGCATCGTTGCGCATCTAGAGATGGGCAATGTCGATGCGGCGAACGCCGATATCGAAGCCTTCGATCGGCTGGCCGAGATCATCAAGCAGCCGCTGTACGCGTGGTACGTCAGCTTGTGGCGGGGGATGAGGGCTCTGCTCGAGGGCCGCTTCGAGGACGCAATGATCTTTGCCGACGAAGCCGAGTCCGTTGGTGCTCGCGCGCATTCCACGAATGCCCCGATGCTCGCAGCGGTTCTCCGGTTCATGGCGCTCACGCAATCGGGTCGTCCTCTTGAAGCGCGCGCGGCGTCCGAAATCCTGTTCGAGCTCATGCCCGAGGAGGCTCGGCCTTACTTCGATCTCAGCGACGCTTGGCTCTTTGGGCAAGCCGGAGACATCGACCGAGCCCATGCGGCCGTGCGTCGCGTCGCCCGGATCCGGTTCGAGGTCGATTCAGAATGGCTCCCATCGATGTGCCAGTTGTCGGAGGCGATCGCAAGTTTGGGCGATCGCGCGCTGGCCGCGACGGCGTACGACCAGATACTCCCGTATCGCTCACGATTCGGCGTCGAAGGCATCGGCGCAGGCATGCACGGTTCGATGGAGTTCCATCTCGGTCTGCTCGCGCGGACGCTCGGCCGGCTCGACGCCGCCGAAGAGCACCTTGCGGTGGCCGTGGAGGCCAATCACCGCATGGGTGCTCCGCTGCTCGAAGCGCGAACTCGTCGCGAGCTCGCCGCGCTGATGTTGCAGAGACAAGGACCCGGCGACGTCGCGCGATCGACCGAGCTCGGGGCCGAGGCGGCCGCGATTTACCGTGCTGTTGGACTCGACGATCAGGAAGGTGCGGCGGTGCCCGTTGTGCGGGCTTTGTTCCGGCGCGAGGGCGATTTCTGGTCGCTCGGCTACGAAGGAAGCATCGTCCGCATGAAGGACGCGAAAGGTCTGCACGACCTGGCTTCGTTGCTTCAACGTCCCGGGCGAGAGGTCGCTGCCCTCGATCTAGCGACGGAGCGAGGCGCCCGTGAAGCGCGCGCGGCGAGCGCCGACCTCGGGTCGCCTGGGGATGCCGGCGAGATCCTGGACGAGCAGGCGCGAGCGCAGTACAGAGCGAGGCTCGTCGAACTCGAGGAGGAGATAGAGGAGGCGGACAGCCTCGGCGACGCCGGTCGTGCTACCAAAGCGAGAGCCGAACGCGATGTCCTCGCCCACGAGCTTTCGTCGGCGTTGGGCCTCGGGGGACGCGCGCGCCGTGCCGGAGATCCCGCCGAGCGGGCCCGAACCACCGTGACGCGGCGGATCCGCGAGGCCATCACGAGGATCTCCGGCATCCATCCGGCTCTCGGCGCCCATTTCCGCCACTCGGTTCGGACGGGGACCTTTTGTGTCTACGACCCTGAGCAGCCTCCCGATTGGACGCTCTAGGCCTCACGTTGTGACGCGGAACCTCACGCTTGTCAGGTGAGGGGCCCGACGGGCCCATGGATGGGAGGTCTCGATGGCGACCATTGAAATCGACACGACCAAGGCCGAGGCGTTCGTCGAGCGCTTGTTCGGCTCGGCCCTCGGAGCCGTCGATGTGGCCTCGGTGTATCTGGGCGACCGTTTGGGTCTCTATCGTTCGCTGCACGAGCGTGGGTCGCTGACGGCCCCCGGCCTGGCCGATGCGGCCGGTATCCACCCTCGGTACGCGCGCGAGTGGTGCGAGCAACAGGCGGTCAGCGGGATCCTCGAGGTGGACGACGTAGCGGCCGAGCCGGACGCCCGCCGTTTCACGCTTCCCGCCGAGCACGCGGAGGCCCTGGTGGATCCGGACAGCCCGTTCAGCATCGCGCCGTTGGCGCGAGCGGTAGTATCGGCTGCTTTGATGCTCCCGCAGCTGCTCGAGGCATACCGCACGGGCGGCGGGGTGCCCTGGTCGGCTTTCGGACAGGACGGGATCGAATCGCAGGGGGATTTCAACCGTCCGTGGCTGCGCGGATCGCTCGCGCAGGAATACCTGCCGGCCGTCGCCGACGTGCACGAGCGTTTGACCGCCGGCGCACGCGTCGTCGATGTCGCATGCGGTGTGGGCTGGGCGGGGATCTCTCTAGCCAAGGAGTACCCGAACTCGACGGTCGTCGGGCTCGACCCTGATGACTCCTCGATCGCGCTGGCCCGCAGATTCGCGTCCGAGAACGACGTTTCTGGAAGTACGACCTTCGAGGTGCACGATTGTGCGAAGCCTTTGCCCGGTGGACCGTTCGACATAGCGATCATGATCGAGGCACTGCACGACGTCTCTCGTCCGGTCGAGATCCTTTCCAGCATCAGGTCGAGTCTGAGCCCGGACGGCACGCTGATCGTGGCCGACGAGAAGGTCGGTGAGACGTTCACCGCCCCCGGCGACCCCGTCGAAGCGTTCATGTACGGCGCCAGCCTCCTCATGTGCCTTCCCGCGGGGATGTCCGAACAACCCTCAGCTGCGACAGGGACCGTCATACGCCCGCAGACCGTGGAGATGTACGCGAAGGAGGCCGGCTTCTCGCGAGTCGAAGTGCTGGAGCAGATCGAGCACCCGATGCTCAGGTTCTACCGCCTGCACAAGTAACTTCAGACTGAAGAGGGAGGGGTGGCGCGACGGAAAGATCACTGAGTGGACCATCACATGATCGTGAGAACGCACACGGAGGGAGGGAAACGATGCTCGAAGAGTTTCCGATCCACGCCACGGTAGCTGCGTCAGACATCGAACGAGCCAAGACGTGGTACCGAGACAAGCTGGGCCTGACACCGAAGAAAGAGCACATGGGCAGCCTCTGGTACGAGTTCGCGCCCGGCACGTGGTTGTTGGTGTATCCGACCGGCACCGCCGGTACTGCGCAGAACACTCAGGCGGGTTGGACGGTCAAGGACATCGAAGCGGTCATGGAAGGACTGCGTGCCCGCGGGGTTCAGTTCGAGGAGTACGACTTCGGCGAGGTCAAGACCGAGAATGGACTCATGACCGTTCCCGGCCAAGGAAAGGCAGCTTGGTTCAAGGACAGTGAGGGAAACACGTTCGAGCTCAGTGAGCCCGCACCGTGACGAAAAGCGGTTGATAAGCTCCTGCGTGTCGATCCTGGACAGCATCGGCCACCGGGAGCCGTTCGCAGGGGAATGGGGGCGGACGGGTGCGAAGTTCGAGCGCGCCAGACTGTCCGACGGTACCCCCATCATCATCAAGCACATCACGCAACAGGACTGGCTGATCGCGGTCGGTGGGGGACGTTCCGGGCTCTATGAGGTGTGGCAGCAAGGGCTGATCGGCCGTGTTCCCGAGCAGATCGACCACACGATGGTGGCGATGGAGGAATACGGGGACGGGTGGATCTGCGTGATGCGCGACGCCTCGGACTCGATGCTGGCCGAGGGCTGCGTGCTCACGAGGGCCCAAAGCCGGCGGTTGATTGCAGCGGCCGACGCGCTTCACGCGGAGTTTTGGGGAGAGGAGGAGGTCCCCGGGTTCTCGCTCTACGAGCACTATGCGGCGATGACGCCGAAGCGTTCAGCCTTGGCCGAGCACCTCGACACTCCGATCCCCGGCTTGATCCGGCGCGGATGGGAGCTCTTTGGTGACGTAGCCCCGAACGACGTCACAGCTGTTATGCGCCACCTGATCGACGAGCCGGCTCCGCTCGTTCGTCAGATGGAGAAACACCCGACCACGCTGATCCACGGTGACTACCGCCTGCACAATCTTGGCCTCAATGACGAGAACGTCGTTGTCATCGACTGGGAAGTGGTGGGCACAGCGCCCCCGGCCGTCGAGTTTGCTTGGTACCTGATCATCTCGGCCACGCGCATCGACGCGTCGCGGGAGCAGGTCATCGACGACTACCGCGAGATCGCCGGCGAGAGATTCGATCCCGTCGCGTGGGACCTGGCGTGCATCGGCGCCGTCATGTGGCTCGGTTGGAATAAGGCGATCGACATACTCGAAAACCCCGACCCGGCGATCCGCGCACAAGAACGCGCCGACCTCGATTGGTGGATCGCCCGCGTGCGCGACGCCCTCGAGACTTGGTCGCCCGTCTGAACGGGTACTATCCCGTCGTGCCGCAACGAGAAGCATCGACGCGCGAGCTCGTCTTCGCGATACCCGACATCCTTCGCCTGCTCTGGCACGTCGTCCGCGATGCTCGCGTGCCGAAGCTGATACGTGGCGGCCTGGTCGGCATCGCTGCGTATCTGGCCCTTCCCTTCGACATCATCCCGGACTGGGTTCCTATCGCGGGACAGGTCGACGACGTCGTCGTCCTTACCGTGGGCGTACGGACGTTGCTCAGGCGGGTTCCGGAACCGGTCCTGCGCGAGCACTGGCGGGGCGAGGACCGCACGCTCGCGGCTCTGCTCGGACGGCCGCTCCGCGACCCGTCCGCGAACGGCGGTTAGGCGCCGCGTTCCCCAGCGAAGTCGGCCATCGCGGTGAACGCGTCCATCCCGTTGATGCGTTCGGTGGCGCGCTTGCCGTCGAGCTCGAGCCACAAACGCATGAGGTTGAGCACGACGCGCTCGGGATCCTTCCATTCCGCGTACGAGCCGATGTCGATCTCGTGAGCGGCCTCGATGGGGGACAACCCGCGCTCTTTCATCAGAGCGCCCTGGGAGACGAGATGGCTGAGATACGCCTGCATCGCTCGAAGTCCTTCGACGTCGGTGACCGGACCGTGGCCGGGCACGATCACGTTCGGTCTGAGGGAGACGAGCCGTTCAACGGTGTCGATCCAGTTCAGCAAAGAGCCTTCCCAAACAAGCGGCGTGGAGCCGATGAACGCGAGATCCCCGGCGAAGAGCACCTTCTCGTCGGGAACGAAGGCGACGATGTCACCGAGCGTGTGACACGGACCGAAATACTCGAGCCGGACGCCGACCCCGCCCGGGTGAAGCCATAACCGGTCCTCGAAGGTTACGGTCGGCGGGACGGCATGGATGCCGCTGAAGTCGAAAGGCTCGAAGGCGCGCTTCATGTAGCCGACCGCGCCGTTGGCAGAATCGGGCGCGTCGCGAAGGCCGGCGAGCATCGACGGCTGCGTTCCGGTTATGAGCTCCGTCCGGCACCGATGATGCCCGACGAACTTTGCGCCCTCGACGAGTTGGTTGCCCCAGGTGTGATCACCGTTGTGATGGGTGTTCACGACCGTTCGGATCGGTCTGTCGGTTACCTGGCGGATCGCGTCCAGAAGCTCCTGCGTCTTCGGGAGGTCCATGAACGTGTCGATGAGGACGGCTTCGTTGTCGCCGACCACGAGTCCGGCGTTCGACCAACCCCAACCGCCATCGGGCTGTAAGAAGGCATAGGTCCGGTCACCGATCCGCGTCAGCCCGCGCTCGTAGGGCACGCCCGAAAGCTACCCACATAGGGCCGATCCCAAAAGGATCAGTCGACGACGATGGTGACCGGCTCCGGGCAGTCGCGCGTTACGACCACCTCGAGCGGCTCGGTGAGGGAAACGTTGGCTTCGACGTGCACCTCTCCGGCCGGGATGTACACGAAGTCGCCGGGATCGGCGATCAGGTCGTGCTCGAGGCCCGTCGGTCCCCACGTGAAGCGGGCTCGTCCCGAAACGACGTAGACGGAAGTTTCGCACTCGCCGTGATGGTGCACGCGTGTTGATCCGCCCGGTGGCGTAACGACGACCGACGAGTAGATCCCAGCGCTCCCGACTGTTGAGCCGCTGATCGCGATCTCTCTCGACATCCCAGGATGATTGCCCTGCTGTTGCCGGCGATCAGCGGGCCGCACTCGCTTGGCCATAAGTCCTCCCCGTGCCCATCCTCGCTTCGGCACACCGCACCTCAGCGATGGCCCTCGCTTCGGCACACCGCACCTCAGCGATGGCCCTCGCTTCGGTACACAGCACCTCAGCGATGGCTACCATCGAATCATGGCAGCGGACGACAAGCCACGCCTGACCTCCTCGGACATCGAGATCCAACCCGTCTATACCGAGGCCGATGTCGTCGATCTCGACCTCCCGGCCCGTCTCGGTTCCCCCGGGGAGTTCCCCTTCACGCGTGGCGTCTATCCGACCATGTACCGGGGCCGTCCTTGGACGATGCGCCAGTACGCCGGTTTCGGCACGGCGGAAGAGACGAACCTTCGCTTCCGTTACCTGCTCGATCACGGCCAGACGGGACTGTCCGTCGCCTTCGATCTGCCGACACAGATGGGCTACGACTCCGACGACATCATGGCCGCGAACGAGGTTGGAAAGGTCGGTGTGGCCATCGACACCGTCGAGGACATGAAGACGCTTTTCGCCGAGATCCCAATGGATCAGGTCACGACATCGATGACCATCAACGCGCCGGCCGCGATGCTGCTTCTTCTCTATGAGCTTGCGGCCGAAGAGCGGGGAGCCGACAGGTCCAAGCTCGGTGGAACCATCCAAAACGACGTCCTTAAGGAGTACATCGCGCGCGGAACCTTCATCTATCCGCCGAAGCCCGCGCTGCGCCTGATCACCGACACGTTCGCTTACTGCGCGCACAACCTTCCGCGCTGGAACACGATCTCGATCTCGGGCTACCACATGCGCGAGGCGGGAAGCACGGCCGTGCAGGAGATCGCCTTCACCTTCGCCGACGGGATCGCTTACGTCGAAGCGGCCCTGGCTGCCGGCCTGGACGTAGACAAGTTCGCGCCCCGGCTCTCGTTCTTCTGGGGTTGCCACAACTCCTTCTTCGAAGAGGTTGCGAAGTTCCGGGCCGCACGGAGGCTGTGGGCGAGGCTCATGGCGGAGCGCTTCGGCGCAAAAGACCCGAACTCCCTCAAGCTCCGTTTCCACACACAGACGGACGGCGCCACCCTCACCGCCCAGCAACCCGAGAACAACGTCGTGCGCGTCGCATACCAGGCGATGGCGGCGGTGCTCGGTGGGACGCAATCGCTCCACACGAACTCGATGGACGAGGCGCTCGGCCTTCCCACCGACAAGTCCGCGCGTCTGGCCCTGCGCACCCAACAGGTTCTTGCTTACGAGACCGGCGTTGTGGACACCGCCGATCCTTTGGCGGGCTCGTACTTCGTCGAGAAGCTGACCGCCGATGTGGAGGAGAGTGCTGAAGCGCTTCTTAACAAGGTCCTGGAGCGCGGCGGAGCGGTCGAATCCATCACGTGGATGAAGCGCGAGATAGAGGAGGCCGCCTACCGCGAGGTGAAGAGGATCGAGGCCGACGAGCAGGTCGTCGTGGGCGTCAACCAGTTCGTCGTCACGGAGGACGAACCGACGCCCGTCCTGAAGCTCGACCCGACGATCGGCGAGCGCCAAGTGGCAAAGCTCGAGCGCATCAAAGCCGATCGCGATACTGCTGCGGTCAAGGAGGCACTCGAGGACGTGCGCGCCGCGGCCAAGGGTACGGACAACCTCCTGCCCGTCATGAAGGAGGCGTTCCGTCGCATGGCTACGCTCGGCGAGGTGTGCGGCGTGCTGCGCGAAGAGTGGGGGATGTATAAGCCGGAGTCGACGCTGTAACTAACGCTTGAACTTCGCCGCTTCCTCAGATCCACCTGTCGCGTCCCCTTCGCTATAGGAGTGCGCGCCGGCCCCGGCTAGGTGGCCACCCTCGACGATCAAGTACTCCTCTCGGATCGGCCTGCCTTCGAAGAAGCACTCGAGGATCTCGCGGGTGCCGGCCGCGTAACGCGTCTGCGCCGACAGGCTCGTGCCCGAGACGTGCGGCGTCATCCCGTGGTGGGGCATCGTCCGCCAAGGGTGATCTTGCGGCGCAGGCTGCGGGAACCAGACGTCGCCCGCGTAGCCGGCCAGCTGTCCGCTGGACAGAGCGCGGGCTATCGCGTCGCGGTCGCAGATCTTGCCGCGTGCTGTGTTCACCAAGTAGGCCCCGCGCTTCATCTTGGCGATCAGATCGTCGTTGAACATGTGCTCGGTCTCGGGATGCAGCGGGGCGTTGATGGTTATCACGTCGCACACGCTGACCAGTGACTCCACATTGTCGTGGAAGGTGACGCCGAGCTCGTCCTCGATGTCTTTCGGGAGACGGTGACGGTCGGTGTAGTGCAGTCCGACCTCGAACGGCTTCAGGCGCCTAAGGACGGCAGAACCGATGCGTCCCGCGGCGACGGTTCCGACCTGCATCCCTTCCAAGTCGTAGGAGCGCGAAACGGCGTCGGCGATGTTCCAGCCCCCGTCGACCACGATCTTGTACGAGGGGATGTAGTTGCGCACGAGCGCGAGGATCATCATCACGACGTGCTCGGACACGCTGATCGAGTTCGAGTACGTCACCTCGGCTACGGTGACGCCGCCTTCGATGGCCGCTTGGAGGTCGGTGTGGTCCGATCCGATCCCCGCTGTGATCACAAGCTTGAGGTTCGGAGCCTTCGCGAATCGCTCCGCCGTCATGTAGGCCGGCCAGAAGGGCTGGGAGATGACGACGTCGGCGTCGGGGAGGTTGCGGTCCAGCTCGGAGTCGTCGCCGTCCTTGTCCGATGTCACGACCAGCGTGTGTCCCCGGTCCTCGAGGAACTTCCGCAGCCCTAGCTCGCCGGACACGCACCCGAGCAGGTCGCCCGGAGCGAAGTCGACGGCCTGAGGGCTCGGCGTCGTCTGACCGTCGTGATACCTCTCGATCTTGGGAACGTCGTCCCGCGCGTACTCGGGCGGGTAACCGTCGACCGGATCGTCGTAGAGCACGCAAACCACCTTGGCCATGGCGACCCCTCCTCGTAACGGGCGGCGTGATTCTATTCGCGGCTATCTGCACCGTGGAAGAGCCCAAGATAATCGCCGTAAACGAAACGGCGATTGCGTCGTTTGCCGGTCATCTCGCGAAGGATCTTGAGATCGACGAGGTCATCGACCAGGGCCGACGCGGTTGGCTGGGAAACGCCGAGGCGATTCTGAACAGTCTTGACGGTAACCACTGGATGGCTAAAGAGATGATCGAGCAATGTTAGTGCGTTGCCAGAGCGCCTTCCCAACGTGCTTCCCATGGACGCTCGGTCGCGCTCGCGCAACTCCAGGATTGCCAATGCGGTGTTTGTCGCTTCGGCTGCAACCATCGCAACGCCATCAAGGAAGAAGGCCAACCAGGATTCCCAATCGCCCTCATCACGTATGGCTTGCAATCGGTTGATGTATTCGTCTTTGTGCTCTTTGAAATGGAGAGACATGTACAGCAGGGGCTTTGTGAGGATTGCCCGTTCAACGAGCCAGAAGGTGATGAGCAGACGTCCCGTTCTTCCGTTTCCATCCAAGAACGGGTGAATCGTCTCGAACTGGGCGTGCGCGATGCCCGCCTTCATTAGTGCGGGCATTGGTTCAGGACTGTGAAGGAAGTTCTCGAGGTCGGCAAACCTCTCACCAACCAATTCGGGAGGCGGTGGGACGAAGCGAGCTGTTGCCGGCGAACTGCCACCAATCCAGTTCTGGTCGCGGCGAAACTCTCCGGGAGTCTTGTGTGGTTCTCCTCCACGCACGTCTTTCATCAAGCGCGCATGCACCTCGCAGAGCAGCCTTCGCGAAATGGGCAGCTCTCCTAGCCGGGTTAGCCCGAGATCCATCGCAAGTATGTAATTGATGATCTCGGCGACCTCGACCGACCGTTCGGTAGCTTCTTCTTGTTGCGCCTCGAACTCGAGCACATCCATTAGGGAGGCATGGGTGCCCTCGATCTGGGAGGACAGGACGGCCTCCCGACGGACGTACTGAAGTACAAAAAGATCAGGGTCCGGCAGGACGGCAATTGCTCCGTCCAAGCGACCCAAAGCCAGGTCGGCTTTTGAGGCGAGCGCGAGAAGATCAGGCGTCAGCCTCAGATCCGGTGGAAGGCCAGCAGGAATGAAGGCGGTGTAGCCACCGCTTTGGCGTTCATAGCGACCGGCCCTAGTGGTGGCCATGGCTATCCTTGGGTTCCCTCCAGCACTATATAAGGATAGCGCCTGTTCCTTATTTACGCGCTCATGAGGAAGAGGCTTCCCTATCTAGTGGGCGCGCTAGATAAGGAGGGATGCTGAACCTTTTATTGCCTTGGCCAGTCCAAGGGCCAAGGACCGGAAGTCGCCGAAGTTAGGCCGGGAGAGGCGCTATTACGTTTCGGCAGTCAGGAAGCCTAGGACTCGGTCCAACGTCTCGTCTGGGTTCTCCATGGGGAAGAAGTGACCGCCCCGCACGCGTTCGCTCCGGCCCTGCTGAAGGCGAGCGGCGGCCTCGTCGGTGCGTTCGGCGAACCACATCGGGGAATCGTCGCCGGTCAAGAGCAGCGTTGGGAGAGTCAGATCCGCCATCCGGTCCCAGCCGTCGTGTCGTCCTCCCATCTGGTAGATCTGCGCTTCGACGTCGGGCGGACACTTGAGCTCGACTTTCCCGTCTTCACGCGGCCTGGTCCCGTACGTGACGTAGGCCCGAAGGAAGCTCTCGTCCCATGTGGCCAGCGGCGATCCGTTGCGCAGACGGTTGACCATCTCGTCGGTCGAATCCCAGATCGCGCGACGGCGGCGAGCCTGATCCGACATCGGATTCTCGTTCGAGGCCATGAACTCCCCGATGTCGGGCCGAGGGGTGACGGGATCCATCAAGACCAGCCGCGAGAAGGTGCCCGGGCGATTGGTCTCGGCGAAGACGAGCGCGGCGGCGCCGGCCGAGTGTCCGATGCCGGCCGGTCGCTCGAGCGCGAGCTCGTCGATCACGGCCAGCACGTCGTCGCCGAACTTGGGCCATTCGTATCCGTCGGCGGGCTTGTCCGAATCTCCGTGACCCCGCTGGTCGAGGGAGACGACCGAGAAGAACTCACGGAGGCGCGGAGCGAAGGGCTCCCACACGCGTCCGTGGAAACCGGTGGCGTGAACGCACAACAGCGGGGACCCGGTGCCCCCGAGGTGGTGGATCTGGATGCGAATACCGTCGGGAGCCAGAGCGGTCGGCACGACCTACTCCTCGACGATGAGCGCGCGCTCGATGTAGGTGTAGGCACGGGGCGGCGTTCCGTCCGCGGTGCCGGTCCGCATGATCTCCTCGACGACGTCCATGCCTTCGGTCACCTCGCCGAGGAGCGCGTAGTCGGGCGTCAGGCTCTCGCCGCCCGACCCGGAGACGATGAAGAACTGCGATCCGGATGTGCCGGCCGCCTCCGCTCCCGCCTTGGCCATGGCCACCACACCCTCTTGGTATGTGAGGTCGTCAGGTGGCGCCTCGGTCACCTTGTAACCGGATCCACCACTTCCGGATCCCGTCGGGTCCCCGCCCTGGATGACGAACTGCGGTGCGATGCGATGGAAGAAGGTTCCATCGAAGAAACCCTTGCGAGCCAGGAAAACGATCGAGTTGGACGTCTTCGGGGCCCGCTGCACGTCGAGGGTGATCTCGACGTCGCCGCACGACGTATTGAGTATCAGCTTGTAGGTCGAGTCCGGATCGAGCTTCTGGTCCTCCGGCTCGGGATATTGCTGCTTGGTGGACCCCGCCGCCCTGGGAAGTTCGGCATCGCACGCCACCGGTTCTTGCGTCGGCACCTTCACCGTCCCGGCCTCGGCGCTGGCGGCCGGAGTCGCCGCCGGTTCAGAAGGTGACCGAACGACGTAGAGCACGGCGAGCGCGATGGCCGCCAACGCACCAAAGGAGCCGAGAAGGATCAAAAGCCGCTGACGCCGGCGGCGGCGCACGTAACGAGTGATCTCTTCGCGACGAGCGTGGCGTCGCTCCTTCTTCCTCTGCCTTTTCTGCGATCGGCCGGTCGACATGACTGGAGAAGTGTGTATCAGATAGCGGCCTATAGGATGCCCGCGTGACGACGACGATCCTCGGTGTGCGCCACGGCGAGGTGCACAATCCAGACGGTGTGATCTACGCCGGTCTATCCGGATTCGGTCTGTCGGGCGACGGTAGACGCCAGGCCGCCGAAGTCGCCGACGCTCTGCGCGGGGCCAACGTTATCGCTCTGTACGCCTCTCCGCTCGATCGGGGAATCGAGACGGCACGCATCATCTCCGAGGCGATCGGCGTCGAGGTGATCCCGGACTCCAGGCTCGAGGAGTGGGGTCACTGGCACCAATGGGCGGGGATGACCTGGGAAGAGCTGCGAACCAAAGGTCGCGACGCGTGGGAGATGTACATATCGGACCCGGGGTCGGTGACTTCGGGCGAGTCACTCGCGCAGCTGGCCGACCGGGTCGAGGCGTGGATGAAAGATGTGGAGCGAGACCATCCCGACTCACTCGCCGTCGGCGTCTCCCATCTCGAACCCCTTCGCGCCATACTTTTGCGCTCGCTGGAGCGCCCGGCCGGCGATCTCTTTGGGATCGAGATTGGGCCCGGCGCGGCTGTGAGACTGGCCCCCGAGCCTGATCCAACGCCGCTTGAAGCTGCGAGCATCCGCCGAATGGTCGACGCCTCCATTCCGGGGACACCCCGGTCCCCGAGCCTGTGACCTACTTCACACACCGTCCGCTCCATTCTCCCGCGATAGCGGAGTAGGCTCAGCCGTTATGAGTGCGGTGCGACAGCGAAACGTCGCGCTGATCCTCGCTAGGGAACTCGCGGTTAACGTCGCGACGCCGATGTGGATTTGGGACGAGCGGGGGGACCTCGTCTATTACAACGAACACGTTCAAGAGATTCTGGGGGCTCCGCACCACGAGATCGGCATCGGCCGGCTCGAGGAACTGCCGCAGTTCGAGCCCGAAGACCTCGACGGCAATCCTTTGCCCCTTACCGAGTTGCCATCGGCGATCGCCGTGAAGGAGCACCTCCCGGCGCACCGCGAGATCCGTATCACCGGGCTGGACGGCGTTAGACGCACGCTCGCCGTCACCGCATACCCCTTGTTCGGCCGAAGCGGCGAGTTCTGTGGGGCCGTATCGGTGTTCTGGCAACTGGGGGAGCAGACCTAGCGTGCGGATCAGGATCTGGGGTTGCCGGGGATCTCTCGCTTCACCCGGTCCGAGCACGGTTCGTTACGGCGGCAACACTTCGAGCGTGGAGGTACGCCTCGATAACGGTGAGCTGATAATCCTCGACGCCGGCACCGGCATCCGGGAGCTCGGCAATCACATCGCCGCTGGGGGCCCGGTCAAGAAGATCAACCTGTTCTTGAGCCACCTCCACCTCGACCACGTCGAGGGGATCGGTTTCTTCTCCGCGCTCTGGGATCCCGACGTCGAGCTGCACGTCTGGGGGCCACCGTCGCCGTTGCGCTCCCTGCAGGACCGGATCGCCACCCTAATGTCGCCGCCGCTGTTCCCCGTGCACCTGGCCGATGTTCCATGCCGGCCGATCTATCACGACGTTCCGGAGGAGGAGCTGGTCATAGGCAGCGCGCGTGTGCTCGTGCAACCGGTTACGCATCGTGGATCGACCGTGGCTTACCGCATCGAAGAGAACGGCCGCTCGTTCGCCTACATCCCCGATCACGAGCCGGGTCTTGGACGGGACCTCGAGAAGGTTGAGCCCGAATGGGTGTCCGGGTTCTCGATCGCTCACGGCGCCGATATGTTGTTCCACGACTCTCAATACACAGAGGACGAATATCCGAATCACCGGGCTTGGGGTCATTCGAGCATCGCGGACACTGTGTCGTTCGGACTGATGACAAAGGTTCGCAACCTCGTGCTCTTTCATCACGATCCTGCACACACCGACGAAGAGCTCGAGATCCATCTCGAACGGGCCAAAGAGCTCTGGGGGTCGGCCAACGATGCGCCCGAGCTCGCTCACGAGGGCATGGAGATCGAGCTGAAGTAGCGCGGCTGGTTACAACTTCCACCTCGCAACGAACCGTCTGGTCCGTTCCCTTTCCTGGTCAAGCAAGTTGCGATCGCGCAGTCGGTGCTCCGCAGCGACCTCGAGGTGGCGACGGATCGCGTCGCGATCGAAGTGCTTGAGGAACGCGCGAAGGAACAAGCGCCGTCCAACCTGAAGCAGGATCCGATCCAGCCGCCCGACGGGCGGCGTCGCGTTGGCCATGATCAACCAGAGGTCCGCCACCTCGGCTTCGGGGACGCCCCGGCCCGCGTTAGACCAGTCGATAACGACCGGTCCGTGCGACGACAGCATGACGTTGTCCGGGTGAATGTCCAGGTGCACGATCGCGTCGCCGCCTCCGAGCTTCTGCCTTAGCCAGGGCGGTGGATCGATGGCGTGGAGCCGCTTGATCAGATCGGCAAGAGTGCGCGCATGGCGTCCGAGCAGCCAGGGGTGCTTCGTGAAGTCGGCGAGCATGGTGGATCCGTCGATGCGTTCCATGACGATGTCCCGACCCGAGACCTCCATCACCTCGGGCACGGGATATCCGTGCGCGTGAATGTGCTGCATGACGGCCGCTTCGTAGAGGCAATCGTGGTCGGTGCGGTACCGGCGAAGCACTAGCCCGTCGCCGTAGGCATATACGTCGGCGGCGCGGCCTTTGGCTATCAGAAGTCCAGGTTCGGGCATGCTGACTGACTATGCGCGAGTTGATCCGCTTCCTGCTCGTAGGCTTCGTCTCGGGCTGGATCGCGAGCATCGTCGTTCGCGGCCGAACCAGGCTGCGCGGCTGCCTGTCCTATCTGGTGATCGGTACCGTGGGAGCGCTTATCGGCGGCTACCTCTTGCGGACGCTCGGGATGCACGAGGTTGCCCAGGTGGTGAGCGCGACGGTCGGTGCGATCGTCCTGCTCGTGCTGATCGGGATCGTGAGGAACGCATGATCAGGCCTGATGGTCCGGCCCGGCGCGCTCGATCGTGATCCGGATGATCAGGCGCTTCTCGCGCTCCATCGCCGCCCGGTAGTCGTCCCAGTCCTCGTGGGTGCCCGATAGAAGCCGGTAGTACTCGATCAGCAGATCCATGGCATCGGGCAATGAGATCAGCTCGGCCGTTCCGTCGACCTGGATCCAATCGCCGAAGAATCCATCGCTCAGGAAGCAGAGCGAAGCACGTGGATCGCGCCGCAGATTGCGCACCTTGTACGCCGGTTCGCGGCTCGAGACCGTCAGTCGTCCCTCGTCATCGACGGCCGCGAGGATCGGCGATGTCTGAGGTCGCCCGTCACGCCTTTGGGTGACGAGGACTGCTTTGGGGTGCTCCTTCACGAATGCGCGTGCTTTGTCGAGGTCCATGTGCCCTGCCTTCCGCTCGCCGGATGCGCCGTACCATAAGGCTATGGGACAACGCGCAGCATTCTTCGACCTGGACAAGACCCTCATACCGGGCTCGTCGCTCTTCTTGCTCGCGCGCGGCATGTATGCCCGCGATTACTACAGGGTTCGAGACCTCCTGCGTTTCGGTTGGCGCCAGATGATGTTTCGTACATCCGGCGAATCGGAAAAGGGCGTTGAGTCCTCCAGAGAGTCGACGCTGGAGTTCGTGGCGGGCCGGCCGGTAAGCGAACTTCAGGAGATGGGACGGGAGATCGCCGAGGAGCGGATCCTTCCCCGGGTCTACGAAGGCATCACGAAAGTGATCGAGCATCATCGGCGAGTCGGCGACCTCACCTTCTTGTGCACGGCGTCTCCGATCGAGCTTGCCGACCTGCTGGCCGAGAGTCTCGAGATGACCGGCGCGCTCGGAACGAGGGCCGAGGTGGAGAACGGCCGCTACACCGGACGCTTGTCGCCCGAGGGTGTTCTGCATGGCGAGAACAAGGCGGCGGCTGTGGTCGAGCTGGCTGAGCGCATGGACTTAGACCTCGGCGAGTCCTACGCCTATTCGGACTCGATCAACGACCTGCCTCTGCTCGAGCTCGTCGGACATCCGATCGCGGTCAACCCCGACGCGGAGCTGAAGCGGGCCGCTCGCGCTCTGGGCTGGCCCGTATACGAGCTGCGCACGCGTCGTCCGCTGCTGCTGTTCGGGATACCATCGGCGTTCGCAGCCGCGGCGTTGTTCGGCGGCGGGGTAGCCGTCGGAAGCTGGCTCAGCAGGCGCCGCGCCGTCTAGGCCGTTAAGACCGAGCGCAGCGCTCGCGGCGGCACGACGAATCGCACCGATCGACCGTCGCGACTGAGGTTGGTAGCGTCCAGGGGCGTTTCGTCCAACCGGACGAACCTTGCGCTGGTTAAGTCGAAGCCGAAGGTGACGACGGCCTCGTGGGAATCGTCGGTCGGGTTGAGCATACGAAGCACGAAGCCGTCTTCGTGATCGGCCGGCTTCAACGTCGTTAGCAGAAGTTGCCGGGGTTCGATCGAAACGAGGGAGATTTCCTCTTGGAGCAAGGGTGCGTCGCCGGCGGCTGTGGCCAGCAGACCGAGCTCCGCATCGCGCGCGGCGCTCGGATCCACGCCGGGGAGCAGAGAAACGCATGCCTCGAACGTTCTCAGGCACTGCGCAGCGGGTGTCGGCAGAGCCGGTCCGGCGTGACTGGGCCGTGTCTTCAGGTCCATACGCGACAGCCACCCGACCGATCTCAGGAGGGTTATCGCGATGACGCCGTCCGCTGTGACTTCGCCTTCGCCGAGCCCGGGGGCCACGACGGTGAGCCCGTTGGCCGATACCCATCCCTGGTGAGGGAAGGTGCTGGGGGCCGGGTGCAGCCACTGCGATCCGTCTCGCGCGGCGGTAGAGCGCTCGGCTACGTCGAACGTCGTCGAGGCGTGGAAGGTGTCCACTGGAGCTCCGGTGGGGAAGAGCATGCGCACGCGCTGATCCTTAGCAGTGTTGTCGACGGTGATGTGCAGGTCGACCCGGTCGACTCCGGGTGCAACGCGTGCTTCATACGTGACGGTCAGCTCGCCCGGTGGACCCGTGCGCTCGGTGCGCGAATCGTCCAGGGATGGAACAGAGAACGTTCGTGTCACCCGTAGGTGCTGGATCCCGCTGGAGTGCATCTCACGCGAGAACTCGACGCCCGTTTGCGTGACCGGGCCATCCACCGGGTCGTAGTCGTAGGTGTCACCGCGATCTCCGGTGTTCTCGAGCGCGAACAGTCCGGGATAGACCTTGCCGCCGATGTTCGCCGTAAGCGTTCCGTCATCGGCCGCCGCGACCGAAAATCCGTTCGCGCCTACCGAACGTCCCTCGTCGTCGACGAGTGGATCGTCATGGTCCGGCACGCGGCGCAAGGTGAACCTGCGGTAGCCGAAAGCCGGCACGTCGGCGGCCACGAACTCGACGTCCCAGTCGTGTTGCTCGTTGATGATGCGGACGCGGTCGTGCGACTGGACCGGAACCAAGCGCACTGCGTGCCATTCAGAAGGGGCGCCTGACGGCGCATCCTGAGCGACCTCGAATCGGCCCGGCCGCATGTTCGACCAGTTGAGCGGGTGGATCGCGTGGCGCTCGGCCTGGTCGAAGGGCGGGAAGCCCTGCAGCGGAAAGCGAACGACGTCGGTGCGCGTGTGTGGCGACGGGTTGAAGACCGCGATGTCGATGTCCGTCGTCCATGCGACGCGGCGTTGGGGGCCGAGACCGGCGATGCGTTCGCATATGCGTGCCGTCGTCTCGCGCGCGAGCTCGAAGGCTGCGTCGTAGCGCCCGAGCATCTGCTCGTGGACCGCGTCCTGCGAGCAACCACAGATCGAGTCGTGCGCCTGGTTGGCCAGCAGCTGACGCCAGGCCAGCCGGAGCGCAGGTCGTTCGTCCGAGCAACCGATCCCCCGACCGAGCGCAGCCCACGGCTCGGCCCACCCGTCCAGGGCCGTCTCGCACGCGCGGTTGTGGATTTTTAGATACGTGCGTGTGGACCATACCGATGGCAGCAGGTTCGCGATGCGCCCGCCGAGGAGCTCGCCCCGGAACTCCGGACGCCCGTCGGCCGTTAGGCCGTCGACGAAATCGGCGAGCAACCCGCGTCGCACTTTCCATCCCGTGGCCGCCGACAGCGCTTCGCACACATCGGACGTGTGTGGGTCGGGCGGCTGGTGATCGGTTCCCGCGAGCAGCAGAGCTCGATCGGTGTTCGTGCGCGCCGCGAGATCTTCGACCGCAGTGCGAAGACGCTTTACGGCATGACCGATGTCGTGCGGCAGTCCCGCCGCGGCACCGTAACCTCGCCACAGGTGACACGCGCAGATAGCCGTGCCGTCCGGCGCAACCCACGAGTACTCGGCCGGAAGCTCCGCGATCTCGTCGGAGTTTCCGCGCCAGTAGACGAAGTGCCCCATACCGAAGCCGGCGAAGATCTGCGGGAACTGCGCGGGGTGACCGAAGGAATCCGGTGTGTAGGCGACGCGCGACACCGGTCCGAAGGCTTCGCCGGCGCGCCGTCCCTCGATGAGGTTGCGAACGTGCGCTTCTCCACCGGGGATCAGCGAGTCGGGCTGGACGTACCAGGGCCCGATCTCGACCCGACCTTCGGTGATGTAGCGCTCGAGGGCAGCGCGCCGCTCGGGCCGGATCTCCGCGTAGTCCTCGCACACGATCGTTTGGCCGTCGAGCAGGAAGGCGTAGGCCTCGTCCCCATCGAGGAGATCGAGAACGAAGTCGACGGTGTCGACCAGGCGCGCTCTAAAGGCCTGGAACGTGCGATACCACTCGCGGTCCCAGTGTGTGGTGGGAACGAGGATGACTTCCATCGCCATGCATGATGCTCACGGCGGGACTGGAAAGAACAAATGAAGGTTGGGAGGCCCCACGCGCCTTCGTCCTGGCGTCGGCCTTGAAGCCTACGATGTTGGAGTGAGCGCCGAACCGAACAGCCGAGCCAAGATGCCCGGGTGGCCGAGACTTCCGAGCCGGTCTTGGGCTGAGAGAACGGTTGGCGAGCGGGCGCTCGCCGTCGAGGCGGCCTGCCGCGCCGCCATGCAGCTCTTGGCCCAGCCGACATCATTCGATCGCCCTTATGTTCGCGCCACGCTCATCGAACTCGTTGGTGCCGACGACGAACGCGTCAGGAGCCTTCAAGACATCGAACGGGACGTCGAGCGCGAGATGTAGGTCTCAATTATGCGGCGCAGGGCCCGGTGTCGACTTGACCGGACGCTCGAGCCTGTTGCACGCGGGGCGCGATCTCCTGGGACGTGAGCGCGTAGCCGACGTTGGGCTCCGACGTCGACGCCGCGAACACCACACCCAGCACCGTCCCGTCCTGACGGACGAAGGGCCCGCCCGAGTTCCCCTGCCGGATGTTCGCCTGCAACTGGTAGACGTTGCGGCGCGTCAGGTTGCGGCCGTAGATGTCGCGCCCGGTCGCGATGAACTTCCGGAGGACCGCACCGGCTTCCGCGTCGAAGTTTCCTCCGCCCGGGTACCCGAGCACGGCTCCGCCGGTTCCTCGCGGCACCTCGGAGTTGAGGATCGGAAGGGACGGACCGGCCAGGCCCGTCGTTCGCAGGATGGCCACGTCGAGGGCGGGGTCGAACAGGACGGGCGTCGCGCGATGGCGGCCGTTGGCGTCGGCCACCTCGGGCGATGCGATGCCGGCGACGACGTGCGCGTTGGTCACGACCAGACCGTCGCCGACGGTGAAGCCCGAACCGGTCTGGATCCCGCCGCACCCCAGTCCGGAGATTCGCACCGTCGACCGTTGCGCGTTGTTCACAGCGGCCTGAACTATCGCGTTGTCCGGGACATCGATCGGTCCGGCCGGGATGGGCTCGACCCCTTCGAACACGCGCGGGAACGGTGTCTGCGCGATGAAGGTTTGAAGCCGCGAGAACACGCTCGGCGCCGGCGGCAGGTTGTCGACGAGCGTGCGAATGATCACGGAGTTGTTTACGGCTCTGGCGACGTTGCGGGTCGGCCCGGCCGTGAGCAGGATCGCCAGCAGCCACACCGCGGCCAGCGCCGCGATCACTGCGACGAATGCACCTAGAGCTGCGTCCGGAGCGCCGAGCTTCCGTCGCCGCAGCGCTCCCCACGCGTGCGTCCCAACGTAGCGGCCGACGGCTCCACCGCAGAGGGCAAGTCCGAGGAAGGTGACGAGCGAGATGAAGACATTCGCGAAGTCGGAGTCGGCGATGCCCGACAGAACCGGCGCGAGCCAGGCGCCGAGCAGCAAGCCGATCCAGAAGCCGCCGAAGGACAGCACCTGGAGGGCCGCGCCTTGAGTGACTCCGTGCGCCGCCGCCAGTCCGAGTACTGCGACGATCCCGACATCGACGAGAGTCACCGCTCGCCGCGCTGGTTCCTCAGATAGCGCTCGACCTCGGCTGCGAGCTCCTCGCCGGACGGGATGTCGTTCATGTCCTCGGCGTCGGCCTGACGCTCGAGCTCCTCGACGGTAGCCGTGACGTCGGGATCCGACCGCACGGCCTCACTGACCCGCGCTTCGTGAGATCGCGAACGCTCCTCGAGATCGGTGAGGTCTATGGGGACCTCGAGAAGCGCGGACAACCGCTGGAGCACGGCCAGCGCCGCGGGGGGCGACGGGCTGCCCTGGAGATAGTGCGGTACCCAACCCCAAAGCGTCACGGCCGGGATGGCTTCGCGCCGGCACGCGTCCATGAGCACGCCGAGGATCCCCGTCGGGCCCTCGTAGCGCGGTGTGGCCAGGCCGAAACGTGCCGACAGCTCGGGCGTCGATGCCGTACCCGTGACGCGGATGGGCCGCGTGTGCGGGCGTCCTGCCAGGAGCGCCCCGAGCCCGACCACGAGCTCGGCCCCCGAAGAGCGCGCGACGTCGATCACGTGCTTGGTGAAGGTCGGCCATCGCATGGACGGCTCGATGCCCTGCAGGAGCACGGCATCACGTTCGGCACCGGGCACCTTCGCGTGGGCGAACTCCGTTGCGGGCCAGGTGATCTCTCGGCCACCTTCCTCGTTTACGCGGACCAGGGGCCGGTGGGCCTGGAAATCGAAGAATTCCTCGGGATCGATAGAGGCGAAGAGCTGCGCGTCCCATCGTCCACGCAGGTAGCCAACGGCCGACGTCGCGGCGTCACCGGCATCGCTCCAGCCCTCGAACCCCGCGATGAGGAACGGGTGCCGCAGCTCGGGGCGCGACCGGTAGACGAGCGAGGTCATTGGGGACGATGCTAACCCCCATGCCGAGGTTCGAGTCGTTCGACGGGACTCAGCTCTCCTACGAGATAGACGGCGACGGCGTGCCCGTGCTCTTTCTTCACGGTTTCGCGTCGGACTCGTTCATCAACTGGGTCCGGCCCGGCGTGATCGATGCTGTCGCGCGCGCGGGGTTTCGAGCCTTCGCCCTCGATCAACGCGGACACGGTCTTTCCGACAAGCCGCACGAGAAAGCGGCCTATGCGGATGCTGCCATGGTTCGCGACGCCCGAGGCCTTCTCGATCATCTAGAGATGAGTCGTTGCTTGTGCGTCGGCTTTTCGATGGGTGCGATGAACACGGTCGGCTTGATCAAGCTCGACGACCGCATCAAAGCCGCCGTCCTCGGCGGCGTCGGATCGCACACGCTGTTGGCTCGCGCCGAGGGCGGCAACTTCCTGGCCGACGCGATGCTCGCCGAAGACAAATCGACCATCACGAACCCGATCGCGAAGTCGTTCCGGGATTTCGCGGACCTGACACGGGCGGACAAGAAAGCGCTGGCCGCCATCCAGGATCAGGCGCGTCCCCCGATGGCGGGCTTGGAGTCGCTCGACATCCCCGTCCTCGTTCTCGGTGCATCCAACGACCCGCTGGCCGGCGACCCGCAGGCACTGGCCGACAAGATTCCGGGGGCCAAGTCGGTAACCGTAGGGGGCACGCACCTCAACGTGGTCAACAACCCGGAGTTCCACACCGCCCTCGTCGATTTCCTGAACGAGCATCGCGGATTAGCAGAAGCCATCGCCGAGGCGCTTTAGGCCGAAGCGAAGCCATCGCCGAGGCGCTTTAGGCCGAAGCGAGGAAGGAGAGGAGCATGAAGGATCTAAAGGGAGCGAATGCGATCGTCACCGGCGCCTCGCGCGGGCTCGGCGTTCTGATCGCCGACGCGTTGGCCGACGAAGGCGTCAACCTCGTGATCGCCGCGCGCTCGGCCGAGGGCCTGGAGAAGGCGCGTGGCGACATCGCGGCGAAAGGCGTGAAGGTCGTCAGCGTGCCGACCGACGTCACCGACCGGCAGCAGCTGGAGACGCTGGTGGTCCGTAGCTCCGCCGAGCTCGGTCCGATCGACATCCTGATCAACAACGCCGGCATTCTGGACGCGCATCCCTACGAGTCGTATCCCCTGGACGACATAGAGCAGCTGATCCAGGTGAACCTGACCGCGCCGATGCTGCTGACCAGGCTGGTGCTGCCAGCGATGATCGAACGCAACCGTGGGCACATCGTTCAGCTCGCGTCGCTGGCGGGGAAAGGCGGCTTCCCCTTTGAAGCGCCGTACGCGGCGACGAAGTCGGCCCTGATCATGCTCACGCACGTGCTGCGCGCCGAGCTGGCGGAGACCAACGTCGGAGTCTCGGCCGTGTGTCCGGGGTTCGTCGCCGATGAAGGAATGTATGCGGACATGCAACGCGATACTGGTGTTGCCGCGTCGCGGATCCTCGGTGTATCCAAGCCTGAGAAGGTGGCACAGGCTGTTATCAAGGCCATCAAGCGCAACGCATCTGAGCTCATAGTCAACCCAACGCCCATGCGTGGCGTGTTGGTTGCAACACAGATGTTCCCCGACATCTCGCCGCGCGTGATGAGGTTCTTCGGCGCTACGGCCCTGGGCCGACGAATCGCCGCTGGGCTCGGCGATAGAGAGCGCGCACCGGGCCCGGGATCACCTTGACCTGTTGGGCCTGAGCGATCATCAGGGCGCCGGCCGCGATGAGGAGCGTCGCGGCCGACGCCGCTCCGGCCGACTTCCACGGGAAGCCGGGAACAGTTGCCGCCGCGCCGTGACGCGGCGGCAAGGTTGCCGGCGCCGAGACATCCGCGAAGCTGCTCGGCGTCGCCGGCTCACCGGGAGCGGGAGCCTCGAGGTCGAACCACGTCGAACGAAGTCCGAGAGCGGTCTTGAACGTCGTTCCGCGCACGATAGTTTCCTCGTCGCGGCCTCCGGCCAGCCGGAGGCGCAAGACGCGAGGCGAGTCTCCGCGCTCGGCCACTTCGACGAGCTGGAGCGGGTTGGGGACCTTCACGCCTTGGGCGCGGAGTGCGCTCGCGATCTCGCGCCGCGTCGTGGTGCGTTCCCACGTGCTCGGGTCTGCGTGGGGATAGCGGACCGACCTCAGATACGGATGAGGGGTGCCTCCTCCGTCAGCGACACGGTTGTAGGTCTCAGTCTGGCCTCCGCCGTTGCCGTGGTACATAGCCATGATCGGACGCCCGTCGTACGTCCGGATCTGCCCGGCAGTTTCGGCCACGGCGCGCCGGAGCGCGGGTTCCTCACCGTCGTAGCCGAGGTAGACCTGGCAGTTCGCCGACGGACAGATGTCGTAGCCGTCGGCTTGGTGCTTGCCGTACCACGTCATCGTTGCCGCGCCCAGGGTTCGGGCCGCGACCGCGAGTGTCTTGAGCCCTTCGATCGGCCAGCCCTGCCCCTTTTCCTCGGCGATCCCGGCGACGTAGGTCTCGAGGTCGACGTGATTCACGGCACGGGTGGACGCCGGTCCGATACGGCGTACCTCCATGACCCCGCGGTAACGCCGGCCCGTGGCGGCGAGCCGGACGAGGGCGGGGTCGCCTGCTCCCCGTACCCAGAACGAGCTCACCTGCGGCGACGCCGGCTGCGGCTTGGGCGTCGCGTTCGGACTCTTGGGATCCGTAGGCGCCGGCGTCGGGGGCAGGAGAGGTTCCAGATCGAGCGATGGTTCCTCGGCTTGCTTGATCGAGGAGTTGTGTGTCTGGGCCTCGGCTCCCGCAGCTTGTGGTGGCGTCTGTGCGCCGTTGGTTCGCAGCGTCAATCCACCCGCGCTTTCGCCAACCTCGATGCTGCCCCCAGGGTTCATGCGCAGCGGGAACCCTTCCCCAGCGCCGGAGCCGAACGGCCGGTCGGACACCTCGCCTCCCGACGGGAAGTCGAGGTGTTGTCCTCCGCCCGAGGTCAACCCGACCCGGATCGTCCCGGACTCCTGCGACGTCTGGGTGTCCGCGTAGAAGAGGGACAAGATCCGATCGTGATCCCAGCCCGCCCGGGCCTGACCTTCGACCCCGTCCATCGCCAGGCCGAAGCCGTGAGCGGCTCCGTGTCCCTTGATGATGATCGTGTCGTCCGCATCCACCAGCGCGGACGCCGGCACGGCGACGATCGCGACGAACGTCACGACCGCGACCAAGGGGGCGACCCGCTTCATGGCCTAGAAGCTAGGCCATCTCGGGCCGCCGTCGCACGACCCGGCGGTTAGCGCGCCGGCTCGCGTTCGAGGACCCGGGCCCCGCCGACCGCGTTGCTGTGCACGGGGACGATCTCCACATGGCCCCCGCTCTGGGGGGAGTGGATCATCTTCCCGTCGCCCCAGTACATGCCGATGTGACCAGGGGAATAGATGAGGTCACCGGGCTTGAGCTTGTCGAGCGGCACCCTCGGCCGCGACGCGTACTGGCCGCGCGAGCTGTGGGGCAGGCCGATACCGACCTTTCCCCACACGTACTGGGTGAAGCCGGAGCAGTCGAAGTTGTCCGGCCCTGCAGCTCCGTATCTGTACGGGTCGCCGAGTTGCTCTTTGGCGACATCGAGCACTTTCCTGATCTTCGCCCGGTTGGACTTGTCCTCCGGAGGGGGCGGGATCTCCTGCGGCTTGAAAGCGGCGGCCCGGATCGGATGAACCACGATCCCCCTGGCGTCTTTGACCGGCCGTCCCGAGAACATGCTCCCCGGCCAGAGGAGGACCCGCGGGGTGGGTATTGCCTTGCGTTTCGTCTTCTTGGGTGTCTTGGCATTCTCCGCTTCCGCGACCGTTGCGTTGGGCTTGTCGGCACCTTCGGCCTTCGGCCATCCCGTCAGCACGGTTGCGACGGCCAGTACACCTACGATCACGTAGGCCCGAACGTCGTCGTGCAGCATCAGCTCGATCTCCTTGATTTCGCCTGCCCGAAGAGCCTGAGGTTGGCTCTGGATTACGTCCCGGCGTTGGGGACTCGGGAATTGTTTCAGACCCTACCGGAGAGTCAACGATGCTGCTAGTGCGCATGTGAACGTTGGTAAACGCTCAACCTTCGGCTAAACTTCCGGGGCCAACCTGAGCGTGAGAATGGGCGCTGACCAGGGAGATTACTCGGCGGCCGGCCTCAAGTTGGACGTTAACGCAAGGGAGGGAGAAAGAGTGGGCGAAGATCTCGAGCACCTCGTCTCGTCCGAGGGGTTGAGCCGGTTCTTGAGCGAACGTTTCGGTCCATCCGGCGCTGAGCTCGAGGTCGAGCGTCTCGGTGAAGGCCACTCGAACCTCAACTTCCTCGTCCGTCGTGGCGGCGAGCAGTGGGTCTTGCGACGGCCGCCTCGGGGCCAGATCCAGGCCGGAACCCACGAGATGCACCGGGAGTTCGGCGTGATGAAGGCCTTGAGTGACGCGGGCATGCCGGTTCCTGTCCCACCGCCGGTCGATCTGTGCCGGGACGATAGCTACATCGGGGCCCCCTTCTATCTGATGGAGCACGTCGACGGGGTTGTGATTCGGGGACCGATGCCCGACGCGTTCGGCTCCCCCACCCACCGTCGAGGCGTCGGTATGGAGCTGGCGGACAAGCTTGCCGACATCCACGCCGTGGACTGGCGGAATCTCGGCCTCGAATCAATGGCGCGCAATCCCGAGGAGTTCCTGACGCGCAACCTCATGAGGATGCAGCAGCTGTACGACGGCGTACGGCACAGGGAAATGCCGGAGATCGACGACGTTGCCTCCTGGCTCCGAGCCAACACGCCGAAGCAACGAGACGTGACGCTCACGCACGGTGACTACAAGCTCGACAACGTCATGTACGCACCCAAGGCGCCACCCCGCATCGTCGCCGTGGTCGATTGGGAGATCTCGACGATCGGCGATCCGCTCGTCGACCTCGGCTGGATGCTGTACTTCTCGCCCGAGACCAACCAAGCGGCCGCCACGCCTATCGACCAGGGGGCCGAGCCCGGTGGTTCGGGGGTGTCCCCCGAAGAGGGCTACCCCTCGAGGGCCGAACTAGCGGAGCGCTATGCGGAAAGAACGGGCCGCGCAATCGAGGATCTGCGCTTCTACTGCGCATTCGCCGGTTGGAAGATCGCGATCATCATGGAGGGGTCGAACTACCGATTCAAGCAGGGCATGGCGGACGACTCGATGTTCTCGGCGCTGGACGCCGTGGTGCCGATGCTCGCGCAGCGCTCCCTGCAGCTCATCTCGGGCGAGTCGCCCGTCGGCGTATAGGCCCTAGAGGACGACGACCGACCGCAGGACCTCGCCGCGCTGCATCTTCGCGAACGCAGCCTCGACATCGTCGAGAGAGATCGTGTCGCTCACGAATCCGCTGAGATCGATCCGGCCCTGCAGGTGCAGGTCGACGATCATCGGGAAATCGCGCGACGGCAGGCAGTCGCCGTACCACGATGGCTTGAGCGCGCCGCCGCGTCCGAAGAAATCGATCATCGGCAGCTCGACCTGCATGGCCGGGTCTGGGACGCCGACCTGTACGAGGGTTCCGGCCAGGTCGCGCGCATAGAAGGCCTGCACCATGGTCTCCGGACGGCCGACGGCCTCTATCGCGACGTCGACGCCGAAGCCGTCCGTTAGCTCTTTGATGGCTTCGACCGGGTCTTGCGTGCTCGCGTCGACGGTGTCGGTGGCGCCGAAGTCCTTGGCCAACTCGAGCTTCCGCGCGTCGACGTCCACCGCGATGATCTTGCGCGCACCGGCCAGACGGGAGCCGAGGATCGCGGAGTTGCCCACTCCACCGCACCCGAAGACGGCGACCGTGTCGCCACGGCTCACCCCGCCGGTGTATATCGCCGCACCCAAGCCGGCCATGACGCCGCACCCGATGAGTCCTGCCACCTCAGGCTTGGCTCGGGAATCGACGGCCACGGCCTGTCCGGCCGCAACGAGGGTGAGCTCCGCGAACGCGCCGATGCCCAGTGCGGGGCTGAGCTTCGTCCCGTCGGACAGGGTCATGGGCTGTGTCGCATTACGACTCTCGAAGCAATACCAAGGCCGGCCCCGCGCACACGACCGGCATGTTCCGCACGGTGCGCGCCACGCGACGATCACGAAGTCCCCGACAGCAACGTTGGTCACGCCATCGCCGACTCGCTCGATGATGCCGGCGGCTTCGTGTCCGAGCAGGAACGGGAAGTCGTCGTTGATCGCACCCTGTTGGTAGTGGAGGTCGGTATGGCACACGCCGCAGGCCTGGACGCGAACGCGGACCTCGTCCGGCCCGGGCTCGGGCACCACGATGGTCTCGACGGTCACCGGTGCCGCTTTGGAGCGCGAGACGACACCGCGAACCTCCTTGGGCATGAGCCTTTCTTACTCTCTCGGCGCGTCCAGCCGCGACTCGGCCAGGTGGTCGGCGGCCGCGGCCGTCGTGATGTTCTGCTCGGAGGCGACGTCGAATACGCGCTCGAGCGTTTCGCCTATGCGCGCGCAATGTGCGAAGGCGCGATCGTGGTCGTAGCCCCCCGGGGCCTGCTCGTAGGAGATGTTGATCACGCCCCCCGCGTTGACGATGTAATCGGGCGCGTAAAGGATCGACCGGTCCGCCATCAGCTGAGCCGAATCCGGCGTGGCGAGCTGGTTGTTCGCGCAACCGGCCACGGCCGGTGAGGCGATCTCGGGGATCGTTTGGGGACTCAACGCTCCACCGAGCGCGCACGGCGAGTAGATGTCGGCTTCCACCCTATGGATGGCGTCGGGGGCGACAACCGAGGCGCCGTGGCGATCCCGGATCCGCTCGGCGGCCTCCGGGCTCACGTCGGCGATCGTGAGGCGTGCGCCGGCGCCGGCTAAGTGTCCGGCGAGGTGGGAACCGACCTTGCCCACACCTTGGATGGCGATGTGCCGGCCGGTTAGGAAATCGCTTCCCCACAGGCGACGCGCGACGGCGCGGATCGCGGAGAACGCTCCCCATCCCGTCGCTTCCGATGGATCGCCGGATCCACCGTCGGCTCTCGCGAAGCCTGTGACGTGCTTCGTCACTGTGTGGATCACGTTCATGTCGTCGACGGTGGTGCCGACGTCCTCGGTTGTGATGTACCGGCCGCCCAGCGAGTCGACGTAGCGTGCATAAGTGCGAAAGAGGGACCCGGTCTTGTCCTTCTTGGGGTCGCCGATGATCACGGCCTTCCCGCCACCGAGATCGAGGCCGGCCGCGGCGGACTTGTAGGTCATGGCCCTGGCCAGCAGCAGTACGTCCGCGAGCGCGTCGGCCTCGGTTGCATAGGGGTAGAAGCGCGTGCCGCCGAGTGACGGACCCAGTCGCGTCGAGTGGATCGCGATGATCGCGCGCAGGCCGCTGGAGCGGTCCTGGCAGAAGACGACTTGTTCGTGGTCGACCGGTCCCGACGTGTCCAGCAGGTCCATGTTCACCTCATTACATCGGCCGCGGCGCTCAGGTCGCTACCTCGCCGAAGCGCTCGGCTACCTCCTCGGTCACCGGCGGGGGCAGGCAGCGCATCGCCGCCAGTGCTCCGCCGAGCGCGACCAGCGCGCCGATTGCGTGGAACGGCCCAAAGGCCTCGTTCAAGAAGATCGCCGCGCCGATCGAGGCAACGATGGGAACGCCGAGGTTGAGGCTCGAGGATGCGGCGACGTGGACGCGCGGCTGGGCCCACGTGACGAGCAGGTGTCCGAGCGTGCCCGGACCGAGAGCGATACCGAGCATCAGCCACCACTCCTTCGCGTCGGCGGCGAAGAAGGGTTGCCGAGCGACCAGAGCGAGCAGGCCGATGATGACGCCGGACACGGTCGTCATCACCAGTAGCCACGAGATCGTCGCGACCTCGGCCCGCGCGCGCTTCGTCGCCAGGTAATAAGCGGACCACGCGACGAGGTTGAGCGAGGCGAGGAGGGTGCCGAGCGGCGTGGCCTCCGGTTGCCCGGCCGAGGCGAGCACTAGGATCGCGCAGCCGACGACCGCAAAGGCGGACCAGGCGTAGAAGCGGGCGGTCGTTCGCTCACCGGTGACGCGTCCGCTGAACGCTCCAATGAGGATCGGCTGCAGCGAGAAGAGGATCGTGACGACGGCGGCCGTCGAGTACCGCAAGGAGCTGAAGTGTGCGACTTGATGCATCGCGAACAAGACGCCGCCGACGCCGGCCACTCGCCACGGCAAGCGCCGTTTGGCCGTGAACATCCAGGCGACGAGAAGGATCGGAACCGAGAAAGCGTGGCGATAGAAGGAGACGATGAGGAACGGCGACTCCGTGAGCTTGATCACAACGACGCCGATGCCCCAGATGAAGACCCCGCTGGACATCGCAGCGAGGCCGATCGGCGTGTACGGACGCGTTTTCGCGGTGGTCACGTCCGTATAGTCGCAGGATGCGCGACGTGGCCCTCGTGGGACTGGCGGGTTCGGGAAAGTCGACGGTGTTCACCGCCGTTTCCGGTCACGTCCCTCAGCGAGGTTCGAACGCTCCCGTCGCCGTCGTGTCGGTTCCCGACCCGCGCGTGGACAAGCTGGCCGAGATCTACCGATCGAAGAAGACGACTTATGCGCAGCTCGAGGTAGTCGACGTCGCCGGCCTCGATCCGCACTCGCTCGGCGCGGCACGCACCGCCGACGCGCTCGCGATCGTGCTTCGCGCTTTCGGAGACGACGTCGACATCGCACGCGACCTCTCGTCGTTCCGGGCTGAGCTGGCCGTGGCCGACTTGTCAACGGTGGAGAAGGTTCGGGACCGCGCCACCAAGCAGGCCAAGGCGGGTTCTCCCCTCGAGCTCGAGGTTGCGGAGCTGGCGGAGGCGGCGCTTTCCGACGGCCACTGGCTGTCCGAGGTGGATTGGACGGACGAGCAGCGGCAGGCCGTCGGCTTGTGGACGCCGCTGACGATGAAGCCGGCCCTACACGTGATCAACGCCGACGACGCGCTGCCCGATCAGCCGGGAACGTTTGTACCGTCGGTGGCTCTCCTCGGTGCAGTGGAAGCGGAAGCGACGGAGCTTCCGGCCGAGGAGTCCCGCGAGCTTCTGGGCGAGTACGAGATCACCGAACCCGCGGCCGAACGTTTCGTCCGCGTGGCCTACGAAGCGATGGGACTGATCACGTTCCTTACCGGCAACCAAGAGGAAGCGCGGGCGTGGGAGATCCCGCGCGGAGCCACGGCTCCGCAAGCCGCCGGCGCCATCCACACCGATCTCGAGCGGGGCTTCATCCGGGCCGAGCGGGTTTCGTTCGCCGATCTCGTTCAAGCCGGGTCGTATGAGGCCGCACGCGAGCGGGGTCTGGTGCGCGTTGAAGGAAAGGAGTACATCGTCAACGACGGCGACTATCTCGCGATCCTCCACTCATGACGCCCGGGGGTTCGGGGGCGTCCCCTGAACGGTTGGTTTGGTACGCGGCCTACGGGTCGAACCTCAGCCGCAAGAGATTCGATTGCTACATACGCGGCGGCCGTCCGGACGGTGCGAAGCGCGATTATCCGGGATGCCGGGATACCTCGGATCCCATATCCGACCGGCCGTGGGAGCTCCTCGGCGCACTCGTCTTCGGAAAGGAGTCCCTCAATTGGACAGGTTGCGGTGTTGCCTTTCTCGACACCAGTAAGAGGGGCGAGACGGCGAAGGGTCGCCTGTACCTCGTGACGCACGAGCAGTTCGAGGACATCGTCGCGCAGGAGAACCATCGGCCGCTGGGCGATGTGACTCTGCCGGAGCCGTCCCCGGGCTCGGTGTACGACCTCAAACAAGGGTTCTATCCACTCGTCATCGGACTAGGAGAGGTCGACGATCACTTCGTTGTGTCCATCACCGACATCTTGGAAGAGCACACCAAACCCAGTCCTGGGTACTTGCGTCACATCGCACAAGGGCTGCGTGAAGCGCACAACATGTCCGGCACGCAGGTCCTCGACTACTTGCTCGGCCGGCCCGGCATCGAGGGACTGATGAACGAGGAAGAGGTTGCGGGTGCTGTGCGTACACCCTAAAGAATGAGTTAGGCTCGGCTAATCATGGCCGAGAGCACGGCTACGCAGGACTATCTAAAGGCGATCTACCAGCTCGGTGGGAGCCGGGGCGACGTGCCGACCTCCGCGCTGGCCAACCGCCTGGACGTGAAGGCTCCTTCTGTGTCGGGCATGCTCCGTCGCTTGCACGATCTCGGTCTGGTCTCTCACCGTCCGTATCGCGGAGTCCGACTCACCAGGCGTGGCGTCCGCGAAGCCGTCGAGGTGATCCGCCACCACCGCTTGCTCGAGCTGTACCTGGCTGAGGTCGTGGGGATGCCGTGGGACAAGGTCCACGCCGAGGCCGACGCGCTCGAGCACGTCATCTCCGAGGATCTCGAGTCTCGCCTGGACGAGCTCCTCGGCTATCCGACCGAAGATCCGCACGGACACCCGATCCCAACGGCCGGACTGGAGCTCGACGAGGACGTCTACCCGTCTCTGGCGCGCGTGCAGCCGGGCCAAAGCTGCGTGATTCGACGAGTGAGCGACCGTGATCCCGAGCTCCTGCGATATCTCGCCGGGCTCGGCCTTCTGCCCGGAGCAACGGTGCGAGTGGCCGAGGTGATCCCGTTCCGTGGCGGAATCCGAGTCGAGCTCGCGACGGGTCAAGTCGTAGTCGTTGGATCGGACGCCGCCGAGGCCGTCCAGGTCTCGACGGCACGGGGAGAAGGAGCGGCATGAAGATCTCGCGACGTGACCTGCTCCGCCGCGCCGGCGGAGTCGGTGCAGCGACGGCGTTGTCCGGTGGCCTGTTTCACCGGATGGTCAACGCGCAGACACATTCGCACGCGCAAAACACGGGTAACGAGGCCACTCACACCGGGCACGGAGCGATGGGGACCGTCGGTACCGTCGACCACAAGCGCAACGGCTTCGATCCGTCCGACATCCTCTACGACTGGGACTTCGGCGAGGTCTCGAGGGGGCGAAATGGACAGACGGTGCGCGAGTACACCGTCGTCGCCCAGGACCGCGAGATCGAGATCGCTCCTGGACTGTTCTTTCCCGCATGGACGTACAACGGCCGGGTGCCGGGTCCGTCGCTGCGTGCAACCGAGGGCGACCGGCTTCGCATCGAATTCATCAACGGAAGCGCACACCCGCACACGATCCACTTTCACGGCCTTCACTCGGCCCGGATGGACGGCGTCCCCGGGATCGGTGCCGGCGACATCCAGCCCGGCGATCGGACCGTCTACGAATTCGACGCGTTCCCGTTCGGCTGTCACCTGTACCACTGCCACTCGGTTCCCCTGAAGCGGCACATCCATAAGGGTCTGTACGGCGCGTTCGTCATCGACCCGGACCCCGCGCGGCACACCGAACAGTCCGAGGCCGCGACGAGAAGGACGTTTCAAGGAGCGAAGGACTCAGGCATCCGCGAGATGGTCATGGTGATGAACGCATTCGACACAGATTTCGACGCGGAGAACGAGGTCTACGCCGTCAACTCGATCGCGTTCGCTTACCAGAGCGCACCGATCCGCATAGGTACGGACGAGGATGTCCGTCTCTACCTCGTCAACCTCACCGAGTTCGACCCCGTGAACTCCTTCCATCTGCACGGGAACTTCTTCAATTACTACGACACCGGAACATCGCTTGAACCAACGGTATTTACGGACATGATCATGCAGGCGCAGGCACAGCGCGGGATCCTCGAGTTCAACTTCCGCGACTACGAACCCGGCATGCACATGTTCCACGCCCACCAGTCGGAGTTCGTCGAGCTCGGCTGGATGGGGTTCTACGACGTCGTCGAGGGCCGGCCGTGAGCGTCCGGGAGCAGGAGCAAGCGAGCTCGCCGCGGGGGCGCACCGTTGCGCTTGGTCTGCTGCCGATCATCGCGCTGGCCGTCGTCATCTTCGCATTCGTGCGCATCGATCCGTTGGAGAGCGTCCGCGAGAACTTCCCACCGGTCGAGGAGCTGACCTTCGAGCGCGTCACGCTGCGCAGCGATCCGCAAGAGATCGTGCTGAAGGTTCGAAACGGTGGGCCGGATCCCGTCACCATCGCACAGGTACTGATCGACGATGCGTATTGGCAGTACACGGTGTCGCCTGACAATGAGATCGGGCGGCTGGGGAGCGCGACGTTCCGTGTCCCGTACCCGTGGGTCGACGGTGAGGCCCACCACGTCGTCTTGATCTCGTCCACCGGAGTGAAGTTCGACCACGAGATCGCCGTAGCCGTCGAGACCCCCGATGTGGACGGCCAAACCCTGTGGACCTTCACGTTGCTCGGGATCGTCGTCGGCATCATCCCCGTGCTCCTTGGTTTGTGCTGGCTCCCGTTCGTGCGGCGTCTGCCCGAGAAGTGGGTGGACTTCTTCCTAGCCCTCACGGCCGGCTTGCTCGTCTTCCTCGCCGTCGATGCGCTCGACGAAGCGCTCGAGATCAGCGGTGCCGTCGCCGGCGCGTTCCAGGGTGTCGGGCTGATCATCCTCGGCTTCGTGGCTGCGCTCGCGGCATTGTGGGCCGTGGACGGCTGGTTGCGTCAGCGACAGAAGGCGATGAGCGCGATGTACGTCGCCTTGCTCATTGCGATCGGCATCGGACTGCACAACCTCGGCGAAGGATTGGCCATCGGTGCGGCCTATGCGCTGGGAGAGGTCGGACTGACTACGTTCCTCGTCCTCGGATTCACGATGCACAACGTGACCGAGGGGTTGGGGATCGTCACGCCGCTCGCGCGGGCCCGACCGAGCCTCGGCAAGCTCGCGCTGCTCGGTCTGATCGCCGGCGGGCCCACGATCGCCGGTACGTGGTTCGGCGGACTCGCCTACTCGCCGGTGCTCGCCGTTCTGTTCCTGGCCATCGGAGCCGGAGCGATAGTCCAGGTCGTCTGGGCCGTCGGCAAGCTGTTGGGGGCCAAGGGGAAGCCGCTCACGGCTCCCTTGAACGCCGTCGGCTTCGCGGCCGGTGTGTTGGTGATGTACGTCACCGGACTCTTCGTCGCCGCATGAAGTAAGCGGCTGTCGCCGCCAGGGCGAAGGCCGCGATGAAACCGGCAAACGTCAGGTAGTTGCGGGGCTCGGCGTCGTCGAGCGATCCGGACGCCGCCTGGTCGTCGTTCGCGCTTGTGGGAGCCGGGGAGTCCGAGGCGAGCGTGACGGAGACTTCCGCCGACGGGGGTCCGGCCGGTTCGTCGTCGTCGGGCGATGTTGCTTCGTCGTCGCGTTCCTGGGAGTCGGAAGGGTCGCCGGTCGCCGGCAAGCTATCCGTGCCGTTCTTTTGTGTCGGCGCGGGGTTCTCGTCGGGCCGGCTTCCCGTCGCAGCCGCGGGACACACGTCGCCGAACTTCAGGGCGGGGGGTTTGGGCTGAGCGCCGTTGGCTCCCCACGACCAGCCGTCGAGGTACCCATCCCGCACTTTGCGGGCGTCGGCCCCGAGTGAGGACAACGCCCATGAGGCGTCGTTGGAGTTCCGGATGTAGTAACCCCAGGAATTCGACTTGTCGCAGAAGCAATCCTCTCCTTCCGAGGTATCGCAGCCGTCGGGGCCGATCTTGCAGATGGCGTGGCCGTAGCCGAAAGGTTCGTCCTCGAAGTCGATCCCGGAGCGCTTGAGTAGCTCGTAACCCGTGATCTCCGCTTCGTCGAAGAAGACGCACATGTCTTGCACCGTCCCGTTTTCTTGCCGGACCACAACTCCTGCGCGATTCGACGAGGCAGCGTTCGCATTTGGCGTCGGTGTTGGAAGGAATAGGGCGCCAAGAGCGGTTGACGCTACGAGTGCGATGAGCGCTGCACGTGGGGCGGCCGGCGACCTCACCGCGCTTGCCTTCGAAGACGAGCACCAAGACCGACGCAAGCCAGGCCGATCGCCGTCCACAAAGTAGCCGCTCGACTTACGGGTTGTGGTCCTGGGTCGCCGCCGGTGTCCGGAAGCGTGATGACCACACCGCCCACCTCCGTCTCGCCGTCGTCTTGCTCGTCGTTGTCGCCGGCCGGGGAGACGGTCGGTGTCGGGGTCGGTGTCGGGTCCGGATCGGGACCAGGCTCGGCGGCCTGGATCGGATAAGACTCTCCGGCCATCCCCGGGATCGCGTTCACCGTGGATAGGGTGTTGCCCTCGGTTATCGGATCGCCGTTGAAGTCCTCGTCGGCGAACCGGAACGATCCCTCACTCGTCTGCAAGCTCTCCAGCGCCTGAACCGGATCGTCCCCGTCGGCCTGCATCCACGGATGACTTTCGGCGTCCTCTCCCAACGCCGCGATAGCTGCGAGAGCGAGACCGGTCGAGTCGCTGGACGTTCCTCCCGCGCAGCAGAACGTGAACCCGCCGTCGGGGTTCTGGGCGCCGAGCAGATAAGTCCGGGCCTCGTCCAATGCGTCGTCGACGTCGGCTCCGGTTAGGCCGGAGTTGGCCAGGGCGTTCACGGCCAGAGCCGTCGTGTCGACGTCGTTGAAGGCACAGTCTCCAACGCCTCCGAACGCGTACCCACCGTCCGGACACTTCTGACCCAGGATGTAGTCCTTCACCGATTCGGGCAGTTGACCGTCGGCGGCGATGTCGCCGTTTGCGGCCAAAAGGTTGGAGAACAGATCGGTGTACGTCGCCGTCGCGTCCTTGCGATATCTCCCCTGGGTGGAGTCCAGCTGGCTTGCCAGGATGGCGACGTAGTCGACGCCGCCGAAGTCTTCGGGATCTTCCCCGCCGGCGACTATGCCCGCGATGATGCGGCCGGTACGAGCCCCTTCGGTTGCACCGGCCTCGCCGTTGGACTCCATGTAGTCGAGCGCGTCCTCGATCGTCGTCGCGCCGACCACGCCGGCGACGACGGCGGCGAGAGCCTCGGCGTGGAGATCGACCCGGAGGTCCTCGGCGATGAAGGCGCCCGTCGAGGTCTGCTGACCGGCGATCCACTCGGCGGCTTCGTGGGCGGACGCCGCGCGAGAAGCCGGTGAAGCTGCCGCGCTCAGGGGGCCGAGCGCGACCAGCGAAGCAACTCCAACCACAGCGAGCGCATGTGATATGCGCGGGCGTTTGTACTTCTCGAACCTTGGGGCCGTGGCTGAACGCATGCCACTCATGAAGCTCCACCTCCTCGTTCCTCGAAGGAGACCGGAGCACCGCGGCGGATGAGGCGTCCTGGCTCGCGGGATCGGATTCGTCCCACTTACAGTTGCGGGTCAGCGCCGGACTCTCACCGGCTTCGCTGCTTTCGCCCCCAAGGCATCCGGGCCGTTGGGGCACCTACCGCGCTGCTTGACCGGATTGTATACACGCCCCCGACCGATCGACCGGGGACACGCCGGACCCGGGGTCTATTGCCATAAGCTTGCAACTGCCTATGGCCGCAACACGATTGGAGGAGATCCTCGAAGCGCTCTCGGCCGCCGGCCGGCGAAGGACGGCGGCCCGGCACGTGATAGTCGAGACCCTTCTCGACGCTCGCGACCACCTGACGGCCGAGGAGCTGGCCGAACGGGTTCAGCGCCGCTTCCCATCGGTGAACATCTCCACCGTCTATCGCACGCTCGAGACCCTCGAGTCCCTCGGCGTCGTCGATCACGTGCATCTTGGGCACGGCCGCGCGATCTATCACCTGGCCGACGAGGAGCACCAACATCTCGTATGCGAGAACTGCGAAGACGTCGTTGAGCTACCCGCCTCGAAGCTTCGTCCGTTCCTGCGATCCATCGAGCGCGATCACGGCTTCGAGGTGGACCGGCGCCACTTCGCCATCGTCGGTGTCTGCGCGAAGTGCCGGAAGAGCTAGCCGCCGAAGAAGACCGGCAGCCAGGAGTCCTCGCCCAGAAGGAAGGCCACACCCAGGATCAAGCTCGCGACGGCCGTGACCACCGAAACGGCGGCGTAGATCCCGAAGCGACGCGAAGCGGCCAGGAACCCGGACGCGGAAGCCAGGGCGAGGGCCGTGTTGGCTGTGAACAACCCCAGCAAGAAGACGCCGAGCACGATGAGGCCCGCGCGTACCCCTCCGGCCCCGGCGGCCGTCAGGAAGATCAGCACCTGCGTCGGTGTCTCGGCTCCCACTCCGTGCAGCATCCCAACGGCAAGCGACGTTCCCGTTCCGTAGTTCATGAATGGATCGGTGTGGGTGTGCCGGTGGATGTGGGTGCGTGTCCGAACGCTCGTGCCTCCATCGTGAGGGTCGCCGTTCGAGTCGTCGTGATGGGAGAAGTGGTCGTCGGACACATGAGAGTGTTCGTGCTCGATCGCGGCCGACCGTTCGCCGCGGTCGCGGATCCACCGGTAGCCCCGGCGTGCTCCCTCGAACAGAAGCATCCAGCGGCTACGCAGACGGAAGTCCTCCCGATATCGGATGAGGGCGTACATCACGTACACACCGAGGACGAGCAGCGTGACTCCCACAACGCGGCCCATAGCCGCGTCCACGGAGTCCGGCAGCTCCTTGCCCACCGCGATGGCCACTACACCGATCACGAAGACCACGACGGCATGACCTGCGGCGTAGAGCGTGGCGAACCTCAAGCCGGTCCGGACGTCGCGCTGAGACGAGGTGATGTCGGTTATCGCGGCGATGTGGTCCCAGTCGATCCCATGGCGGAAGCCGAAAGCGAAGGAGGAGACGATCAGCGCTATGCCGAATCCGGTGGCCGGGGCCTCGAGCGCGAGGGACATGCTTCGTTCATACCGGGTCCTGCTCGCTTCTGCAAGCTGGTCGCGATAAGCAGAAGCCCGGAGATCCGCTCAGAGGCGCAGCCCTATCGCTCCAAATCGCGCACTGGAACGTCGATCGCGTACGCGCGGTCGAGGTGATCGACTTCGAACCCGAGCTTCTGGTACATCGTCAGCGGCGCCTCCTGGGCGGCATCGACATAAAGACATCCCGTTGTCGCGCCCTTGGATGCCATGTAGTTCAAGCCGGCGATAGTCAGCGACTTGCCGAGACCGGATCCGTGATGGGATGGATCCACGCCGACGACGTAGATCTCGCCGCAACGGGGGTTGATCTTCGTCCAGCAGAACCCGGCGATGCCGGAATCGTCTACGGCTAGAAGGAAGCCCTCTGGGTCGAACCAATCCTCGGCCATCCGGCGCTCGAGCGTCTCTCGGTCCCACGCCCCCTGCTCGGGGTGGTGTTCGAAGGCGCGGTTGTTGACCTCGAGCCATGCGTCTTCGTCACGGCCTACCTCGAAGGAGCGGAGACGTACGCCGGGCGGGAAATGAGGTTCAACCGCCAGGGCCAGATCCACGCGCATGTGCAGCAGATCTCGTCCCTCGCGGAACCCAAGTCTGGACGCGATCTCGTCCTGGACCTTCGATGGTTGGAACGCCCACAGATGGAGGTGTCCACCGCCGTCCTCGGTCGCGAGGCGGAGGGCCGCCTCCAATACCTCCGTCTCCACCCTTCCATCCCGATGCTCGGGATGAACGACGAGCTCGAGTCCCCAATGCGCGCCCTCCTTCTCGTAGTGCCGGGACAAATGTGCGTAGCCGATGACGTCGGTGCCCTCGCGAGCGATAACGCCGGCGAAGGTTCGGCCCCCGTGAACGAGATCGAGCCATTTGTGCTCGCCGAGCGGTTCGTGATGATCATGCGCGCGCGCAGCGTCGAAGAGTGATCGAAGCTTGGAAAGCTCCTCGTCGTCGATCTGCCGGATGACGTCGAGCTTCATGCGTTCGCGTGGACCTGGAACGAGATATCTCGTGCGTTGAGCGTTACGGGCTGAAGCCGGCCAAGCCGTGCCGTTGGGTCCCCGAAGGTCTCTGCCGTGAAGCGAGGGTCCCAGGTCGAGTCGTCTCCACCGAGATACCGTTCGAGCTTGCGATGTGCCCGCTCTTGGTCGAAGGCGACGATTTCGGCCACACCGCGGGCCGTGACCCTCTTCACTTCGCCGGTCGTGAGATCGCACGAATCGACGACTACGGAAGCGTGCGGATCGCGAGCGAGGTACTCCGCGAGGTTCGACCAGCTAGAGCCGGTGAGCCACCAGAACGTGTCCTCTTCCCATAGGAACCAGATCGGTCGAACCGTGGGACCGGTGGTGGCCAGATGTGCGACGAGAGGCCGAGCAAGAAAGACGTCGAGATCGAACCCGTCCTCGATACTCCAGCGCTCGCGCATCCAGTTCATCGTCGCACGCGGACTGGCCTCTGAGTCGGTCCGCGCTGCAAGCTCGGGTGCATGCCCGACTTTCGACTGGACTCTGGGATCGGACGAGCGATCGCCTCGGCTCTCACCGAGCACGGAGCACGCGTTGCGATCGCCGCCCGGAACGACGAGCGCAAGGGGATGGCTGTCTGGGCCCGAATCACCCACTCGACGGCCGGCGGCGGGTGCTCGACGTGAACCTGACGTCTGCCCTCGTCGCGTCGCAGCGCTTCGCGCAGCGCGCCGAGCGAGGCAAGATCATCAACATCGTGAGCGAGTACGCCACCTTCGGAGGGCCGAACCTCGTTTCGTACTCGGCGTCCAAGCACGGACTCGAGGGACTGACCAAGACGCTCGCGATCGACCTGGCGCCGAACTTCCAGGTCAACGCTATCCAGCCGGGCTGGACAGCCACGCCGATGACCGAAGCGGTGCAGAACTTTCCGGAGATGAACGACGAAGTGCTCCGCCGGACGCCGCACGGACGATGGGGCTTGCCGTCCGATCACGGCGGCGCCGCGGTGTTCCTGGCGTCCTCGGCGTCGGAGTTCGTCACCGATGTGACGATCCCGGTCGATGGTGGGTTATCGGATCAGATAACAAGGAGGCACGGATGGACCTCAAGGGCACCGAAGCGACGTGGCTGGGTCACGGCACGTTCAAGTTCAGAACCACGGAAGGGAAGGTCGTCCTCGTCGATCCGTGGGTGACGAACAACCCAGCATGTCCCGACGACCAGAAGGAATTCGACCAGCTCGATCTCGTCCTAATCACGCACGCGCATTTCGATCACATCGGCGACGCCCTCGAGATCTGTAAGAAGCACTCACCCCAGACGTTCGCGATCTTCGAGACGGCGATGTGGCTCGGCTCGAAGGAGGTTCCCAACGTCACCGGAATGAACCTCGGCGGTACGGCTGAGTCCGAAGGCGTGAAGTTCACGATGACGTCGGCGGCGCATTCCTGCGGCATCTCCGACGGAGATCAGATCCTGTACGGCGGGGTAGCGGCCGGCTACATCATCGAGTTCCCCGGTGGCCTGAGGATCTACTACGCGGGCGACACAACGGTGTTCGCCGACATGGAGATCATCGGAGAGCTGTACCAGCCGAATGTGTGCTTCTTACCGATCGGCGACTTCTACACGATGTCGCCTCGTGAGGCGGCCTATGCCGTCGATCTGCTCGACGCCAAGGTCGTTGTGCCTATGCACTACGGGACGTTCCCGGTGCTCACCGGGACGCCGGACGAGCTGAGCGAGCTCGTCGGCGACGCCGTCGAGGTTGTCCCGACGAAACCCGGCGAGACGCTGCGCTGAGATTCGTTGCACTGCCCGAGAGAGCTAGTCCTTCTCGAGGAGCGCGATGTACTGCGGTCCTCGCGGCGGGTACGTGCGGACGACGTGCCAGCCCGTCCCTTTGACGATCTCGCGCATCTCCGTGCGGGAGACGAACAGGTAGTCGAACCACGGCGTCTTGAGCGCTCGGGACCGCGCGCGGATGCGAAGCTGCCCGGCGAGCCGTCCTCGCTTGCGATTGCGACGGTGATAGGCAAGGTGATCGGGGTTGGTCGTCTGGTGGGGGTCCAGCGTCTCCCCGAGGATCCGAGCGTCCGCCGAGGTCATCGTGTGCAGGCGGCGGAGGAGTCGCTTGGCCCGGCCCGGCGAGCCGAACAGGCCGAAGTTGTTGCCGTACATCACGACGGTGTCGAAGGTGCCGAGCCGTTGGTTGGTCTTTGCGAAATCGAAGACGCGCGCCTCCTTCACACCGCGCCTCTTGCACACCTCGATCGCAAGTGGCGAGTTGTCGATCGCGAGAACGTCGAGTCCCTTGTCCTGGAGATGCAGGCTCACCCGACCGCCGCCGGCGCCCACATCGAGGACCCGGCCTCTCGCAAACCGGATGGCCTGGCGCTCATCGGCCGGCCACTTGGAGAACGGAGCAAGCAGGTAATGGCCTCCGTAGGCCTCGATGTAGCCGTCGTCCCGTTCGATGATCTCGGGGGCTTCCTTCCCCTCGAGGATCGCGAGTATCTCCTGGCCGTAGGCGTCGTGAATCCTGCGAAGTCCGGTCATCCGATCGCGGCACGGACGAAGGCGAGGTCGGCCTCGAGATCCTCGATGGATCCCGGCGTCTCACACACCACCGGAGCCTTCGCCGCCGAGATCATGTGGCGCAACACGTCGGGATCGATGGTTCCGTGGCCCAGGTTGGTGTGACGGTCGCGGCCGCGGCCGGCTTCGTCCTTCGAGTCGTTTGCGTGGACCAGATCGATCTTCCCCGTGATCGCGATCACGCGCTCAACGGCATCGGCGAGTTGTTCGCCGGCCGCGTGCGCGTGACAGGTGTCGAAGCACAACCCGATCGGATAGCTCGGAGGTTTCTTCCCGATCGATTCCCAGAGTCGCGCGAGGTCATCGAAAAGCCTGGCGACCGCGTTCTTTCCTCCCGGCGTGTTCTCGATGAACACGGGGACCTCCGACTTGAGGATCTCGAGCGTGCGGACCCAGCGTCCGAAGCCCTCATCGACGTCATCGTCGGCATGACCACCGTGCACGATCACGGCGGCGGCACCGATCGCGGCTGCCGCATCGCAGGTCTCCTGGAGGATCTTCCGCGAGCCGAAGCGGATGTTTCTCTTCGGTGAGCAAACGTTGATCAGGTACGGGGCGTGGATGTACACGGCGACATCGGAGGCGCGCAGCTCGTCGGCATCGGGGCGCGGCGGGGGTTTTTTGAAGCTCTGCGGGTCGGACAGGAAGATCTGGACGCAGTCCGCGCCGAGGGTCTCCGCGATCTTCAGAGGCTGGTCGGGCGCGATGTGCGCTCCGACGATCTGTTTGGCCATCCGGCGAGGATAGCCATACGGCGCTGGCTCTAGTGCTTTTGGCCGTTGCCTTCGGTCTTGGCCGGAACCGAAGGAACGAACCCGCCGAGAGAGCCGAGCTTTCGCGATTCGACGATCCCGTCGATCAGGCCGTAATCCTTCGCCTCCTCGGGCGACATGATGTTGTCCCGATCGGTGTCACGCCCGATCTTGTCGACGTCCTGCCCGGTATGCCGCGCGAGGATCTCGTTCATCATCGCTCGCTGCTCGAGCATCTCCTTGGCCCGGATCTGGATATCGCTCACCTGTCCGTGCCCGGTCTCGCCGTGCGGCTGGTGGATGAGCACGCGGCCGTTCGGCAACGACCAGCGCTTGCCGGGAGAGCCCGCCGCCAGCAGAACGGCCGCTGCCGAAGCCGCGAAGCCCATGCAGATGGTCTGGATGTCGGGACGGATGTACTGCATGACGTCGTACACGGCGAAGAGAGCGGTTGACGAACCGCCCGGCGAGTTGATGTACATCGAGATGTCGCGCTGGGAGTCCTCGTGCTCCAAGACGAGGAGCTGGGCGTTGACGAGGTTCGCGATGTTGTCGTCGAGAGGGGTGCCGAGGAAGACGATGCGATCTCGCAGAAGCCTCGAGTAGATGTCGAAGGACCTCTCCACGTTGCCGGTCTGCTCGAGAACCATCGGGATCAGCACTTCGCTCATTTCTGACCTCCTCGCGATACGCAACCCTGTGGTTGCGAGTCTAGGACTTCAGCCAGAGATGCGCAACCGGTTGGTTGCGGCTATAGTCACGGGGATGAGCGACGTCGAGCGCGAGGTCCTGATCCCGGCCCCCGCGGACGAGGTGTGGTCGGCCCTAACCGATCCGGAACAGCTGGGCGAGTGGTTCGGTGCGGAGGTCGAAGGTGATCTGGAGCCGGGGGACGTTACGGTCTTTCATTTCCCCGACGGCACGCGGCGCCGCGCGCTGGTCGAGCAGATGGAGCCACCACGGCGCCTTGGTTTCCGCTGGCTGCCCTACGAAACGGGCACGGACGGTGTCGTGCGCGAACGGGAGGGCTCGCGCGTCGAGATCGACTGCGACGAGATCGGAGACGCCACGATCGTGCGCGTCGTGGAGCGACGGGTCGAGGCTGCCGTGGATCCGTTCCCGACGATCGGGTTCCGTTCGCTGGCCCGGGTGTGAAAGATGTGAGCGACTCCGGAGCCGTGTTCGACGCGCTTGGCGACGCGACACGCCGACGAGTCGTTGCGGAGCTGTCCGCGCTCGGCACGGCCAGTCCGACGGAGCTGGCCCATCGCCTTCCCATCACGCGGCAGGCCGTGAGCAAACACCTGGTCGCGCTCGCCGACGCAGGGCTCGTGTCGTCTCAGAGAAGCGGCCGGGCGATCGTCTACCGGCTGACGCCGGAACCCTTCACCGACGCGGTGTCGTGGATGACGCAGGTCGGCGCGCAGTGGGACGACCGGCTCGGCGCCCTGCGTGAACACCTCGGCCGGCGCCGCCGCCGCCGCGTCTGACCCGCTACAGCCGGCGCCGTACAGCGCGCAGCGGTTTCGTTACGCGCCATGAGAGCGTTTGCTTGAGAGCTTCGATCTCCTGGTCGAGGTGCCGCGTGCGCTCCTGCTCTCTGTTCAGTTCGCCTTCGAGCTCGGCGATCCTCGCCCGGAGCTCCTCGATGTGAGGCGCGGGCTGGGGGCCTATGAGCGCATCGACACCAGCGAGCAGGCGCGAGTCCGCGAAACCGCACAACAGATCGGCGACCGCGCGGGTGGTCGCGTTCTCGTAGAGGAAGTCCCAGGCTTGGGTGTCGTTGGTGATCTCACGCAACGAACCCCAGCGCTGCACGACGAACACACGCTGGAACATCGAGCGGATCTCATCGAGTGCATCCTGCGGAAGCATCCTCTTCTGCGTCGTTAGGGCGAAGCTCGCGAACTCCACGAGGGCGGTTGCGTTCATCGACCGGATGGTCTCGATGCCTCCCCGCAGGACTTCGATGTCGTGTCCCTCGGCGTCGATCTTCACGAGGTCCAGCTTGTCGAAGCCGCGCTGGACGCCCAGGAGATCGAGCGTCGTCGTCGGGACCTTGACGAACGAGCCTTGCGACTCTTCGCTTTCCGTCATCGTGCGATCGGCATACGTGCGTGCCACGAAGCTCGAGTCGTCGATGACGGTTGAGCCGGCCGCGAACTCGCGGTTCTCGTAGATCGTCAGCTCGCCGGGGGCCGAGCCCAGAGCGACCCTGTGGACTTCGGCGTTGGTTACGCCGTTGCGCCGCAGATTCGCCTCGAGATGACCGGCCGTCCGCGGGATGGGCTCGACGGCGTGCACGAAGCCCTTCGGTGCCAGCTGCGCCAGCGCGATCGAGTGCAAGCCGATATTCGCGCCGACGTCGAAAACAACCGCGTCGTCCGGGACGATCTTGGCAAGAAGGTAGAGAACATCGTCGTCCACCTCGCCGCCGAGTGACGTGAAATACGTGTCCTGCGGGTCCCCGGAGATCTCCACTCGACGGCCCAGGACGACCGGCTCGCGCGTCTGCCCGGCTGGACCGCTCCGTTCGGTCACGCCATACCTAAGAGATGGCAGGCCGGCGATCGGCCCAAGGAAGCGCTTCCTCGAGCTGCGCCGACAGCCGGATGAGCGTGGCCTCGGCTCCCGGACGCCCTATGAGTTGCACGCCGACGGGCAATCCGTGCTCGTCGGTGTGCAGGGGGATGGAGACGGCAGGCTGACCGGTGGTATTCCATGCCGGAGTGAAGGGAACGAAGTTGCCGGCGGCGATGAACTCCATGAGCGGGTTGTCCGGGTCGTGGTACTCACCGATCCGCGGCGGCGGGATCGCCACCGTCGGCGTCACGACGACGTCGACATCGTCGAAGAACGCCACGAGCTTCCGGGATTGGACCTGGATGGATCGTTGCGCGCGCTCGAACTGGGGAGCGGTGTACCCGCGTCCGACTTCGATGAGCGCGCGGTTGAGCGGCTCCAATGCCTCCAGCGGTGGCATGGGGTCGTAGGCGTCGGTGCGGACGCACCACGTGATGAGGAAGTCATCGATCAGCTCGGGCGGCCACGTGTGCGGGGTTTCGTCCACGACGTCGTGGCCGAGCTCGGTCAACAGCGCCGCAGTCTGCTCGACACCAGAGATGTTGCCGGATGCTACGACCGCCTCCATCTCGGCGTGCGTGGACCATGCGATGCGAAGGCGACCCGGCGGACGTCCGACCTCTTCGGCGAACGGGCGCTCGGACGGCGGTGCGTACCACGCGTCGCCCGTTGCGTATCCGGCGATCGCGTCGAGCAGCGAGGCGGCATCGGCCACGGTTCGAGCGATCGGTCCGTCCTGGGATAGGAACGACTGGGGGCCGGGCGCGGCCGAAACGCGTCCGCGCGACGGCTTGATCCCAAAGAGACCGCAGACCGACGACGGGATGCGAATCGACCCGCCGCCGTCCGAACCCTGCGAGATCGGGCACAGCCCCGCGGCGAGCGCGGCCGCCGCACCGCCGGACGAGCCGCCCGGTGTGCGTTCCGTGTCCCACGGGTTGCGCGCCGGCCCGTAGGCGATCGGTTCGGTCCAAGGTGTCGTGCCGAACTCGGGCGTGTTCGTCTTGCCGAGCATGATGAAGCCGGCGCGCTTGATGCGTGAGACGACTTCCTCGTCGGTGTCGGGTATGCGATCGGAGAAAGCTGCCGTTCCGTGCGTCGTGCGAACGCCGGCCGTGTCGTTCAGGTCCTTGATAGATATCGGAACGCCGTGGAACGGAGGAAGATCGTCGCCGTTCACCGCGGCTTCGGCCACCTTCGCCTGATCTCTCGCCTGGTCGATCGTGAGTGTGAGGTAGGCGTTCAGCTTCGGGTTGATCTGCTCGATGCGCGAGGCGTACAGGTCGACGAGCTCCACTGGGGAGATCTTCTTGAGCCGGATCATCTCTGCCAGCTCAGTGGCCGGCGTGAACGCCAGTTCGATCTCGGACATCGCTACTCCTTCCCGGTCCTCTGCGGTTGTCTACCGTACCGCCAAGGCACTCCCAGAAGCAGGGTGAGCGGGCCAGCCCAGAGCAGCCACATCATTGTCGTGATTCCGAAACGCTCCGCTACGGCACCCAACGCTATGGGCACGACGCCCCAGATCGACCCCGTGACGTTCTTGAGGGCCAGCGCCGTACCGCTGCGATCGGGAAGAGCGGCGTAGAGCTGCGCCTGGATGATCGAGTACCAGCCCGCCGTCACGAATCCGAGCACTATGGCCACGGAGACCTTCGCCCATACCGGGTCCACCAGAAGCAAGGCGGGATAGAGAAGCGTCGTTGCGAGAACACTCACTCGAAGGTAGGCAACACCCGGGATCCGCTCGAGCAAAGCGACGACTCCCAACTCGCCAACCAACCCTGCGGCGCTCCGTGCGCCGATAACGATCGCAGCCTGGGCAGTTGTGAGGTTCCCAACATCGACGAGGTACAAAGCGAGGAAGGCCGTCAACACGTCCAACATCAGATCGAGCGCCTCGAGCATCACGAGCCAGCGCACGACGGACCCTCGCCGCAATTGCCGGAGCGCATCGGAAACGGCGTGGCGGAGCGACGGATGCGGAGCTTTCGATCGCACGAACGGGAAGCGCATCATGCGCACCAACGCGACAAGGGAGATGACGGCCAACACGGCGTATGTTCCGCGCCATCCGGCGCCCAGCGCTACGGCTGTGGCGACTCCGAGGGGGCCGAGGACGTTTCCGACGTAGCCGGCTACCGTCCACCGCGCCATGTTCTGCTCGCGGCGAACCGGGTCGGCGTCCATGAGCGAGGCCTGCGAGATGGAAACGAATGCACCCGAAGCGGGGAAGAAGAGGACGAAACAAGCAAGCAGGACGACGAAGCTCGGCGCGGCAGCGATACTTCCCAGCGCCACGGCGAAGGCGATCCCCCCTGCGGCGATGATGACGCGACGCCGCCAGAGATCGGCTCCCAGCGCGATGTACGGTTCGACGAAGTTCGAGATGATGGCCGGGAGCCCGAGCAGCAGTCCGACCTGCCCGTAGTCGAGCTCCAGCTCGTTTCGGATCAGGGGGAGTGTCGCCCGGAACACGCCGTCGACGAGTTCGTCGACTAACTCCACCGCGAAAACTGCTAGAAGCGCGCCGAACGCTATCCGTCGCGGCGCGCGAACTTCAGGACGCTGACTCTTGCGTCAACCGTCGGGCTTCGGAGCCCCGCGTGTCATGAACCCATCGTAACGGCTGCTCGATCCCTCACGCTCTCATGGACATGCCGTCGAGCCCGGCGTCGTAGATCATCTCGACGACGGCTGCGGCGTCCGCCTCTGACGACCCTTCGGCGGAGTCGAAGGTCGACTGCCAGTCGACGACGCAGGATTCTTCGTTCTTCGCCTGGACACTCAGCGTCGAACGGTAATTCGTGAACGGCATCGGTCCTTCCACGATCTCGTACGTGTGCGTCAGGTTGCCTTCTTCCAGAAGCGCCTCGACGATCGCCAAGCCCCCCGCATCGTGAGTCTGCGCCGCTTGCCTTCGTCGAAACTCGCGGGTCTTGTGCACTGTTGGGATGTCATCCTCCAGTCGGTCGGGTGCCATCATGTCGAGGAGCACGATGCCCCGCCAAAAGGGAGCCCCGCCCCAGATCACGCCGAGGTCGCTCGACGACTATCTCGAGGCCATGACGAAGTCCGCTTTTCAGGCGGGCATCAGCTGGGATGTGATCATCGCGAAGTGGGACGGCTTCCGGGAAGCCTTCCGAGGGTTCGACGTCGGACTCGTCGCGAGCCTTACCCCCCGCGATGTCGACAAGCTCGTCAAGGACACCCGAATCGTCCGCAACCGCGCGAAGATCGAGGCGACGGTCCACAACGCGCAAACGCTCATCGACATCGATAAGGAAAGTAAGGGATTCCGGAAGTACCTGCGCTCGTTCGATTCATATGAGGTACTCGTCAAGGACATGCGCAAGCGGTTCAAGTTCCTGGGAGAGTCGGGTTGCTACATCTTTCTCTACGTGGTGAAGGAGAAGGTGCCGGAGTACCACGAGTGGCGCGCCCGCCAGCCAGTGCAGCGAGGACGCGGGCGCTAAGAATTCCTGCCGCTCGCTTCGCTTAGGGGTAGGGGAGAGGCTTCAGGTCGGCCTTGAAGCCCATCCTCTCGAAGACGCCTTCCTCCATCGCGATCTCGAAGGAGTGCTTGTCGCCGAGCGACACGTCGTTCAACGGCACGCCCAGATCGCCCAACGGCAAACCCAGGTCCAAGAGGTCCCCGTCACACGGCAGCGAGTCGATGGGAATCTGCGGGAGCAACTCCAGGTGCACCTCCGGGTCCGGGGACTCGGCCCGCAAGCTGCGGCCTATGTTGTTGGCGTTGCGGTCGCGCGAAGTGAGCCACCAGCTGTTCCCGTCCGGGCCCTCGGCCGGAGCGCCCAGGAACCGCCACTCGATGAAACGAAGGATCGACGTGTGGTCGTAGAGCGAGTGATCAACGAAGCCGCGCCGGGCATAGGGCGAGAGCATGATCGTCGGGACGCGGAAACCGGCCTGCCCGAAGTTTTCCTGATCTTCGGTGCTCGCGCGGTCGTCGGGCAGCAGCGGCGGCGGGACGTGGTCGAAGAAGCCGCCCCACTCGTCGTAGGTGAGGAACAAGGCCCCGTTGTTCCAGTGCGGTGACTGCATGAACGCCTTCACGACGTTGAACACGAACTTCTGAGCGGATCGCATGTCGCCGTGTGGATGGTCGTCGGTGCGCAGGCCCGTCGTGAATCCGGGGTCGACGAAGGTGACGTTGGGGAGGAGTCCGAGAGCGCAGTCCAGGAAGAACGACTCGAGATGCCGGAAGCCAGGAATCATCCGGGGCCCCCAAAGAAGAGTCGACGGCAAGTCGACGAAGTAGTTGGCGACCGGGACGCTGGCCGCGTTCAGCCGATCCGAGATCGTCGGCCACTGGAACCCGAGGGTGTCCACAGGTATGTCGTTGGACTTGTTGCCTCCCGACTGTGCCGCGTGCAGGTACTCCCTGTTCGGGTACGTCGGCGCCAGGATCGAGCAGTGGTAGCGGTCGAAGACCGTGAACCGGCGTGCGAGGTCAGCGTAGATGTTGACGTCGTCGGCTTGGTAGTACCCGATGGAGAACTCGTCGTTGCCGCTGTCGGGGTGCAGGAACCCTCCGTCGCGTTGGGCGCGTCCGGAGTTCCAACCGTGACCCGGGTCGGGGTGGTCGCACCCACGGTAGGGGTTGGACTCGCCCGGTCTCCCTGGAAGGTAGTAGGTCTCGACGAGGCTGCCCTCCGGGTCGTTATAGGCCTGATGCACATCGCCGTCCACGGAGAAGTGCTCGCCGTAGAGACGACGCCCGTTATCCAGAAATGCCTCATCGGTGGCGAGCCAGCCGAGGAAGTGGTCGAAAGAGCGGTTCTCCATCATGAGGACGACGATGTGATCGATGGGCGCAGCGGTTGCCGGGAGGTCGAGGATGCTGCCGCCGCTAAGCCCTGTCGCCGCGGCCCGCTGCGCGCTGATGCCGCCGAAGAGCCGGCGAAGGTCGGGCGCGAACGCCGCCGCGGCCGCGGACATCCCGGCGCGACGCAGGAACTCACGTCTGTTCAATTGCCGTCCTCCTTGATCGGCACGCCGAGGTTAACGCGCCTGTGTGAACTTCAGCTAACCCGTTGCTCAACGAGCGGGCGGCTCCATGATCGCGACACCCCAGCCGACGTGACCGCTCCACACGCTCGCGATCCGTCCGCCCTGGACGGCGGGCTTGGGGTCGCCTATCGGCCCGCCGGCCGCGCGGACGGCTTCGACAGACGCGTCCAGGTCGGGTCCGCCGAACGCGATGCCCATCAGCGCCGCGGGTCGGCCGGACGAGACGACCTCGATGAAGGCTTCACCCACGCGATAGAACGCCATCTCGGGACCTTCCGATCCGCGCGGATGGAAGCGGCGTCGCGGCTCGTCGCCGAGGACTTCGTTCAGGGCGTCCACGGCTTCGTCGAGTGACGGGACGGTGTAAACGACATGGTCAACGCGATCTACCCCATTGGGTTGCATCACCGTCTGGGGCAACACGAAGGACATGGTGTTGGTTTCGACTCCAAGATTCTTGGGGTCGGTGTAGAGCTCTTCAAAGCCCCAAGCGGGATCAAAGCCCGGCTCGAGCACAACGCGTCCGACTGCGAATGTGTCCCCGTCGAAGTTCGTGAAACCGAGGGCGCGCCAGTCGTCTGCGGACCCGGGCACGCCGAGCCAAGTCAGAAGTGCCATTGCGCCAGGATAGGCGCGGGCATACGGTGGACGTCTCAACGAGCGAGGGGGAAAGTGAATGGGTGACGCATTCCCGCGTGGGCCGGAAGAAATCACAACCGACTGGCTGTCCAAGCACGTCGGCGGAACGGTCGGTTCCTTCGACGTAGAGCAGATCGGCATCGGGGTAGGGCTACTTGGACGTCTTTACCGGCTCGAGCTGTCCGGAGATGATGTGCCGGCCAGTGTGATCGCGAAGTTCCCGACGCTCGACGAGGGCGCGCGTATGAACGTGGTCGAGCCCCTCAACTTCTATTCGAAGGAAGTGCAGTTCTATAACGAAGCTGCCAAGGACACGCCCATCCCCACGCCTCAGGTGTACTTCGCATCTCACGACCGCGAATCGGGGGACTTCTCCCTTCTGCTCGAGGATCTGGGCGACCGGCGCATGTGCGATCAGAACGCCGGATGCTTATTCGCAGATGCGAAGGTGGCGGTCGACGCCATCGTCGATCTGCACGCGACGTGGTGGTCGAGTGATCGGTTGGTGTCGATGCCGTGGATCCCCGCCTTCGTCGAACCCCCTTACCCGCAAGTCCTCGCCGGGATGTTCAAGCAGTCTTGGCCGCGAGCCCTCGAGGTCGCGGGCGAGGGGATGGGTGACGCGTACAAGGACTTCGGCGATCGCTTTCCCGAGCTTGTCGAGTGGTTCGCAACCGAGGCCTCGCGTCCTCCCGTCACCTTCTGCCACGGCGATTATCGTCTCGACAACCTCTTCTTCGGCATCACGGACGATCACGCTCCGCTGACGGTCGTCGACTGGCAGATCTGTCTCCGCGCGCGGGGCGGATACGACATGGGCTACTTCGTCAGCCAGAGTCTGAGTACCGAGGATCGCCGCACGCACGAGACCGCCCTGCGGGACCGGTACCTGGAAGGCATTGCCAATCGAGGGATCGACTACCCGGAGGCTGCCTTCGACGCCGATTACCGGAGGACGACGGCATGGTGCTTCATCTATCCGGTAGTGGCAACCGGGCAGATCGAGGTCACCAACGAGCGTCATCGTGAGCTCGTAAAGGCAATGACCGCCAGAGCCATTCAGGCGATCGAGGACAACGACGCACTGGAGCTGCTTCCCTCTTAACAGTGCACCAAGGAAGCACCGGTGATTCGTCCGGGCGAACTATAGTTCCCGTCGCGCGCCGGGGGTAGGCTGGCTCAGAGTGCCCAAGACGCAGACGGCCGCAAGCAAGAAGCATCGCGGGGTCCCCGCCGACGAAGCCGTCGCAGATTTCCGGCTCGCTTGCGTCTCGCGGGCCATCGACGACCGGGAGATCGTCCTGCGTCAGCAGTCGAAGGCGTTCTTCCAGATCTCCGGCGCCGGCCACGAGGCCCTATACCTCGGCCTTATGCGCGACCTGCGCCCGGGCTACGACTGGTTCTTTCCTTATTACCGCGACGGTGCGCTCATGCTCGGCGCGGGCGTTTCGGCCAAGGACCTTCTGCTGCAGGCGGTTGGTTCGGCCGACGACCCGGCCTCGGCTGGGCGGCAGATGCCTTGTCACTGGAGCATTCCGGATCTGAACGTGGTAACCCAGTCGTCGGCTACGGGTAGCCAGTGCATCCCGGCGGTCGGGTGTGCGGAGGCGGCGAGGTATATCGTCCGGCGCGATCTTCCCGGCTGCACCGCTTACGGCGACGAGCTCACCTACGTTTCCCTCGGGGAGGGTGCTTGTTCGCAAGGAGAGTTCTGGGAAGCGCTCAACACGGCGTGCACGCTTCACCTGCCCGTCCTCTTCGTTGTGGCCGACAACGGTTACGCGATCTCTGTTCCCTCCGACGACCAGCATCCGGCTCCCGTTTCGGATCTGGTTCGCGGTTTCCGCGGGCTGGCCGTACACAAGATGGACGGACGCGACTACTTCGAGGTGCGACAGAAGGGAAGAAAAGCGATCGAGCGCGTGAGAGCCGGAGAGGGACCGGGGCTCATCCACGCGATCGTGACGCGTCCGTACTCGCATTCGTTGTCCGACGACCAACGCAAGTACCGCACGGCCGAGGATCTCGCCGAAGAGCAGGAGTACGACCCGATAGATCAGCTGGAGAGGGAGCTCCTCCAAGCCGGCGTCCTGACCGCAGATGACGCGGCGCGGATTCGAGGCGAGGCAAAGGAGCACGTCACGCAAGCGGCGAACGAGGCACTGGCGGGTGCGCGACCGGACTCTGCAACCGTTCTCGCTCACGTGACCGGGCCGCTCCCCGACGTGACCGAGCCCGACACGGCGGGTGAAGGCGACGTCGTCACGTTCGGTGACGCGATCCTACGAACGCTGCACGAGGTGATGGAGCGCGATGAGCGCGTGCGCGTCTTCGGAGAGGACGTCGGCGACGCGGCATCTCTCGAGGTTCTCGAGCACGTGGCGGGGAAGGGTGGCGTATTCGGGATCACGCACGGACTCACGCGGAAGTTCGGGATGGCGCGCTGCTACAACACGCCGCTGGCCGAAGCGAACATCGTCGGACGCGCCATCGGTCAGGGGATCAGAGGACTGCGTCCGTGTCCGGAGATCCAGTTCTTCGACTACATCTGGACGGCCATGCAGCAGATCCGCACAGAGGCCGCAACGATCAGGTGGCGTTCCAACGGCCAATGGTCGGTGCCGATGGTTCTGCGCGTTCCCATCGGCGGTTACCTCCAAGGCGGCGCGATCTGGCACTCGCAGTCCGGCGAGTCGATCTTCACGCACACGCCGGGCATCTTCGTCGTGATGCCGTCTCGCGCGCGCGACGCGGCCGGCCTGCTGCGCACGGCCCTCGAGTGCTCCGACCCTGTGATATTTCTCGAGCACAAGCACCTCTACAGGCAGATGTACAACCGCGATCCGTTCCCACCGCCGGAATACAAGATCCCCTTGGGGAAGGCGGCGTTCGCCAAGCGAGGCGACGACATCACCCTGGTGACATACGGAGCCACGGTGCAGAAGTCGGTGCAGGCCTCCCGCGACCTCGAGAAGTCGCAAGGGCTCTCCGTCGAGGTGATCGACCTGAGGTCTTTGTGGCCGTGGGACGACGAAACCGTCGCGGACTCCGTGGCCAAGACATCCCGGCTCCTGGTCGTCCACGAGGACATCCTCGAGTTCGGAATGGGGGCGGAGATCTCGGCCTGGGTGACCGAGCATTGCTTCTGGAACCTCGATGCGCCGGTGATGCGCGTGGGGGCCAAGCACACCTGGGTCGCCTACGAGCCGACCCTCGAAAACGCGATCCTTCCGCAGACATCGGATATAGCCGAAGCCCTGCAACGCCTCGCGTCCGCCTGAATCGGGTGCCGTCGGCGATTCTGTGACCGATTCCGAAATTGAGTTTGACCCTGTATTCAGATGATAGGCTAAATATCTTATGGACGGATCGTACAAAGCGCTTGCCGACCCAACGAGGCGGCGGATCCTCGAGATGCTGCGCGACGGTGATCTGACGGCCGGCGACATCGCAGGTGAGTTCGACATGGCGTGGGCGTCTGTGTCGCACCACCTCAACGTGCTCAAGAACGCCGACCTTGTGCTCTCGGAAAGAGACGGACAGAACATCCGGTACTCGCTCAACACGACCGTGCTCCAAGAGCTCGTGGCGAATCTGATGGAACTCGGCGGGAAGAAGAGGAGGAAGACGAGAGATGCGTAAGCCTTGGGTGGGCTGGATCGCGATCGTCGGCGCTTTTGCGTTCTCGCTTGCGACCTACTCGCGGTTGTCGGAGCGTGTGCCCATCCATTGGAACATCGAATTCGAGCCGAACGGTTATGCGTCGAAGCTGACGGCTGCGTTAGGGCTTCCTTTGCTGATGTTGTCCATGCCGGTGATCGTCGCGATCCTTGTGAAGATCGACCCTCGACGCACGAGTCACGAGCTCCATAGGGACACGCTTTGGGCCGTGATCAACCTCGTCATCGTGATGCTCGGCGCGCTGCACGTCCTCGTGCTGGGTCTTGCACTGGGTTGGCGGATCGATTCGGCGCGCGCCTTCTCGATCCTCATCGGCGGTTTGTTCGTTGGCATAGGGAACCTGTTGCCCCGCATTCGTCCGAACTGGTTCTTCGGTATCCGAACACCGTGGACGCTTAGCTCCGACGACGTATGGAGACAAACGCATCGCTTGGGCGCATGGGCGTCCATCGCCGGGGGCCTGCTCCTGGCGATCGCAGGCTTCCAACCCGTCGAGTGGTTCCGTTCGGCGGCGTGGATTGCCTCGATCGGGCTGATCGCCGCCGTTCCGATCGTGTATTCGTACGTTATTTGGATGAGGCTGGGACGTCCGCGGCGGGGAGCAAGAGCGTGACGGACGACGTCCGTATCAGCCGGTCCTGCGTAATACCGGGACGTGAGATCTCGTTCCGGTTCTCGCGCTCCGGTGGTCCGGGCGGCCAGAACGTCAACCGCCGGGAGACCCAGGTCGAGCTGGTCTTCGACGTCGCCGGCTCGCCTTCACTTGGACCGGTGCAGCGTGCACGGGCTTTGCGTCGCCTCGAGTCGCGTCTGGATTCGGACGGCAAGCTGCACATCAATGCCTCTGAAGGACGCACGCAGGGCTACAACCGCGAGGCCGCTCTCGAGCGGTTCCAGAAGTTGATGGCCGATGCGCTGAAACCTCCGCCCCCGAAACGTCGGCCCTCGAAGCCAAGCCGGGCGGCGCGGGAACGACGACTGCAAGACAAACGCCTCCGCGCGCGACGGAAGCGCGAACGCCGCTACGAGCCGGACGACTAGTCGCTCCGCGGCGCCGGGGCGTGTATAAGGAACGAGATGGAGTCCTCCTTCACGCTGTTCCGCGTCCGTGGGATCGCCGTCGGCGCTAACTGGACCTGGCTGATCATCGTCGCGATCTTTACGTGGTCGTTTGCGACCGAGATCTTTCCGCGCACTTATCACGACCTCGATTCCTCGACGTATTGGGCAATGGCCGTGGTGGCCATCGTTCTCTTCTTCGGCTCCCTACTGCTTCACGAGCTTGGTCACGCATTTCGTGCCCAACGCGAGGGGATGGAGATCGATGGGATCACGCTCTGGGTATTCGGTGGAGTTGCGCGATTCAAAGGCAACTTCCCTTCGGCGGGAGCCGAGTTCCGCATAGCGATCGCCGGTCCGGCCGTTACCGCCGCCCTCGTCGCGTCTTTCTTCGCCGCGACCCGCGCATTCGATGTTGCCGGGGCGCCGCTCCCGGCGGTCGGCGTTGTCGATTACCTCGCGCGCGTCAACCTTCTGCTCCTCGGGTTCAACATGATTCCCGCGCTGCCTTTAGACGGCGGACGCGTACTTCGTTCCTACCTTTGGTATCGCCGCGGAAGCTACACGGCGGCTACGGTCAGCGCCGCGCGCCTCGCACGGCTGTTCGCCGGCGCATTGATAGCCATCGGAGTCCTCCAGTTCGTAACCGGAGCAAACGTCGGAGGGATCTGGTTCATCTTCATCGGATGGTTCCTTCTCCAAGCTGCACAAGCCGAGGTCGCGTTCGCGCAGTTCCGTCAGAGCGTCGGTGACCGGCGCGTCCGCGATCTCATGACGCCCGACCCCGACGTCGTCGACCCGCGGATGACCGTTGCCTCGTTCATCGAGGACGTCGCTCACCAGCGGGGTCACTCCACCTACCCGGTGATAGATCTCGGCCGGCTGGTCGGATTGATGTCGTTGCGTCTGGCCGGGCGCGTTGGGGTCGAGGAGAGGTCGCGGACCCTGGTGCGCGACGTGATGCTTCCCGCATCCGACGTGCCCGTCATTCCGCCGGACACCGGTATGACCGAGGCCGCGATCGCCCTTCAGCAGGGCCCGGGACGTGCCGCCGTCGTGGACGGTGGCCGCCTCGTCGGGATCCTGTCGACGTCCGATATCGCCCGGGCCATCGAGCTCGAGCGGCTGCGCACAGAAGAAGCGCCGGTGACGACGCGCCGCGGCCGGCCGGTCTTATGGATCGTGGGCATCGCGGTCGTGCTGGTGGCGGTCGGCCTCTTCTACACACCGCCGGTTGTCGTCTTCATGCCCGGCACGTCCTTCGACGTATCCGTCGACATCACCATCACGGGCATGGACGTCGACAAGGTCGACGGAGGGTTCCTCCTTACGTCGGTGGCCGTGCAACAACCCACGGGATTCGGCTTCCTCGCCGCCATCGTCCAGGGACGCGACATCGCGCCGATCTCGAACCTCGTGCCCAGCGGCGTCGACGCCGAAGATTACTTCGAGGACCAAAGGGCGGTCTTCCAGGAAACACAGAAGATCGCCGCGGCCGCAGCGGCGAAGGCCGCTGGTCTGGATGTGGATATCAACGGGACGGGAGCCATCGTCTCGGCGATCATCCCCCGTTCGCCGGCTGCGGACGTCCTCGAGGAAGGTGACGTCATCGTTGCGGTCGACGACCGCGCGGTGAAGCTGGCCGACGACTTGGGCCGCACGATTCGTACCCGACCGCGCGGTACGCGATTCGAGCTGAGTGTCGAACGTGGAGATCGCGAGCGCACTATCCAGATCCGCAGCCGGGCCGGCGTCGTCGAGGGGGCCCCGGGTATCGGCGTGTTCCTCGAGACCCGCGATTTCGACGTCCAGCTTCCTTTCACCGTCGAGTTCCGTGAACGTGAGATCGGTGGACCTTCGGCCGGTCTGGCCTACGCCCTGGCTGTATACGACCTGATCGAAGAAGCCAACATCGCGGAGGGACGGGACGTGGCCACGACCGGGACCATCGACCTCGATGGCCGCATTGGTCCGGTGGGGGGTCTGGAGGAGAAGGCCGTTTCCGCGCAGCGGGCGGGGGCCGACCTGTTCCTGGTTCCCGACGACGAAGTGCGCGATGCGCGCACATCGGGCCTCGAAGTGGTCGGTGTCACCACGCTGGAGGATGCTGTTCGCGCGCTTCGTACATGATCAAAGTCGAGTCACCTCCTGAACGGCGTTCCTTGCCCCTCGGCGGCGCCGAGCTCATCGCCGCGCTGCTGCTCGCGGTCTGCTGCCCCGCATGCTCCCGCGCCTGCTCCCGCGCCGATCCCTCTTCGCGGTTCCGGCGGCCGGCGTGGCCGGTATCGCCTTCCCCGGCATCGTCGCGGTGTGGGAGCAAGCCATCCCCGTCGGGTTGTTGCTGCGATTCATGAGAGAACTGGTACCCGCGAGCTAGAGGACTAGCCGCACGCGGCACACAGGCCGTAAACATCTACCGTGTGACCTTGCACTTTGAAGCGACGTTGCTTCGCGACGCGTCGCACCCAGCTCTCTACGGCGTCGGCGCCGACCTCCTCGACCGATCCGCACGACCGGCACACGAGGTGATGGTGGTGGTCGGGACCGCATAGCCGGAAGGCTTGCTCGCCTTCCCGCGGGAACGTATCGAGATCACCCGACGTCGTCAGAGCGGTCAGCGTGCGATAGATCGTGGCCAGACCGGGGGAGCCGGGGGAGCCACGAAGCTCGTGGTGGAGATCCTGCGCGGTTACGGCCTCGGGGCGGGAGCGCAACGCGTCGATCACAGCGACCCGTTGGCGTGTGGGACGCAGTCCTGCCCGGTCGAGCATCGCGGTTGCTTGCTGCCGGTTGGCGGTCTGGCGGGCCATGTCTGCTAGTGTATAGCGATAATCATTCTCAATCAAGGAGAACCGCCGATGTTGCTTCGTCGTCTGGTGTCACCCGTCGTGGTTCTGCTTGCGTTGGCCGGCTGTGCACAGACCGGCAGACCGGGGCAGTCCACGGACGACAAGATCACGGTCGTCGCGGCCTTCTACCCGCTGGCCGAGGCCGCGCAGCGCATCGGCGGCGGCGCCGTCGAGGTCCACAACCTGACCCCTCCGGGGACCGAGCCCCACGACCTCGAGCTCACAACGGACCAGCTCGACCGGGTGATCGACGCCGATGTCGTTCTGTACTTCGGCCGGGGGTTCCAACCCGCCATGGAAGAGGCGGTCGACCGGGCCGAGGGCGAGGTGCTCGACGTTCTAGATGGTGAGGAGCTGGCCGAGGGCGAGGCCGACGAGCACGGGGAAGAAGATGGCGAGCACGCCGAAGACGAAGCGACGCTCGATCCGCACATCTGGCTCGACCCCCAGCGCTGGGCGAAGGTCATGAACCGAATCGGCGACGCGCTGGCTGAAGCCGACAGCGACCGAGCCGATGAGTTCGCGACCGGCACGCGCACGTACGCCGGGGAGATCGAAGACCTGGACGGTGAGTTCGAGGAAGGACTCGGTGACTGCGATCGCGATCTGATCGTCACGAGCCACGCCGCCTTCGCTTATCTCGCCGAACGCTACGGCTTGGAGCAGGAGTCGATCTCCGGCGTGTCGCCCGAGGCCGAGCCCGATCCGGAGCACCTGGCCGAGCTTGCCGATACCGTCGACGAACACGGCGTCACGACGATCTTCACCGAGACCCTCGTCTCACCCGATGTAGCGGAAACGCTCGCTCGCGAGACGGGCGTCGAGGTGGCGACGTTGAATCCGATCGAAGGCCTGACGAGCGAAGAGATCGAGAACGACGAGGACTACGCCAGTGTCATGAGCGACAACCTCGGCGTCCTGCGTGAAGGACTGGGCTGCTCGTGAATCCCCGCGTCGACTCCGGCGCAGCACTGATGCAGGCTGCGAGCATTTCCTTCGGCTACAACGGTGAGCTCGTTCTGTCCGACGTCAGTGTCGATGTTGGGCGCGGAGAGTTCGTGGCTCTCGTCGGTCCCAACGGGTCGGGCAAGACGACGCTGTTGAAGGTGATCCTCGGTCTGCTGCGACCGACGTCCGGGCGCGCGACGGTTTTCGGCGAAGATCCCGAGAGCTTCCGGGACCGGTGGAGGCTCGGATACGTGCCGCAACGGCCGCAGCTCGCCGGCGGACTGCCCGCGACCGTTGAGGAGATCGTCACGACCGGCCGGCTCGCGCGCGGCCGATGGTGGCGACGTCTGAGAGCGACGGATCGCGAGGCCATCGACCACGCTCTTCGCATCGTAGAGCTCGACGGCTTGCGCGACCGCAGAGTGAGCGAGCTCTCCGGTGGCCAGCAGCAGCGAGCCTTCATCGCGCGCGCTCTGGCCAGCGAACCTGAGCTTCTCGTACTGGACGAGCCGATCGCCGGTGTCGACGCCGAGGCGCAGGGCCGGTTCCGGGATGCGTTGGTGCATCACGTTCGCGTGCACGACGGTTCGGTGCTGCTCGTATCACACGAGCTGGGATCCGTAGCGGCCGACCTGGATCGCGTGATCGTGCTGCGCAATCGAGTTCGATTCGACGGAACACCGCAGCAATTGGTCGAGTCCGGCGTGAGCCTGGGCGTGCACGCCGAGGATCTCCCAATGTGGCTCGAGGAGCTACGGTAGCCATGCCTTGGCCGTTCGAACGCGAGTACATGCAGCTGGCCCTCGCCGCCGGTGTGATCGTTGGGGCGTCGGCGCCGCTCATCGGAACATTCCTCGTTCAGCGCCGGATGTCACTGATGGGGGATGGCATCGGACACGTCGCGTTCGCGGGTGTCGCCGCAGGTTTGCTGATCGAGGTTTGGCCCGTCTGGACCGCTCTGGTGTTCGCCGTTGTCGCTGCAGTTGCCATGGAGAGGTTGCGGACACGTGCGCAAGCATCGGGTGACGTTGCCCTTGCCCTGTTCTTCTATTCGGGGATCGCCGGAGGCGTTGTTCTTCTCGGTCTATCCAACTCGTTCAGCGCGGGAGTTTTCAACTATCTGTTCGGTAACGTGCTGTTTGTCGATCGCAATGAGCTCGTAACGATCGCTTGTCTCGGTAGTGTCGTAGTGCTGTCCATCGCGATCGCCCGCCGCGCCCTTTTCGGTCTGGTGGTGGACGAGGAATGGGCCGGTGTAGCCGGCGTCCCAGCCAGACTCCTCAACACATTGCTGGCCGTTCTCACCGCAGTGACGATCGTGGCAGCCATGCGCATCGTCGGCCTGCTCCTCGTCGCGGCCCTGATGGTGCTGCCGGTCGCATCTGCGCAGCTGGTTTCGCGTTCCTTCCGGGGCACGCTGGGATGGTCGGTCTTGAACGGCGTGTTGTCGGTCGTCGTCGGGCTCAGCATCGCCCGCGCGGCCGGGCTCGCTCCCGGCGGCACAATCGTGCTCGTTTGCGCGGCGCTCTTCGCTGTAGTCGCGATCGTGCGCCGGCGCGGTCCGGTGCTCGCTACGACCGGCGGTTAAGGCTTCTCGGCCCCCACGATCCACATCGCGAAGTACTGCGAGCCGCCTCCGTAAGCGTGGCCCAGCGCGAGGCGTGCGCCGTCGATCTGGTGCTCGCCGGCTTGGTTGCGTACCTGCATGGCCGCCTCGGCGAACCGGAGCATCCCGGATGCGCCGATGGGGTTCGAGCACATCACACCGCCGGACGCATTGATCGGCATGTCGCCGTCGATTGCCGTCGCGCCGGTGTCCGTCATCTTCCAGCCATCACCTTCCGGCGCGAAATGAAGGTTCTCCATCCACATCGCTTCGAACCAGCTGAAGGGAACGTAGATCTCGGCGGCGTCGATCTCCTTGCGCGGATCGGTTATCCCTGCCTGCCGGTATACGTCCTTCGCGCACTCCTGCCCGGCGACGGGGTTCACCTCGTCGCGTCCGGCGAACATCGTCGGCTCCGTTCGCATGGCCGTTGCATGCACCCACGCCGGCGGCGTCGGCGTCTTGGCCGCCGATTCGGCGGCCAGCACCATCGCGCACGCGCCATCGGAGGACGGACAGGTCTCGAGGTAGCGGATGGGTGCCCACAGCATCAGCGAGTCGCGCACCTCCTCGTACGTGATGTCGGGTAGGTGAAGGTGGGCGTACGGATTCTTCACGCCGTTGAGCCGGTCCTTGACGGCGACCTTGATCCCGATGTCCTCCGGCGCCCCGGATCGGCGTATGTACTCGCGGATGTGCGGCGCGAAGTATCCGCCGGCGCCGGCGACCAGGGGCGGCGAGAACGGGATGCGCATAGCCAGAGCCCACATCGCGTCGGACTCCGACTGCTTCTCGTAAGCGACGGTGAGGACGCGATCGTGGATGCCGGCTTGGACGAGGCTGGCCGCGACCAGCGCAGTGGAGCCGCCAACACTGCCCGCGGTGTGAACACGCAACATCGGCTTGCCGACGGCACCGAGCGCGTCGGCGAGGTACAGCTCGGGCATCATCACGCCCTCGAAAGTGTCCGGGGCCTTGCCGATCACGACGGCGTCGATGTCGCGCCAGGTCAGGTCCGCATCGTCCAACGCGCGCTGCGCCGCCTCGCGAACGAGGTCGATCTGCGAGCAGTCATCGCGTTTGGTGTCGTGCTTCGTCTGCCCGATGCCAATTACAGCGCAGGGATTGGCCATTAGTCGGCAGCCTCCAACACGCACACGAGGTTCTGTTGGAGACACGGTCCGGACGTTGCGTGCGCCACAGCCCGCCCGGCCTCGCCGGAGATCACTCTTTGCGCGGCCTCGCCGATGCGCGTGAGTCCGGCGACCATCACGGGATTGGCAGCCAACGCTCCGCCGGACGGATTGATGGTCACGTTGTCTCCGAGTCCGAGCGCCGCTCGCAGGATGAGCTCCTGGTGCGTGAAGGGTGCGTGAAGTTCGGCGATATCGACGGCTTTGCCGTTGACGCCGGCCTTTTCGCCGGCGAGCGTCGTTGACGGCGACCGGGTCAGATCACGGGAGCCGAGCGAGTGCGCTTCGATCCGGTGGTCGATGCCGCGGATCCACGCCGGCCGTCCGCGCAGCTCCTTCGCGCGGTCGCCGGCGGCGAGAACCACGGCCGACGCGCCGTCCGAGATCGGTGGGCAATCGTGCTTGCGCAGGGGAGAGACGAGGTACGGCTCGGATAGGAGCTCGGCGGGGTCGAAGTCGCCGGACACCTGCGCCGCCGGGTTGGCCTTGGCATTGACTCGGTTCCGCGCGGCGACCTCAGCGAGGTCGCGCTCGGTGCGTCCGGTCCTCTCCAGATAGGCGCGGGCCTGCAGTGCGGCCAGGCTTACGGGGTCGGGCCACAAGGGGGCAACGCAGTAAGGGTCGAGCTGGAGGCTGAGAACGTCGAGGAGATCTCCCATCGACGATTTGCCCACCGCATAAACGAGGGCGGTGTCGACGTCGCCGTGCTGCAGACGCACCCACGCTTCGTGCATCGCCCAGGCTCCGTCCATCTCGACATGGGACTCCACGATCGGGGGCCACGCGCCCACGGCGTCGAGCGCGGAGACGAATGAGAACGGCTGACCGGCGAGGAAGTCCGAGGTGCCCGAGCATGTGAAGCCGATGTCGTCCTTGGTGATGCCCAGAGAGTCGAGGACCTCCTTGACGACGGGCATGAGGATCTCGACCTCGTTGCGCTCGTTATCGCGCCGCACGCTCGGAGCCTGCGCGAACGCGACCACCGCGACATCTCTCATCGGTGTCTCATGGTACGAAGTGAACATAGGGATCGACGCTGGGATCACGCCGCGCTTGTATCCACGCTCGCTTGCGGCGTGCATATCGCGCCAAACGAGCGAAGCGCTTCACTGCCGAACCGAGATGTTCAATCCCGATGGCTACGGTCCAAGCCGCTGCTTCCGCGGGCAACCAGCGGGCACCGTCGCGGAGCAGCTGCCTGGCCCGGTCGTTCTTGATCAACGTGAGTCTGTGGTTGCAGAAGCTGAACGCCCGAGTAAAGGCCGGCCCGACCTTACGCTGGCGCAGCAATTCACGTGGACTGCGTGCTGTGCCGCGTTTCAGCGTGCGATCGTGGTAGGAGACCGCGCTTGGTGCGTACATCGATCTCCAGCCGCGCAATTGAAGGCGCCATGCAAGATCTAAATCACACTTGTACATGAAGTATGTCTCGTCGAGATATTCGACACCGTCGTTGTCGAGTTCAGCTGGGTTGAGGGCTCGGGGGACGGCAATGTCCTCTAGTGCAGACCGTCGATACAGTGCCACGGCCCCGTCGACGCCGAAGATCTCTTCTGGACGGTCGAATTGCCCGTGGTCCTTTTCACCCTGACCCCTTGGAAGGAATAGGCGCCTTCTAGTCGCGAGGAATCCCGTGGTGTCGATCGACGGGCTTCGAGAAGCATCCTCGATGGGTGCGAGGAGCTTTCCCTGAACCGACCCGACCCGAGGATCGCCGAAGTAGGGGAGCGCCTCTCTCAAGTACGCGGGTTCGAGGCACGCATCTGAATTGACCAGCAACACGAATTCGCCCCGGCTTTTGCGGATGACGCGGTTGTGACCTCGCGCAAACCCTTCGTTTTCGCCGCGCTCGAGCGTGAATGCGTTTGGGGAAGATGATGAGGTGGCGGCCAGCTCGATCTCGCGAGACTGTTCGTCGTCGGGTCCCTGTTCCCTTACATGAATGTCGAGCTCTCCCTCGTGCTCGAGATCTAGCACGGACTCGATGCATGCTCGGATGGTGTCCGCGTTGTGGAAGGCAAGGATGCTCACGCTCACGGTCGACATTCAGGGCTTCTACGTTCCCTCGAGAGGTCGGAAGTGGGCGATCGACTCCGTCGTGGGCCCCCACTCCTCGCGCGGTTTCCACACCGGCTCCACGCGCATACCGATGTGGACCTCGTCGTAGGGAACCTCCTGGATCAGGTGATAGAAGCCGATGTCCGCCCCGTCGAGCTGGATCGTTGCGTTCACGTATGGACATTCCACGGCCTGCCCCATGAAGGGGAGGTTCACGATGCAAAAGCCCGTGATGGTGCCCTTCTGGACTAGCTCGACCTCCTCTTCTGTGGGCACTGCGCAGGTGGGACACGACCCGCGCGGTGGCACGTAGACCTTCTTGCACTTGGGGCAGCGCTGGCCCACGAGCTTGCCCTCGGCGACCTTGCGCAGGTACCGCGAAGCCGCCGTGCCCGGTGTGTAGTCGTAGTCCAGTTGCATGGGTGTGACGATGCCCGTGACTGCCCGGTCGTCTTCGCCCATTACTCCGCCACGCTCCGCTCCGGCGTGGCCGGCTCGAAGCACTCGATGTCGGTCATGTAGCCAACAGTCTCGTCCGCCCACCGGGCCCGAACGCGCATCCCCGTGGCCATCTTCGATTCCTTACCGGCGTCGACGGCGTGGAGCATCGCTGTGTCGGCGCCGTCGAGCTGAACAAGGGCCCAAGCGAAAGGTTTGTCCAATGGATGCTTGGGCCGGGGGTTGGAGACCCAAGCCCACGTCGTGACGACGCCCGCGTCGCTCACTTCGACGAGCTCGCTCACCACTTCGCCCGTCTCCGGGTCGTGGGGCGTCGGCGGCACGATCACGCGTCCGCCGGCCGTCTTCGATCCGAAGACCTTCTTGTCGCGCAAGCCGGTGAAGAACGTCGTAAGCGTGGGACCGAGGCTGCGCGTATAGGCGAACTCGAGGACGTGCTTGGCGATGAGGGGCTCGGCCAAATTCCTAGATACCGAGCTTGTCGGCGATCAGTTCGCGGTGGTACGTGGGGTCGCCCAGGAAGAGCTCGGCCGACTTCGCCCGGCGGTAGTAGAGGTGGCAGTCGTGCTCGTAGGTGAAACCGATGCCACCGTGGATCTGGATGTTCTCGCGCGAGTTCGCGAAGTACGACTCCGTGCAGAAGGCCTTGGCGAGGCTCGACGCGATCGTGAGCTCCTCGTTGTCCTCGCTGGCCGCCCAGGCCGCGTAATAAGCGGCGGACTTCGCCGATTCGAGCCGCAGCAGCATGTCGGCGCACTTGTGCTTGATGGCCTGGAACGAACCGATCGGCCGCCCGAACTGGTAGCGGTCCTTGGCGTACTGGACGGCCATGTCCATCGTTTTCTCCGAACCACCCACCGACTCTGCGGCCAGGCAGACGGCCGCTTGATTCAAGGTCTTGCGCAACGCCGGCCAGCCGGCGCCCCGTTCACCGAGTGGAGTCGCTTCGACTCCGTCGAGCACGAGCTCGGCCTGCTTGCGCGTCATGTCGAGAGTCTCCAACGGCGTCCGTGCGAGACCCTTGGCCTCGCCGGAAACCGTGAAGAAGGAGATGCCGTCCGCGCCCGATGTTCCTGGATCGCGGGCGACGACGACGATGAGATCGGCGGTGTGCCCATCGATCACGTACGTCTTGGTACCGCTCAAGACGTTTCCGTTGGCCTGGACCGTGACGCCGTCCGCTCCCCACTCACCGCTGGGCTCGGTGAAGGCGAAAGCAGCGCGCACATCCCCCGACGCGATGGGCGGAAGCAAAGCGCGGCGCTCGTCGTCGGTCCCCGCGTTGCCGACGGCGTTTGCCGCCAGACAGATGCTCGAGAAGAAGGGCGCGCAGAGCAGGGCCCGGCCCATCTCCTCGAGCGCGATCGTTAGCTCCACGAAAGTGAAGCCCTGGCCGCCTGCGTCCTCCGGGATGTGGATGCCCGTGAGTCCGAGCTCGTTGGCCAGTTGCTTCCAGACGTCGGGGTCGAAGCCTTCGGTCGTCTCCATGAGGCGCCGCACCTCGGAGGATCCGGACCGTTCGTCGCAAAAACGCCGAACGGTTGTGCGCAGCGCGTCCTGCTCTTCGCTGAATGCAAAGTCGGGCATGAGCGCTGGACAGTATGTCAGACCTGACGAAGTGTCAGGTCCGGTCGGCCCGGCCAGATTCCTTAGCACGGCTAAATGTTTGCTATGCTAACGATATGACTTCGCGGACGAAGGCCCAGCTCGCTTCCCAGCTGCGGGTTTCAGTGGCCCGCCTTGCCCGCCGGCTAAGGCAGGAGGGATCCCAGGAGGACGCAACCCCCTCGCAGCTCACGACTCTGGCAACCCTCTACAGACACGGCCCTCTGACCCTCGGCGAGCTCGCCGAGACCGAACGGGTCAAGCCTCCGTCCATGACGAAGATCGTTGCCGCTCTTGTCGAGCGCGGGCTCGTCAGCCGCGAGCATTCGAAAGACGACGCCCGCGTCGTTCACGTCGACACGACTCCCAAGGGCCGGGCTGCTCACGAGGAGTATCGGAAGCGCCGGGAGGCATGGCTGAACAGGCAGCTCGCCGAGCTCAGCGCCGAGGATCGCGAGCTTCTCTCGAAGGCCACCGACATCCTCGACCGCCTGGGTGAGGGATGAAGAACGCGTTCCGCGCCCTTCGCACTCGCAACTACCGGCTGTTCTTCACCGGCCAGCTCGTCTCGCTCATGGGCACGTGGATGCAGATCGTCGCCCAGGCTTGGCTCGTCCTGGAGCTCGGCGGTGGTGGTCTGGAGATCGGGATCCTGACTGCGCTCCAATTCGGGCCAACCTTGTTGGGCGGCGTGTGGGGCGGGTTGTTAGCCGACCGGCTCCCCAAGCGCAAGATCCTCCTCGTGACGCAAGTCTTGTTCGCCGTGCTGGCAACCGGCCTTGCGACGCTCACGGCCAGCGGCGCTGTGGAGCTGTGGATGGTCTACGCCTTCGCCTTCGTGTACGGGTCGGTTCAGGTCGCCGACATTCCTGCGCGTCAGGCTTTCGTTTCGGAGATGGTGCGCCGCGACGACGTCATGAACGCCGTCAGTCTCAACAGCGCGATCTTCAACGCGGCGCGAATGGTCGGTCCGGCCGTCGCCGGTTTGCTGATCGCCGGCGCGTCACTTGCTCTGTGCTTCTACATCAATGCCGCTAGCTACATCGCCGTTCTCCTTGCCCTCACGCTCATGCGCGACCGGGAGCTACACGTCGACCACGAACGCCCGGAACGAGGGAAGGGACAGATCCGCGAGGGCATGCGCTACGTCCGGGCGGACCCTCAGCTTTGGATGCCGATAGTCCTAATGGGCATCGTCTCGATGCTAGGGCTCAATTTCCAGATCGTTCTGCCCCTCCTCGCGAAATTCACATATGGCGGCGGGCCGACGACCTTCGGCACCCTTACGGCTGTACTTGCCTTCGGGTCCTTGCTTGGTGCGTTGTTCGCCGGGACCAGGAAGCGTGCATCGATGAAGCTTCTTGTCGGCGCTGCGGTCGCTTTCGGCGCCCTCGAGATCGTTGCCGCGCTTGCGCCGTCGCTCGGTACGGCCTACGTCGCCCTGGGGGCGCTCGGCGTGGCGAGCATGCTGTACATCGCCACATCGAACAGCGCGATCCAGCTCAATGCCTCGCCACAGATGCGCGGACGCGCCATGTCGTTGTTCGTGCTCGTTCTTCTCGGCAGCACGCCGATCGGTGGTCCGTTGGTGGGCTGGATCGCCGAGACCTGGTCGCCACGAGCGGCGCTGGGTGTCGGTGGAGTCGCCAGCCTGGCCGCGGCTCTTGTCGCCGGCGCTTTCCTCGCCGGCCGGCGCCGCGGAGAGCGTCAAGCGCCGGCGCCGGTGCCGATCCCCGAAGAGGTGCTCGCAGCCGAAGCGTCCTAGATCCTGCGTTCCTTGCCCGTCCAATATGGCTCCCGCAGCTCGCGCTTGAGCAGCTTGCCGGTGTCGGTGCGCGGAAGGTGCTCGCGGAACTCGATCGATCTCGGAACCTTGTAGCCGGCAAGATTCTCCCGGCAGTACTCGCCGAGCTCGGCGATGAGCTCGTCGGACGGCTCGTACCCCGTGTTCAGCTCCACCAACGCCTTGACTTCCTCACCCCAGTCATCGTTAGGGATACCGATCACGCCGACGTCGGCGACCGAAGGATGCTGGAGGATCACGTTTTCGATCTCGGCCGGGTAGATGTTCACGCCGCCCGAGATGATCATGTCGACCTTGCGGTCGGAAAGGAAAAGCCATCCATCCTCGTCGACGTAGCCGATGTCGCCGACGGTGAAGAAACCGTCCTTCCAGCTGTCGCTCGTTTTCTTCTTGTCCTTGTGGTACTCGAAGGCTGCGGCTCCCGGCGGCTTGATCCACACCGTACCCGGAGTGTTCGGCGGCTGTTCTTCGCCGTTCTCGTCCAGGATCTTTATCTCGGCGGTCGGCCACGGCTGACCGACGGTGCCGGGCTTTCGCAGCCACTCGTCCGGCTTCACTGTGGTTCCGCCGCCCTCGGTGGCCGCGTAGTACTCGTAGATCACCGGCCCCCACCAGTCGAACATCGCGCGCTTCGTCGGCACCGGACACGGTGCAGCTGCATGTACCACGTTCGTCCAGCTGGACACGTCGTACTTGTTCCGTTCCTCCTCCGGCATTGCGAGCAAGCGGTGGAACATCGTCGGTACGAGGTGCGATGTCGACACCTGGTACTTCTCGACGCGCTCGAGGGTGCCTTCGGGCGTCCACTTGTCCATGAGGACATCGGTATGCCCCAGATGCAACGAGGACGTCGCGAACATGATCTGCGCGGCGTGATACAGCGGACCCACGGTGAGATGAACACCGTCGCCCGGCTTGAAGTCGAACATCAAGGGGAAGAACGCCATGGCGGCGCCGCTTTCGTCCGGATGGACGCCCGCCATCTTGCGCCGGACGCCCTTGGGATTGCCCGTCGTACCCGACGTGTACATCATCGCCTGACCGGCCGTGAGGTCATCAGGACGCGTCGTCGGCTGGCCGGCCGCGAGCTCGCTGATGTCGCGGAAGCCTTCGACCCTCCCGGACGCGAAGCGTGCTTCTGCCGGCACGCCGGCGCCGTCGCACGCCTTCTTCACAGCGTCGGCGAACCGCTCGCTTCCCACGACGACCTTGGCTTCGGAGTCGCTGAGGATGTACTCGATCTCCCGCGCGACCAAGTGCCAGTTCACCGGAGTGAAGTACACGCCGATCTGGAGAGCGGCCATGTAGAGCTCGATGAGTGTGTGCTCGTTGGGCAGGACCGTCGCTATCACGTCGCCGGCTTGGACTCCCAGAGCCCGCAAGCCGTACGAATACTGGTTCACACGCGCCAGCACCTCACCGAAGGTGTGCTCCGTGCCGTCCGGGTCGACGATGCACAGCTTTTCCGGATTCTCGGCCGCGTACTTCCAGAAACCCAGGGTCGGTGTGTCGCTCATGTCGTCGTCTCCTGTCGAGCCAGCTCCTTCGCCGCAGCGTAGTCCGGTTTGCCGTTGGCCATCCGCGGCACCTCGTCGACGCGCACCACGGCTCGTGGAACCTTGTATCCGGCGATCGTCTTGCGGGCGTGCGCGTCGATCTCCTCGTCGGTAAGCACATCATTTGTCGACAGGACGGCCGTGACGCGCTCGCCGAACCGTTCGTCCGGAGTTCCGAGCACGAGGGCGTCGACGACCTTCGGGTGCGACTTCAAGGCTGCCTCCACCTCTTCGGCGAAGACCTTCTCGCCTCCGGTATTGATGCAAACGGCGTCGCGGCCCAGGAAACGGATCGAACCGTCGTCGAGATAGTGGCCCCGGTCACCTGTGACGACGTACCGAGTGCCTTGGATCTCGACGAAGGTCTCCAGGGTCTTCTCACGGGCCGCGTAGTAGCCGCGCGGCTGAGGACCGGACCGGCCGAGCCAGCCGACAACCCCGACCTCGGACGGTTCGAGCAGTCGGCTCTTCGACTCCTCGACGATCACGCTCTCGTTGGCGCCCTGGAACGTGGACGTCTCGGCGGTGTCGTCCGCGGCCCCGCCTTGACGCATCGCCTGCATCGCGCCTTCGGTGGATCCGTACGACTCGATGATCAGAGCGTTCGGGAGCAGCTCGTGCAGCTCCCGGCGGACGTTCTCGGTCAGCGCCACGGCCGTGGAGGAGATGACGAAGAGCGAGCCCAGGTCGTACGTCTTCTCCTTCATCGCTTTGATCAGCGGGATGGCGAAGGCGTCTCCGGTTATCTGGAGGTTGATCGCACCCTCCTGCTCGCACATCTCGAGGATCGCGTGGGCGTCGAGCGTCTCCGGACGTGGGGAATACAGAACCCTGCTCCCTTGATGGAGGCTGATGAGCGTTCCCCATTGGCCGGCGCCGTGCATGAGTGGCGCGCACACCATCGCGACGATGCCGTTCGCCTTGGCGGCGTCGACGACTTCGGTGATCGTCCCGGGTCGGGGGTCGCCCGGGAGCTTGCCGCACAGCGTCAGGAGGAAGAGCTTCTCCTGCGGCCACATGACGCCCTTCGGCATCCCCGTCGTTCCACCCGTGTAGATGATGTAGATGTCGTCGGGCGAGTAGTCGAGGTCCAGCGGTGTCGTGGGGTGGTCGGCTATCGCCATCTCGTAGTCCAGTGCGCCGGGCAGCAAGCTGTTGCCCGAGCCGTCGTCCACCTGAAGCAGAAGCTCGACGCCCTTGATTCCTTCGATCGCCTCTGCGATGAGAGGCGCGAAGCGGCTCTCGTAGACCACGATCCGCGCGTCCTCGGCGAGCAATTGCCGCACTTCGTGCGGCGTGTAGCGATAGTTGACGTTGAAAGGTACGGCGCGCGCCTTGAACGCTCCGAGCATGGCTTCGACGTACTCAGGGCGGTTCATCATGCAGATCGCCATGTGGTCCTGGCACGACTCCCAGGGCTGCATCGCGTCGTGATCGCCGTGGCTCCCCAATCCCCGGGTACTCAGCAGGTGAGCGAGCTGGCGCGATCGGGAGCCGAGCTCGGCGTACGTGACGCGCCGGTCGCCCTGGACGATCGCGTCGCGGTCACCCAGAGCATCGGTAAGGGCGTCGTTGATGAGTCCGAGCTGGAAGGGTCTGTCCGGATAGGCGGCCATGCTCAGGTGCCGGTGAAGTTCGGCTTCCGCTTCTCCTTGAACGCGCGCGGACCTTCACGGGCATCGGAGGACATCATCACTTCCATGCCGAGCTCGAGCTCGCGGTCGAGCGCCTCCGACTCCTTGAGGAACTCGGTCTCCACCACCGACTGCTTGATCTTGCGGACGGCCAGCGGACCGTTGGACGAGACCTGATCGGCGATCTCGCGCGCCTTGGCCAGCGCTTCACCGTCGGGAACAACGTGACCGATCAATCCGAACGACAGCGCCTCTCGGGCCGGGTAGCGCCCCGCGGTCAGCAGCATCTCCATCGCTTTCGTCCAGGGGATCTGGCGCTTCAGGCGAACGGTGGAGCCAGCGATCGGGAACAGGCCCCACCTGGCCTCGGTGATCCCGAACTCCGCGCTTTCGCCGGCCACCCGGATGTCGCAGCTCTGTAGCAGCTCACCGCCGCCGGCCAGACAGAACCCTTCGATCGCGGCGATCAGCGGCGTAGCCAGGCGATGGTTGCGAAGGAAGCCCTTGTAGATGATCGAGTAGTCCTGCTGGATCCTCGCCTCGAACTCGTCGGCGGGATCGCCGCCGGCCATGAGCTTGCCGACGAGCTTGTCTAAGTCGGCCCCCGCGCAGAAGTGACCACCGAACCCGGTGAGGATCGCGACACGCACGGTGTCGTCGGCGTCGATCGCATCCCACGCGTCGGCGAGCCGCACGATGACTTCGGGATTGACGGCGTTACGCGCTTCGGGGCGATTGAAGGTGACGGTTGCTATGTGTCCGTCTACCTCGTAGAGGACGGCCGGGTTAGGCACGAGTCCGTGCTTTGCGAGTCTCCGCCCAAGGCTTGTCTGTATCTTCCTCGCGCTCGCGAGGAAGACCGAGCATCCGTTCGGCGATGACGTTGCGCAGAACCTCGGAGGTTCCGCCGCCTACGGTCAGCGCGGGAGCGAACAGGAAGCCCCGCGCCCACCATTCCGGGTTGGAGCCGAGCGGCCCGCTGTTGAAGAGCATCCCCTGCGCTCCGGCCAGATCCTTGGACAGGATGAACGTCTTCTGCCCGTGCGGGTCGCTGAGTGCCTTACGCAGGGAGGCCTCCGGGCCCGGCCGGCCGGACACCGCCGCCGCCACCATGCGCAAGCCGTGGATGCGGATGATCTCGTGCTCGATGTATGCGTCGACCAGCCGCATGCGCAGAACGGGATCGGGCACGCCGCCGCGCTCGCGGGCGACCTCGACGAGGTCCTCTGCCGTCGGCCCCCAACCCCACTGCAAACCGGCGCGAGAGAGGGTGACGCGTTCGTTGTCGAGGGTGTCTCGCGCCATGGCCCACCCGTTGCCTTCCTCACCGATGAGCGCGTCGGCCGGGATCTGTACGTCGGTGAAGAACACCTCGTTGAACAGATGGTCGCCGGTCATCTCAACCAGCGGCCGCACGTCGACTCCGGGCGTCTTCATATCGATGAGGAAGTAGCTCAGACCTTCGTGCTTCGGAACGTCGGGATTGGTGCGCGCCAGGAGGATGCCGAAGGACGCGTCGTGCGCTAGGGAGGTCCACACCTTTTGTCCGTTGACGACCCAGCCGTCGGAGGTTCGTTCTACACGGGTCGATACGCCGGCCAGGTCGGAGCCGGCGCCGGGCTCGGAGAAGAGCTGACACCAGATCTCATCGGCCGAAAGCATCGGCGGGACGTAGCGCTTCTTCTGCTCTTCGGTCCCGTGCATGACGAGGATCGGGCCGCAGTGCCCGATGCCGATCGGATTGATCGGGCGGCTGATGCCGGCGCGCTTCAGCTCCTCGGAGATGAGCAGCTGCTCGATCGGATCGGCGTCCAGCCCCCACGGTTTGGGCCAGTGGGGTACGACGTAGCCGGAATCGGCGAGCTCCCGCGGCGTCGGCGTCGGGTGCTCGGCGAGCCATGCTCGCACCGTGCTGCGCGCGGGATGGGTGTCGGGGAGCTCGAAATCCATCGGAGGAAAACCCTACCGCCGATCAGCGCGCAAGCGTCAAGAACCGCGCGTCAGATCGTGATCGAGGTCAGATCCGGGCCGATGACGACCTTGCCGCCGAACTCTGCACCTGCCTGGTCGACCCACTCCGACTCGTTCTCCCTCGGGCAGAACGGGAGCATGTGCGTCAGGACGAGCGTGCCGACACCCGCGCGTTTGGCGGTTTGCGCGGCGTCGGAGAGGGACGAGTGGTAGTCGAGGATGTCCTCCAAGCGCTTGAGCGACATCGCCTTCGCGACGGCCTTCACCACCTCGGGACGCAGCACCGTCTGGACGTAGGCGTCGGCTCCCGCGCATAGACCGTCGAGGCCCGGGCATGGTTTGGTGTCCCCAGCGATCACCGCGGCCGCTCCGCCGACCTCGAAGCGGAAGCCGAGGGCCGGTTTCACGGGACCGTGGTCCTCGAGCGCCGATGTGACGCGCAGGCCGTCCACGTCGTATGCCGTCCCGTCACCGACCTCGGTCACGTCGCATCGTGGGCGCCAGTTGAGGTCGGCGTGGTGATCCATGCGAAAGCGGATGTCGTCCGACATCATCGCGATCGTTCGGTCGACCCAGTCGCGTGTGCCGACGGGGCCGACGACCTTGAGCGGCACGTCGTCGGCTCCGGCCGCCCACCACATCGTCAGGACCTCGTTGAAGTCACACGTGTGGTCGGAGTGCAGATGGGTTATGAACACAGCTTCGAGCAACCTCGGATTGCGGATGCCTGTGCCGGCCAGACGCATGAGAACGCCCCGACCGCAGTCGACGAGGATGTTGCGTTTGCCGTTGCGTATCAGCGAGGCCGGACCGGCCCGGTCGGGATCGGGCAGTGGCGTGCCGGTACCGAGCAGCACGATGTCCATCGGTGCAGAGTTGCACAAGCCGGCACCGCGCGTTGCGTTCCGCATATGGAACACGGGTTTCTCTGACGGGTTGTCAGGTCAACGATGGACTGGGACTATGTGGCAGCCTTTCCGGCCGAAAACAAGTTATGGCGCGCGCAGCGATCGACTTCGACCTGACCGACCCTGAGCTTTTTCAGAAGGGTGACCCTCTGGCTGCCTTCCGCCGATTGCAGCGGGAAGCGCCCGTCTACCACAACGCCGGCATGCAGGACACCTTCTGGGCTCTGACGAAGTACGAGGACGTCGTCCACGTCTCGAAGAACCCCGACATCTTCAGCTCCGGTGCCGGCACCATCATCGGCCTCGAGCCTGAGGGCTCGATGCTCTCGATGGACAACCCCCGCCACAAGAAGCTCCGCGCACTCGTCGAGAAGGGGTTCACCGCGCGGATGGTCCGCGATCTCGAGCCGCACACTCGTGAGGTCACCAAGCGAGTTTTCGACGAGATCGGCGACGCGGACGAGGTCGACTTCGTCGAGAAGATCTCGGCCGAGCTGCCTTTGCGCGTGATCATCGAGATGCTCGGCACGCCGCGAGAGGATGCTAAGCACCTGAAGGAGCTCGGCGACATCATGGTCGGCAACGCCGATCCCGACTACAACCCGGCCGGTGCACGCGATGAGGATTCCGGACCGGCCCAGGCGCAGATGGAAATGTTCAACTACTTCAAATCGCTGGCGACCCAACGAGCCAAGAATCCCGGCGACGATCTCGTCAGCGTTCTCTTGGGGGCCGAGCTCGACGGCGAGAAGTTCGACGAGCTCGACTTCCTGATCTTCTGCATGCTGCTCGTGATCGCCGGCAACGAGACGACCCGCAACCTGATCTCGGGCGGGATGTTGCTGCTCTTCGATTTCCCGGACGAGCGCAAGCGACTGCAGGACGATCCGTCGTTGATGATCCCGGCCGTCGAGGAGATGCTGCGGATGACGACGTCCGTCATGCACTTCGAACGCACCGCTACTCAGGACACGGAGATCCGCGGACAGAAGCTCGCTGAGGGCGAGAAGGTGTGCATGTGGTACGTGGCGGCTAACCGAGACGGCGACATCTTCAACGATCCCGATCGCTTCATCGCCGACCGGCAGCCGAACCCGCACCTGGCCTTCGGGGGCGGCGGGCCGCACTTCTGTCTAGGGGCAAGCCTGGCGCGCCAGGAGATCCGCGCTCTGTTCGAAGAGCTGCTGAAGCGCTACCCGAAGGTCGAGAAGGCCGGTCAGGAAGAGCGTCTACGCTCGAACTTTATCCGGGGGATCAAGAGCCTGCCGGTGAAGCTAGGACCTCGAGCGAACTAGCGGTTTCGTCAGCCGCGCACGAGCACGGTGACGAGCGTTCCCCAAACTCCAACCCATAAAGGGACGAAGAAGAGGAGATTCCAGCGAAACATGCTGGAACGGAGTTTCTCGATCCCAAGGTCAAAGTGCACCTCGGTGACGAGTTTCGCTTCCACCTGAATCTCCTCCGCGATGAGGCGCGCGGCCTCCTCGGGGATGTGCTCTTTCAGCTGCTGGTAAAACTCGAGCTTCGTCGTCACGATAGCGCTCCTTGGCGAGTCGGGGGGAAGGAGAGGCGGGAAGGGATCAAAAACCTAGCTCCAGGCAATGACGGTAAGCCGACGAGCTCGGGTAGTAGCTTCACCGTTTCTTCGTCGCGCGCACCGACTAAGAGCGTGGTTACCGGGCCCTCGGAGCGTCTTCGCTCCAACTTCATACGCGGGATCAAGACTCTCCCCGTCAAGCTCGGCCCTAGGGCGAACTCAGCGGGTAGCTACGCTTCGCCGACCGAGGCCGGTAGCAGGACGAATAGGTCCAGGAGGAAGTGAAGCAAGACGTTGGCCGGAAGGCTCCGTCTGCGCACGTAGAGGAATGTAAGCGCCAAACCGCCTGGGGCTGTTGAGAACAAGACCGTCCGCAATCCGAAGAACGGTATGTGCGCGGCGGTGAACACAATCCATGTCGCGCCTCCGGCCAGCCAAGGACGATCCGTTAGCGCGATCAGGCGCTCGACTGGGTAACCACGGAAGAGGATCTCTTCCGTGACGGCCACGGTCGGAAGCAGGAGGAGCTTGAACCAAACAGGCAGGGCGAGGACGCTTTGTCCGGCATCTTCTTCAGCGAATTCCTGGCCTGACAGCAGAACGACCGGAACCATTACGACTATCCACACCAAGAACGCCCACTTGATGTCCCCTCGATCTAGGCGACGCCACCCGATGGATGTCAGCGGGAGACGTTCGAGTCTTAGAACGACGGCGATAACGACAACGACGACTACCCAGTCCAGGATGAGGCGCGACCCGATCTCGTGGATCAACCTGACCGATCCTGTGAGTAAGCGCGAAAGGGGCTCACCTACGAAGTCCGCATACAACGGCACTCCGAGAGTGATCGCTAGACCGATAACTGTTGGGTAGCCGAGGCGGAGTGTCCGCCCGCCGATGGCGGTCTCGTTCGCCATACCAGTCCCTCGCGAACTCGAGGTCGTTTCCTTTACCCGATTAGTTCAGGGAGGAGCTTAACCGTTGCTTCGTCGCGAGCACCGACGAGCAGAGTGGTTACCAGGCTCTCTTCCCATGCCACGAGCCGATCACGGATGCGCGCCTTCGGCCCGACGAGCGAGATCTCGTCGGCCAGTGCGTCGGGAACGGCATGAACGGCCTCGTCCCTCTTGCCGTCCATGAACAGCTCTTGCACCTTGCGTGCTTCACCTTCGAAGCCCATGCGCGACACGACGTCGAGATGGAAGTTTCGGTCCTTGGCCCCCATGCCGCCTATGTAGAAGGACAGCGACATCTTGATGAAGCCGAGCGCGGCGTCGACGTCGTCGGTTACCATCATCGTCACCGGGCATGCCACCTCGAACCCCGGAGGGAACGTGATGCCCTCGTACATCTCGCCCCGGAACGGCGAGTAGAAGATCGGCAGCCAGCCGTCGGCTATCTCCGTTGTTTGCTTCACATTCTTCGGTCCCTCTGCGCCCAGATATATCGGGATCTCGTTGCGCAACGGATGGACGGTGAGCTTCAGTGGCTTGCCGAGCCCGGTTCCGCCGGGATAGGGAAGGGGATAGTGCGGCCCGTCGTTGGTGACAGGAGCGTCGCGGCGCAGGATCTTGCGGATGATCTCGACGTATTCCTTCGTTCGTGCCAGCGGCTTGGGGAACGGTGTGCCGTACCAGCCTTCGGCGACTTGAGGTCCGGAAACGCCTAGACCGAGGATCAACCGTCCATTCGACAGGTGATCGATCGTGGCGGCGGTCATCGCAACCGAGGTAGGCGTGCGTCCTGCGATCTGTACGAGGCCCGTGCCGAGCTTTATCGTCGATGTGTTCGCGCCGATCCAGCACAGCGGCGAGATGGCGTCGGATCCGTAGGCCTCGGCGGTCCACACCGAGTCGTAACCTGCCGACTCGGCCAACCGGGCGAGCTCGACCATGTTCGGAGGCGGTTGGGCCGTCCAGTAGCCGATCATGAGGCCGAGCTTCATCGGCCAGTTATATAAGGATGAGCGTGATGGCAGCGAGATGACCTCGACAGGCGCGCTCGTTCACGGAGCGTGGGCCGGGCCCTGGACCGGGCGGGACGTTATCGCCGCGCTGGATCGTCGGGGCATCGAAAGCGTCGCCGTAGATCTGCCTTCCTGCAACGCCACGGCGCCGACCGTCGACTTCCGCGACGACGCGCGGCATGTTCGCAAGGCAATCGACGAAGTCGATGGACCGGTGGTTCTGGTAGCGAAGTGGCCGGGTTCCTCGAGAAGCTCGCCCGGGCCGGCGCCCAGCCGTCCAACCCGTAGACTCCATATCTGACGGACCGTCAGATATCGAAATGCACATCGACTACACCCCGGACCAGAAGGCATTGCGCGACGAGTTGCGCACCTATTTCGAGTCGATCCCGCGCACCCACGGACGCACGGCATGGAACGAGCCCCGGGCCCCCGACTACCGCGACGTTTGCAAGCGACTAGGCGACGACGGCTGGCTCGGGATCGGGTGGCCCGTCGAATACGGGGGCCAGGGACGCGGTCCCGTCGAGCAGCTGATCTTCTTCGAAGAGGCCGAGCGCGCGCGCGTTCCGATGCCCGTGATCGCGCTCAACACCGTCGGCCCGACGCTGATGAGATACGGATCCACCGAACAGAAGCACTTCTTCCTTCCGAAGATCCTCGCCGGCGATATCGACTTCGCCGTCGGCTATACCGAGCCGGAAGCGGGCACCGACCTCGCCTCGCTGCGCACTCGCGCGGTGAAGGAAGGCGAAGAGTACGTGGTGAACGGCAGCAAGATCTTCACTTCGGGTGCGGACGAATGCGAGTGGGTGTGGCTGGCCGCGCGCACCGATCCGGACGTGCCGAAACACAAAGGGATCTCGATCTTTCTGATGGACACCCAGACGCCCGGCTTCAAGGCGACACCCATCACGACTCTCGCCGGACTCGCCACGACCGCGACGTACTACGAGGACGTGCGCATCCCCGCGAACATGCTCGTCGGCGGAGAGAACCAAGGGTGGTCGCTGATCACCAACCAGCTCAATCACGAACGCGTTGCGCTGGCCACCACGGGCTGGGTGCGCAAGATCTGGGAAGACGTCGTCGATTGGGCACGCGAGAACGGAGCACTACAGACGCCGTGGGTCCAGCTGAACCTCGCCCGCGTCGATGCGCTCATCGAGGCGCTGAAGCTCTTCAACTGGCGTGTGGCGGCCGGGCTTCAAGACGAAGCTTTGAACCCCGCCGACGCATCGGCACAGAAGGTGTACGGAACCGAGATGTACATCGAGGCCTACCGCTTGATGCTCGAGATTCTTGGCCGGGCCGGCGGGATCAAGCGCGGATCGCCGGGAGCGCAGCTGAACGGCGTGCTCGAGCAGGCGTACCGATCGGCAGTGATCCTGACGTTCGGCGGCGGGGTCAACGAGGTCCAGCGCATGATCATCGCCACTGCCGGGCTAAAGATGCCGCGATGACCCAGGCTCCCATGCGTCCGAAGCCGGCACAGAGCGCGGACACCTCCTTCTTCTGGGAGGGCGCGCGCAACGGACAGCTCCTCATCCAGCAATGCAACCAGTGCAGCCGGTTCAGACATCCACCCGGGCCCGGATGCCCGGCGTGCGGGTCGCTCGAATGGAATGCTGTCGAGTCGTCGGGCCGGGGAACCGTGTACAGCTTCGCGATCCATCACTACCCGCCGATCCCCGGGTTCGACTACCCGAACGCCGTCGGGCTCATCGAGCTCGAGGAGGGAACGCGACTCATCTCCAACATCGTCGGGATCGAAGCAGACGCCATCGAGATCGGTATGCCGGTGCAGGTCACGTTCGAGACCTTCGAAGGCGATCTGGTTCTCCCACAGTTCAGGCCACCCAAATGAACTTCACCTTCGACGACACCCAGGACGCATTGCGCGAGCTGGCTCGACGCATCTTCACCGAGCATGCGACGCACGACCGGCTCAAGCAGCTTGAAGCCGGCGGGCAGAGCTTCGACGCAGAACTGTGGGCGGCACTCGAGCGCGCCGGTCTCACGACGCTCGGTGTCGAAAGCGGCCCTATAGAGCAATGCGTCGTGTTGATCGAGCAAGGACGAGCCGTGGCCCCCGTGCCGCTGTGGTCCCACCTCATCGGTAGCGGCGCGGCGGGATCCGCGGACGGCGTCTTTACTCTCGCACTGGATGAGCCCGGCGCCGACGACGCGCTGGCGTTCTCCATGCGCGCCGTCGAGCGAGACGGTTCTTGGTCGATCACCGGCGAGAAGGTCGGAGTCCCGGCGCTGGACGTTGCGGAGCGGGTGGTTGTTACCGCGTCGACACCAGACGGTCCGGCGGTGTTCCACACGCCGACCAGTGGTCTCGTGAGCGAGCGACGGGTGTCTACCACACAGATCCCGGTGTTCGCAGTCAGGTTCGATCAAACACCGGGCGAGAAGATCAACTTCGACACCCGGGCCCTTGCGCAGCGAGCGATCGTTGCCAATTGTGCGATCGGCGTCGGGGTTGCGGAACGCGCCCTCGAGCTGACGGCCGCGTACACGTCCGAACGCAAGCAGTTCGATAAGCCGTTGGGGAGCTTCCAAGCCGTGCAGCAGCGCGCGGCCGATGCTTACATCGACGTGCAGGCCATGCGCTGGACGATGTGGCAAGCGGCTTGGCGCATCTCGGAAGGGCTCGACGCCGATCGCGACGTCGCGATCGCCAAGTTCTGGGCGGCCGAGGGCGGGCAGCGCGTGGTCTCGGCCGCACAGCATCTGCACGGTGGCCTCGGCTCGGACATCGACTACCCCCTCTTCCGCTACACGCTGTGGGCGAAAGACATCGAGCTCGAATTCGGATCCGCAACGCCGACGTTGGCACGCATGGGCGAGGCACTCGCAAGATGAGCGAACGCATCGAGAACAAGGATTGGTCGAACGCTCAGTTCCGCAACATCAGCTTCGCCGGTGCTCGTATGAGGGACATAGATCTTTTCAACGCAAAGATCTCGGGCCGCATGGACGGTCTCATCATCAACGACATCGAGATCGAGCCGCTGATGCGTCGAGAGATCGAGCGCACAAATCCGGAGCGCAAGAAGCTCTTCGGCACTGACCCGCCGTCCATGCGAGCCGGTGTGGACGTCGTCCTTGCTCAGCTGGAGGCGACTTGGAAGCGGGCGCTTGCGCTTGCAGAGGCTCAACGCAACCAGCAGGTCGATGAGGAGTGGTCTGTAGTCGAGACCGTTCGTCACCTCATCTTCGCCTTCGACGCTTGGATCAAGCGCGCACTGTTGGGCGAGGACGACCCGTTCGACCCTATAGCGTTGCCTCCGACCTTTCTTCCGCCCACGGCTCCCGGTATGTCGTGCGATCCGGACGCAAAGCCTTCGTTCGAAGATGCTCTCGCGGTTTGGAAGGATCGAGTGAAGCTTCTCAATGAGATAGTCGACGGGCTCACGCCCGATGAGCTCGTCCGTCCGATCGTGACGAAAGGCGAGGGCTACCCACCGCCGGGACACGAGACCGAGGTGATCGGACCTTTGTGGACCGTCATCGAAGAGATCTGGTGGCACAACCGCTTCATGAACCGCGACTTGGATGTTCTCGAAGGAGAAGCATGAGCGCCGGCCCGCCGCCACCTCAGCGCGTGCCCGCTGACGTGGATGCCGCTCGTTCATCGGTGACCGCACTGACGGACACGCTCGAGGCGACGGTGTCGCGCGCGTCCTCTTTCACTGAGGACGAGCTGAACCGGAGCATCGACGACGAATGGTCGACGGTTGAGTCGCTCCGTCACATCGTGTTCGTCATCGATCTCTGGCTGGGAAGGGTCATCCAAGGCGAGGAGGATCCCTTTCATCCCATCGGACTCCCTCCCCACTTCGCGCCGCGAGTACTGCCCGGTTCGTCGATCGATCCTGAGGCGTCACCAACCTTCGACGAGGCGTGTGGGGTGCTCCGTGGACGCCTCGGTATGCTTGCGAGCTTCGTCGCTGAGCTCAGTGACGACGAGCTCGCCCGCAGCATCGGAACGCACGCCGAGACCGTCGCAGGTGGGCTCGGTGTGGTCTTTGACGAACTCACGTACCACGACGTGTTCATCAACCGTGATCTGACCAAGATCGAGCAGGCACGCCCATGACGCTGTCGCGCAAAGCCGCCGTTGTCGGCATCGGCCACACCGAGTTCTCGAAGGACTCCGGCCGCACCGAGATCCGCATGGCTGTGGAAGCCACACAGGCCGCTCTGGCCGATGCAGGACTGAAGGCGTCCGACGTAGACGGCATGAGCTCGTTCTCGATGGACGCCAACGAAGAAACCGACATCGCCCGCAACATCGGGTGCGACCTCAAGTTCTTCAGTCGCGTCGAATACGGCGGTGGCGCATCGTGTGCCACCGTGCAGCAAGCCGCCATGGCCATCGCCACCGGCGTCGCCGACGTTGTTGTCTGCTACCGATCCCTCAACGGCCGCTCGTGGCAGCGCCTCGGCGGGGGCGGAGTTTCGGCTTGGGGAACGGCGCCGAAGGCGAGCATCGTCCGGTACTCGTGGGTCGTGCCTTACGGCTTGGTCACTCCGGCGGGTTGGGTCGCCATCCGCGCCAAGCGCTACATGCACGAAAGCGGTGCAACGTCCGAGGACTTCGGCCGCGTCACTGTTGTCGATCGCATGCACGCGGCGAAGAACCCGCACGCGTTCTTCTACGACAAACCGATAACGCTCGAGGAGCATCAGTCCTCGCGATGGATCGTCGAGCCCCTGCGGTTGCTCGATTGCTGTCAGGAGTCGGACGGAGCGGTAGCGGTAGTCGTCACGTCAGCCGAGCGAGCCCGCGATCTCGAGCAGACACCAGCCGTCATCGCCGCAGCAGCGCAGGGAGCGCCGGCCGGACAGGAGACGGTCATGTCCTACTACGGCGACGAGATCACGACCATGCCCGAGGTGAAGATCGTTGCCGACCAGCTGTGGGCGCAGTCGGGATTGAGTCCTGCCGACGTGCAGGTCGCCAACCTTTACGACCATTTCACGCCGTTCGTCCTCACTCAGCTTGAGGACCTCGGCTTCTGCGCGAGAGGTGAAGGCAAGGAGTTCGTCCGTGACGGGCACTTGGAGGTCGGCGGCAAGCTACCGACCAACACCAACGGTGGCCAGCTGGGCGAGGCCTACATCCACGGTATGAACGGGATAGCCGAAGGCGTCCGCCAGATCCGCGGCACATCGTCGAATCAAGTCGATTCGGTCGAGCATGTCCTGGTGACGGCCGGGACCGGGGTCCCGTCAAGCGGATTGATCTTGGAGAAGAGCTGATGACGGAGAACGAACAACACGAGGCGCTTCGGGCCGAGGCGATCGGCTTCCTGGAAGAGCACTTCCCGAAATGGAAAGCGCAGGAGGGGATCGACGACGTCTCGGAGCTCGATCGCGAGCAACGCCGCTCGTGGCAGAGCTACCTCTTTGATCACGGCTGGGGCGTTCCGACGTGGCCGCCGGAGTTCGGCGGACGCGATCTCGGCATGGTCTCCTCCCTCATCTGGAACCAGTGCAAAGCCGCGGTAGGGATCCAGTACACGTTCGACTTCGTGGGCATGGGCCTGGCCGGCCCGACGATCATCGCGCGCGGCACGCCAGAGCAGAAGGAGAAGTACCTCGCGAAGATCGCCCGGGGGCAGGAGGCCTGGTGCCAGCTGTTCAGTGAGCCGGGGGCGGGGTCCGACCTCGGAAACATATCGACGAGAGCCGAGCGCGCGGGTGACGTCTGGGTAGTCAACGGACAGAAGGTGTGGAGCTCTGGAGCGCTGGAATCCGACCGCGGACTCCTCATCGCGCGTTACGACCACGAGCTGCCGAAGCAGAAGGGCCTCGTTTACCTGCTCGTCGACATGCACTCACCCGGCGTCGAGGTTCGCCCTCTGCGCCAGATCGACGGCGGTTCGCACTTCGCCGAGGTGTTCTTCAACGACGTCCAGGTGCCCGACAGTGATCGCGTAGGAGAGCCCGGTGAGGGCTGGTCGGTAGCGATGACGACGCTCCTTCACGAGCGGTCGTCGATCGGCGGCGGTATCGGAAGCTTCGCCATGCCCTTCGAGCAGGTAGTCCGTCTGGCCCGTGAGCGGGGGAAGGCTGCGGAACCGCTCGTCCGCCAGCAACTGGTCGAGATATACGGACGGAAGACGATCCTCGACGTGCTTAATACCCGGGTGCAGACCAAGCTGCTGTCCGGTCAGATCCCGGAAGCCGAAGGCTCGGTTATCAAGATCCTCATGGCGCAGCTCGGCACAGTGACGGCCACTAGTGCCATCGAGCTGCTTGGTCCGGAAGGCACTTTGGCCGACGGGCAGGGCAGTCCGCAGCAACGGTTCCTCGGAATGGCCGCGCTGCACATCGGCGGCGGCACGGACGAGGTGCAACGCAACGCCATCGCAGAACGCGTGCTCGGTCTGCCCCGCGAGCCGCGACCGGACAAAGAAGTACCGTTCAAAGACACTAGGAGGTCCTGATGAGCAATCCCGTCATCGTCGAAGCCGTCCGCACGCCCATAGGCCGCCGCGGCGGCTGGCTCTCCGGCCTGCACGCGGCCGAGCTTCTGGCCGCGGCACAAACGGAAGTCGTGAAAAGGGCGGGGATCGACCCAGCCCTGGTCGAGCAGATCGTCGGCGGTTGCGTCACGCAAGCAGGAGAGCAAGCCGGCAACATTGCGCGTCAAGCGTGGCTGTCGGCCGGTCTTCCCTACGAGACGGCGGCGACCACGGTCGACACGCAGTGCGGCTCGTCGCAGCAGGCGAATCACATGATCGCCGGGATCATCACGGCCGGCGGCATGGACGTCGGCATCGCGTGCGGCGTCGAGGCCATGAGCCGCGTACCGCTCGGGTCGAACATCATGCACGGGCCCGGTGCCTGGATCCCGCCGGAATGGCCGTGGGACTCGCCCGATCAGTTCCAGGGGGCCGAGCGCATCGCGGAGAACCGCGGCATCACGCGCGAAGACGTCGACCGCTTCGGGCTGTCGTCTCAGCAGAAGGCGAAGCTCGCATGGGACGAAGGTCACTTCGATCGCGAGGTCATGAAGCTCGAGGCGCCGGTCATCGGCCCGGACAAGCAACCCACCGACGAGCGAGGGGTCGTCGCCAAGGACCAGGGTCTGCGGGAGACGACGCTCGAAGGGCTCGCGGCGCTCAAGCCCGTCATGGAGGACGGCATCCACACGGCCGGCAACTCGTCGCAGATCTCGGACGGCGCGGCCGCCGTGCTGTGGATGTCGGAGGAGAAAGCGAAAGCGGAAGGCCTCAGGCCCCGCGCGCGCATCGTGGCGCAAGCGGTGGTCGGCTCGGATCCGTACTACCTGCTCGACGGCCCGGTCGACGTCACGCGCAAGCTCCTGGAGAAGACCGGGATGTCCATCGGAGACTTCGACATCTTCGAGGTGAACGAAGCATTCGCTTCCGTCGTGCTGTCGTGGGCCGGCGTGCACAAGGTCGACATCGAGAAGGTGAACGTCAACGGCGGCGCGATCGCCATCGGTCACCCGGTTGGAGCGACGGGAAGCCGTCTGATCACCACCGCGTTGCACGAGCTCGAACGCCGCGACGCGAACCTAGCGCTGGTTGCCATGTGCTGCGGCGGCGCCATCGGTACCGGAACGATCATCGAAAGGATCTAGCGGATGGGACTGCTCGACGGAAAAGTAGCGATAGTTACGGGAGCAGGAAGAGGGCTCGGCCGGGCCGAGGCGATCGATCTGGCGGCGCAGGGAGCGACGGTCGTCGTCCAGGACCTGGGCGCGGCCATGGACGGAACGGGCGCCGACGAGCACCCGTCCCACGACGTCGTCACCGAGATCGAAAAGGCCGGCGGCAAAGCCGAAGCGCATTTCGGCGACATCGCCGATTACGACTACGCGAGATCACTTATCGACCACGCTGTAGAGAAGTACGGCGACCTCAGTATCGTCGTCAACAATGCCGGGATCCTCCGCGACCGCATGATCTTCAACATGGAGGAAGCGGAGTGGGACGCCGTCATCCGCGTGCACCTGAAGGGCCACTTCGCCACGATGCGGCACGCGGCCGCGTACTGGCGTAACCGCGCCAAGGAAGGGCAGGACGTCTACGGGCGCGTGATCAACACAACATCGGAAGCCGCCCTCGGTGGATCCCCGGGCCAGCCCAACTACGCGGCGGCGAAGGCCGGGATCATCTCTCTGACGACGTCGATGGCCAACGGGATGGTGAAGTACGGCGTGACCGCCAACGCCATCGCGCCCCGTGCGCGCACCGTCATGACGACGACGAGCATGCCGCAGATGTTCGGGCAGGAAGTCAAGGAGGGCGAGTTCGACGTGTGGGCCCCCGAGAACGTGGCGCCGCTCGTCTCGTTCCTCGCTTCGCCCGAAGCTGCGCGCATCAGCGGACAGGTGTTCATCGTGTGGGGCAACCAGGTCTCGCTTCTGCAAGGCCCCCGGGTCGAGCAGCGCTTCGAGACCGACGGACGCTGGAGCGCGCAGGGTTTGGCAAAGGAGATGACGCCGGTCTTCGATGGGCGCGAGCCGTTGGCCGGCTTCGTGCTCCCGATGGGCTGATCATTGCCGGCCGCCCTGCGTGACGTTGTCGACCCCGCCCACACGGCAGTGGTCACGCAGGAGTGTCAAAAGGGCGTTATCGGGCGGGAGGTCGTCTTCCCGCAGCTCGCGGAGACGGCCCGGGCCGAGATGATCCCCAACGGCGCGCGGCTGGTGAAGGCCGCGCGCGGGGCCGGCGTCAACGTCGTCCATTGCATCGCGGCGCGAAGGGCCGACGGCCGCGGATACAACACGAACGCTCGCTTGTTCGGAGCCGCGCGAAAGTCCGGCATCGTGCTCGAGCCTGGCACCGAAGCCACCGGGGTCATCGACGAGTTCGCGGTGGAGGACACCGACATCGTCAGCCTGCGCATGCACGGGATCGGGCCGATGTGGGACACCGACCTCGATCCCATGCTTCGCAACCTGGAGGTTCGGACCATCGTGGCCATCGGGGTATCGGTCAACATCGGGATCACGAACCTAGTGATGGACGCAGTCAACGCTGGCTATGTGGTCGTCCTTCCGCGGGATGCGGTCACGGGGATACCGGTCGAGTACGCGGAGTCGATGATCGACAACACGCTGTCCCTCCTGGCGACCGTTGTTTCGACGGGCGACGTCATCGAGGCCTGGACGTCGTGACCGCGGAGCTTCGCGCTGTCGACGGCAGGGTTCCCGGACGGCGCGGACGCGCTACGCGCGACAAGCTTCTGAAGGCGACGGCCGATCTGCTCGACAAGTCGTCATATCGCGACATCACCGTCGTGGAGATCGCACGGAGGGCCCGCACCTCGACCGCTACCTTCTATCAGTACTTCACCGACGTCGAGGCGGCGTTGGTCGAGCTGGCCCGTGACTTGAACGACGAAAGCCCGCGCATCGTCGAGCTCATCCGGCTGGGCGAATGGAAGACTGACGGTGAGGAGGCAGCGTCGAAGCTCGTCGACGCCTTCGTCGATCTGTGGGAGCGGCACCATGCGATCCTGCGTGTCGTCGACCTGGCGACGTCCGAAGGCGACCTGCGCTTCCGCAACATCCGCACACATCTATTGAGTCAGGTAACGGACGCTTTGCGTGACACGATCGTCCGCAGCTGCGACGCAGACGTGGAGCCGAGAGCTCAGGCAGCGACAGTCGTATCTCTGCTGGCGCACGTTGCCGAGCACCGCTATGGCTTCGAGTTCTGGGGTATCCGCCTCGACGATATCCGCCGCTCGACGGCGCGCTTGGTTGCCTGGGGCGTGACGGGACGGCAGCCGACCTAGCCGGCAGCTTCGAGTTGCTGAAGGAGATTCTCGGGTGAGACGGAGCCCGGCTGGACGCCGTCGCGCACGGCTGTTCGCATCACCTGCTGCATGAAAGCGTTGGCCGGCGTCGGCACGCCTTGCAGCCGGCCGAGCACAACGATCTCTCCGTTCAGGTAATCGGTCTCGACGCTGGGGAGCCCTCGAGCCATGCTCTGCCACGTCGATCCGCCGCCGCGCATGGCTTCGCCGATCGGCCGGATCGTCATGATGTTGCCGCGGCGCTCGCGATCCTCGTCTCGATCGACGAAATCGACCTTCGCCGCTTTGAGGACGTCGACGGCTTCGGCGCGGAGCATGCGATAGAGGTCACCGCCGCGGGCACCGCCGCCGCACAGCGCATCGATCCCATTTCCCAGGTTCATGAGGAGCTTTCCGTACTTCCAGCGCATGATGTCCGGCCGAGGCTCGGAGACGAAGGTCGAGCTCGACAAGGACTTCGCGATCTCGTGCGCGACGTCGTCCACGCCATCGGTGTAGCGGCCGACGTCGAGGATCCCGGACACGGGGGCCGAGTACGCCTGCACGATCCCCGGCTCGAGATGGTTTGTCGGGCACATCACGCAGATCCCATACACGTTGCCGAAGAACCTTACGGCCGAGCGCTCGTTGGCCACGCCGTTTTGCGCGCATGCGACATTCAACGAAGGAGGTGCGGCGACGGCCAAAGCCTCGAGGGCCGGCGCGGCGTCCTGGGACTTCATCGCGAGGATCGCGCCGTCGTCCTCCCTCCAGTCGAGCTTGTCCGGATGGTCGACGACAGAGATATCAAGCGTTACGTCCTCGTCCGCTGACTGGAGCCGAAGGCCCTTGGCGCGGATCGCTTCGTAGTGGGCGCCGCGCGCGATCAGCACGACGTCGTGGCCGCTCTGGTGGAGGCGTCCACCGATGACACCCCCGATGCCGCCGGCTCCGTAGATCACGTAGCGCACGCAGATAGTTTCCACAAATTGAAGACCCGCCCGGGAGTGGGGGTCCGGGCGGGTCTTCGGGGCAGGGAAGGAGGATCTATGCGGCGTCGGCTGAGCTCTCCTCGATCGCCGGCCAATCGTCCGGAGTGTTCATGCCGGGACGGCCGCCGAAACGGTGCCTAAACGTCGGCCCGCAGTTGTCGGCCGACGGGTCGTCCTCGCATGCCTGACGCTGTGCTTCCATCTCCGCGTACTTCTCCGCCGAGAGCGCGCCTACGTGCTCGGTTGCGTACTCGCCGTCGCCTTCCTTCACGCGATGGGTCCGGACGTGGTCGCCCTCTTCGAGGTCGCCGGCTCCGGCCTCCTCGCCGTCGCGGCGGACGTCGGTGTCGTCGGTGATGGTGACTTCGACCTTCTCGCCGTCTTCTTCGGCGATGGTCAGGGTGTTCCCGTCGATCGAGTCGAGAGTTCCGGAGTCGGTGCGCAAAGTGCGAAACTCACCACCCTCCTCAGCCGGCGGCAGCACGGACTCCGACCTGATCGCTTTGCCGCCCCGACCGTGGCCGTGGCCGCCCATGAAGTGCACGCCCTTCTCGACCTCGGCCGACGGGCTGGGCGACGGGTCATCGCCGCTTTGCGCGGCGACGGAGCCCATCGAACCGACTACTGCGGCGCCCAGGACGAGTCCCAGGAGCATCTTCCGAGAGATCTGCACATCTACCTCCTTCGCTCGAGACGAACACCCGATGTGCTCGTCACGTGCGAATGAAAGCCGCTGAGCCTGAGTGCTCCCTGAACCGCAGATAAGAACGACTTAGGACGCTCGTCATGCCTTTGTAAAGAGAAGATGGAGCTCTAGGGATCCTGTGTCCGCGATGCTGCGCACCCGCGCCGTGGTCGGTGGCTCGATCTCGTAATCGGCGAGCGTTACGTCGGAGCTTGCGGCGATCTCGATCATCTCCCCGGTCCACTTGGCTTCGATGGGGATCTCGACCTGCTTGGTCACCCCGTGGATCGTCAGCTCGCCCGTGGCCGTCTCCTCGATCGTCTGCCCGGTCTCTGGTACGTCGCCGAGCTCGATGGCATCGGTGAGCTCGAACGTGGCGGTCGGGTAGGTCTCGGATTCAAGTCCGCGCCGGCGCAGAGTGCTGTCGCGCATATCGCGGTCGCTTCGGAGCGTGGTCATGTCAACCTCGACGGAGACGGTGTTGATCGACGTGCCGTCGATCGTCAGCTCGCCCGAGACATCGCGAGTACGGCCGACGGCGGTGTTGGTGCCGATGCCGACGAACTCCTCGTTGATGCGGTAGCCGGCGAAGGTCGAGGTTCCGTCTTCGAGGCTCCCGGAGTCGGTGTCGATCGTCCACGTGCCGTTGAAGTTGCCATCGAACGACCCCGAGCTTTCAGGTGCCGTAGTGCTGAGACCGACCTCCTCCGGAGCGTCCCCTCTGACGTAGAGGAAGGCGGCGACGCCGCCACCGACGACGAGGAGCAGGGCGACGACGAGCAGCAGTCGTTTTGAGGTCACAGGGGAGTCTCCTTTGCATCCGTCCCGACCAGCTTTGCCGCGGGTCGTGAGTTTTGTGTGACGAAACGCTGAGAACTTCCTAAGAGTTCCCCCTAGTCGGGGATGAACCTGTATCCCATACCTGGCTCGGTGATGAAGTACCGAGGTCGGGCGGGATCGGGCTCGAGCTTGCGACGGATCTGAGCCATGAAGACGCGGAGGTAGTTCGTCTCTTCCTCGTATTTGGGCCCCCAGACCTCCTGAAGGAGCTGCCGCTGGGAGACGAGCTTTCCGCGGTTCCGCACTAAGACCTCGACCAGGTGCCATTCCGTCGGCGTAAGCCGGAGATCCTCGCCGGCTTTCTGGATCTTCTTCGCGGCAAGATCGACCTCGAAATGATCGGTCGCGACGATGGCCTCCTCGGACGCTGGTGTCGCGCGCCGAACCGCGGCACGAAGTCGAGCCAGGAGCTCGTCCATGCCGAATGGCTTGGTCACGTAATCGTCCGCACCGGCGTCCAGCGCGGCAACCTTGTCGCGTTCGGAGTCACGGACGGAGAGCACGATGATGGGAACCGAGCTCCATCCCCTAAGACCCCTTACGACGTCCGTGCCGTCCATCCCCGGTAACCCGAGGTCGAGGATCACCGCGTCCGGATGGACGCGGGCAGCTATATCCAGCGCCTTTTCGCCCGAGCCGGCCACGTCGACCTCGTAGCCGCGTGCCTTAAGATTCACGGCGAGCGCGCGCGAGATCTGAGCTTCGTCGTCGACCACGAGGACGCGTGTCAAGACGCGGCGGCCCGCAGGCTGATGCTCACGGTGAGCCCGCCGCCCGGAGTGTCGTCGAGAATCAGCCGACCGCGCATCGCCTCAACGAAGCCACGCGCTACGGGCAGGCCGAGACCGACGCCCCCCGGTTTTGTCTGGTCGAGTCTTTGAAACGGAAGGAAAGCCATAGCTTGCCGATCCCGCGGGATGCCCGGCCCCCGGTCGATGACGCGTAGCTCGACCTGACCGCGTCCCTCGACGGCTTCGAGGCGGACGCCGGTACTACCAGGTGCGTGTGTTATCGCGTTGACGACTACGTTCGCGATGGCCCGTTCCAGCAGCGCGGGGTCGGCGTACACGCGCGAGAGCGTCTCTGGGACATCGACGTCGACCGCATGCGATCGGTCACCGATCCCCGAAAGTGCCGCACCGACGACTTCCTCGATGCCCACCTCGCGCATGTCGAGGTTCAGTCCGCCGGTTTGGAGCCTGCTCATGTCGAGGAGATTCCCAACCAATTTGTTCAGCCGATCCGCCTCTGAGTCGATCGTCCGTAGAAATTCTGCGGTGGTCGAGGGAGGCCACTCGATATCGGTCTGGAGCAGCGTCGTCACCGAAGCCTTGATCGACGACAGTGGCGTGCGCAGGTCGTGCGAGACGGCGGCCAAGAGAGCCGCTCGGAGGTCGTTCACAGCCGCGGCCCGTGTTGCTTCAGTCTCGCGTCGAGCGGCCGTAGACACCAGGGCGCTGACGATCGCTGCAACGACGATGAACACGACGAGAGCCAAGACGTTATGCGTCTCGTAGATCGTGAAGGTATAGAGGGGCAGTGTGAAGTAGTAGTTGGCGACGACGAAGCTTGCCAATGCCGTGGCCACCGCCGGCCAGATGCCGCCCACGACGGAGACGGCAACCACCAGAACCAAGAAGAGCAGAAGAACGCCGGACAGCTCGACATGTGCGCGGAGATTCACGAGCAGCAGTGTCAGTAATGGAATTCCCGCTACGGCGACGGCCCACCCGCGAGCAACGCGCCGAGCGGGAAGTACCAACGGGTGCCCGTTAACGACACGACTCTCCATGTCTCAAGCGTACGGCTTGCGCTGGAGCTCCCGACCCGAGGCGTTAAGAACGCGTTAGGACCGCCACCGCTCGCGTTAGGTGTCCGTCAAGTCCGTCGCCGTGTACGGATCGAACGGCTAGAAAGGTGTCGATGCCTGAACCGAAAGCCAGATGACATGGTCAACATCATCGTGAGCGTCGCGATCGGCATAGGCGTCGGTCTGCTCCTAAGACCGGTGCTGGACTCGTATCTCTCGTGGCGCGTCGTCAAGTCCGCGATCGTGGATCGCGCGCGCTACGAGGCGTCGGTGCGCGATGACGCCCACGTCTGACGACCTGAGCGAGACCGGGGACTTCTTACCGGCTCCCTCGGGGGTCACCGGACGCCTCAAGCGCGCGGCGATCGGTCGACCCAAACCGACGGAGCGCCTCAAGCACGAGCGCCTGGGCAAGGTCACCGCTCTTGCCGTCTTCGCGAGCGACAACTTGTCGTCCTCCGCCTATGCGACCGAGGAGATCCTTCGCGTTCTCCTGGTGACGAGCGCCGTCGGTGCTGTCGCATTCACCCTCGTTGTGCCCATCACCGTCGCGATGTTGGGGGTGCTGGCGATCCTCATCTTCTCCTACAGACAGACGATCAAGGCCTATCCGCAAGCCGGCGGCGCGTATCTGGTCACGAAGGACAACTTCGGACTGTTCCCGGCGCAGATCGCCGGAGTGGCCTTGCTCACGGACTACATCCTCACCGTCTCGGTATCGGTATCGGCCGGAACGGCCGCCCTCACCTCCGCGGTGCCCGTGCTGCTTCCGTGGAAGGTGTTCATCTCGATCGCCTTCATCACGATCGTGGCGTGGGGAAACCTGCGTGGCGTAAAGGAATCGGGCCGCATTTTCGCCCTTCCCACCTACTTCTTCATCGCGATGATGGGTGCTCTGCTCGTCGTGGGGTTCCAGAGCATGCTCGCCGGCGATCTCGAGCCCGTTCGGACGTTCTCCTTGTCGACGCAGGCCGAGTCGCTGACCTGGTTCATCGTCCTCCACGCGTTCGCTTCCGGCGGTGCTGCGGTGACCGGTGTTGAGGCGATCTCCAACGGCGTACCGGCGTTCCGCTCGCCGGAGTGGCGCAACGCACGAGCAACTCTCGTGTGGATGGGCGCGATCCTTGGCGTGATGTTCCTGGGTCTGTCCCTTCTGGCTCGCCATATGCGTGTTGTGCCCGATCCTCACGAGACCGTCACCGTTGTCGCTCAGATCGGGCGAGGGGTGTTCGGTGACCAAGCGATGGGGCACGTGTTGTTCGGCATGCTTCAGATCGGAACCTTGCTGATCCTGGTGTTGGCTGCGAATACGAGCTACGCGGATTTCCCCAGACTTGCCAGCTTCCAGGCCGGAGATCGCTTCCTACCCCGGCAGCTGACGCGCTACGGGGATCGATTGGTCTTTTCGAACGGGATCATCGTCCTGTCCGTGTTCGCCGCGCTTCTCGTGATCGTTTTTCAGGCCAGCGTGACCCGTCTGATCCCTCTCTACGCGGTTGGAGTCTTCACGTCTTTCACGTTCTCGCAGGCCGGCATGGCCAGACGCCACACCCGCTTGAAGGAGACGGGCTGGCGACGCGGGTTCGTCATCAACGGAGTTGGCGCGGTCGTAAGCGGGGTGATGACCGTCGTCATTGCGATGACCAAGTTCGTCGACGGGGCGTGGATCATCCTCGTTGCGATCCCCGTCGTGGTGTTCGTCCTCTATCGGATCAACGGGCACTACCGGCAAGTTGGTCGTGACTTACGCGATCCAGATCGTCGCCCAGGTCCGGCCCAGCAGCACAACGTGATCCTGCTCGTGGGACGTCCAAGTGTTGCCGAACGGCGGGCTTACGCGTATGCGGAGCTTCTGAACCCCAGCGATTTCGAGTGCGTGCATTTCTCGGAGTCGGGAGAGCCCAAAGGACTCGAGGCCCGATGGGCGCGACAGATCGGGATCGCGTTGACCGCGCCGTCGTTCAGCACGGTTCCGATCGCACGAGGCGGTTTGGCGCGAGCGCTGAGAACCTATGCACGTGGCGTGCGTGATCGCCTCGGGCCAAACGACTTCGTCACCTTCGTTGTCTCCGAACGCATCCGCCCGGGTTTCTTCCGCAGCCGGCTCGGGAACCCGAAGGCGTTTCTGGTCAAGGCCGCGCTCCTCTTCACGCCCGGCATCGTCGTTACCGATGTTCCGACGGTCGAATTTCGTGGAGGCGAGCCTCTGAGCCCCGGCCGCCGCCTCCGGCACGAGGTTGTCGTTCTCGTGAGCGGTGTGCACAACGCGACGCTTCGCGCGATCGAGTACGCGCGGGCCGTCCAAGCCGATGGTGTGCGCGCAGTTCACGTTTGCGTGGAGGAGGCCGAGACGGCCGTCGTGACCCGTGATTGGGAGGCCTGGGAGCCGGGCCTTCCCTTGGAGCTGATCGACTCGCCCTATCGGGAGGTGGGAGAGCCGCTGCTCGACTACACACGCGAGCTTCGCTCAGATCCCGAAACGGTGGTCACGGTAGTGATGCCGGAGTTTCTCCCGGCCAAGCTTTGGCATCACATGCTTCACAACCAGACCGCTCTGACCCTCAAGCGGATCTTCCTCCGCGAGCCCGGCGTGATCCTCACGTCCGTTCCCTACCGGCTGGGACGCAACGGTTCCAAGCGTTCCTAGCAAAGCGCGCCTGGTATCGTTCGCGCAGGGCGTGCCGGGAAGACTGGTCGGCGACTTGTTCGTCGTCGTCCAGGAGGCGGAGATGTCCCGGCAACGTCCACGGTTCGATCGGTCACGGTCCGTCATAGCGGGCTTCCTCGAGACAGAGACGACCGGCGGCGTGGTCCTCCTCGGAGCCGCCGTCGTGGCGTTGATATGGGCAAACCTGATCGGCAACGGTTACGAGTCGTTCTGGGGCACCGAGCTGAGTATCGGAACGCTCACCAACGACCTTCGCCACTGGGTCAACGACGGGCTCATGACGCTGTTCTTTTTTGTTGTTGGACTGGAGATCAAGCGCGAGCTGGCTGCGGGTGATCTGAGGGACCCGCGCGTCGCCGCTGCGCCGATAGTGGCCGCCGTGGGCGGGATGGTGGTCCCGGCCGCCATCTATCTGGCTCTCAACGCCGGCGGTGCTGCGGAATCCGGCTGGGGGATCCCCATGGCCACCGACATCGCTTTCGTCCTGGGCGTGAATGCCCTACTCGGTAGCCGTACGCCCCGGGGGCTGCGGCTCTTCCTCTTGACGCTGGCCATCGTCGACGACGTGGGAGCGATCGTCGTGATCGCCATCTTCTACTCGGACGGAACGCAGTGGCTGTGGCTCGCGGCCGCCGCCGGCGTCGTCGTGTTCATCGCCGGTCTCCGTGCGGTGAGGCTGACCAGCCCGCTGGCGTACGTTCTTCCGGCTACCGCGCTCTGGATCGCAACCTTCGAGTCCGGCATCCACCCCACGATCGCCGGGGTGGTTCTCGGGCTCGCCACGCCGGCCGGCATCGTTCGTGGACGCGCGGTTTTGGGCGACCTGGAGAAAGCCTTGCACCCGGCGTCGTCCTATATCGTCGTGCCCATCTTCGCGCTCGCCAACGCCGGGGTAGCGCTGACCTTCGACTCACTGCGGAACGCCGTCGTCTCGCGCGTCTTCTGGGGCATCGCCGCGGGTCTTCTGGTCGGCAAGGTCGTCGGGATCGTCGGAGCGGCCGGTATCAGTCGTCGCTTTCGCTTGGGCCGACTGCCCAAAGGCGTGGGTACGCGCGACCTGGTGGGGGGCGCGGCTCTGGCCGGCATCGGCTTCACCGTCTCCTTGTTCATCGTCGGCCTGGCCTTCGACGATGCGCGGATCGTCGACGAGGCGAAGATCGGAGTGCTGGGGGGATCGTTGCTCAGCGCAGTCGTCGGTACCGCGATCTTGTGGCGAACGAGACGCGAAGCCCCACGCGCTTGACATGCCCGCGGGGCTCTGGCTAGGGTTTCCTATCTGGACCACAGGTTTGCTCTAGCAAACAGCCAAGGAGGGAAGAGTGAAGCTCGACCTGCTCTACGAGATCGACGTCCCCAAGCCCTGGCCCAACAAGCCCCATCCCTACGGACAGAAGGAAGCCGAGCAGAAGGCCTATCGCGAAGCATTCGAGCAGATCAAGCTCGCCGACAAGTTCGGCTTCAACACCATCTGGTCGGTCGAGCACCACTTCCGCGAGGGGCGTTCGCACTCGCCGTCCTCCGAGGTCGTTCTCGGCGCCCTGTCCCAAGTCACCCAGAACCTGCGCCTCGGGTTCGGCGTAACGCTGTGTCCTCCGGGCTTCATCCATCCCGCCCGTGTCGCCGAGAAGGTCGCCACGGTTGACGTCCTGTCCGGGGGTCGCGTCGAGTGGGGGATCGGCCGATCGACGCCGATGGAGCAAACCGCGTTCGGCGTTAATACCGAGACGTCGAAGGACGACATGTACGAAGTGGCCCGCACCGTGGTCGACATGTGGGGCTCGGAATATTACGAGCGCGACGACGACTTCCTGAAGTTCCCGAAGCGCATGGTGACGCCCAAGCCGGTACAGGAGCCGCACCCGCCGTGCTGGCAGGCAGCGGTGTCCAAGGGCAGCTCGCGCCAGGCCGGCGAGCTGGGCCTGGGTCTCCTCTCCTTCGCGATCATGCAGCCGCTGTCGAAGATGGCCGATCACATCAACGACTACCGCGAAGGTCAGAAGGTCGCGAAGCCGCTCACGAAGGTGCACACGAACAAAGTGTCCGCTTACACACTCGTGCACTGCGCAGATACCTTCGAGCGTTGCGAACGCAACGGCATCTGGGACTCGGTGTGGTGGTGGTACCAGCACCTCGCCGAGTTCACGCTCGAGTGGGAGTTTCCGCACTTCCCGCAGGAGGAGAAGGACCGGCTCTTCCCCATGCTGTCCAAGCACGCCGCCGGTGAGCTCGACCCGAAGGTTTTCAACGATGTGCACATGATCATCGTGGGCGACCCCGATCAGTGCTACGCGAAGTTCAAGGAGTACGAGAAGCTCGGCGTGGACCAGGTGATCTGCTACGTGCAGTTCGGCTTCCTGTCCCACGCGTCGATCATGCGGACGATCGAGCTCCTCGGCACCCACGTGATCCCGGCCCTCGAGCAGGACGGCATCCAGGTAACGCAACGCGTGAAGGGCAAGTCGGACCCGGAAGACGTCACGCTGTCGTCGATCGTCGATTAGCACAGCGTGGATGGAGCGTAGCGACTCCCGCTAATGGTCAGCACCGACGACACTCCGGTTCCCGATTACCCGGCCTTGCTTCGCCTGGACGGCAAACGTTTCGTGGTCGTAGGTGCGGGCCAGGGCATAGGTCGGCAGGCGTCCCACGCGCTGGCCTCCGTCGGAGCGAAGCTCGTTTGCATCGACAACCGCGAAGACCTGGCCAAGGAGATCTCCGCCGAGGTCGGCGGCGTGCCGTGTGTCGCCGATGCGACGAAACGTGAAGATGCGGACAAAGCGGTCGCGTTGTGTGTTTCTGAGTTCGGCGGCATCGACGGTCTGGTCGACATCGTGGGGATGGCGAAATACCTCGACGCCGTCGAGACCTCGGACGAGGACTGGGAGTGGACCTTCGACATCGTTCTGCGCCACGCCTTCGTGTTCTCACAGGCTGCGGCGAAGGCGATGACGGCCGGCGGAGCGATGGTGTTCGTCGCTTCGGTGAGCGGGATCTCCTCGGCGCCGCGACATGCGGCCTACGGAGCGGCCAAGGCCGCGTTGATGTCCTGGGTCCGTTCGCTCGCCGTCGAGCTCGGACCGAAGGGTATCCGTGTGAACGCCGTCGCACCGGGTGTGGTGTGGACACCGCGCGTGTCGCAGTACCTCGGCGAAAAGGGCCGCGATCACCAGAGCCGCAACTCCCCCCTCGGCCGTGTCGCCGAGCCGGCGGACATCGCGTCGGGCATCCTCTTCCTCGCTTCGGACCTCGCGAGCTACGTCACGGGACAAACCCTCGTGGTCGACGGCGGCGTCGGTGTGAAGTTCCCCTATCCGATGAACATGTAATGGCCAGGCGCGCTCCGGCGGTTGAACGTTCCATAGCCGTCCTGAATTTCCTCGCGGCGCACCCCGACGACCGCTACACGTTGTCGGAAATCGCTCGTGCAACCGATCTGAACAAGGCCACCTTGCACGCCATCCTCGGCGCCTTGACCGAGTCGGGATTCGTCCTGCGCGAGGAGGAGAAGAAGACATACGGACTCGGCCCGGCTCTCGTGGCGCTCGGGGGCGCGGCCGTCGAGGCCAACCCTGCGGTACAGCTCGCCGTTCCGCAGATGCAGGGCCTGTCCGACGATCTCGGTTTGGATTGCGTCGCCTCGACGGCGATCGAGGACCAGATCGTGATCCTCACTCGGACGAGCTCGGCTCGCCGGCCCTTCGGGATCGACGTGCAGCCCGGACAGCGGCTCCCTCTGGCCCCGCCACTAGGAACGGTTTTCGTCGCTTGGTCCTCCGACGAGGAGATCGATCATTGGCTCGCTCTAGTGGGTCCGTCGGCTTCTAAAGCCGACCTGACTCGTTACCGCGAAGCCGTCGAGACGGTTCGTGCACGCGGGTACTCCCTCGGCCTAGGCGGTGAGCCGGTGCGGGCGGAGGAAAGCGCAGCGCAACGCCGTCGCCGGCGCACCCTCGAAGAGAACGTCCGGACCATACGAGTCGATGAATACGCGCTGATCGAGCTCGACCATTCGTCCGCCTACCGGCTGAACCACATCGGCGCGCCGGTGTTCGGACCGAACGGGCGCGTCACGCTCGCTGTGTTCCTCATCGGATTCCAGGGCGACATCGCTGCGGCAGAAGTTCCGCGTTACGCGGAGCGACTCATGGAAGCATGCTCGCGCGTAACGAAGGCGATCCACGGAAAGCCACCAGCCGCCGCTTAGTCTCTTCGCTCTCGGGTAGCTTCTTGCAGTGAAGACCACGGCGGACGCGATCGTGCTCGGCATGGGCCCGGGTGGCGAGGACGTCGCCGGAAAGCTGGCCGAAGCCGGACTCGACGTCGTCGGCATCGAGCACAACCTCGTCGGCGGCGAGTGCCCGTATTGGGGCTGCGTTCCGTCCAAGATGATGATCCGCGCCGCGAACCTCGTTGCCGAAGCGCGCCGCATCCCCTCGATGGTCGGACACGCGACGATCACGCGTGATTGGGGGTTGGTGGCCAAGCGGATCAGGGAGGAAGCGACCGACGACTGGAACGACGAGGCTGCCGTCGAGCGCTTCGAGAAGAAGGGCGGACGGCTCGTCCGCGGCAAAGGGAGGCTGACCGGCCCCCGCTGCGTCGAGGTCGACGGTACGGAGTACACGGCCGAGCGCGCGCTCGTCGTGGCCACGGGAACCGAGCCGGCGATCCCCGACCTGGACGGACTTTCGGACGTCGAATACTGGACGAACCGCGAGGCCATCGAGGCGCGAACGCTGCCGCATTCGCTCGTGATCATCGGCGGCGGTTCCGTTGGCGTGGAGCTCGGTCAGGTCTTCTCCCGCTTCGGTGTACGGGTGGCGGTCGTCGAAGGAGAAGCACGCTTGCTTTCCAACGAGGAACCGGAGGCTTGCGAGCTCGTCTCGGACGTCTTCGCCGATGAAGGGATCCTTGTTGTGCGTGGTGCGAAGGCGGCGGAGGTCGGTAAGTCCAAGGGCGGTGTCGACGTGAAGCTGGTTTTGCCAAGCACCTCCCCCCCCCCCCCCCCCCCGCGACCGGTTGCTCGTGGCCACTGGTCGCAAAGCCGATCTGAGCCGGCTCGGCGTTGACGCAGCCGGTATCGATCCGACGTCGCAGTTCATCGACATCGATGAGCACATGCGTGTCGCCGATGGCCTTTGGGCCGTCGGTGATGTCACCGGCAAGGGCGCCTTCACGCACGTGGCGATGTACCAGGCGGGGATCGCGACGGCCGACATTCTCGGAAAGGATCACGTGCCGGCCGACTACACGGCGCTGCCGCGGGTAACCTTCACCGATCCCGAGATCGGAGCGGCCGGCATCACCGAAGCGAAGGCGCGCGAACGGGAGATCGACGTCGGCATCGGCATGTCAAAGGTGTCGGAATCGGCGCGAGGGTGGATCCACAAGGCCGGCAACGCCGGCTTCATAAAGCTCGTCGCGGACCGAGGCACCGGTCTTCTCGTCGGCGCCACGTCGGCCGGTCCGGTCGGCGGCGAGGTGCTTTCGATGCTCACACTCGCCATCCACGCTCGCGTACCGATCGAGACGCTGCGAACGATGATCTATGCGTATCCGACGTTCCACCGGGGCGTCGAGGATGCGCTCACCGAATTGGTTGATGGTGCGTCGTAGGTCAAGGCTCAGGTCCTAAACCAGAGCCTTTACCGGCTCGATGACGTGACAGATCTGGTCGGGCTTGCACCGGCCCGGATCGAGTGACCGCGCGCGTTTCGCCAGGCGCATTAGGTCCTTGCGAACGGCCTGGAGCTCGGCGATCTTCGCCTCGATCTCCACTGCGTGCTGTTGGATGAGATCGACGACGTGCTCGCACGGCGTCTCGCCCCTGTCTCGGAGTGCGATGACCTCACGGATCTCTCCCAGCGAAAGACCGACGGCTTGCGCAGCTTTGACGAAGCGAAGCTTCGCGATAGCCGGCGGTCCGTAGTCCCGGTAGCCGTTGGGCGTCCGCGCCGGAGCATCGAGGACGCCGATGTCCTCGTAGTAGCGGATCGTCTTCTCGGTCACCCCGGAGCTCGATGCCAGCTGACCGATGCGCATGGTCTCGATGCTACCACTTGACATTCCAGTCGACTGGAAGGTCTAAGCTGCGCCGATGGAGATCGTGATCAGGCACATCGAGGACTGTCCGAACCTCGACACCGCCGAGGAACGGGTGCGCACGGCGCTGAGAGCGGTCGGCGTCGTCGATGCGACGCTGCGACGCGAGCTCGTGCGCGACCTCCCCGGGGCCGAACGGCTCGGCTTCATCGGCTCTCCGACGATCGTGATCGATGGTGTGGATCCGTTCGCCGATCACGCCGGCTCGGTCGCTTTAGCGTGTCGCCTGTACCACTCGCCCACCTGGCCGGCCGGAGCACCCTCCGTCGAGGAGCTCGAGCGTGCCATCGAGGGCCGAACGTGACGAAATGCGCGGCGTCGACGACAGGAGGTTCGTCGCCTCACTCACTGGACGAGCTGACGGACGCGATCAACGATGCCAATCCCAAGCTCACGGCCGGGGAGCAGAGGCTGGCTCTTGCTCTGTACGAGCTCCTCGCGATGGGCCGTCCGGTGGCCGTCGCAGCTCTCGCCGAAACGCCACACCGTTTCGAGATCGACGGCCGGACGCTCTATACGTGGTGCGCAGCCGATCCGCTGTTCCTCGCGCCGCTTTTGGGAACCTCGGCCCGAGTGATCTCGAGGTGCCCGGTTACGAGTGAGATCGTGACTCTCACCGTGAGTGAGGAGGGAGTGTTCGACATAGTCCCACCCGGAGCCGTTCTGTCTTTCATCCAACCCGATGGTTGTTTCGGCGACGACGTCATAGAGAGGTTCTGCCATTACATCCATCTGTTTGCCTCGCAGGATGCAGCGAACACTTGGGTGGCCGAGCATGCCGAGACGTTCGTTTTGCCGATCGACGAGGCCTTCGAGCTCGGTCGCCGCACGTTCGGACGCTTGGCCGGATCGAAGCGCCCATCATGAGCGAACGACAGATCGGGCGGTGGGGAACAACGGCGCGGGCGGTCGTCGGGACGGGACTCGTCGCGGTGGCAGCGCTGGAGGGGTTGGAAATTCCATCGGTTCTCGTCGGCATGGTCGTTCTTCCAGCCGTGTTCATCGTCGCTCTCGCTCTCCGAGGTCGCACGGCGTCTGCGGTTCGACTCGAAGCACCGCTCTGGCATTTCGTGAATTGCGGTACCGCGTTCGTCCTCTTTTCGTGGATCACCGTCCCCGCGATGCTCTTCTATGGGACGTCGATGATCGTCGCCGCCTGGCGCGGTATCGGTGCCTGCGAGATATTCGCCATCTCGAATTGGCTTCGTGGACGCGATGACCGTTTGGGCTGCCCGCTGTTCCTGCCCGTCGACGCGCTCGAATCGTCGCGAGTCACCGCTGATGGAGGTTAGAGGGATCGGGTGAACCGGTTCTGTCTATCTGCTGTGCGGGCTCACCACGAGAACGTCTGGCCCCCGTTTACGCGGAAGATCGCACCAGTGGCGAAACGGGCCGCGTCCGACAGCAGGTACTGGATCAGATACGCCTGGTCGATCGGATCGCCCACCATCCGCAGCGGCGACTGCTTCTTCATCGCCTCTACGAACTGCTCGTAGTACTCGGTCTGGACCTGGCCGTCCGGGCCGATGAGATGGCGTTCGGTGAACGGAGTGATCGTGGCGCCGGGGGCGATCGCGTTCACGCGGATCCCGGCCCGTCCGGCTTCGACCGCGAGTGACTTTGTCAACATCGATACGGCGGCCTTTGTCATCGCGTACAGTCCGTAACCCTTCGCCGGCGCGTCGATCCCCGACGACGACACGTTCACGATCGATCCCGAGCCTTGCGGCGTCATGACGCGCACCGCGGCCTGGCAGCCGAAGAACACGCCCTTGAGGTTGACCGCGATGATCTTGTCCAGCTCTTCTTCGGTCGCGTCGGCGATGAGTCGGTCGAGGGGGATCCCGGCGACGTTGCACATGCCGTCCAGGCGTCCGTAGGCGTCGACAGCAGCATCGACCGCGGCGTCGACGTCGGCCTTGTTCGCGACGTTGCACCGAAGGCTCATCGCCGTTCCACCGTCCGAAGCGATGGCATCGGCGGTCTTGGCCGCGCCACCCTCATCGAGGTCGGCGGCCACGACCTTGGCTCCCGACTGCGCCAGAACCTTAGCCGTGGCCTCGCCGATGCCCGAAGCGGCGCCCGTGACGAATGCGACCTTGCCCGTTAGATCGAAGACAGACGACATTTAGAGGCCCTTCCTCGCTTCGGCAAAAAGGCGCCTCAGCGATGGTTTGACTTGGCGTTTCGGGGGAGTATAGGCTTTCGATATCTGGACCGTCAATTCGAAATAGGAAACACTATGGCCAAGCCCTACATCGTCGGGATAGGCGGGACCACGCGGGCGGAGTCGGGGACCGAGCTCGCGATCCGGTTCACGCTGAAGCGCTGCGGGGAGCTCGGCGCGAGCACCCGCCTGTTCTCGGGACCGGAGATCGAGAAGCTTCCGCACTACGCCCCCGAGCGTCCGGAGCGCACGGATCTCGCCGTCGAGCTGGTTACCGAGCTTCGGAAGGCCGACGGGGTCGTGCTCGCTTCGTCCTCGTATCACGGAAGCGTCGCCGGCCTGGTGAAGAACGCGCTCGATTACACACAGGACATGATGAACGACGACCGTCCATACTTCGCCGGACGTCCGGTCGGTTGCATCGCAACCGGAGCCGGCTGGCAGGGCGTCGTCGCCACGCTCGAGCACCTGCGGACGATCGTCCACTCGCTGCGCGGATGGCCTACACCTCTCGGCGCTGCTCTCAACACGCTCGAGAAGCAGTTCACCCCGGAAGGGGAGCCGATCAACGAGAAGGTCGCTTTCCAGCTGAACACGGTGGCCGAAGAAGTGGTCACCTTCGTCCAGCGCTGGAACGCTTAGCTTCTCAAGGCGCTCTCCCACTCTGCCGCTACTGCCGCGTCGTAGCGTTGCGTGTAGCCGCTTTCCCAGATGAAGTCGTCGTCACCGGCGACCAACAGCCCTTCACCAACCTGGTGAGGAGTGCCTCCGGAAGACGTGGCGCCGGAGAAGCTGTATGACCTCCTCGTGCTCGCCGGGCCTAGGCTCTTTGTCCGTGAGCACGTAGAGGGCGAGGGCGACCGGGCCCATGTACAGCGTGATCAACAGCCAGCCCCACTTCATGACCGTCGTCTCCGGGTTCTTCTTGACGAAGCAGTCCCAGGCGACATAAGCGACGGACACGGCCGCGAGTGCGAACCATCCGAACACGAACGAGTCGTCGAGGATCACAGTTCTTCCCCTTACGCTGAACGGATCAGGGCTTGGTCACTAAATGACGGTCACTTTCACGATCATCCCCGCTGCGTAGTGACCGGGTTCGTGGCAACCGATCAGCGTCTCGCCCCGGTCGGCGAATCGATAACGGAGCGTACCGGAACCGCCCGGTTCCACCGTGATCGCATCAGCCTCATCGGCGCCGTGCCCACCGTGCCCTTCGTCGTCGGCCATGCGCATCTCGTCCTCATGTATGCCCTGCGCGTCCTGGTCTCCGATGAATGCGTCGTGGCGAAGCTTGCCCTCGTTTACGAATCGGAAGGTGATCTCGTCGCCACGGCGAACGGTCAGCTCATTCGGAGTGAAGAGGGAATCCCGCATCGCGATCCTGGTTTCGCCTTCGGCGAGCTGCCCTTCTGTTTCGCCGGCTTGGGAGCAGGCTGCCGACAAGATGAAAAGGAAGAACGCAAGAATCGCCAAGGCGCTTCGCATCAGTGATGGCCTCCTTCGTTATGAGCCGTGAAGGCCTTCGTCGCGTAAGCCTCCGGGTCGGCGTCGAAAGCTTTCGCGCAACCCTCGCCGCAGAACCAATACTGCTTGCCTGCGTGTGTTCTTGTCGGTGCCCCTTCCGACTCGACGGTCATGCCGCATACCGGGTCGATCGCTTGCAGCCGAAGTTCGGGTACCTCGATCTTCGGCTCGGTTGCACCGGCCGCCGTGGGCCGCATGAGCCGCCCGGCTTCGAAGCGCCGCAGGCGGTTCGCGTTGGAGACAACCGACAGCGAGCTCAGCGCCATCGCGCCGGCCGCGATCATCGGGCTCAGACGGAGACCGAGGAACGGGTAGAGCACTCCGGCGGCGATGGGGATGCCGAGCGTGTTGTAGACGAAGGCCAGGAACAGGTTCTGCCGGATGTTGCGCATCGTGGCGCGACTGAGCCGGATCGCGGTGATGACGCCCCGCAGATCGCCCGAGATCAGCGTGACGTCCGAGGCTTCGATCGCGACATCGGTCCCCGTCCCGATGGCGACGCCGATGTCGGCCTGGGCCAAGGCCGGCGCGTCGTTGATGCCGTCGCCCACCATGGCCACGCGCTTGCCCTCACCCTGCACGCGTCTGACTTCGGAAGCCTTGTCCGCGGGGAGCACTTCGGCGAGCACTCGCTCGATGCCGACCTCACGAGCGATGGCGGCGGCGGTGCGGCGGTTGTCACCGGTCATCATGATCACTTCGAGCCCCAGGGAATGCATGGTGGCCACGGCTTCGTCCGATCCGTCTTTGACCGTGTCGGCGACGGCCACGACGCCGGCGGGTTTCCCATCAACGGCGACGAGCATGGGAGTCTTGCCGCCCTCGGCCAGATGTTGCGCCGTTGAGACGAGCGCGGATGCATCGATGCCGGCATCGGTGAGCAACCGTTCGTTTCCGACCAGCACATCCTTGCCGTTCACGTTGGCTCGTACGCCCTTACCGGTGACGGAGTCGAAGCTCGACGGCTCGGTGGTCTCGACGCCGCGTTGGCCCGCTCCGCGCACGATGGCCTCACCGAGCGGATGTTCCGATGAGCGCTCCGCGGACGCGACGAGGCGCAGCACATCGTCCTCGGAGAACCCAGATTCCGTTACAACGTCGGTGAGCGCCGGCTTACCCCGGGTGATCGTGCCCGTCTTGTCGAGGACGACGGTTTGGAGCTTGTGCGCCGTTTCCAGGGCCTCGGCCGAGCGGATGAGGATGCCGTTACTCGCGCCCTTTCCCGTACCAACCATCACCGACAGTGGCGTGGCCAAGCCGAGCGCGCACGGGCAGGCGATGATCAGCACCGCAACGCCCGAAACCAGGGCGAGGGTGAACTGCGGCGGCGGCCCGAAGACGAACCAGACGACGAACGACCAGATCGCGATCCCCACGACGGCCGGGACGAAGTAGCTCGAGACCTTGTCGACCAGACGCTGGATCGGGGCCTTCGACGCCTGAGCTTCGCGGACGAGGCGGATGATCTGAGCGAGCACCGTGTCGGCGCCGACCTTCGTGGCGCGGAACCGGAAGGCACCGGTCTGGTTGAGCGTCGCGCCGATGACCTCGTCGCCGGCCTCCTTGGTAACCGGGATCGACTCGCCCGTCACCATCGACTCGTCGATGCTCGAGCGTCCCTCGACGACCTCTCCGTCGACGGGCACCTTCTCACCGGGGCGAACGAGCACGATGTCGCCGGCACGCACGTCGGAGATGGGAACCTCGATCTCGTTGCCGTCGCGCAGAACGCGCGCCGTCCGAACCTGCAGCCCGATGAGCGCGCGGATGGCCTCGCCCGTTCCCGCTTTGGCCTTGGCTTCCAGGAGGCGGCCGAGAAGGATGAGCGTGATGATCACGCCGACGGCTTCGTAGTAGACGTCCCGGAGGTTCTCGGGAAGAAGTCCGGGGGCGACGGTTACGACGAAGCTGTAGGCGAAGGCCGCAGACGTCCCGAGCGTTATGAGCGCGTTCATCTCCGCCGTGCGGTTGCGAAGAGCCATCCAGCCCGTGCGATGGATGGGCCAGCCGGCGACGATCATCACCGGCGCGATGAGCGCGAGCTGGAAGAAGGGCTCCAGGAGCAGCTGCGGAACCCACATCGCGTCGGCGAACTCGTGGGCCATGACCACGAAGAGGACGGGGGCGGCGAAGACGGCGGCCAGCGCGACCCGCCAGGTGAGGTCGCGGACCTCGGCCCGGCGCCCGGCTGCTTCTGAGTCCGGCTCGGCCGACGGAAGATCTGGCTCGGGCGCCAGCGTGACTTCCTCTACGGGTGGCGTCGTTGAACCATCACCGTTCGGCTCCACGATCAGCCGGCCGTGGACCATGTTCATGCCGCACGCGAAGGCGAAATCGCCAACTTCATCGGTGGTAAGGGTGACGGTGGTCTTCTTGAACGCCGGCAGATCGAAGGACTTGCGCCAGTCCGAGAACACGACTTTCGAGGTGCATTCCCCGCCCTCGCGTCGGTCGAACGTTATACGGAGGGGGACACCTTGGCGGGCGCGGATCGTGCTCGGTGAGTAGGCACCCTGGACGATGATGTCGACGACCTGAGCGCCGTCCTTCAGCTCGGCCAGACGCGACGCTTTCTTGCCGAAGAAGAACCACGCGCCGAAGGCCGTTAGTAGGACACCTCCGGCCAGGACCAGGAGATCGGTCATGAACGGACCAGTCGTGCGATCGCGGCCGAGGCTTCGGCGATCTTGTGGTCGGCGACCTTACCGCCCTGCTCGGCCGCTTCGGCCACGCAGTGCGAGAGGTGTTCGTCCATCAGCACCAGAGCCACCGACTGCAGGGCTTTCGTGGCCGAGGAGACCTGCGTCAGTACGTCGATGCAGTACGCGTCCTCGTCGATCATCCGGTGCAGCCCGCGCATCTGGCCCTCGATGCGACGAAGCCGGGTCTTCAAAGACTCTTTACTGTCGGTGTAGCCAGGCATCCGGTCCTCCTACGTCGATAGGATACCCCCCTAGGGTATACGAGAACGAAGAAGAGTCAACCGCTCCATGTGTGGAATGCGTCAGTGCTGGGGGCGCAACCCGGCCAGGGTAAGCGTCACTAGCCGGTGGACCGCAGCTTTGGACGGGAGGCTGCTGGCCGCCGACAGGGCGTGAAGGCAGTACGTGGCGAGCTCGGAGTGCGAAACGTCGTTCCGGATGTCTTCGGTCTGCGCGGCCTCGGCTATCAGATCGCGGATCATGGCGTGGAGCTCATGCTGAGCTCGCGCGACGTGGCCCCCTCTGTGCAGCGTCGCTCCGAGAGCCCGGTCCTGAAGGTGTCCACGGTGCTCCTCGGAGCCGTGGTGATTGTGGTCGATGAGAGCGTAGGCCTCGAGTACAGCTTTCAGGCGGCCCAGCGGTTCGCCGGCCTGGTCGCGAACATGGGAAAGGTATTCGAGATGAGCGGTGATCCCTCGTTCGTGCCAGGCGAGAAGGATCGCCTCGACGTCCGGGAAGTACTTGTACAAGGTGGCGCGACCGATCCCTGTGCGCTCGGCGATCTGCGACATCGTCACCGAAAGCAGCCCGTGCTCACCGAGCAATTCCGCGGCGGTGTCCAGGATCGCGTCGCGCACCTGCAGACGGTGCCCCTCGATCGTCTCGCTCCAGAGCCTCGGCATGTGGCCAGTATACGTAACGACGCTGGCAGGACGCTTTGATTTGATATCGACAGAGTGTTCGGTAAACTAACGATCCGAAGCACGACCCCCACGACCCCAGGAGGTGCACATGACTGAGGCGACTGGTGAACCCGGTCCGGCCGACGACATCGGCGCGGAGGATGACCGAGCATCGATCGCAGGCGGCATGCCGCGCTGGGTGAAAGTGTTTCTGATCGTTGCTGCCATCCTGGCGGCGATCCTCATCATCGGGCTCCTGACCGGTCAGGTCGGGCCGGGCGGCGGCCACGGCCCCGGGCGTCACGTTGGGATCGGACTGTTACCTGTTTGATGATGACCGCCGGCCTTCGCAAGGTCGCTCTCGCGGTACATCTCACGCTGTCCGTCGGTTGGATCGGCGCCATCGCCGGCTATATGGCCCTCGACGTCACCACGGCGACTAGTCAGGACGTCCAAACATTACGTGCCGCGTACCTGGCGATGGATGTGATCGCACGGTACGTCATCGTCCCGCTGGCCTTCGCATCACTTGGTACCGGGCTGGTCATGTCCCTGGGAACCAAGTGGGGACTCTTCCGGCACTACTGGGTGCTTTTCTCTCTGGCGATGACTACGATCGCCACGATCGTCTTGATGATCGAAACGCAGACGATCAACGATCTCGCCGTCCGGGCCGCAGATCCGGCAACATCCGCCGAGGCTCTCCGTGCCTTGCCGAACACGCTGGGCCACTCCGTCGGCGGCACCATCGTCTTGGTCGTGGTCCTCGTGCTGAACATCTACAAGCCGCGGGGCATGACCCGGTACGGGCGACGCAAGCAGCGAGCCCAGCGGCCTGTGCTCGTGTGATAGTCGGCGTCTATCCGGGCTTGCGGGCAGTCAACCTCTCGACGACGCCGCCGAGCCGGAATCGCTCTCGCTCCCGGATCTCGAAACCGTGGTCCGGAACCTGATCGCCCGGCCGGCGTGTCATGTGCTCGCCCTCCGCGCGGCGGGAGACGAACTCGATCGCTTTCTGGATCCCATACACCAGCTTGTTCTTGCTTCGTATGTGGTCGAGAAGAATGAGCATGCCCCCGGGCCTCAGGACGCGATTCATCTCGGACAGCGCTCCGTCCACGTCCGGGATGTTGCACAACGAGAAGGTGCACACGACCGAGTCGAAGGACGCGTTCCCGAAAGGCAGGTTGTGAGCGTCGCCTTCGCGAAGGTCGACGTTGCGCCCAAGGTCATCTGCGCGCCGCCGTGCGATGTCGAGCATCGCCGGACTCAGATCGATGCCGGTGAGCCGGACCTCGGCGCGGTAGAGAGGAAGATTGAGCCCGGTACCGACCGCCACCTCGAGCACGTCCCCCAGACCTTTCGTCGAAGGGCGTTCTGCGCTTCTCGCTCCGCATCGCTCATCTTTTCGTTCACTTGTCACCCACCTGTTCTGGCGGAAAAGTACCGTTTCCGCCCAGTGGGCGGGGTTTCGCGGCCGGTGGGAAGACCACATCCACGAACCGGACGGCTAGAGGGCCGAGCACGGCAAGGATCAGAACGTAGCCGGCCGCGAGCGGCCCGATGAAATCGAGCCCGCTCGCAACGGCGATAACCGTTATGACGATCGAGAACTCGCCGCGCGCGACGAGCAACGCGCCCACACGGACCCGTGAGCGTGCGTCGAGCCTCTCGCGGCGACCGACCAGCCATCCGCTGGCGAACTTGGTCAGGGCGGTGACGATCGCGAGTATCGCTGCGGTCACGAGGACAGACGGAAGCTCGCTCGGGTCGATGCTCAAACCGAAGAAAGCGAAGAACATGGCGGCGAAGAAGTCGCGCAACGGGACCAGGAGTTGTCGCGCCCCGGCCGTTCCCGGCCCGGACATGACGATGCCCACCAGAAGTGCCCCGACGGCGGCGGAGATCTGGACGAGCTCGGCAACTCCGGCCACGAAGATGGCCAGCCCCAGGATCGTGAACAGCGCGGCTTCATCGGAATGACCGAACACGAACCGCGTGATCCCGACCTCCACTCGAAGGGCGGCTATCAGCAGCGCAACGACGGCGACCAGCGCCCCGGCCGACCCGAGCAAACCCGCGGCGGTGAACCCGCCGGCGATGAGAACGCCGGCGAGCACGGGAAGATAGGCGGCCATCGCCAGGTCCTCCAAGACCAGGAGCGAGACGACCACCCGCGACTCCGGATCCCGCGTCCAACCGAAGTCGTGAAGCAGCTTGGCGGCGATACCGGAGGACGAGACGTAGGTCACGCCGCCCAGTGCCGCCGCACCCACCAGCTCCCAACCCAGGAGGAGGCCGGCGACGAAACCAGGCGTGAAGTTCAGAAGTACGTCGATGACGCCGACGGGAGCCTGTCTGCGCAGAGTCGTAACGAGCTCGCGGGCCGAGTATTCGAGCCCGAGACTGAAGAGCAACAGGATGAGTCCGATCTCGGCTCCGATCTCGATGAAGTCGGTCGTGGTGACCAATGGGAAGAGTCCTCCCCGGCCGAAGGCCAGTCCGGCCAGGAGGTACAGCGGGATCGTGGGGATCCGCAGGATGCCGGCGAACCGAGCCAGCACCGCCAAACCGATGAGGACGGCGCCCAGCTCGATGAGGGTCCTGGGGCCGTCCATGGCCTACACCGTAGACGCCAGCCTAAGGCGTCCCGGTCGAAATCTGACGGGTCGTCAGATATTCTCGGGATGTCCTCCCAACGCACCTCTATATAAGGAGAGCCCGTGGACTTCGAGTTCGGTCCCGAGGAAAAGGCCTTTCGGGCCCAGGTCAAGGAGTTCCTGGCGACCAATCACGACCCCGAGGTCATGGACCCCACGCGTGAGGGGATGGCCCAGCTCGTCGACACCCCCAAGCGCCGGGAGTTCATGGCCAAGCTCGCCGAGCGCGGCTGGCTCGGCATGTCCTGGCCCAAGGAGTACGGCGGCGGTGAGGCACCAGGCATGTTCGAGTACCTGCTCAACGAGGAGCTCGCGACTGTCGGCGCTCCCCTTATCGGCAAAGGCGTGGGGATCGTCGGCAAGACGATCATGCGTCACGGCAACGAGCGTCTGAAGAAGGAGTTCCTCCCGAAGATCCTCAAGGGCGAGATCGAGTTCGCGATCGGTTATTCCGAGCCGAACTCCGGCTCCGATCTCGCTTCGCTTCAACTGAAGGCCACCAAGACCGACGGAGGCTGGATCCTCAACGGACAGAAGCGTTTCACCACGTCGGCACATTTCGCCGACTGGTACTGGGTGGCCGCGCGCACCGACCCCGAAGCTCCCAAGCACAAGGGCATCACGCTTTTCCTCGTCCCTATGGACGCCAAGGGGATCGAGGTCGTGAACATGCCGTGTCTGGCCGGCGAGCGAACCAACGAGGTATTCCTCGATGACGTGTTCGTCGGTGATGACTACGTCGTCGGCGAGCTGAACAAGGGCTTCTATTACATCTCCGAAGCGCTGGACTTCGAGCGCTTCACGTTGTTCACGGTTTCCGCCTTCGCCAAGAAGTACGAAGCGTTGCGCACGTACCTGCGCACGGCCACGCGAGACGGCAAGCCCATGCGCGACGATCCCGAAGTGCGCCGTGTGCTCGCTCGCTTGGCCATGCGCATCGAGGTGTGCAAGATGCACTGCCTGCGCGTCATCGCTAAGGCCGCCATCGGTGAGGTGCCGAACCTCGAGGCCGCGATGTTCAAGCTCTGGCTCTCGATGACGGCCCAAGAGGTCGCCGAAGCGTTCATCACCTTGGCCGGGCCCGACGGGGTTCTTAGACGCGGCGAGGAACACGCACCTATCGACGGACGCTTCGAGAACTACTACCAGTACTCGGTCCTCGAAACCGTAGGAGCCGGAACCTCAGAGGTTCAGCGCAACATCATCGCTCGGCGAGGCTTGGGCCTCCCCGTCCAGTAGCTGCGATGGCCTTGCTCGAAGGGTTCACCGTCCTGGATCTCTCGGCCGTTGGGCCCGGCTCCCGTTGTACGTGGCTGCTCGCCGACCTCGGTGCTCGCGTCATCAAGGTCGCCGCCCCCGAGTCGCAGGGACGTTTGGAGCCACCCTTCCACTCCTATGGAGCCGGACGGGGAACCGAGAAGGTTCGTATCGATCTCAAGAGCGATGAAGGACGGGAGATGTTCCTCGGTCTGGCTGCTACATCCGACGCGGTCGTTGAGTCGTACCGGCCGGGCGTGGCCGAGCGGCTCGGCATCGGCTACGAGGCGGTGCGCGCACGCAACCCGCGCATCGTCTACGCCGCGGTAACCGGTTATGGGCAGGACGGACCGTCGGCCGCCTGGGCGGGACACGACCTCAACTACCTCGGCGTCGGCGGTTTCCTGGCGTGTCAGAGCCCGCGCTCCGACGGGGGCCCCGCTCTGCCGGGTGCGACCGTGGCCGACTCGGCCGGCGGCGGGATGCAAGCCGCCATCTCGATACTCGCCGCGCTGCTGCGCCGCGAACGAACGGGCGAAGGTGCCTACCTCGACGTGTCGACCACGGAGGGCGTCCTGTACCTGATGGCATTGCAGATCGACCAGCATCTCGCGACGGGCGAAAAGGCCGGTCCGGGCACAACGCTGCTGACCGGACGCTACGCCTGCTACGACGTGTACGAATGCCGCGACGGGAAGTGGCTGTCGGTCGGAGCCATCGAAGGCGTGTTCTTCTCCAACCTCTGTCGCTCGCTCGAGCTCGACCAGTACGCGCACCACCAGTTCGAGGACAAGTTGCAGGACGAGATCCGGGCCGCCTTCCGAGCGGTGTTCACCGAACGCGATCGCGACGACTGGGTCGCCGAGCTGGCCCCGCTTGATACGTGCGTGGCTCCGGTGCTCGCGGTCGACGAGGTCACCTCTCACCCACAGCTCGTCGCGCGCGGAGTTCTCGCGGAGGCTGAGGACCCAGAGCATGGCCGCTTCAAGCAGCTCGGCCCACTCGTGGCCGGGAGCGACAAGTGAAGACCGAAGCGATCGTGAGCGAATGGGTAGGACGGGAGCACACTGATGCCCCGGGCGACATCGCGTGCGAGCGCGGCTACATCCTGCATTGGCTCGAGGCCACGGAGAACGCCAACCCGCTGTACTGGGACGAGTCGGTGGCAAAAGATCTGACCGACGGCTGGATCGCTCCGCCGTCGATGCTCTCGGTGTGGATGCGTCCGTTGCAGTTCGTTCCGGGTCGCGAGGAGACCGCGATGCCGCTGTCGCTCCACTTCGACCTCAAGGAGGCCTTCGGGCTCCCGGACGGTGTCGTGTCGGCCAGCGAGATGATCCTGCACGCGCCCGTGCGCATCGGCGACCGCATCACGACCACGCAGTCGGTCCGCGACATAAGCGACGAGAAGACCACGCGTGTAGGAACCGGACGCTTCTGGACGATCGACGTGACGCACCGCGATCAGGACGGAGAGGTCAAGGGCGTCGAGACCTACGAGATGTTCAGCTATCGACCGGGGGGTTCGGGGGGGTAATGAGCAAAGCGAATGGACCCCCCGATCAGAAGGGCATCGTTCTCGACCGCGTGAACGTCGGAGACGCCATGCCGACCCTCGAGGTCAAGGTTCGGGCGCGCCACGTGGTCATGGGCGCTTCGTCATCGCGGGACTGGCAGCCGCAACACCACGACACGCATTGGGCCGTCGACCGCGTGAAGGTGAAGGACATCTTCCTCAACACTCCGAACCAGGCCGGGTGGATCGAGCGCTACCTCACGGACTGGACCGGACCCAAGGGAAGGCTGGGCAAGGTTCGCTTCAAGATGAAGAAGTCGGTCTGTGCGGGCGACGTGCTCACGTTCGACGGTTCGGTGTCGGGCGTGTCCAAAGACGAGGCGGGCGTCGGCTGGGTCGACGTCGAGCTGCGTCTGGCGGTCGAAGGCGAGACCGCAACCGAATGCACAGCCCGGATCGCCGTGCCAACGTCCGACGAAGACAACCCGTGGCGCTGCCGCGGCGACGATTGGAGACCCTCATGGACCTGAGGCTTTCTGACGAACAGGAGATGCTGCGCGCGGCCGTCCGTTCGCTGTGCGAGCGGCTGTCGTCGGTCGAGATCGTGCGGTCGCTCGAGGGCGACGCTAAGGGATACAGCGAGGACCTGTGGACGGAGCTCGGGCGGATGGACCTGCTCGGGTTCCTCGTCGATGAGGACAAGGGCGGATCCGGGTGGCTGCCCATCGAGATGTCCGTCGTGTGCGAGGAGCTCGGCCGCGCGCTGTGTCCTTCTCCCTACGTCGAGACGGCCGTGTTCGGTGCCGAGCTTCTCGGAAGGGCGGACCGTGTCGTGTCGCTTGCTTGGCACGAACCGGAGCGCACAGATACGGAGGAAGGCATCGCGGCGAGCACCGATGGATCGACGATCACCGGTGAGAAGATCCTGGTTCCGTTCGCGAGCGCGGCGAGCGAGCTCATCACGCTTGCCCGCGACGACCGGGGTGTCGTGCTGATGTCGATCGATCCCGATCAGCCCGGCGTGACCCTCACCTTCGAAGGGACGCTCGCTTCGGACGCCCGGTACCGCGTCCAGTTCGACCGAGCCGCGGGTAAGGTCGTCGGACGTGGATGGGACCGGTTCCTGCAGGCGACTACGCCGGCGCTGGTCGCCGTCGCTTCTTATGCCGTCGGGGCGGCCGCGCGGGCCCACGAGCTATCCGTCGCCTACGCCACCGAGCGGGTCCAGTTCGACCGTCCCATCGGGGCGTTTCAGGCCATGGCGCATCCATTGGCCGATCTGCGCACCGAGATCGATGGTGCGCGCACGCTTGTGCAGCAGGCCGCGTGGACGCTGGCCGAAAGGCGAAGCGACGCCCCCACGCTGGCGGCGATGGCCAAGTACTACGCGTGCGATGTGTTCCGGCGGACGGCCAAGTTCGGACACCAGGTCTTCGGGGGCATCGGCTTCACGCTCGACATCGACATCCAGCTGTTCATGCGTCGCGCCAAGCAGCTAGAGGTCACGTGGTTCGGTCCCCGCCGGCTCGAGGAAGTCATCGCGGCGGCCGAGCTCGATGCCGATGTTCCTCTGGTGACTTCTGACCCCGTCGCGTCGGGAGCCAAGTAGTCGGCTCCGCCACGCTTCGGAACGGGTTTCGTGTAGACGTCTGCCTGGTTACAGTGACCGGTGCTACCCGTCCGAGAGGTTCGCCAGATCAATCCGAAGCTCAAGCTCCGAATCGATTTCTACGCTTTCCTCCATCGGCTGTGGACTTATATGGATCCCAGTGACGGAACGAGGAATTTGAATGCTGAAGTCGAAGGTTCCTCTCTCCGGAGCGCCGTGCGACGCAGTGAAGTGGCGCATCGACGCAGTACCGTCCTTCTCAACTAGTGAGACGAGGAGTGTGGCCTCGTATACAGAGGCGGTTCCCTTAACAGATAGCTGATCGCCAGAGGAGCGATGCTTCATCAACCGAAATAACGGGCAAATCGTCGAGCCCTCGTCTCTTTGTTTGCCAAGAAGACATTAGGCGGCGAGACGCGAACTCACGTAATCCAAAGCGTCCGAATAACTGAGAACACTTCCTGGCAGTCGGCGTGCCGGACCGTTAAAGCGGCGCGCAATCTCGGTTGTAGACCGACACACACCGAGCAATGACTCTGCTGCGCGCACCTGAGCTTCGAGACTCCAGAGTGGCCCACGAATCTGCAACGGTCCGACCGTGAGTCGCTTCAGGCGTTTTTGGCACGCAGGAATTGGCCGTGCAAGCATCGTCAAGAGCGACGCATAACTCCACTCAGCAATGCGAATGTAACGAGGCCGGCAGGTGAGTTCAATCGCAAGGATGCACTTAAGTGAGTGGCTCGTTTTTGGATCAGCGATCAAGAGATCGATCGAGTGGGCATGGCGTCGGTAAGTGCGCGTTGTCATGGTGACGTGAAGTCGCCACTGCGCGAGACGCACAAGTTGGCAGTGCCAATCCGAAGGATCGTCAGAGGGAAGCATTTCGATGATCCCTAAGGCCAGCAAGGGAGCTAGAGAACATCACCCGGCCGACCCAAGCGAGAATGGTTGGAACGGCCAATCCAAGTAGGTATTGCTCCCAACCAAGTTCGTCCACTTGCGAGTCAATCAATTTCGCGATAAATCCACCGAGCCAGCCGCTCGCGGCGAACCGCCAAGAACGCTGAGGTAGAGAGGCACCAGCACCCAATCATTTCGCGCGACTCCCCAGGGGAGGCCGTGGAAGAGTATGGGCCAGAGAAGCAGACCAGCGGCAAGTACCCCGACGATGAGGCCATGAAGGCCATCATTCGGGACATCGAAAACTAAGCAAGCTACAAGGGCGCCAATCCCAGGCCAAAGGGAACGTCGAATAGCGGCGAATGTGATGCGACTGCTCGAATACGTGAAATGTGCATCGAGGTCCTCCATTCCTCCGATGAGTTGAGCTGCGGAGAAGTAGGGCCCGACAACGAGAGCATCCACGCGAATCGCTATCGCAACCAAGGCCGCGGGGAGCAGTGTGGCGAGTAAACGAAGATCTAGCTGCATCTCACCCATCCCAGATTCATCATTCCAATTCGGTTCGGTTCAGGCGCTCGCGGGGTTTCCCATCTTCCCGAGGTGGGTGTCGCCGAATGCCGACGGGTACTTCAGGCCGAACCCCAACACGCGGTCCATGCCGATGTGCGCAATCCAAATGAGACCGATCGCGTAGAGCATCGGGTGATCGGTCGCGATGCCGATTGCGATGAGGACCAACGGCCACAGCTCGATGTGGACCAAGTCGTACGCGTATGCACCGATGCGCGGACCGGCCAAGTAACCGACGGCGGAAAGATCGGGCGCGAGCAGCAATACGGCGAACAGCCACCAGGCCTGTCCGTAGCGCTCGTAGAGGAAAACTGCCGCTCCGAGCGCCGCGGCTCCCTCGATCCGCAATAGGACGAGCGGGAGCCCGGTGACCAATTACTGGACCTTGGCGATCACGTCTTCGGCGAAGCGATTCACCGCGTCGACGCGACCTTGCACCGTCTTGTCCTTGGTGAACATCCACGGCGCGCACATGAAGCCCGTCACGCCCATGTTCGCGAAGCGCTGGCAGAGGTCGGCATCGATGTGTGCCCAAAGGGCCAGGATCATCTCGAAGGGTTCGTCGCCGCGGCCCACGCGTTCCAGCCGTTGACGGATCTTGCGCACGATCTCCTCGGCTTCTTCGACCTTGTAGTCGACGCCGATCCAGCCGTCGGCCAAGCCGACGGCGCGCCGGATCGCGGCCGGGCTGTGGCCACCGATGTAGATCGGGATCGGTTCCGACGGCACCGGAGCCATCTTCAGGGCCGGGAAGTCGATGTGGTCGCCGTGATACTCGGCCCAGCCGCCCGTCCAGATCTTGCGAAGCGCGCTGATCATCTCCTCGAGCCTCTTGCCGCGAGACTCGAAGTCCTGTCCGGTTTGGTCGAATTCTTCGCGCATCCAACCTGCACCCAGCCCAAGTGCGACGCGGTTGTTGGAGATGACGGCGGCGGTGGAAACCAATTTGGCAACCGTGAAGATGTCCCGCATGGGGGCGATGTAGACGTTGGTCGTGAAGCGGATCTTCTCGGTGCGCGCAGCCATGGCACTGATCAAGGCCCAGGGCTCGGGCCACGGCGATTCGGGTGTGAAGCCGGGCGTTCCGTCATCGGAGTACGGGTACTTCGACTCCAGGTTCTTCGGATAGAAGAGATGGTCGGGGACCGTTATGCCGTCGTAGCCCGCCTCGTCCGAGGCGACGGCGAGCGCGATGGCCTCAGACGGATCCATGAACGGCAGCGCATGCCAGAACCGCATCAGGGCAGCCAGTGCCCCGCGTTCACATCGAGCTGGATCCCCGTCACGCCGTGCGACAGATCCGACGCCAGGAAGAGGATCGCGCCGGCGACGTCCTCCGGAGTGACGATGCGGTTCAACGCCGTTTCCGCTGCGATCTCCTTGTGCACCTGCTCTGGCGTGATCCCGCGCTCGGATGCCATCCATCCGAAGTACACATCGAGCGACTGGCCTTCGACCCAGCCCGGAAGCACGGAATTCACTCTTATCCCGCGTCCACCCACTTCCTGGGCGAGCGTCCGCACCATCGACAGCAGCGCCGACTTGGAGGCAGCGTAGGCACCGGAGCTCGGTTCGGAGTTCCTCGCCGACATCGAGTTCGTCACGATGATCGACGAGCCTTCGCTCATGTGCGGAAGAACGGCCTGGATCATCTGGAGCGTGCCGATCACGTTCACCTTGAACGCGCGGCGCCAGTCGTCCGGGTTGGCCTGATCGATCGTGCTGAAGGTCGGGTGCATGAATGCGTTCTGCACGAGGACGTCGATGCTCCCGAGGTCCTCCTTGGCCTTGCGCGCAAGCTCGGCACAATCGTCTCCGTCGGCGATGTTCGTGGAGTGCCAAATGGCCCGGCGCCCGATGGCGGCGACCTCGTTGGCCACTTCGACGAGAGTTCTCTCGGTGCGGGCGCCTAACGCGATGTCGGCGCCCGCATCGGCCAACCGGATCGCGGCGGCTCGTCCGATGCCCGGTCCGACGCCGGTGACGACCGCGACCTTGCCGACCAGAAGACCGCTGCTCATCTCGGGCCGTCCGGTCCGCTGGCTTCCGGTCCGGCCGCGAGCCAGCCTTTGTCGCACACCCGGCTGGCGATCTTCCATCCGCCGGAGGTGCGAGCGAATGTGTCCCGGTAGATCCCGCCGGTGAACATCAGGTTCAGCTTGCCGTCGCCTGCACCCATCCCCATGACGGCGAGAAGGTCGGCCGTGCCGGTGGCCTTGGCCTCATTGATCTCGAAGACGCGGTTGGTGATGTGGTGCTGGGTCATCGGGAAAGCGCTCACGGCTTGGGAGATCCAGTCGAAGACCTCGGCCGGGCTTCCCTTGGGCCCTCCGAAGGCCGTGTAGTCGAGGGCCGCGTCCTCAGTGAAAAGGGACAGGACCAGCGCGAAGTCCTTGTTGTCGATACCGCGGCCGTAGGCGTCCAAAAGGTCGGACAGCGCGAGTCGGTCTGACACACCGTCAGATGTCACGCCGACACGTTAACAGGGGGCCGAACTCGAAGAGCCCCGACCCCCTATCCGAGCAATAAGCCGATGCTGGCGCCGTCGTCCGTCACCTGGAGGCCGATGAGTGAGTCCTCTGAGTTGTCCTGGTCGCCGGACCCGGTCTCGACGTCGATGCCCTCCGACGTGTTGGCCAGGCCCAAGTCGGCGGATCCGCCGGACGGAGCAACTATTACCGTCACATTTGGGGTAATCGAGCCCTGGTCAGGGGCTGCTGGGCGGCTAGACGTCGATGGGACTAGGACCGACCACGAGCCCGATGGTCGTTGTGGCCGTGTTACTGGTGCTCTCGTTTCCGCTGGTCACGTTGATGTTGGTGGATTCGTTGCTCGCGACGATGTCGCTCGACCCGCCCTCTTCACCGAAGACGCCCAGGACCTGTCCCGCAACTCCGTCACCGGTAGATGCATCGGTGCGTTGGTCGGTGTCGGCTTCGTTGTCACCGTTCTGGACGTTGGTTGCTCCGAACTCGATGTCGAGGTTGGTGCAGATCCCGCTAGCGCAGAGGTTCAGCTGGAAGAGGTCGTTCTCGTTGTCCGCGAACAGGCCGGCAATGACCTCGGCCGAGTTGCTCGCGTCGGCGTCGCCCGTCCTTATATCGACGTTGTCGGAACGGTTTGTGGCGTCGATGTTCGAATCGCCGGCCGACAGGGCGCCGATCACCTGCCCTCCGACCCCGTCGCCCGTGGAGGCGTCGGCCGACTGACCGACGTCGGCGGTGTTGTCTCCGTCCTGGTCGTTGGAGACGTTCGACACCGCCGCATTTACGCAGACGGAGAAGGTAGCGATCTCCTCTCCGCCGATCTGGTTACCGCAGATGTTGATCTGGGCTCCCTCGTTCGCAGCTTCGGCCACGAGCCCGACCAGGACGTCGGCATCGTTGTCGGCATCGGCGTCGCCGGTCACGACGTCGACATCCTCCGAGCGGTTGGATGCGGTGATGGTCGAGTCGCCGCCGGACGCCGCTCCGATCACCTGGCCCCCTATGCCGTCACCGGTCGACGCATCGGCCGATTGACCGACGTCGGCGGTGTTGTCTCCGTCCTGGTCGTTGTTGACGTTGGAGACGGCGGCGTTGATGCATACGCTTAGATTGGCGATCGAGGTACCCCCGATCTGATTGCCGCAGATGTTGAGCTGGACACCTTCGTTCTCACCAGCGGCGACCAGACCAACGAGCACATCGGCGTTGTTCGAGGATTCGGCGTCGCCGGTGCGGACGTCCACACCTTCCGAGTCGTTCGTCGCGTCTATCGTTGTGTTACCGCCCGACGTCGCTCCGATCAGTTGACCGCCCACACCGTCTCCGGACGCGGCGTCGGCGTTCTGGTCGACGTCGGCGGAGTTGTCTCCGTCCTGATCGTTGGCACCGTTTGCCAGCGCGAAGTTGATGCAGGCAGCGACGTTGGCGATGCGGGTGCCGCCGATCTGGTTGCCACAGAGGTTGAGTTGAAGTCCCTCGTTCCCGGACTCCAGGAACTGGCCGACCGCGACATCGGCGTCGTTGGACGCCTCGGCATCTCCCGTGGTGACGTCGACATCTTCCGAGCGGTTGGCTGCCCTTATGGAGCTGTCGCCGGAGCTGGCGACGCTGATCGCTTGACCGCCGAATCCGTCGCCCGTATCTGCGTCGGCGTTCTGATCGAGATCGGCCGAGTTATCGCCGTCCTGTTCGTTGGCTGCGTTCGCGATCGCAGCGTTGATGCAGAGCGCGAAGTCTCCGCCCTGGAACCCGCCGATCTGGTTCTCGCAGACGTTAATCTGCGCTCCCTCGTTCGCGGCGCTGACAACGAGGCCTACGAGAACGTCCGCCGCGTTCGATGACTCCGCGTCTCCCGTCGTTGCGTCGACATCCTGTGATGTGTTCGACGCGTTGATCGTCGTATTGCCACCGGACGCTACGCCTATCACCTGTCCTCCAAGGGCATCGCCGGAGGAAGCGTCTGCGGATTGGTCAACATCGGCCGAGTTGTCGCCGTCCTGGTCGTTGGCTGCCTCGATGGCATCGAGGTTGATGCAGAATTCGTCGTCGCAGACGTTGAGCTGGAGTCCGTCATCCTCCGAGGTTGCGAGCAAACCGACGAACGCTTCGGCGTCGTTCGAGGCTGTGGCGTCTCCCGACACCAGGTCGACGTCCTCTGAGGTGTTAGTGGCGGTGATCGTCGTGTCTCCTCTGGACGTCACGCCGATGACTTGCCCGGCCACGGCATCGCCGGTCGTGGCGTCGGCCGACTGGCTCAGATCGAACTCGTTGTCGCCGTCCTGGTTGTTGGACGCCGAATCGCCGTCCTCGCCCGTAGCGGATTGACCGGTTGAGGAGCTCGCAGTGTTCGTCGCCTCGGCCTCGCCCGTCCTTGCCCGGACCCCGCGCGAAGAGTTCGTCGCGTCGACGTTGACCCGCGCGCCGCCGGTGACGCTAACGCTCTGGCCGCCGATCGCGTCGCCGGCACTCGTATCGCCGTCCTGATCGACATTCGAGCTGTTGTTGCCTTCTTGGTCGTTTTGGGCCAGCGCGCCGGGCGCGAGCCAAAGCGAGGCTGAGGCAAGCAATGCACCGATCAGGGCGAGCGCCACGACCAAGCGCCTCCGCTGGGCCCTTCCCATGTGCCCCTCCGCCCGCATCTGACACACTGTCAGACGCAATCCCTTCACGTAGCGTAACAACAGTTCACAAGAGGGGACTCATGGGACGACTTTCGGGCAAGGTTGCGCTCATCACGGGGGCAGCGCGAGGGCAAGGCGCCGCTTTCGCCAGGCGCTTCGTGGCCGAGGGGGCCGAAGTCGTTCTGGCCGATCTTATGGATGAAGACGGCAAGCTCCTCGCCGACGAACTGGGCGAGAAGGCCCGCTACGTCCACCACGACGTTACGAGCGAGGCATCTTGGGACGACGCCGTTCAAGCGACCACCGGTGCCTTCGGGAAGCTCAACGTCCTGATCAACAACGCCGGGATCCTGAAGTGGTCACCGATGCATCGGGTCACCCTCGAGGACTACATGGCCGTCATAACCGTCAATCAGGTCGGTTGCTTCCTCGGGATGAAGGCCGCCATCCGGCCCATGCGCGAAGCGGACGGCGGCTCGATCATCAATCAGTCCTCGACGTCGGGCCTGGAAGGTATGGCCGGAGTCATCAGCTATTCCGCAAGCAAGTTCGCCGTCCGCGGAATGACGAAGACGGCCGCGCTGGAGCTCGGACGTTTCGGTATACGTGTCAACGCCGTTTGTCCGGGCGGGATCGATACGCAGATGGGCAACCCTTTCGACCAGAAGGGCGAGGAGTTGCAGAAGAACTACGAGATGAACCCCATCCCGCGCATCGGCTCCCCCGAGGAGGTTGCCGGCCTGATGGTCTTCCTCGCCTCGGACGAGAGCTCGTTCTGCACCGGCGCCGACTTCGTGGTTGACGGCGGATACACCGTCGGAAAGAACCCCATGTACTCCAAATGACTCGAGCCTGATGGGCATCACGAGCCAAGTCGCCGACCACATCGCCGAGGTCGTTGTCGACGTTCCTCCGGTGAACGCTCTCAACGTCGCGGGCTGGTACGAGCTGGCCGACACCATCACCTCGCTCGGACGGAACCCGGACGTGCACGTCGTCGTGCTACGGGCCGAAGGACGCGGTTTCAATGCCGGCGTCGACATCAAGGAGATCCAGGCCGACCCAGGAAACGAAGCGATCATCGGCGCCAACCGCGGCTGCTTCGCGGCGTTCAAAGCCGTTTACGAGTGCGAGGTGCCGGTGGTGTGCGCCGTCCACGGGTTCTGTTTGGGCGGCGGGATCGGCCTGGCCGGAAACGCCGATGTGATCGTCGCCTCGGACGACGCAACGTTCGGCCTTCCCGAGGTCGAGCGCGGTGCGCTAGGCGCTGCTACGCATCTCTCCCGCTTGGTGCCTCAGCACGTCATGCGCGCGATGTTCTTCACGGGCGAGACGCTGACGGCTGTCCAGCTCCAGCATTTCGGATCGGTGTGGCGGGTGGTCCCGCGCGAAGGTTTGCGCGACGCAGCCTTCGAGGTCGCGCGATCGATCGCAGCCAAGCACCCGCGGGTCATACGCGCGGCCAAGGAAGCGCTCAACGGCATCGACCCTGTCGACGTGAACCGCAGCTACCGCTACGAGCAGGGGTTCACGTTCGAGCTCAATCTGACCAACGTCGCCGACGAGCTCCGCCAGGACTTCGTGGACAAGCCGTAAGAACCTGCTCCATGACCGTCTCCGGTGGCGTACGCGCGGCCCCCTACAAGTTGGACGTCAAGACGGCGACCATCCTGACCCTGTTGGCCGGCCTGCTCGGGCTACCAACGCTCATATTCGATTTCCCGAGTATCGGTCTCTCGCTCGTCGAAATTGGATGGAAGATCGCCACGGTGACGGTGATGATCGTGGCGATCAGGAAGCTCGAGCATGGACCCCTCACCGCCGAGACGGTCGGTCTCACACCTGTTGCGCCGAAGGCTCGCAACGACAGGACTGCGATCGCGCTGCCGGCGATCATCGGGCTGACCCTCATTGCGATGTTTTGGGCGCAGATCCCGGGGCTCAAGAGCTTGGCCGCAGCAGGCAGCGCGTCCTCTTACGAAGCCGGCACCATCTCTGGAGGGTTGCTGCTCTTCGAGCTGCTCGGACGCTATCCGATGCAGGTCGTCGCCGAAGAGGTGTTCTTCCGCGGATATATGCAGCCGCGTTTGACGGTGGCGGCGCCGGTGCTCGGGGGTGTCCTTTTTGCGCTTTACCACCTTCAGCAGTGGCAGACGATCCCGTCACTCATTCCGCTCGGGATCGCGTTGGGTCTGCTCCGCTGGTGGCTCGGTTCCATCTGGCCGGGCGTGGCCTTTCATTACCTGGGCAACGCGATGTTCATCCTGAGCCTGCGATGAGCGACAAGCGGTTGTCGTTGGACGACGTAGTTGGGCAACTTTCCGACGGCATGACGATCGGCATCGGGGGCTGGGGCTCGCGGCGGAAGCCCATGGCGCTCGTCCGTGCGATCTGCCGCTCGCCGCTCAAGGATCTGACCGTCGTGTCCTACGGTGGCCCCGACGTTGGGCTGCTCTGCGCCTACGGCAAGGTCCGGAAGGTCGTGTTCGGCTTCGTGACCCTGGACACCGTCCCTCTCGAGCCGCACTTCCGGGCGGCACGGCAGCGCGGCAACATCGAGGTCATGGAGATCGACGAGGGCATGTTCCAGTGGGGTCTGTACGCCGCGGCCAACCGGCTCCCGTTCATGCCGACGCGAGCGGGTCTCGGCTCCGACGTTCTCACCACCAACCCCAATCTCAAGACCGTCGCCTCTCCCTACGACGGAACCGAGGTCGTCGCGATGCCGCCGCTGGACCTCGACGCCGCCCTCGTGCACATGAACCGGGCCGATGCCAAGGGCAACGCGCAGTACCTCGGGCCGGACGTCTACTTCGACGATCTTTTCTGCATGGCCGCGGACAAGGCGTTCGTGTCTTGCGAACGGATCGTGCAGACGGAGGACTTCGCCGAAGAAGGCTCGCTGCACACGCTGAGGATCTCGAGGATCTACGTCGACGGCGTGGTCGAGACCCCGCGCGGCGCACACTTCACGTCCTGCGTTCCCGATTACGACAGGGACGAAGAGTTCCAGAACTCATACGCCAAGGCTGCGGCGTCCGACGACACGTGGGCCGAGTTCCGTTCCACCTACATCGATGTTCCGGAGAGCGAATACCAGAAGGCGGTCGGATGACCGGCGTTGCGCGGGACGAGCACTGCCTGATCGCGTGCGCCGAGGCGTTGCGCGGGTCCGGTGAGATCCTCGTCAGCCCGTTCGGCGTGATACCGCCCATGGCCGCTCGGTTGGCGCGGGCGACGTTCGAGCCGGACATCGTCCTCACCGACGGCGAAGCCCGAGCTCTGGACCACAAGGGTGACGTCGAGTCGTGGTTCCCGTTCCGGTTCGTGTTCGATCTGCTCTCGACGGGCCGCCGGCACGTCTTCATGATGCCGGCTCAGATCGATCGCTACGGCAACATGAATCTGTCGAGTGTTGGCGATCACGCCAAGCCGAAGGTACAGATGATCGGATGCCGGGGCGCACCCGGCAACACCGTCGCGCACGCGACCAGCTACTGGGTGCCGCGCCACACGGCACGCGCCTTCGTCGAGCGGGTCGACTTCGTTTCGGGCGTCGGCCATGACCGCGGCGTTGAATCCCACGCTCGCTACGTGATCTCCAATCTCGGCGTGTTCGACTTCGATTCACCGGACCGGCGGATGCAGCTTCGCTCCCTGCATCCCGGCGTGACTATCGACGAGGTGCAGGAGAGCACCGGTTTCGAGCTCGCCGTCGCCGGCGACCTGACCGAGACCCGCGATCCCACGCCGGAGGAGCTAACTCTCATCCGCGAAACACTCGACCCGAACGACCGTCGCAAGACAGAGGTATGAGCAAGCTCCACACGCGACTCTGCGATCTGCTCGGTGTAGACCATCCGATCGTGCAGACCGGGATGGGATGGGTCGCCGGCCCCCGGCTGGCCGCGGCGACGTCGAACGCCGGAGGGCTGGGGATCTTGGCCTCGGCGACCATGACGCTGCCCGAGCTGCAGTCGGCGATCGCCGAGATGAAGACCCGCACGAACAAGCCGTTCGGCGTGAACCTGCGAACCGACTCACCCGACGTCGTCGATCGTGTCGAGCTCCTCATAAGCGAGCGGGTGAAGGTCGCTTCTTTCGCGATGGCTCCGCGCGCCGATCTCGTAACTCGTCTACGCGACGGGGGCCTCGTCGTCATCCCGTCCATCGGCGCGAAGCGCCACGCGGAGAAGGTCGCCGAGATGGGCGTCGACGCCGTGCTGGTGCAGGGAGGCGAGGGTGGCGGACACACGGGCTCGGTTCCCACGACGCTGCTCCTGCCGCAAGTGGTCGACGCCGTCAACGTCCCGGTCATAGCGGCCGGAGGTTTCTTCGACGGGCGTGGTCTCGTGGCAGCGTTGGCGTACGGCGCCGAGGGCATCGCTATGGGCACGCGCTTCCTTCTGACGAAGGAGAGCACCGTCCCGGATTCGGTGAAGGAGTTCTATCTAGGACGGAGCGTGCTCGACACGCTGGTCACCGAGAAGGTCGACGGGTTTCCTCACCGCGTCCTGCGCACCGAGTTCGTGAACGAGCTCGTGGAAGCGGGCCGAGTGCGCACCCTGGTCCGGGCCCTGCGCAACGCCTGGGCTTACAAGCGCTATTCCAAGGCGAAGTGGTCGGACATGCTTCGCGAAGGTGTGGCTATGCGCAAGGCGTACGAGCTGAGTTACGGCCAGATGCTGATGGCCGCGAACACGCCGATGATGCTGCGTGCGGCGATGGTTGAGGGAAAGCTCGACTTCGGAGTAATGGCGTCGGGCCAAGTCGTAGGAGTGATCGACGACCTGCCTACGGTGGCCGACGTGATCGAGCGGATCATCAAAGAGGCCGAGGCGACTCTGGATAGGCTCGGGACGTGACGGTTGCACTGGTCGCTGTAGCCGGTTCGCTCGGCGCAGTGGCCCGTTACGCCGTTGATGGTTGGATCGCTGCACGCATGCGCGGAGTCTTCCCTTGGGGGACGTTTGCGATCAACGCCACCGGCAGCTTTCTGCTCGGCTTCGTCTTCACGCTGATGACCGAACGCTTCTTGCCCCATCCGTCGGTACGAACAGCGCTGACCGTCGGATTCGTCGGCGCATACACCACGTTTTCCACCTTTTCGTTCGAGACGTGGCGGCTGATAGAGGACGGCGCCATCGGGCTTGCGACGTTGAACGTGATCGGAAACGTCGGCATAGGACTGGTCGCGGTGTACCTGGGTGTCGTCGCAGGGAGGGCGCTATGAAACTCGAAGGTTCGGGCAAGCTGCTTCGCATCTTCATCGGCGAATCCGACACGTGGCACGGCAAGCCCCTATACGCCGCGATAGTGCTGAAGCTCCGCGAGCATGGGCTCGCCGGTGCGACCGTCCTTCGCGGCATCGAGGGGTTCGGCGCGCACAGCCGGCTCCATACCGCACGGTTGCTGAGGCTGTCCGAGGACTTGCCCTTGGTGATCGAAGTCGTCGATACCGAAGACCGCATCCGGTCGGTCATGCCGATGCTCGACGAGATGGTGAGCGAGGGTCTGGTTACCTTGGAGACCGTCGAGGTGATCGCCTACCGCGCGCCTTCCGACGAACCGCGCGACTGACTCAGCCAGCCTAGGAGGTTGGCGAATGCCGTGCCGAGCGCTTGACGAGCTCCGCAAGCTCGTCGCCGAGTGCATCCGTCAGAGCCCACAGGTCCGGGGCGAACTCGGGGCAAGAGACGACGCCGAAGTTGATCGAGTCGACGTAGCTCCAAACGGTGACGTTCAGACCGATCCCCTCGAGGATCGGACCCATGGAGTACAGAGCGACGATGTTGGCATCGGCGATGGACAAGGGAGCCGCCGGGCCCGGAACGTTCGAAACGACGAGGTTGATGGGCGGGCGGTGTCGCGAGGCGTAGCCGCGACGAGAGTAGAAGCGCATGAACCAGGCGAAGGGCCGGGGCGGGGTGATCTCCGACCAGTCGCGCAGCATCTCCGACCCGAGCACGTTGTGGAAGTCCTTCGCGGCGGCTGTGACGTCGTGGATCGCCTGTAGCCGTTCGACCGGGTCCTCGATGTCTGTTCGCAGGGCCGTGAACATGTTCGAGACCTTGTTCCCGCCCAGACGGTCCGGCTCGGCTGCCGTCGACACCGGCACACCGGCGACGAGCGCGCGATCCGGCAGCTCCCCACGCTCCTTCAGGTAGCGACGTAATGCTCCGGCAACGATCGCCAGCACGACGTCGTTGACGCTCGCGTCGAACGCGTTCTTCACGGTCTTCACGTCGTCGAGCGAGAGCGAAGCCATCGTGAAGAGCCGGTGCGGAGTCAGCGACGCGTTGAAGCGGGTCTTCGGAGTATCGAACGGAAGCGGAGGAGCGAGTTCGGCATCACGGCGCTTTCGCCGAACACGCAGCATGTTGCGCACCGTCCGACCGAGAAGCTTCGGCAGGCCGCGCACCTCGAGCCCGAGGTCGACGGCAGCGCTCTTGAACAGCTGCCACTTGCTCGGAAGCGTGTCGGGCGACCACCCAGGAGATGAAGTTGGCGTTGTCGTGAAGTCATCGGCGATGTTGGCGAGAAGTGACGCCGCCGCTACACCGTCGGCCACGGAGTGGTGGATCTTGGCGACGAACGCGACCTTGCCGTCCTCGAGTCCCTCGATCACCCAGATCTCCCACAAGGGACGATCGCGTTGCAGCTGTCTGGACGCGATGTCCGACACGAGCTCGGCGAACTCGCGCATCCCACCGGGAGCCGGACAACCGACGCGCCGGACGTGGAGAGCGAGATCGAAGTTCGGATCCTCGATCCAGACGGGGTGGTGAAGCTTCAGCGGAACCTCAACGATGCGACGACGGAACGGCGGCAGGAGATGCAGTCGCTCGTCGAGTACTTCCTTGAAGCGCTGGAAGGTGTATCCGCCGGGCACGCTCGATGGATCGATCACCGAGATCTTGAGCGTGTGCATGTGCAGCGTGGGCGTTTCCATATATAGGAAGCCCGCATCGAGACCGGTGAGGCGCTCCACGATGTCCTATTGTGCGCGCGGCCGCGCGGCGACGCTCAGGCGGCGCGGGGGAATTCGAGTATCGAGCGCAGGGAATCCCGGACGAAGGCGTTGATCGAGCCGTTCCAGATGAACGCCATGTGGTTCACGTCGAACCAGCGGATCTCCGGCTCCCCCCAGTGTCTCCAGAGCTCGAGTGCCTGCTTGGGCGGCGACATCCGGTCGCCGGTGCCGGCGAAGATGAACAGACGCTCCTTGGGGATCAGTGACGGGTAGGTAAGGGGCGACGTCACCTTGAGCAGGGCCCTGGTCTCGTCGCTTATGAGCTTGTGCTCGGTGGCCCGGGGCTTGATCCTCGCCGGGACGTGGCGGAGGAAGACCTCCAGCAAGTCACAAGTCGGAACGCCGGCAACGACGCCTCCCAGCTGATCGTCCAGCCCGGCAACTGTGGCGCTCACGTGAGCGCCGAGCGACACACCATAAAGAGCGACAGGACCTCCACCCTCCTCGCGGATCCACGCGAGGAAGCGACGGACGTCCCACACCGACTGGGTGAGCCCGAGTAGGAAGTCGACGGGGTTGTACGTCATGAACGCCGTCGTGCTCCACACCCCGGCCCCGCGGGCGCCGTGCAACGGCAGGACGACCATGGCGATGTTCGCGTTCAGCTCGTCCGCGAGCTGATTCGCGCGGAACATGAAACTGCTGACCAGGCTTCGCCCCGTCCCGTAAGGGTGCACGCACACGATCCACGGAAGCGACGTGTCCTTTTCGCGGATCCATGCGTGCATCGTCGAGTTCGGCTCGAAGCCCAGCCAGCGCGCGCGGGCCGGCTCCTGGACGAAGGGATCGAAGCCGCTCGAGAAGCGAAGGTGCTTCCAGTCGGTGCCCATCCAAAACCCGGGCGTGATCTCGACCTCGGTGGGTGGAGGCGGCGCGACGTGGTACGTGCTGGCGTCGCCGTCCCAACCCTGTTCGCGGAAGAGCTCATAGGCCGCGAGCATCTCGTCGCGAGCGTTCTCATAGTCCTGGCGGCGCGGGAAGCGGCCGGGTGTCTTCATCGCTGCAAGGATGATCTCGTCCATGGCGACCTGCGCGACGAGCGCGGGCGATAGATGAGGCGTCGATGCCTCACCGTTGCTGCGGCGCTCACGCAACCATGCACTGCCGGCGAATGCGATCGCTCGCGGAACGGCCATTCCTATTCCCATTCCGTACACCAAGGCACGGCGTGCACGACGCGAGAGCGTCACCTGCGTGGGTGTATCCGGCATGTGCTTCATGGATGGTAGTTGCTGGACCGGACGCGCGGGTGAAACGTTACGGCGCCCCACCGATAAAGTCGTTAAGACCGGTCGGATAGTGCGGTCCAATGGCCAGCTGCTCGAGCACTCCGATCCCGACCTGTTCCCCATTTCGAACGCGGCACACCTGCTGACAATGGAAGTTCGTGATGTCCAGCAGGTTCAGGTCCGCCGTCTTCCACGATTCCGTTCCCTCCTTGAACTCACCGTGCCAGCGTCCGTGTCCCCATTCGGGGTGGGTGTACCCGATGCCCTTCATCTGGAAATCGAGGAGAGGCTCGTATGTGAACTCCTCAGTGCGGCCGTCCGGGTAGTTGAATGTGAAGGTCGCGTCTTCCATGCGCCGGGTTCCGCTTCGCCACCGGATCTTGTACATGGGCTCGAAAGCATGATCGACGTCGTGTGTTCCGTAGACGGGTTCATCGTCACCGATGACGGGAACGCTGGCCGCGGACGCCGCCTGACGCGTTCCATCCGACCGCTCGAAGAGCAAGGCGTGCGTGCAGCGGTTCTCCCAATGCACGGGCGTCCACAGAAAGAAGATGCCGCCCGGCGTCGTCGACGGGGCCGACGTCGGCTGGTCACCCACGGGACGAACGCCCCACGAGCGATCCTTCGTGCCGCGCGACCGCTCCCGAGTGACTTCGAGCGGGACGCCGTCGACGTTGACGGTGCCTTCCCACGTTCCCCATTGCGTGAACCTGGTCGCGTCGAGCATCGCGCGGTTTCCGGACACGAGCGTCTGCCTGGGCTCTTCCATCGCGATGGTTCGTGGATGCCAGACGAGGTCGGCCGTGATTCCGAGGTGCTCGGCGGACACGACGACGCGGTTCTTCCGCAGCGGCTCGAGGATCTCGATCGAGATCGGGCCGATCTTCGTCTCCCTGCGATCGAGCGGGAGCCGGCCCGAGGCGAAGACCGAGCGCTGCGCGCCGTCGCGCACCAAGCTGAAGGCGGCGTCGATGATCCCCCGGTTCGGGTAGATGCCCATCGCGATGCCCAGGTACCACTCGGCGTCGATGTCGTACCCGTTGAACCAGTACCGGTCGTAGTGGTTGGCGTCGCCGGAGACGGTATGGATCACCGGAAGCGGCGTTTGGTGGATCGGATAGTCGTCGAACGGCGTGACCGTCATCGGATCCCTTTCTCCTCACACAACTTCGCCAGATGTTCGGACGCAAAGTTCTCGCTCGGAAACGTTGAGTCCGCGGGGAGCTTACCGGCCTCGATCATCAACGTGCCCAAGCGCTGCATGATCGCGGTGAACCGGAACGCGGCCAGCACGTAGAAGTATTCGAAGTTTCGAACCTCGGCTCCCGTGAGCTCCTCGTAGCGCGCGATCGTGGGCGCCCGGCCCGGGAAGCCTTCGAGGTGGCTGCCACCGCTGTAGAGCTCGTCGAAGTAGATGAACCATGCCAGATCCTCGACGGGATCGGACAGGGTCGCCATCTCCCAATCGAGGAGCGCGACGCACCGTCCATCGCTGAACATCTGGTTGCCCAACCTTGAGTCGCCCCAGCACAAAGCGACGTCGGTGTCGGCCGGTGCGTTGGCTATAACCCAATCGAGTGCTCGTTCGGCCACGACGGCCAACCCCCCGCAGAACTCGCCGTACGTGCGCCAGTACTCGAACTCGCCGGCCAGTCCTTCCGGCCGGTCACCGACGATGAATCCGAGATCGCGGGCCTTCCAATCGACTTGGTGAACCTTGGACATGGCCTCCAGGCCGCTCCACCAGACGCTCTCACGAACTGCTGGCGTTGCTTCGTGCAGCCATCCCATGAACGTGTACGGCGGTGTGTCCGACGGCACTTCGCCGGCGATGTGCTCCATCACGTAGAACGGCCGCCCGAGAAACACTGCGTTGGACTCGAAGTCGTGGAGCTTCGGAAGGGTGATGCCGTCGGGCGCGATGGCTTCGAGCAGTCGGTATTCGATGTTCAGGTTGGGGGTGGGGAAGACGGAGACCTCACCCGGCTCTACGCGCGCTATGAGCCGCTGCGTGCGTCCGTCGTGGGTGAGGTCGAAGACGATCGTCTCGTGGGAGTAACCGGTTGCTTGAGGGCCGGGCAACAGGCTCACCGTTGCGTCGTCGGTGCCACGCCGTGAGAACCACTCCTCGAGCCCGGATCTGATCCGGGCGGGATCGAGTCCCGTTACGACCTTGGCGTCGGACACGAACAGATGGTAGGCCCGTGGCCTGGTCGGCGGCCCATCGGGCCAGGCATCCTTAGAGCGTGCCGACCTTCAATCTCGCCGATCTCTTCGAGGTCGTCGTCGATGCCGCGGCCGACCGGGAAGCCTTGGTAGCCGGCGATCGCCGACTCACTTATCGCGCTTTGGATGAGCGGTCCAACCGTCTTGCTCACCACCTGCAGGGGCTCAGCGTGGGCGAGGGCGATCACGTCGGCCTTCAGATGGTCAACGGCACGGAGTACGCCGAGGGAATGCTGGCGTGCTTCAAGATCCGCGCCGTGCCGGTCAACGTGAACTTCCGCTACGTGACCGACGAGCTCAAGTACCTGTTCGACGATGCGGACATCGTCGTCAACATCACAAACGACCAGTTTGCCGATCGCGTGCAAGCGATCAGAGGCGACCTGCCCAAGTTGCGCGAAGTGATCGTCGTGGAGAACGACTACGAAGAGCGGTTGGCCGCGTCATCGCCCGATCGCGACTTCGGTGCCCGGGCCAGCGATGACCGGTACATCGCCTATACGGGTGGGACCACCGGGCTGCCGAAGGGCGTCGTATGGCGCCACGACGACATCTTCTTCGCGGGCATGGGTGGCGGCGACATCTTCCACTCGGGCAATTTCGTCGCCCGGCCCGAGGAGCTCGTGGAGCGCATGCCCGAGGTGGGGCTCGTCGCTCTGGCTACACCACCGTTCATGCACGTAAGCGCGCACTGGCTGCTGTACTCGGTGCTCTTCGGCGGCGGCAAGATGGTCGTTACTCCGCAGGGCAAGTTCGACCCAAAGCTCATCTGGCGGCTCGTGTCCGACGAGGGCGTGAACATGCTGATCATCGTCGGCGATGCCATGGCGCGGCCTTTGGCCGACGAGCTCTCGTCAGGCGGCGACGAGTACAACACGTCGACGCTGCTGGTGATCGGCTCGGGCGGGGCGGTGCTGTCGCCGTCGACCAAGCAGAAGCTCGCAGAGCTGCTGCCGACGACGATGATCACCGACGGCTACGGGTCATCGGAGACGGGGACCATGGGAACGCAGCGAACCGTGTCGGGTGAGCAGGCCGGTGGAGCGCGCTTCGCGATGGGCGACGCCGCACGCGTGTTCGACGACGACCTCAAACCCGTCGAGCCCGGCTCGGAGGTGATCGGTCGTCTAGCACGAAAGGGACATATCCCTCTGCGCTACCACAAGGATCCGGAGAAGACCGCGAACACATTCGTCGAGGTCGACGGTGAGCGATGGGTGCTACCCGGCGATTACGCCAAGGTCGCGGCGGACGGAACTATCGAGCTGCTCGGCCGCGGATCCGTGAGCATCAACACCGGCGGCGAGAAGGTGTATCCGGAAGAGGTCGAAGCCGTCGTGAAGGGTCACCCGGACGTAGCCGACGCCGTTGTCGTCGGTGTTCCTGACGAACGTTGGGGCGAACGGGTAGTAGCGGTCGTCCGACCGATCGCGGGGACGTCACCGACCATCGAAGATCTGCAGGAGGTGTGTCGCGACAAGCTGGCCGGCTACAAGGTTCCGCGCGACCTCGTGATCGTCTCCGAGATCGTGCGCTCGCCGGCAGGTAAGACCGACTACCGCTGGGCCAAACAGCACGCTGCGTCCGCTTTTACCGACTAGACCTCTTCGGCGGCGAAGAACGTCGCTTTCATCCCGCGCATCGTCGACGTCATCAGGGCGCGCTTGGGAAGGCCGAGCGTCCGCAGCTCGTCGGCGATCGGATGGGAGCCGAGCTCGAGCTTCGCGCCACCCAGCCGGGCCCGTTGCTCGGCCTGCTGGTCCCACAAGGTGCGGCGCAGAACGCCGTCGAGGTTCGAGTACGTCGGCAGCTCGCGCTGAGGAAGCTTGATCGGCCCACCTTCCTTCAACGAAAGCGTCAGTACGTGCGCCCCTTCGTGGTCGAGCTTGCACGTGACTCGTCCACGCTCCTCCGTGATTTCGATGTCGGCGAGGATCTTCGGGTAGCCCCAGATCCGTCGACCGGCCTCCAGCGTGAACGTCTGCGTCACCGGAAGCTCGTGGATGTACACGCCGATCTCGCCGCGCACGAACTCCCGCATCTTGTCGCGCGCGCTGCCTCGGACGGCCGAGTCGGGGCGTACGAGGAACGCCACCGCGAGCTCGTTGTAAGTGTCGAGATCGGAGTCGATGTACCGGACGAAGGCGAGATTCACGATCGCTCGGCCCGGCAGCGGCTGTGCGACCTCGAGTCCGGTGGGATCGACGATCGCTTGCGCTTTCCTCGCCGAAACCATGAATTGTGCCGCCCACGAGTCGGCTTCGCGGACGTAGACGGGGAGAGCGATCATCCGGCCCTGGATCTCGTAGGCCACGGCGGAGGAGGAGCCGGAGCCGCCGGATGAGCGACTCGACTCGGTTCTCAAAGTCTCTCGACGATCGTCACGTTGGCCTGGCCGCCGCCTTCGCACATCGTCTGCAATCCGTAGCGGCCGCCGGTCCGCTCGAGCTCGTGAAGAAGCGTGGTGAACAGGCGCGTGCCCGTGGCGCCCAGAGGATGCCCGAGAGCGATCGCTCCGCCGTTCACGTTTACCTTGTCCAGGTCCGCGCCGGTTTCCTTCTCCCACGCGAGCACGACAGACGCGAAAGCCTCGTTGATCTCCACGAGGTCGATGTCACCGAGCTTCATACCGGTCTTGTCCAGCGCATAGGACGTGGCCGGTATGGGTGCCGTGAGCATGTAGATCGGATCGGCGCCGCGGCAGGAGATGTGGTGGATGCGCGCACGGGGCTTCAGCCCATGCGTGCGCACGGCATCGTCCGACGCAACGAGCACAGCGGTGGCGGCATCGGAGATCTGCGACGCCACCGCTGCGGTCAGCCTTTCGCAATCGGGCAACGTCGGAAGAGTCGCCATCTTCTCGAGTGACGTATCGCGCGGACCCTCGTCCGTGGTGACGTCGCCGTAAGGAACGATCTCTTTCTGGAAGCGACCCTCGGCGATAGCGCGGCGCGCGCGGTCGTGACTTTCGAGAGCGAACCGTTCCATGTCCTCCCGCGTGATGCCCCACTTCTCAGCGATCATCTCGGCCCCCCGGAATTGCGAGACCTCCTGATCGCCGTAGCGCGCGAGCCAGCCCGTCGATCCGCGGAAGGGATCGGTGTGGCCCATGTCCTGTGCAACGGTCATGGCCGAACCGATGGGGATCATCGACATGTTCTGGACGCCGCCGGCCACGATGAGGTCGTTGGTTCCGCTCATCACGGCCTGCGCGGCGAAATGCAGAGCTTGCTGCGACGAGCCGCATTGGCGGTCGATCGTCACACCCGGAACATCTTCCGGAAGACCTGCCGCGAGCCAGCACGTGCGGGCTATGTCGCCGGCCTGCGGCCCGATCGTGTCTACGCAGCCGAAGAAGACGTCCTCCACGGCCGTTGGATCGATGTCCGTCCGGTCGACCAACGACTTGAGGACATGAGCGCCCAGGTCGGCGGGATGAGCCTCCGCCAGGCCGCCTCCGCGCTTGCCGACGGGCGTTCGCAGCGCGTCGATGATGTACGCCTCAGCCATACGAACTACCTAACCACGATGACCGACGATCCATGCCCGAATAGGCCCTGGTTGATCGAGAGCCCGACCTTGGCGCCTTCGACCTGACGACCGTCGGCTTGGCCTCTCAGCTGCCAGACGAGCTCGCAGACCTGCGCGATCGCCTGGGCGGGCACGGCTTCACCGAAGCACGCGAGGCCACCCGAAGGATTCACTGGCACGCTTCCGCCGATGGTCGTGTCGCCGTCGCGGATCAATCGTTCGGCTTCCCCTTCCTTGCAGAGGCCGATGTTCTCGTACCAGTCGAGCTCGAGCGCGCTGGACAGGTCGTAGACCTCGGCGACGTCTAGGTCATCGGGACCGAGTCCCGCCTGCTCGTAGGCCGCGCCGGCGATCGCGTTCCGGAAAGAGGACAGGGGTGGCGCGACCGTTGCGGCGGAGTCGGTGGCGAAGTTCGGCATCTCGATGACGGTGTTGGGGTAGGTGGGTGTGACGGTCGAGACGGCGGCTACACGGACCGGAGTGATCCCCCGCGACTCGGCGTACTCCATCGACGAGAGCACGATCGCGGCGCCACCGTCGGAGGTCGCGCATATCTGAAGCAGGCGCAAGGGGTCGGACACGATCGGTGATGCGAGAACCTCCTCGATCGTGAAAGCTTTCTTATAGCGCGCGTTGGGATTCTCCAGGCCGTGCCTGGCGTTCTTTACCTTTACCTTCGCGAAGTCGGATTCTGTCGCTCCGTACAGCTCCATACGGCGCCGGGCGTAGAGCGCGAAGTAGGTCGGGTTGGTGGCGCCGAGCAACCGGAATCGACGCCAGTCGGGATCCGAAGGGTTGTCGCCCCACGTCGGCGCCAGGAACCCCTTCGGTGTGGTGTCGGCGCCGACGACGAGCGCAACCTCGCACAATCCGGCAAGGATCCTGCTTCGCGCGATGTCGATGGCCGTTGCTCCGGCGGCGCAGGCCGCGTAGCACGTGGCCACCGGCACTCCCGTCCACCCCAGCGCTTGAGCGAACGTTGCCCCGGCGACGTAGCCGGCGTAGCCGTTGCGGATCGTCTCACCGCCCGCGATGAACCCGACGTCCCGCCAGGTGACGCCGGCATCGGCCAAGGCGTCCTGGGCCGCCTTGACGCCGTATTCGACGAAGGGCTGGCCCCATTTACCCCACGGGTGCATCCCGACGCCGAGGACCGCTACATCACCGCTCATTGCACGGGCCTCCATTTCCACACGAGGTGTTTCCTGCCTTCCGCATCGGTGAAAAGCGGCTCGATCGAAACCTCGACCTCATCGCCGATACGCAAGGCGGCCGGATCAGCACCCTCCGCAAGTTGTCCCAGCACCACCATCCGTTCACGGGAGAGCTCTACCGCCACGACCGTGTAGGCCTCGAAAGGTTCTTTACCGACGTAGGGTTCGGGAGCCGCGTAGTGGTTGACCGAGAAGGACCACACCTTGCCGCGCGTGCTGAGCTCGGTTTCCTCTAGATCGGTCGAGGTACAAGCCGGATTTCGGCAAAGAACGCGCTCAGGAGGGAAGAAATAGGAGCCGCACGCTCGGCATTGGGTGCCCACCAAAGCCGGTGGTGCGGTTGTGAACCATCCCTCGATCGCTGGGATCTGCGTCTGCTCGGCCGTCAATGTGAAGTCATTGTTTCCTGACGACCCGTCAGATGCAAAGGCGGCCCCAAAACGGCCCCCGCCATGTAGCCGTAAGACGGCCTTACCGAACTTGTCAGGAAACCGAGCGTTCTACGTATATATGGAGAGACAGCGGGCGCTATGAAGGGGGTGAGCATGCGCAAGTTTCTCATAGTGGCCTCTTTGGTCGGTCTCGTCCTCGGAATGACGGGGACGGCGATTGCCGACTTCGAAGGTCCCACCGGCTCGGATTTTGACGGGACCAACGTAGAGTGCGGACACCACGAGCACAATTTCCTCCACGAACCGATAGCGGCCTACAACAACGGTCGTGGGTTGGAGGTCTGTGCGGACGGCGGTCTCGGCGACATCCAGTTCAGGGCATTCCTGGACTCGAACGAAACACCGCCGATCTACCTGCCGGACCGGATACACGCAGACGTGGACGACGATATGCCGTTGTTCGAGGGCGGTCAGCACATCCTCGACATCGACTTCCCGTTCTAGCTCGTCTGGGTGTGCCGAAGTAACGGCGGTTAGCGCTTCTTCGGCACGCTCCGGCGGGTTGCAGAGTTCAGAGCCGATGACGGGTGTGCCGGTGGGACGGCCGTAAGCGTCCCTTCGGCACACTCGTTGCGGTGACGCTTTAATCCTGGCCCGAAACCTTAAGGTCTCGGACCTGAACGTCCAGGTCGATCCAGGACTTCGGCGCGGTCGGTGTTGCGTCGCCCCGAAAGCTGCCCGTGACCGGCGAGGCTCCGGCGGGCTCGGCCGAGGCCGCCAGAGTTACGTGCCCCGTCGATACGGCGAGTCCCTGCGTCGGATCGAAGCCGCGCCACCCCCCACCCGGTAGGTAGACGCTGGCCCACGCGTGGAGCTCGCTTATGCCGTCGGGTGCTGGCGCCTCGACGTAACCACTGACGAATCGCGCGGCGACGCCTACGTGCCGGCAGGCTTCCATGAAGAGCATCGTCTGGTCGCGGCACGAGCCTTCGCCAGCGTTAAGCGTCGTCTCACCGAACCAGGGATCGCCTTCGGGGCGCACGATCTGCCGGCATCGTTCGTGGATCCTGGTCACAAGCTCGGAAGGGAAATTCGCGACCTTGCCGTCGGCCGCTTGCGCGGCTTCGTCCGCCAGCGCGTGTACCTCCGGACCATACGGAGGCGGAGCGAGGAATGCCGTAAGTGCCGCGCGGGTCTCGTCCGAGTATTCCGGAGGCAACGTCGCGCTTCGTTCGTCGGGAACGAGGAAATCGAACGGGTTCTCCTGAAGCGTGTCCACCATGAACCGCGTCGAGATCTCTAGCGTCGTGTGGTCTCCCTCGAACCATGCCCACACGACGTCGTTGCCCCAAGCATCGATTCCCTCGTTAATGCCTCCGGGTTTGGGATCGATCACTATCTCCCAGTCGCGCACGATCTGCCACGGATCGGAGCGAGGACGCAGCCGGATGGTGTGCGGTTGCAGGTAGACGGGCGCCGGGTATTCGTAAAGAGTGTGATGCGATCCGCGGAATCGCATCAGTAGGCAGTCTGGGTCTGGGTCTGCATCTGTGACTGTCCGTTCGAGCTGGGCGAGGTGAGCCCATAGATGGCCCGGTAGATCTCGTCGCCGGCGGCGTTCAGCTCGACCTGGATGCCATCGATGACTTCGTGGACACCGGCAGCGAGGACCTCGTCGATCGTCGCGAAATCGAGCTGGGCTCTCAGGCGGCCCATGTGCCTTTGGGCCGGGCCCGGTTGGGAGCCGGGCGACGAGCCCGCGATCGCTTGGAGCGAGTCCTCGGCTTGATGCACACAGAACCTGACCGAGCGGGGGAACTCTGGGTCCAGGATAAGGAATTCCACAACGTCGTTCGGAACGATGCGCCCGAACCGTTTCCGGTACATCTCCAGGGCGCTGGCCGAGCGTAACAGTGCCGCCCACTGGATGTTGTCGTACGGGCTTCCGAAGTAGGTTACGTCGGGTAGCAGGATGAAGTACTTCATGTCGATGATGCGCGTGGTCTTGTCCGCGCGCTCCAGACTGCGTCCGATCTGGCCGAAGTGCCACGCTTCTCCGTGGGACATCGTTGAGTCCATGATCCCCTCGAAGGTGTGACCGGCGATCTTCACCTGGGTGAAGAACTCGTGGGGTGACGTCATGAGCGCGAAGTCGCTGTAGGCTGCGTTTCGAACCATCAGGTAGAAGCGGTTCAATTGCACCCACGTTTCCGACGAGATGACGTCGCGAGCCGATCGCGCTATCTCCCGAGCGCGGTGGACGCATCCGAGGATCGAGTTCGGGTAATCGGGATCGAAGGTGAGGAACTGGATAACGTTCTCGCGCGAGTAGTCGTCGAAATGGTCCTCGAAGATCTCACGGTCACCCGTGATGTTGATCAAAGGCTCCCATTGCTGCTCGGTGTCGGACGGCAGATCGAGCATGAGGTGAAGGTTCACGTCTATGAAGCGGGCAACGTTCTCCGCGCGCTCGACGTAGCGCGAAAGCCAGTAGATCGAATCGGCGACGCGGCTCAGCATGTCATCGAGACAGAACCCAGGTGTCTTTGCTCCCTCCGCCCTGGGATGAGTTGACCACCAACGACCCCTTCTTGAGAGCGACCCGCGTCAATCCTCCGGGGAGGACGTCGATCTGCTCTCCGTACAGCACGAACGGTCGTAGGTCCACGTGGCGGCCTTGGAGCGTGCCGTCGACGATCACGGGAGCCCGGGAAAGGGCAAGCGTCGGCTGCGCGATATAGTTGCGCGGCTTGTCCTCGATACGCTCCACGAACTCCTCGCGTTCTTCCGTGGTCGAGTGGGGCCCGACAAGCATGCCGTAGCCGCCCGATTCGTTCGCGGCTTTCACTACGAGATCGTCGATGTGTTCGGTCACGAACTTGCGTTGATCGTCCTCCCAGCAGACGTAGGTCTCGACGTTGGGAAGGATCGGATCCTCGCCGGTGTAGTACGTCACGATCTGCGGAACGTATGCGTAGATGACCTTGTCGTCGGCAACGCCATTACCCGGAGCGTTGGCAAGCGCGACGCGGCCGGCTCGGTAGACGTCCATCAAGCCGGGCACTCCGAGAAGTGAATCGGGCAGGAAAACGGTGGGGTCGATGAAGTCGTCGTTCACTCGACGGTAAATCACATCGACGCGCTCCAAGCCTTGGGTCGTGACCATGTGCACCCAGCCGTCGACAACGACGAGGTCGCGTCCCTCGACTAGCTCAACACCCATCTGCTGCGCGAGGAAAGAGTGCTCGAAATACGCGGAGTTGTAGGGCCCCGGTGTGAGCACGACGACGTTCGGAGTGTGAACGCCATCGGGTGCGAGGTACTGGAGAGTCTCGAGCAGCCGGTTCGGGTAGTCATCCACAGGACGAACGTTGGTCGCGGCGAACACCTGTGGGAACGTGCGCTTCAACACCTGCCTGTTCTCTAGTACATAGGAGACTCCGGACGGACACCGCAGGTTGTCTTCTAGCACGTAGAAAGTTCCGTCCCGGCCGCGAACCAGATCGGTTCCCGTCACGTGCGTCCAGATCTTTCTCGGCGGCTCGAGACCGACGACTTGCGGCATGTAGGAGTCCGCCGACTTGATCACGAACTCCGGGATCACGCCGTCCTGAAGGATCTTCTGATCGTGGTAGACGTCGTCGACGAACTCGTTCAGCGCATGGATGCGCTGGATGAGCCCGCGCTCGATCAACTCGAAGTCGGCTGCGGAAAGGATGCGGGGAATGATGTCGAAAGGAAAGATCCGCTCGGCTCCCCGGTCGTCGTCGGAAACGGTGAAAGTTATGCCCATGGCCAGGAGCGCCTGCTCGGCGGCTTGCTGGCGAACCTCGAGCTCGCCATCCGGCAGCAGGCTCAAAAGCTCGATGAGGAGCTCTGCGCCTCGGCGGGGTTCGCCGGAGCTCTCGAAGATCTCGTCGTAGAAGCCGTCTAGCTCGTAGTCGCCGAACCTCACGCCCTTCAACTTATCCATGTTGGGATCCGAGGTAATCAAGGCGACATTTCGATGCTGTTAACCAGGCATAGGCCTCACGCGCGAAGAAGTTATCTGACGCTTCGTCAGATAATCTCCTGCCGTGGACCTTCGTTTTACTCCAGAACAGGACGCCTTCCGCGCCGACGCTCGCGAATGGCTCGAGTCCAACGTTCCCCTCCCGGCGTTGCCTTCTATGGACACTGCCGACGGCTTCAAGCGCCACCGCGATTGGGAACGCAAGCTCTTCACCGACGGGTGGGGTGTTGTGTCCTGGCCGGCAGAGTACGGGGGGCGCGGCGCCGGCATCGGAGACTGGCTGATCTTCGAGGAGGAGTACTACCGGTCGGGCGCTCCGGGACGCGTTAATCAGAACGGGCTGTTCCTCCTCGGCCCGACGCTGATGTCGCACGGCACGGACGAGCAAAAGACGCGCTTCCTTCCTTCCATGGCGCGCGGCGACGAGATCTGGTGCCAGGGTTGGTCGGAACCAAACGCAGGCAGCGACATGGCCGCGATCCGTACGAAGGCCACACTCGATGGCGACGACTGGGTGATCGAAGGACAGAAGACGTGGTGCTCGCGCGGTGTGTGGGCAGACTGGATGTTCGGATTGTTCCGGTCAGAGCCGGGCTCGGAACGTCATCGTGGGTTGACGATGATCCTGCTTCCTATGAACCTTGCCGGTGTCGATGCGCGCCCTATCGCGCAAATGGACGGCGAAACCGGATTCGCCGAGGTGTTCTTCGACGGCGCGCGCGTCCCGGTGGGCAACACGCTCGGGGAGCCGGGACAGGGATGGAACGTCGCGATGACGACGGCTGGTTTCGAGCGAGGCCTGTTGCTGCGTCCGCCCGGTCGTTTCCTGGCCACGGCCCACCGGTTGATGGACCTGTTCGTCCGGGCCGGAGAGCCGGTCGATCTTCGCCAAGACGTAGCGCGCGCGCAGATCGCAGCGCGTATGTATCGCCTCTACGTCTACTGGACGGCCGCGCGGCTGGAACGTGGTGAGCAGATCGGCCCGGAGTCGAGCGTCAACAAGATCGCGTGGTCCGAGATGGACATCCACATGCACGAGACGGCGTTCCGCTTGCTCGGACTGATGGGAGCCGGCGCTTCGAACGGAGCCGAGCAGTGGGTGGACGGCTACTACTTCTCCCTCGCCGGGCCGATCTACGCGGGGACGAACGAGATCCAGCGCAACATCATCGGTGAGCGCGTCCTCGGGCTTCCGCGGAGCTGAGCAAGCCGCCTATCCTGAGCCGGTGAGCGTCGAGGCCAAGCCGCGGATCGATCTCTTCGACCCTGCATCCTTCGCCAACGGTCAACCCCACGAAGCGTTCCGATGGCTGCGTGCCAACGCCCCCGTCTACCGCCACACGAAGCCAGACGGCGGTCACTTCTTCGCGATAACCAAGCACGCCGACGTCCGCGCGATCGGACGCGATCACCGGACTTTCAGCAACGCCGCCGGCGGGATCCATCTGACCGACATGCCGCCGGAAGCGCTGGGAGTGGTCGGGCAGATGATGCTGTACCAGGACCCGCCCCTGCACCACAGGTACCGGCGTCTCGTGCGAGATCCATTCCAACCGGACGGCGCACAAGCGATGAGCGCCCGCATCGCCGAGCTTGCCAAGCAGATCGTCGACCGCGTCGCGCCGCGCGGCGAGTGCGACCTGGTGGAGGACATCGCCGGCGAGCTGCCGTCCTACGTCATCGCGGACATGTTGGGCATCCCGCTCTCCGACGGCAGGCGGCTGTATGTCCTAACCGAAAAGATGCACGCAGCGAACATCCCGCCGGAGGAGAGCGGAGCGGCCGTGTTCGAGATGCTCATGTACGCCGCCGACGTCCGGAACGCCAAGCTCGCCGACCCGGGCGACGACATCTCGTCGGCGCTAGTGCACGCGACCGTGGACGGCACCGAGCTCACGGCCGATCAGTTCAATTGGTTCTTCCTGCTGTTGATCAACGCCGGCGGAGACACCACGCGCAATGCCGTGGCCGGCGGGATGCTGGCTCTCTTCGAGAACGACGCTGAGCGGGTAAGGCTCCAAGCCGATGTCGACGGCCTCCTGCCGACGGCGGTCGACGAGATCCTCCGCTGGTGCTCGCCGGTCGTGTACATGCGACGTACGGCCCTCGTCGACGCGGAGGTGCGGGGGGTGTCGATCGCAGCGGGCGACGCGCTAGCCCTGTACTACGGAGCAGCCAACCGTGACGAGGAGGTATTCGAGGACGCAGAGAAGTTCGACGTGGCCCGGCAGCCCAACGACCACATCGCATTCGGCGGAGGCGTCCACTTCTGCCTTGGCGTGCACGTAGCACGTGTCGAGATCGCCGCGATGTTGCGCGAGCTACTCACGCGACTCCCGGACATCGAGCCGACGGGCGATGCGGAGTGGCTCGAATCGAACTTCATCAGTGGACCGAAGCACCTGCCCGTGCGGTTCACGCCTTCGGGTGTGTCCTAGGCCTTCGAGCCGACGGCCGCAGCGTCGCGGAACTTCGAAGACCTATGCACGGGGTCCTTGTCGAAGTGCGGAAGCACGTGCTTGCCGAACAGCGTGACGCTCTCGATCGCGGCGTCCAGCGGCATGTCGACGGGAAGTCCGAAGACGATCTGATCGGCCCCCACCTCTTCGTACTTCTTGATCTGCTCGAGGACCTCGTCGGGCGTCCCGCAGAGCAAGAAGCCGGCCTTGATTCGTTGCTCGACCTCTTCGAGGCTCGGGTCGGGTAGGACGGTCGGCCACTCGGGGATCCCCGGAGGCTTCGGGAAGGTCGTGTGGTACCGGTACACGAGCGAGATCTGAAGACCGGAGCCCATGTCGGCAGCCACCCGGCGGGCGCGGGCGCCGTCCTCGAGACAGATCACGGTGTTCGTGATCATCACGTTGTCGTTGACGTAGGCGCCGATCGGTTCAGCGCTGGCGACGGCTTTCTTGTACGCCTGGATCATCGGCGCCATCTGCGGCGCGGCCGAGAAGTTGAATCCGATGGCTCCAATGCCTTTCTGTCCGGCCTTGGCGAATGTGGGCGGATTTCCGCAGGCCTGCCAGATCGGTGGATGCGGCTTCTTCCAAGGCTTCGGAAGCACGTTGCGTTTCGGTGCGTCGAAGAACTTGCCGTGGAACTCGTAGGAGGAGTCGCGGAACATCTTCGGCAGCTCGGTGAGCACTTCCTCGAACGGCTCCTTGGTTGCATCGGTCGACTCGATGCCGAAGCCCGTCACCTCGTGGTGGCCGGCGCCGCGGCCCACACCGAGCTCGAATCGTCCGTTGGAGAGGTGGTCCATCATCGTGACCCGCTCGGCGATGCGGTAGGGATGGTTCACCTGCGGGTTGAGATTCCAGATCGCGGAGCCCAAGTGGATGTTCTCGGTCACGCCGGCGGCGTAGGCGAGGAATACTTCGGAAGCCGAGAGATGGGAGTACTCGTCGAGGAAGTGGTGCTCGGACGCCCACGCGTACTTGAATCCGGCGCGGTCGGCGGCCTTCACGATCTCCATGTCACCGACGAGCGCGGAGTGCTCGAAGTCAGGGTTCTCCGCAACGCGGCGGCGGGGGACGTGACCCTGGACGAAGACGCCGAACTCCATACGGCGGTCAGCCTAGACGGGCACACATCGGTACGTCAACCGAACGCGGGTTTCCTATAGCGAACGCTGGCGCAGGGCCTCGTAGAGCAGCACGGCAGCCGCAGCCGCCGCGTTGAGGCTGTCGATCGCGTCGCCGGGCATGGGGATGCGGACCTTGGTCTCGGCCGCGGCCAGCCACGTTTCGGACAGCCCGTACTGCTCGGCTCCCACGACGATGGCCGCTCTGTCGCCGAAGGGCGCGTCCCAGTGCGCGATAGCCGCATCCGGTGTGGACGCGCTGATAGCTATCCCGTGCTCATGAAGCCAGGCGATCGCGTCTCCTGCGCGACATACGGCGATCGGCATCGCGAACACCGTCCCGATCGATGCCCGGACGACGTTCGGGTTGAACACGTCGGTCGTCGGGTCTGTAACGATCACAGCGTCGGCGTGAGCAGCGGTCGCCGTGCGGATCATCGTGCCGAGGTTGCCGGGCTTCTCGATTGCTTCGACCACGAGAAGCAGCGGCGACGTACCGATCTCGATGCGCTCGAGTGAGGTGTCGAACTGCCCGCAGACGGCGAGCAGTCCCTCCGGCCGGTCGCGATACGCCATCTTGCGGAACGGCGCTTCGGCAACCTGGATCGTGTCTGCTCTGGCGACAGCGGCGCGATCGACGATCTCGCCTTCCGACTCGCCCAGATACAGCTCGGGACAGAACCACAGCGTCTGCATCTCCACCTTCGCGTCGAGGGCGCGACGGATCTCCCGGAACCCTTCGACTAGGAAGAGCCCCGTTGCGCGCCGGTCCCGTCGGTTGCGCAGACGAAGGGTTTCCTTGACGCCGGGGTTGGACGTCGACCGGACGACCTTCACTGCTAGGGGTGCTGGCTGGAGACCGAGACGATTTCGCCGGTCATGTACGAGGAGTAGTCGCTCGCCAGGAACACGATCACGTTGGCGACCTCCCACGTCTCGGCCGAGCGCTTGAACAGCTCCTTTTCCACGAGATCGTCGAGCACATCCTGGCTCATCACTTTCGTCAAGAAGGCGTGCACCGCCAGGCTGGGAGCGACGGCGTTCACGCGCACTCCGTACGGCGCGGCCTCGATAGCGGCCGTGCGCGTGAGTGCCATAACTCCGGCTTTGGCCGCGGCGTAGTGAGCCTGTCCTTCTTGAGCGCGCCAGCCGAGGATCGATGCGTTGTTCACGATCACGCCTTCGCGGCGTTCGATCATGTGGCGCAGGGCGGCGCGGTTACACCGCATCGTTCCGTTGAGCGTCACGTTGAGCACGGCGTTCCATTCGTCGTCCGGCATCTCGACGAGGTTCCTTGTTCCGCCGAGCCCGGCGTTGCACACGACGACATCTAGCCCGCCGAGCTTGTCTATCGCCGTGTCGAACAGGTTCTGCACTTCGTCCTCGGCCGTCACGTCGCAGGGAACGGCTAGAGGCTTGGCTCCCGTGAGCCTTTCGAGCTCGTCGACGGCTTCGCGCAGACGGCGCTCGTGGACGTCGGAAAGAACGACGCTTGCGCCTTCCTCGGCGCAGCGCCGGGCCGTAGCGAAACCGATGCCGACACCGGCGGAAGCCGTTATGAGGACGCGTTTGTCCTCGAGCAACGAATGTGACGTGGGGTAGGGCGGTGGCTGGGTCATAATTCCATCACAGCATCAACGAGATGGCGGCGGTGCTGCCGGGCGGTTCCCCACGTGCCGCGCAGCACCATGCCGCGCTTCAGCCAGAAGTGGAGATCGTCCTCCCAAGTGAATCCGATGCCGCCGTGACACTGCAGGGCCTCGGTGTTGCAGTAGTCCTCCGTCTCGGCGGCCGCGGCCTTGGCTACGCTCACGGCTTCGACCGCATCGGGAGCATCGTGGGCAAGCGCGTAGGCTGCGTACCAGGCGGCCGGCCGTGACGTCTCGATCGCCTGATGCATCGACGCGAGCTTGTGCTTGACGGCTTGGAAGGAGCCGACCGGACGGCCGAACTGCTTGCGGGCCTTCACGTAGGCGACCGTCCTCTCCAACAGCGCAGCAGCGACGCCGTTCAGGATGCATGCCGTTCCGAACGCGCCTCGACGGAAGGCGCGATCCCAAGCCTGCGGCTCCAGAGCGACGGCTTTCGCATCATCCACGTCGACCCGTGCGAACGGCCGGGCTGGATCCAGCGATCGGACGTTGGTTGCACGGAAACCCGCGCGTTCGACGGCGAAGGGCGCGCCGTCGCGCTCGACGATGAGCAGGTCGGCTACCGACGCCCATGCAACGAGCTGCTCGCCCGGAGCTTGCACCGCCACGACGGCGTCGCCCCTGGCTATCGCGGGTAGCCACCGCTCGCGCAGATCGTCGGTTCCGGCCGTGGCGATGAGTGGAGCCGCGACACCCGTCGTCTCGAGCAAAGGCTCGGGCAGCGCGGCCCGTCCTGCTTCTTCGTAGACGAGCGCGAGGTCGACCTCGCCTGCTTCCGAGCCACCGAACTCCTCGGGGACGGTCAGGCCGCACAGGCCGGCCTCCGCCATCGTCTTCCAGACGCGGCGGTCGAAAGGTTTGTCTTCCCAAAGCTCGCGCACGCGGGAAGGAGGCGACTCCTTCGCGAACAGGGAACGTGCCATGTCGCGCAACGCGTACTGCGTGTCGTCGAAATCGAAGTTCAAGCTGTTGGCCTCGGCTCCCGCGGCAGTCCGAGAACGCGCTCGGCCACGATGTTGCGCTGGATCTCGCTCGTGCCCGCGTAGATGGTCGCCGCCCGCGCGTACCAGTAGTTGTGCCAGAACTCCTCGGCCCCCGCGGCGGGTTCGTCGAGCGTCGCGCCGCGGGGGCCGAGGAGCTCGAGTCCCACGTCGAACATGCGGCGCTCGAGCTCCGACCACTGCAGCTTCATCACGCTCGCGCCGATCCCTATGTCCTCGCCTCGGGACAAGCGGCTGATGGTGTGCGCCGTGGCATGTGCGTAGCACTTGGCCTGCACGTAGAGGTCGGCCAGCTCGTCGGCGACGACGGGGTCGTCCGCGATCCCGCGAGAGCGCGCGATGCCGCTCAAAGTGCGGAGGTCGCGTAAGTACCTCGTTGCCGAGCGCGGTGGTGAGTCCCGTTCGGCTCCCAGCGTGGTCATCGCCACCCGCCAGCCGTCGTTCGGGGATCCGACCACGTTCTGCACGGAGACGCGCGCATCGGTGAAGAACACCTCGGCGAACCCGGCGTGACCGTCCAACTGCACGATGGGCCGGGCCTCGACGCCGTCGGTTCGCATGTCCACGGCGATGAACGTGACCCCGTCGTGTCGCCGCTGCGCCTCCGCCTTCGGCTGCGGCGTGGAGTCGGGATCTGTTCGCACGAGGGCGAAGATCCAATCGGCGAAGGCGCCGTACGACGTCCATATCTTCTGGCCGTTGATCACGTAGTGGTCACCAACCAGCTCGGCTTTGGTGCGGATCCCGGCCAGATCGCTTCCGGCTTCGGGTTCGGAGAAACCCTGAGACCAGATGTCCTCGCAGGACAGGATCCGCGGCAGCCATTCGCTCTTCTGCTCGTCGGAGCCGTGGGCCCACAACGTCGGAGCCATCAGCTTCTGTCCGACGATGCTCACGCGCTCGGGAGCCCCGGCGGCCAGGTACTCCTCTTCGAAGATCGCTTGAAGGACGACGTCCGCACCGCGCCCGCCGTACTCCGCCGGCCACGCGATGCCGCCGTAGCCGGCATCGGACAGCTTCCGCTCCCACGCGCGATGAGCCGCGAAGGCATCCGGCGCGCCGGGCGACGCGAGCGGCGGCTGCGGGACGTTGGATGCGAGCCATCTCCGTACCTCGGCGCGGAAGGCTTCCTGCTCGGGCGTGTAAGAAAGGTCCATCGCAACGGAATGCTAACGTTCCGTCAGAAAACAAACTCAACCGGAGGTCTTTGCTTGGCCGGGATCCTCGAAGGCAAGTCGGTAGCGATCACGGGTGCCGGACGCGGCATCGGGCGGGCCGTCGCGCACGCGTGCGCGCACGCCGGCGCCAACGTAGTGGTCGCCGACTACGGCGTGGGCATGGCCGGTGAAGACCCGACGAGCGAGATCGCCGACGCCGTAGTCAAAGAGATCACCGACTTCGGCGGCCGAGCCGTCTCACTTGCCGACGACGTGTCGTCGATGGAGGGCGGAGCTCGCGTGGTGCAGGCAGCCGTCGACGCATGGGGTCGGATCGACGGCATCGTCACCTGTCACGGCATCCTGCGCGAAAGGATGCTCTTCAACATGACCGAGGACGAATGGGACGACGTCGTCCGCGTTCATCTAAAAGGCACCTTCACCATCTTCCGCGCGGCTTCGGCAGTGATGCGCAAGCAAGGATCCGGTTCGCTCGTTGCGTTCACGTCCGGCGCTTTCCAAGGAAGCGTCGCGCAAGCCAACTACTCGGCCGCCAAGGGAGGGATCGTGTCCCTGGTGCGATCGGCTGCGCTCGGGCTGTACCGGTACGGAGTGCGTTCCAACGCCGTCGCTCCCGTCGCCAGAACTCGCATGTCGGAGAACGTTCCGGCCGGGCTGGCTGAGATGGGGGAGGCTGACGATGTCGCGCCGATGTGCGTTTACCTGCTGTCGGACCGAGCCAAGCACGTCACGGGACAGATCTACACCGCGGTCGGTAATCGCATCGCCGTGTGGAACCAGCCCAAGGAAGAACGCTCCATGATGACGGACGGCCGATGGACGCCGGAGCAGATCGCCGACCGTCTCGACGAAGAGATCGGACAGGACGAGATGCCGCTCATGGGCCCGCTCAGGGAAGCGCTTGCAAAGGCGGAGCAGGATGCGCCGTCAGGCGCCCCCTCGAAGGGCAAGAAATGAAGTTCGGCGTGACCGTCTTCCTCACCGATTACACGATCGACGCGGCCGAGCTGGGCCGCGAGGTGGAAGCCCGCGGCTTCCATTCCATGTGGACGCCCGAGCACACTCACATCCCGGTCGGACGGAAGACCCCGCCACCTATGGGCGAGCCTTTGCCGAAGCAGTACTACCACGCGCTCGATCCGTTCGTTGCCCTTGCGTTTGCGGCCGCAGCCACCAAGAACCTTCGCGTTGGAACCGGCATCTGTCTGGTCGCACAGCGTGATCCGATCGTCTTGGCCAAGGAGATCGCGACCCTCGACCTGCTCTCGAACGGGCGCTTCGACTTTGGAGTGGGGTTCGGGTGGAACCAGGACGAGCTCGAGCACCACGGAGTTCCGTTCAAGAAGCGGCGCGAGGTGGTCCGCGAGCGTGTGCAAGCGATCAAGGTGCTGTGGACCAACGAGCAGGCCTCGTTCGACGGCGAGTTCACCAAGTTCGCGCCGTCCTTCTCGTGGCCGAAGCCCGTGCAGAAGCCTCATCCGCCGATCTACCTCGGCGGCGCACCCGGTCCGAAGCTCTTCAAGCACATCGCGGATTGGGCGGACGGTTGGATCCCGATCGGCGGACGCGGCATAAAGGCAAACCTTCCGCTTCTCCAGGCGGAGTACGAAAAGTCGGGGCGCGATCCATCGGCGATCAAGATCATCCCGTTCGGCTCCCTGCCCGACCAGGGAAAGCTCGAGTACTTCGAGACTCTCGGCATCACCGAGATCGTGCTCGGTGTGCAGCCGGGCGATCGCGAAGTGGTACTTCCCATCCTCGATGACTACGCGTCGGTGATCGCGACGTTCACGGACTGATGAGCGAAGAGGTTCTGGAGCGCCTGGACGACGGTGTGTTGTGGATCACTCTCAACCGTCCGGATGTCAAGAACGCGATCTCTCCCGATCAGCGCAACCGCGTGATCGACCTGCTGACCAACGCGGGCGACGACGCAGCCGTTCGGTGCGTCGTGATCACCGGGAGCGGCGGATCGTTCTGTTCGGGAGCAGATCTGCGCGCTTCACGAACCGATCAGCCTCCGGTGAGCGTTGCTCAGACGATCCGAGAGGGAGCGCAACGCCTGGTGTCGTCCATCATGGATTGCCCGAAACCGGTTATCGCCGCCGTCGACGGCGTGGCCGCCGGCATCGGCGCACATATCGCTCTGGCCTGCGATCTGGTCATCGCTTCGGACGAGGCGCGGTTCATCGAAGTGTTCATGCGGCGGGCGTTGGTGCCCGACGGGGGCGGCGCCTATCTACTCATCCGCCTGATCGGCCCCCAGCGCGCGAAGGAGCTCGTGTTCTTCGGCGACGGGGTTTCGGCCTCCGACGCCGAAAAACTGGGACTGGTGAACCGCGTCGTCCCGTCCGGTGAGCTCGAATCGACCGCCTCCGAGTGGGCAACGCGTTTGGCCCGCGGACCGACGGCCACCCTGGCCCTGGCCAAGAAGCTCCTCAACGCAGCGCACGACCTGGGCCGACGCGCGGCGTTCGATGAAGAAGCTCTCGCGCAGGAGCAGAACATGAACACCGAGGACGCCCAGGAGGGCGTCCGAAGTTTCGTCGAGCGCCGGGAGCCGAACTTCAAGGGCCGGTGATGGCGCGGCTCGTCCTTCCTTCGTCCGATTACCGCGCGAGCTATCTCGAGGCGGCCAAGGAGTTCCCGCTCGACGAGGACACGCTGATCTATGAACGCGAGCAGGCCGAGCGCGATTTCGACGGCTATGTCCGCCTCGTCAAGTCCTGGTCCCGCGGAGCGGAGCTTCCCCACGGATGGGTCGCGTCCTCGAATTTCTGGCTCGTTGAGGACGGCAACTACATCGGTTCGATCAACATCCGTCACGAGCTGACGGACTGGCTCCGGCGGTTCGGCGGCCATATCGGCTACGCCATCAGGCCGTCTCAGCGCCGCCGGGGCTACGGCACTCTCATGTGCAAGCTCGCCCTCGACGAGGCCCGAACCGTCGGCCTCGAACGCGTGCTCATCACGTGCGATGCCGACAACGAAGGCTCGCGAAAGGTCATCGAAGCCAACGGCGGCGTGCTCGAGAACGAGGTGCCCCAACCGGACCGTCCGGTGCCGAAGCTTCGTTTCTGGATCGACCTCTAGCCGTACTTCTATCAGCCGGGCGGCAGCAGGACATCGATAAGTCCCGGCGTGGGACTCGGCGTTGGCTCCGGTGTTGGCTCGGGCTTCGGTTTGGGTTTGGCCTTTGCCTTCGGCGGTATCGACCGGACGATCAGTTCGGCGTACTGCTTGATGCCGTGCACCGACATGTGCGTTCCGTCGCTCTGGAACCACTCGCGGTTGTCCTCGCTCCTTTTGAACCAGTCCACGACAGTCGCCTGCGGATAGCGCCGCCCTGCGTCCCGGATGGACTCGTTCGCGGCGTCCTGCCACGGCTTGGGCACGCGCACCGTCAATAGCAGCACGCGGGGAACGTCCTTGAGCGCAGCCATCAGTTCGTTCAGCTGGTACGGCTTGATGTTGCCGTTGTTGCCGAGATGGACGACGACGACCCGACCGAGCTTGTGTTCCGAGCGAAGCTGATCGGCGATCTCGATCCCGTGGCGGATCTGACGGCTCTTGTCGGCGTAGATGTACCCGGCCGGTCCGAGCCGGTACTGGAGGTGTGGCGCCGCTCCGAGCATCACCGAGTCACCGAGCGCCACGATCCAGTCGGAGCGATCTCCGACCGCCCGCGTGGTCTCCTGATTGGGTGCCGCCGATGTCCCAGCTCGCGTCGGTGCGGGCGAAGGAGACGATTCGCGCTTGGCCTCTTGGGCCGCAAGTGCACGTTCTCCGGCGATGAGGCTTGCTTTGATCGGGTCCGTGGTCGGCAGAGGGCGAACCAAAGTCGCCACCGTGATGAGTGCCACGGCGGCAGCAGAGAAAGCGACGAAGTTTCGCGATCTTCTAACGTCGGTAGCCGACGGCTTCCAGCGCATCAGGGGCCTCTCGACGTACCGGAAGGACAACGCCCCCAGCAGCAGTGCACCGGCGATCGTGACGGTGTGGGCGACGGCCGGATTCCATCCGACGTCCACCCCCGGTCGCAGCAGGATGACCAAGGGCCAGTGCCAGAGATAGATCCCGTATGACCGTTTGCCCAACCACATCAAGGGGGCCGAACGGAGAAGTCCGGCCGGCCACGTTCCGCGCATGCCGCACGCGATGAGGATGGCTGTGGCGGCCTGGACGATGAGGAATCCGGCCGGGTACATCCACCGCACGCGCTCGCCGGCAATCAGGACCATCGCGACCGTCGCGCCGACGGCCATCGGTCCGGCGATGCGCCACGTCGTCTTCTTGAGGTCGGCCGTCGAGGCTTTCTCGAGGACGAGCGCCAGCAAAACGCCGCTGAGCAGAGCGCTGATGCGCGTGTCGGTTCCGAAATATGCGCGAGACGGATCCGGACTGGCGTAAAGGATCCCCATCAAAGCTGCCGAGGCGGCCACGGATCCGGCTACCCAAGCCGTCGCCGTGCTGCGACGGCGACGGACGACCCACGCGGCCACGAACGGGCACAGAACGTAGAACTGCACCTCGATGGCGATCGACCACAGATGCCGGACGAATGGAGGACGTCCGAGGTGCTCGAAGTACGAGGTGCCTTCCGCGATCAGATGCCAGTTCGTGATGCCGGCGATCGAGCTCAGAACATCGTCACGCAGCCGATGGGCGTCGCCGTGTGCGAGGATCGGCACGAAGACGAGGAGTGCCGCAAGCAACACGAACATCGCGGGCACGATGCGGCGGAAGCGCCGTCCGGCATAAGCGACGACGTCGATCTGGCCGGAGTCCGAATGTTCCTGCAAGAGAAGCGTCGTGAGCAGGAATCCGGAGAGGACGAAGAACATCTCGACGCCGAGGTAACCCCCGGGAAAGAACCCAGGTGAGGTGTGGTAGCCGAGCACGGCGAGCAGGGCGGCGCCACGCACGCCGTCGAGTGCTCGGATCCTTCGCTCCATCGTTCGAGGCTAACGGCGCATACCGGCAGTTTCGGCAGGCGGGATGGGAGAGCAAGTAACCTGACGGGTCGTCAGATGAGTACAGTCACCGAGCTCCGGGGAGACCTCACGTGGGGTTCAATTCCAGGGCTAGTTCGCTCGGCGGCTTCAAGGTTCGGCGAGCGCGAAGCGATCGTGGACGGCGACGTCCGGCTGAGCTTCTCGGGTCTCGCCGCCGCAGTCGATCAAGCCTCGCGAGCCGTCATGGCCGTCGGCGTGCAGCGAGGTGACCGGGTCGCGATCTGGGCCCCCAATTGCTGGGAATGGATCGTTGCCGCCCTGGGCGTGCTCGGCGCCGGTGGAGTACTCGTCCCCATCAACACGCGATTCAAAGGACGTGAGGCCGGTTACATCCTCGAGCGCTCGGGAGCGCGTCTGCTGTTCACGGTATCGGGCTTCTTGGACATCGATTACGTGGACCTTCTGAGAACGGAGTTCGATCAGGATCCGGTCGAGCGCATCGTGATACTTCGCGGGAAAGCGCCGGCCTCCACGACGGGATGGGCCGAGTTCATGCTCGGGACCGAGCAGACATCCATGGCCGAGCTCGGTCGTCGAACCGCGGAGCTAGCCCCCGACGATCTTGCCGACGTCATGTTCACGTCCGGCACGACGGGGAAGCCCAAGGGTGTCATGACGACGCATGGACAGACGCTGCGCGTGTTCGAGGTGTGGTCGCGACTGGTGGGTCTAAGTGAGGGCGACCGCTACCTCATCGTGAACCCGTTCTTCCACACCTTCGGGTACAAGGCCGGTTTCATCGCTTGCTTGATGCGCGGAGCTACGATCATTCCCCACGCGGTTTTCGACGTTCCATCCGTGATTCAGCGCATCACCGATGAGCGCGTGTCTGTTCTCCCGGGCCCGCCGACGCTTTATCAGTCGATCCTCAACGCGACCGAGCGCGGAGACCTTTCATCGCTGCGCTTGGCGGTGACCGGTGCCGCGCCCGTCCCCGTGGAGCTGATCAAGCGGATGCGATCGGAGCTAACGTTCGAGACGATCTTGACGGCGTACGGATTGACCGAGTCCACAGGGGTCGTGACGATGTGCCGTCCCTCCGACGATGCGGAGACCATCTCCAACACGTCCGGCTGCGCGATCCCCGACGTCGAGGTTCTGATCGTAGACGACGCAAATGTCGAGATGGCTCGCGGGGAGCCGGGGGAGATCATCGTCCGCGGCTACAACGTCATGCAGGGTTATTACCAGGATCCGAAAGCTACGGCGGAAACGATAGACGCCGAAGGCTGGCTGCACACCGGAGACATCGGCGTTATGGATGCGCGCGGCTACGTCGACATCACCGACCGCAAGAAGGACATGTTCATCGTAGGCGGATTCAATGCCTATCCCGCGGAGATCGAGAACGAGCTCCTGACGCACCCATCGGTGGCGCAGGCTGCGGTGGTCGGGATGCCGGACGAACGCTTGGGCGAAGTATGTTGCGCGTTCGTCGTGACGCGGTCGGGAACTGCGCTCGATGCCGAAGAGCTGATCAGTTGGGCCCGCGAAAAGATGGCCAACTACAAAGTGCCCAGGCGGGTGGTGATGGTCGATGCGTTGCCACTCAACGCGAGTGGGAAGGTGCTGAAGATCGAACTGCGAGACCGCATACTCGGGGTTCGGGGTGCCCCCGAATGACTCGGGGTTCGGGGTGCCCCCGAATGACTCGGGGTTCGGGGTGCCCCCGGATGAAAGGAAAGGCGTGAGCGAAGACCCCCAAGATCCAACGAAGGCGTTCCTTACCGACGACCCGATCGAGCTCGGCTCGATCCTGTTCACGATGGTCGAGCCCGACAAAGGCCACGAGGTCGATTACAACCGCTGGTACGAGCGTGACCACCTCTATTCGGGTGTGATGATCGGACCGTACTCACTGGCGGCCGGCCGTTTCGTCTCAACGCGAGACTTGAAGACCCTGCGCTATCCCGCCGACACACCGATCACGCCGGACCTATCCGTGGGTTCCTACCTGGCGATCTACTTCATCCTCAAGGGACATCACGACGAGTGGTGGCGCTGGGGACGGCGCCAGGTGAAGGTGCTCATCGATGCCGACCGCATGTTCGACAAGCGCACCCACATCCACACCCAGCTCTACGACTACATCGGCTCGGTCGAGCGGGACGAGGGCGGTGTGCCGGCGGAGCTCGCGCTCGATCATCGGTTCCCGGGGCTGGTCGTGGTTATCGGTCGCGCCACCGGCGCGCGAGGGGCAGCGGTGTCGAAGCTTCGCGGGGAGATCGTGCCCAAGGTCTTGGCCGGCTCCCAAGCGGCTTTGTGCTTGACGTTCCAACCGTTCCCGATGCCTCCGGGACAGCCGAGCGACGTTCCGGCGTCGGCCGACGACGACGTGCGGTTCCTCCAGCTGTACTTCACGGACGTGCCGGCGGACCAGGCGTGGGAGCAGACGTTCGCCGGGTTGAACGAGAGCTACGGCGACACGGCCGACGTGATCTTCGCGTCACCGTTCAAGCACACCGTTCCCGGCACGGACACCTATACGGACCAGCTCTGGTGAGGCTGCGAGATCGACCGGTCGATCTCGTCCTCGCCGTCTTCTTCGCACTGTTCTGCGTGGGGTGGGCGATCTTCGACTTTCCGGTTGCGGTCGGTCTGATAGACGAGTCGACCGGGTTCTACGCGCGCGAGATCGATCCGATCTTCCGGGACCCGCCCCTGTGGCTCGAGGCCGTCGGATGGTTCGCCGCGTTCTACGGACCGATCTACGCCGCGATCGTCTACGGCTTGATGTTGGACCGCGCCTGGCTTCCCGAGCTCGTGCTGCCGTTCGCCGGGCTCATCACCGCGACGAACGTCATCTACTGGGTCGTGGAGCTGAAAGGGGACGAGCGCCCGCTCAACATGGCCGCGTTCGTTGCGCTTAACCTGCCGTACCTCGTCGTGCCGCCGCTTGCGGCTGTGCGTTGCGCTGTTGCTCTCAGACGCGCACGGGCAACGACCGCAGTCCCCTGAACGGGAAGGTCTTCCGCCAATCGAGCTCGTCAGTGGCGAGCTCCAGATTCCGCGCTCGCTGGAGCAGAGCCGGAAAAGCAACGCGAGCCTCGATGCGTGCCAGCGGAGCGCCCAGGCAGAAGTGGATGCCGCCGCCGAACGAAACATGGGGAGCGGACGACCGGTCGAGGACGAGCTCGTCCGCGCGATCGAAGTGGCCCTCGTCACGATTCGACGATCCAAGCATCGACGCCACACGGGCATTGGCGGGAATCTCAACACCGGCGACCTCGATCGGCTCGAGTGTCGTACGAGCCGTCATCTGGACGGGTGAGTCGTAACGCAGGAGCTCTTCGATCGCGCTCGATGTCACCGAGGGATCGTCACGCAAGCGCGCCAGTGCTTGCGGGTTGCGCAACAAAGCGACAGTGCCGTTGCCGATCAGGTTCGCAGTCGTTTCGTGTCCGGCGATCAACAACAACAGGCATGTCGCGAGCAGCTCCTCGTGGCTGAGCCGCTCGCCCTCGGCCTCCGCCTCCACGAGCGCGGTCAACAGGTCGTCGCGCGGCTGGCGGCGCCGCTCGTTCGAGAGGCCCTCGAAGTAGTCGTTGAAAGACATCACAGCGTTGTTTCCGCGCTCCGTACGTTCGGGCGTGAACTCCTCGAGACTGAAGCTGAACATTTCGATCAGCTCACGTCCCCAGCTGGTGAAATTCTCGCGGTCGGAGAGCGGGACGCCAAGGAGCTCGGCGATGACGGTTACCGGGAGCGGATAGGCGAACTCAGCCATCAGGTCTGCCTCGTCGCGCTCGACGAGCGCGTCCAGGAGCTCGTCGGTGATGCGCTTGATCTCCGGACGCCAATCCTCGACGGCTTTGCGGCTGAAGGCTGCGTTCGCGAGCGCCCGCATCCGCGTGTGATCGGGCGGATCCATGAGCAGGAGGAGGTTCTTCACGAGGCGGATGCCGGGGCCGTCCTGACCCCCGAGAAATGTTTGGAATAGCGTCGCGAAGACCTCGGACTTCAATGGGTCTGAGGAGACATTGGGATGGCGCAAGAGTGCGGTCGCGTCCTCGTAGTGAGGGAGCATCCAGATACCGAGTTCGTTTTGAAGCGCGCGGCCGGATGCCCGCAGGCGTGCGTACTCCGGGTACGGATCGGCGGTGAACTCGTCGTCGAACGTGTTGAACTCGACCTGGTGCAGGGTCTGCTCGCTCATGCGCCTAGGCTCCCACGAAACCGGATCGGCAAGTGCTCGATGGCGCTGGACACATTGGAACGCAATCTCGTCACGTCGCCGGCCGGCTCGAGTTTCTTCAGGCGCCGAAAGACGGTGTCGAGAGTCACGCGGATCTCGAGGCGCGCCAAGCTTGCCCCGAGGCAGAAGTGCGGACCGGCGCCGAACGTGATGTGCGGGTTCGGATCGCGTCCAACGTCGAAGGCGAATGGGTTGTTGAACACGTCCTCATCGCGGTTGGCCGATGGGTACCACAAGGTGACCTTGTCACCGGCCTTGATGGCGACTTCGCGAACTTCGATGTCCTCCGTCGCAGTCCTTACCATCCCGTTGAGCACCGGGGATACCCACCGCAGGATCTCCTCGACTGCTTTGGGCCAGAGCGACGGATCCTCCTCGATCCGGTCGCGCTGTGCGGGGTTCTCCATGAAAGCGAGCAGGCCGCCGGAGATGCCGTTCATCGTGGTCTCTGAGCCGGCGATGAACAGCAAAGAGCAAAGCGCCAGGATGTCCGCATTGGACAGGGATTCGCCCTCGACCTCGGCCTCTACGAGTCTTGACACAAGGTCTTCTCCCGGTTGGTGGCGACGCTGCTCGGCCAGGTCGAGAAAATAGCGTCCGAGCTCGAAGTCGTTGCGCGCCGGCGCTTCTATGTGTGTGTTCGACTCCATGAAATGTCCAACAGCGTGAGCGAGAGAGCCGCGATCTTCCTCGGCCGCGCCAAGAAGCTCGCAGATCACGTTGAAGGGGATCTGTGCCGCAACCTCGGTGGCGAAGTCGCAATTCTTCTTTTGGACGAGGCCGTCAACTATGCGGTCCACAACGCTCTGCACGTAGGTCTCGAGGGACGCGACGATCCTAGGAGTGAACGCCTTGTTGACGATCGTCCTGAGCTGAGTGTGTTTCGGAGGATCCGTCACTACCAGCACGTCGGCCACGACAGCGTCGGGCTGGGCCGGAGTGCCGAGGGTCGAGCGTCCGCCAGCGGATGACAGGCGTCGATCGGTCGAGAGCTTGAGCACGTCCTCATAGCGCGTGATGGCCCAGAAGCCCGGTCCGTACCGGTGCTTCTGGAAGAACACCGGCGCGTTCGCGCGCAAGTAGGTCCAGACCGCGTGCGGATCGCCGGTCGCGTACAGCTCGGGATCGGAAAGATCGATCCCGTCCAGCGTTAGGCCGGCTGTGGTGGCCACAGCCGCCAAGCTACGCGGCGCGGGCGCTTGGGGTGAAGCTGATGGGCATCCGCTTGATGCCGCCGATGAAGTTCGACCGCAGGCGAACCGGATCACCGGCGAGCTGCATGTCAGGGATCCGACGGAGCAGCTCCTCGAACATCACGCGGAGCTCGAGCCGGGCAAGGTTGGCTCCCAGGCAGAAGTGCTCGCCCTTCCCGAACGCGATGTGCTCGTTGGGCGTGCGCCCGACGTCGAAGGTCTGAGGCTTGTCGAAGATGGTCTCGTCGCGGTTGGCCGACGGGTACCACAGCGTGACCTCGTCCCCCTCCTTGATGAGCTGGCCGGCGATCTCCACGTCCGTGGTCGCAACGCGCTCGAAGTGCATGACCGGCGAAGTCCAGCGGACGACTTCTTCGACGGCGGAGGGGATGAGTGACGGATCGTCGATGAGGCGCTGCCTCTGATCGGGGTTGTTCATCATCGCGAGTATCCCGCCCGACGTTGCGTTACGCGTCGTCTCGTTGCCCGCGACTATCAGCAGCAGAAACATCAGGAAGATCTCGCCGTCGTTGAGCGTCTGACCGTCCACCTCGTTGTTGACCAGGACGCTGAGCACGTCCTCCCGTGGGTCGGTGCGGCGGCTGGCGATCAGCTCGCCCATGTACTGGAAGAGGTTCATCGACAGCTGCATGTCTTCCGCGGTCACCTCGTTCTGGGCGAACTCCGGGTCGTCGAAACCGATGACGCGGTTGGTCAGATCGAACATCCCTTCCCAGTCGCCCTCGGGGACGCCGACCATCTCGCAGATCACCTCGAGGGGCAGCCGGCGCGAGATGTCCAGGACGAAGTCACATTCGCCGCGTTCGACGACGTCGTCCAGGATCCGAGTGACGAGCTCGCGGATGTGCGGCTCCATCCTTCTTACGGCCTGTGGGGTGAAGCCCTTGTTCACGATGCGTCGCAACACGGTGTGCCGCGGCGGGTCGGTCATGATCATCATGTTTCCGCGCGGGTCCATGCCGTAGCCCTGGCTCGACATCGCCTGCTCGCGCTCGGTGCGGTGCCCGGTGTTGTCGAGGATGATCCCCTTGCCGGAGATGAAGGTCTGCGCATCGACCGACACGCGCATGACGTCCTCGTAACGGGTGATGTTCCAGAAACCCGGCCCCCACGAGCGCTCGTTCCAATGAACCGGAGCTTCTCGTCGCAGAGTCGTCCACACGGCGTGAGGATCGCCGTGCAGGAAGAGGTCGCAGTCGGTGAGGTCGATCTGGTCGACGGACGTTGGCGTGATCGTCATCTCGAGCTCCTTGGACGGGGGATTCCGTACTCGCGGGTACACGTTATAGCTCTCTCCGGAGGGAGTCAACGCGTGGAAGTTAAGGTGTGCCGTCATGGATCTTCGCTACACCGACGCCGAGGAAGCCTTCCGCAAACAGCTGCGAACCTGGCTCGACGACGTCCTGCCCGGCGTCGGTAAAGCCCCTGAAGCCGAGGATTGGGAAGCGCGCCGTGCCTACGACACCAGATGGCAGCGGCTGCTCTTCGATGCCGGCTACGCGGGGATCAACTGGCCGGCCGAGTTCGGCGGACGCGGAGGGACCCCGACCGAGCAGCTGATCTTCCTCGAAGAGACCGAGCGCGCCGGTGCTCCCTACGTCGGCGTGAACTTCGTCGGGCTGCTTCACGCCGGACCCACACTCATCGCCGAAGCGAGCGACGAGCAGCGCGCGCAGCACCTGCCTCAGATCCTGCGCGGCGACGAGATCTGGTGCCAAGGGTTCAGCGAGCCGGGCGCCGGGTCCGACCTCGCGTCACTTCAGTGCCGGGCCGTGCGCGTAGGCGACGAGTACATCGTCAACGGCTCGAAGATATGGACTTCGTTCGCGCAGGTCGCCGACTACTGCGAGCTCCTCGTCCGGACCGATACCGATGCACCCAAGCACCGTGGGATCACGTGGCTGATCTGCCCGATGGACACGCCGGGTATCGACGTTCGTCCGCTCCGCACGATCCAGGGCTCTTCGGAGTTCAGCGAGGTGTTCTTCAGCGACGTGCGTATCCCGGTGGCGAACCGGGTGGGGGCCGAGAACGACGGGTGGCGCGTTGCCATGGTCACGTTCTCGTTCGAGCGCGGCACAGCGTTCGTGTCGGAGCTGTTGAGCTCGATGCAGCTGCTCGGCCGCCTCGTCGACATCGCCAAGCGCAGCGGCCATTTCGAGGACGGCGGCGTCCGCCGCGAGCTCGGTCACCTGAGTGCCGAGCTCGACGCGCTGTGGGTGTTGACCAAGCGCAACGTGACCCAGGCCGAGCGCGACGGCGTTCCCGGTCCGGGTGGGTCGGTGTTCAAGCTCCACTACTCAGAGGTGAGACACAAGATGGGCGATCTCGCGATGCGCATCCTCGATCGCGCGGCGGTCTCGTTGGACGACGACGCGGGGGCCGAGCACGTCCGGGGATGGATGCACGCGATGTCGATAACGATCGCTGCGGGTACCTCGCAGATCCAACGCAACATCGTGGCCGAGCGAGTTCTCGGGATGCCGAAGGGGTGATCTGATGGAACGGGTGCGCACGGCCGATGGGTTCGAGATCCCCTTCGTCGTCGAAGGAGACGACGGTGGTCAGGGATTGGTGTTCGCGCACGGACTGATGGGAACCGGGGCGGCTCAGAGGTTGCAACTGGCGCCTCTGGTAGAAACGGGCTGGAAGGTTGTGACGTTCGACCAGCGCGGCCACGGTGGCGCGACGCCGGTTACCGACGCGGCCGGGTACGACCCGATCGCGATGGGTGGCGATCTGTGGACGGTGGCGGACGCGGCCGGCCTCGACCGCTGCTGGATCGGCGGCGGCTCGATGGGCGCGGCGACGTCTTTCTGCGCCGCTCGGTCGAAGCCCGAACGGGTCGAGGGTTTGGTGCAATGCATACCCGCGCTTCGCGACGAGGCCCATCCTATGGTGTTCGGCTTCGATGCGATCGCCGGCGTCCTTCACGACGGCGGCATCGAGGGCTTGATCGCCGCCTTGCGGCAGTTTGCTACTTCGATGGGCCGTGACGAGTCCGACGAGGTGTTCCTGTCCGAGCTCAAGTCGCACGATCCGGCGAGCCTCGAGCTGGCTCTGCGGAACGTCCCGCGCTGGATCCTCGACGACGTGCCGTCGGCCTTTGCCGACCTGCCCTTCCGCGTCGTGGTGTTCGGCTGGGACAACGATCCGATCCATCCGCTCCAGACGGCCAAGGACATGGCCGCTTCGGCGCGCGTCGACCTGATCGAGCTCGATTCGGTCGAAGCCTTCACCGACCGCACACTTCTCGGACGGCTGCTTCACGACGCGCTGGAGAAAGCCCCGGCGTGAACTTCGATCTCGGCCCGGACGAGCTCGCGCTGCGCGACGGGATCCGTGACCTGTGCACGGGCCGGTTCCCGATGGAACGCGTGCGCAAGGGATTCGACCGGGTCGGGTGGCGTGAGCTGGCCGAGGCCGGAGTGTTCTCTCTTCGACTGCCGGACAGTGAGGGTGGAGTAGGCCTGGGGATGACCGAGGCCGTGATCGTGTTCGAGGAGCTGGGCCGGGCATTGGTTCCCGGTCCGCTCGTCGCGACGCATCTAGCGGCAGGGCTTGTCGACGGAGCAGCAACTGGGGAGAAGGTCGTCACTCTGGTTGAATTGCGCGCCGATGAAGGGCTGCCGTCACTGATCGAGCACGGATCCGACGCCGATGCCGTTCTCGTCTTCGAGGGCGATCGAGTCGCAGTGTCGGACGGCTGTCCGGACGGCGAGTCGATCCCGTCGCTCGACCCACTTACACCGATCCTGTCCAATCCGGCGGGACTGGCGGGTTCACGCTCCACGGATGCACACGTGGAACAACTACGTCGCGAAGGCGCGGTCCTAACGGCGGCTCTGTCGTCCGGCATCGCATCGAAGCTCGTCGATCTCGCCGTCGCTTATGCGAACGAGCGGCAACAGTTCGATCGCCCCATAGGTTCCTTCCAAGCCGTGAAGCACATGTGTGCCGACATGCTCGTCCGGGCCGAGGTTGCGCGCTCTGCCGTCGATGCGGCGGGCGTCCTGCTGGACGAAGACGCTCCCGACGCGGCGCGTGCGGTTTCCACTGCGAAGATCCTTGCCTCGGAGGCGGCTATGGCCAACGGCAAGACGTGCGTCCAGGTTCACGGAGGGATGGGCTTCACCTGGGAAGTCGACGTGCACCTGTACCTGAAGCGCGCTGCCGTTCTGGCCACTCAGTTCGAGTCTGCCGACGTTCACGCGGAAGCAATGGCAGCGTTGCTCTGAGGCGGTGAGCGACAAAGACTGCGTCATCAGGAGCGCAGACCTAGGGGAGCTGGATCGGGTCCTAGATGTGTGGCTCGCCGCCGGCGCCGCGCCGACCATCACCGACGACGTGGCCGCGCTCGAGGCGCTGCTCGCGCGAGACGGCGAGGCGCTGATCGTTGCGGAGTCGGACGGTGCCGTCGTCGGAACGCTGATCGCCGCGTGGGACGGATGGCGTGGCAACATGTACCGCCTAGCCGTTCGTCCCGAGCATCGACGCCGCGGGGTGGCTCGCGATCTCGTGGCCGAGGGCCAGCGTCGCCTCCGCGCACATGGCTGCCGTCGCATCACCGCGCTTGTGCTAGGTGACGAGAAGCACGCCGTCGAGTTCTGGACGGCGGCCGGATACGAGGTGCAACCGGAGATGGACCGCTTCCGGACGAATCTCGACGACTAGGTCACCGGAACGAGCGAGGAAAGAACGAAGCTCGCGTTCTCCGTGTAGTGCACCTTCCCGAACACGGAGTCGGCGTTCGTGTCGACCTTGCGGTCCCAGCGCGCGGTCATCCCCGTTTCCGGTATGAGCCACAGCTCCTCGTGGGACGTACCCGTTGCGCGTCCGGTGAATGTTCCGACGACGCTCAGGTGGATCGTCTCGATCGAAGCACCGCCGACGACGATCTTCTCCGTCCCGATGTAGGTTCGCGTGATCTTGGCGTCCACACCTTCTCCGGTGCACCGACCGACCGCCGTCGCCCCGGCGCGATCAGCGACCCCGTGCAGGACGAGCGGAGGTGAGCACGTGGCCATCGATCCATCGCGCTGGCCGAAGAACTCGACCTCGCGTGCCTGGACCGATTGGGACAGCTTTCCCGGCCCGCTGCACCAGTGACGCCGGTCGACGTGCTCGGCGATGACCTCGTTGCGGTGCTCCCAGTTGCAGCCGCCCAGATGATGCACGGTGGCGTGGATCTTCTCGGGGTAGTCGTGGTGGGCGCCGAGGGCCGAGATCTGCTCGCCTCCGGTGGAGCGATAGGTGTACACGCCCTCGGCGGGGAGTGCGTACGGCCCGGAGGGGGCGAGGGAAGTCGTGGATCCGGATTTGTTGTCGGAAGGAGTCTCAGTACTTGCCTCATTTGTTTCGGCGTCACGAGTCGCGCGCTGATCCAGCGACCGCGCTGTTGCGGGCTTGCCTGCTTCGGCTCCCGTTGTCCGTGTAGATCGGAACTGCTCGGTCGCCTCGTCCAGGGAGACCTCGGTCGTCGCGTTGCGCTGGGTGAGGAGGAAGGTGCCGACAACTAGTAGCGGGACCAGAACGATCGCCGCCGCGATGAGAAGCCGACGCTTCCGGGTCCGCCGCCGCCGGGCATGCTCGATCGTTCGGAGTGTCTGCTCGAAAACGACCGTTGGCTCGGCCCTTTCGAGGCGCTCAGCGATCCCCGTCCCCCGGTACGCCATGCGGGAAGTATCCGCGCGCGCCATGGCGCCTACTAGGGAAAACGACACACAAGGCTGAAGAGGTGGGACGGCTAGGCGCCGACACCGGTCAGCTTCTCGCTGACCTCCCACAGGCGACGCGCTGCCTCGTCGTCCCGAGCCGCTTTGGTCGGTCGGGACGGGCGGCTTCGCGCCCAGTACAGGCCCGTCTTCCCCTCGACCTGGGGTGAGGACGCGAGGTGGATCTGCGTCCGGGCGCCTTTGGCCGGACTGAGGATGAATGGCCTGATGACGGCGAGCCCGAACCTTATGAATCCTCGGGAGTCGCCGTCCTGACCGAAGCCCGTGCGTACGGTGCCTGGATGCAACGAGTTCGCTGTGACTCCCGTGCCCTCGAGCCTCCGCGCAAGCTCCTGCGTGAACAGGATGTTGCAGAGCTTCGACGTGCCGTAGACGCGCATCCCGTTGTAGCCGCCCTCGCTCTGTAGGTCGTCGAAGTCGAGACTGCCGCCGCGATGCGCGGTCGACGCGACGTTCACGATCCGCGCCGGGGCCGACGCCTTCAGCTTGCCGAGCAGGAGGTTGGTCAACAAGAACGGGCCGAGATGGTTCACCTGGAAGGTCGTTTCGAGTCCATCCGGCGTCGCGGAGTGCTCGCTGAGCATCGCGCCGGCATTGTTCACGAGGACGTGGAGCTCTTTGTGGCGTCGATCGAATTCCGCCGCGAAGCGCCGAACATCGTCCAGGCGCGAGAAATCGACGAGCCCGCCATGCACTTCGGCCTGTGGATGCCGTTCTCGGATCGCCTTGACCGCCGCATGGCCCTTGTTTGCATCGCGCGCGGTAAGTACGACGCTCGCTCCCATCTCCGCCAAGGCGGCCACCGTCTCCAATCCGATGCCGGTGTTCGCGCCGGTGACGAGAACCGTCTTGCCTTTCATGTCGCTCATGATGAGTAGGCCTTCCGCAGATCTTGCTTCAGCACCTTTCCCGCCGGGTTTCGCGGGAGAGCGTCGACGATCTCCAGTTGCTCGGGGATGGCTTGCATCCTCAGGCCCAGATCCTTGAGGAAGTCGCGCATCTCGTCCATGGAGATCGCATCGGCGTTCTTGGTGACGACGACGGCGCAAGCGCGCTCACCGGCCGCCGGGTCGGGCAACCCGATAACGGCGACGTCGGCAACCTTGGGATGAGTGAAGAGCAGATCCTCGACCTCCTTGGCGGAGATGTTCTCGCCCTTGCGGATGATGATGTCCTTCAGACGGCCGGTGATGACGATGTAGCCGTCATCGAGGCGGCCTAGGTCGCCGGTGCGGAAGTAGCCGTCCTCGTCGAATGCTTCCGCGTCGAGCGATGCGTCGAGGTATCCCTTCATGAGCTGCGGCGCCTTCGCGCGGATCTCACCTTCCTCACCCGGGGTGGCGAGCTTGCCTTCGAGCGTCACGAGCTTGAGGTCGACACCGGGCATCGGTCCACCCTCGGTGTTCGCCAACGATTCGTCCGGGTCGTCGGCCGACGCCATCGTGAGGATGGGGGCTTCGGTCAAGCCGTACCCGGACAGGATCGGTGCGCCCATCTCCTTGCTCAGGTCGTAGTGAAGCTGAGGTGGCTTGGGTGCGCCGCCGCCCGGGAAGCACCGCACCTTCGGGAACAGCGGAGTCGACGTATCCTCACGCTGGGCCGTCAGGTAGCCCATGTGGAAGATCGTTCCCGAGCCGGCGATCGTCACGTCTTGTTCTTTGAAGAATGGGATCGTCGTCGGCGGATCCCAGGCGCTCACGATGAGATGGCGCAAGCCGACCATGAGTCCGGACGCCAGCCAGATGGGCCCCGCGATGTGAGTGAAGGGGAAGACGAGGCCGTTGCGGTCATCGGACACCAGCTGCAAGCGTTCGGCCATCCCTTTCGCCGTCGCCATGATCGTTGCGTCGGTGTGCTGCGCTCCCTTCGGGTCGGCCGTCGACCCCGAGGTGTAGAAGAGCCAGCGGACGGGCGGATCATCGGTCCCGTCGGGCGGAGGATCGAGCGTGCTCGGATCTCCTTCCGGGATCGGTCCGTCGCAGACGAGCAGCTCGGCACCTTCGGCCACGCGCTTGGCCATCGCCTCGAAGTCGAAGTCGCGGTAGACGGACGGGACGATGAGCAGCTGCGGCTTGGCCTGCTTGGCGATGAAGCCGACCTCGCGGTCGCGGTATATCGGTAAGACGGGATTCTGGATCGCCCCGAGTCGGCACAGCGCGCCGACGAGGACGAACGCGTGGTTGGTGGTCGGCAGTATCCATGTGACGACCGATCCCTCGCCGACGCCAATGTCTTGGAGACCGGCCGCCGCACGCTCGGCAGCGTCGCGATAATCGGCAAACGTGAGTGTCGTACGGGTTTCGTCCACGACCATGGGCGCATCCGGCGTAGCGTCGGCGCGCTTGGTGATCAGGCCCCAGATGCCTCGCGCCTCGAGCATGCGTCCTCCCGGTACGTTGCTGACGGTGTGTCATGCTACGGCCGCGATCACCTCATGAGCGAGCCGGACATCGTCCTCTGCGAAATCGACGGTCCCGTTGCCGTAGTCAGCTACAACCGCCCGGATAAGCACAACGCGTTCAACGACGCGTTGGACGAGAGCTTCTTCGGCCTTCTGGCCGAGCTCCACACGCGCAACGACATCCGCGCGATGGTATGGCGCGGCGAAGGAAAGTCGTTCTCGTCGGGACGTGACACCACCGAGCTCGGGAAGCGGGCGCCCGGCGTGTCCGACCTCGACTACATCGCTCAGGGCCATGCTCGAACGAAGCTGTTGTGGACGGCACCGTTCCCGATCGTGGTCGCCTTGAAGGGCTGGGTGCTCGGCGGCTCTTTCGAGCGGGCCCTGCTCTGTGACATCCGGGTCGCCTCCGAGGATGCCCGGATGTCTCTACCCGAAGTGAAGCACGGCGTCATCCCCGACTCGGGTGGCGTTGCGCGGCTCTTCCAGATGGCCGGGCACGGCCTGGCCGCCGACCTCGCCCTGACCGGGCGCGTGCTCACGGCGGAGGAGGCGCTGCAGCACGGTGTTGTTTCGCGCGTGGTTCCGTTGGCCGAGCTGGACGACGCCGCGCTACAGATAGCCAAGGAGATCGCCGAGCGATCGCCGCTGGCCGTGCGGATGGCACGACGCGTGCTGCAAACGTTGGCAATGCCCGAAGTCGAATCCTCGATGCACGAGGAGCTTCTATCGCAGTCGCTCGTGATGGGTGAGCGCAGGAAGGGGAATCAGGAGTGACCGATCAACCGAGTGTCGTTGCCGCCGTTCAATCGCGCGGATTCTTCGGAGGAGGGGAGCCCAAGGAAGTAGCTCCTCGGACCTTCCACGTTCCGACCATGGCTAACTCGACGTCCTTTGTCACCGACGAGGGCATCGTCATGGTCGACAGCGGCGTGATCCAGGTCGGACCGCTCATCCGCGATGCGGTGCGCGGTTACACCGATGCGCCGCTGCACACGGTCGTCTACACGCACGGCCACATCGACCACGCCATGGGTGTCGGTGCATGGCTCGAAGCCGGTGAGACACCGGACATCGTGGCGCACGAAGGCGTTCCTGTCCGGTTCAAGCGCTACCAACGGATGGCCGAGCTGAACGAGCACATCAACACGATCCAGTTCGGCTTCCGCGACGTGCGTTGGCCGCGCGAGTATCACTGGCCGACGACGACGTACCAAGACGCTCTCACCCTGACGATCGGAGGGGAGCGTTTCGAGCTCCGGCACGGCAAAGGAGAGACGGACGATGCCACGTGGGTGTGGGCCGCCGATCGCGGCCTTCTGGCCACCGGCGACTTCTGGATCTCGTGCGTGCCGAACTGCGGGAACCCGCAGAAGGTGCAGCGTTATCCCGAAGAGTGGGTCGAAGCCTTCGAGGGGATGCTGGCCCTCGACGCGGAGATGCTTCTTCCCGGACACGGGCCGCTGATCGTGGGGGCCGAGAAGGTGCGCACGGCGATCACCGACACAGCGGATTACCTGCGGTCGATCATCGAGCAAACGTTGGCGGCGATGAACGAGGGTCTTCCGCATGACCAGATCGTCGAACGGGTCAAGCCGCCGCCGTCACTGGCCGACCGTCCGTATCTGAAGCCCGTTTACGACCGTCCGGAGTTCATCGTGCGCAACCTGATCCGGCTGCACGGCGGCTGGTGGGACGGCCACCCGGCCAACCTGATGCCTGCGACCGAAGCCGCGCAGGCCCGTGAGATCGCGTCCCTGGCCGGAGGCGCGGATGTGCTCGTGAAGCGTGCTCTCGCCGTGGCTGAGGAGGACATCTCATTGGCGTGCCACCTCGCCGAGTGGGCGGCGCTGGCCGAACCCGACAACAGCGATGCGCAGCAATGCGTTCGAGACCTCTTCAGCAAGCGCGCGGAAGACGAGTCCTCTTTGATGGGCCGCGGGATCTATATGTACGCCGCGCGCGAAGCGAAGCGCGCGCTCGGCGGTTAGTTCGGCGACCTATTCGGGCCAGTCGATCTGAGAGGGCGGAACACCGGCCGAGCGCGCGAAGTCGGCGGCCAGTTCGCGTCCGGACTCGTCGCCGCGTGGATAGCGGAAGATCCGTCCGGAGAACACGACGAACTTTTCCTCGGCCGTGGAGAAGTCGACATACCACGGCCCTTCTTTGATCACCTCGGCGAGCTCATCCGCGATCTCGGAGGCCTGCTCGTCTGGTGCCGTGAACGTCGAGAGCGTCCACACCGCCGGCTGATCCGGGGTTCGGTCGCCGGCTTCGATCGTCTCAACCTTCAAGATCGTGACCGAGTCGAGCAAGGAGAGATCGTCGAGGCTCTCGTGGATGATCCCGCCCTCCATATGTCCTATCCCTCGAAGGGCTCTTTGCCGAGCTGGTCGCGGATCGGTGTGAACTCGGGCTGCATCATCGTCCGTCGTTGCCAGTTCGCGCCGTCGACAACGAGCGTCGCGCCGGTCACGTAGCCGGCGTAGGGCGAGGCGAGAAAGGTCGCGGCCCACCCGAACTCCCGTGGGAGCCCGACGCGTCCGGCCGGAATGGTTGACCCTTCGGCACCGCCGCGTCCGGGGACGTTGCGGATCTGCTCGGGCTCGTCGTCGTGAGGGATGAGTCCCGGCACGAGGTAGTTCACCCGGATCCCGTACGGCGCCCATTCGACGGCAAGCGTCTCGGTGAGGTTTTTCACGCCGGCCTTAGCGGCCGCGGAGTGCGCGAAGCCGGGCCCGCCCGTCCACGAATACGAGGCTCCGATATTCACGATCGAACCGGTGGTCTTCGCGAGGATGTGACGTCGTCCGAACTCTCGACAACAGAAGAAGGTTCCGTCCAGGACGATGCGCGTCACGGCACGCCAGCCGTTGGGCGACAGATCTTCGGCGGCGACCGGGAAGTTCCCGGCTGCGTTGTTGATCAGGATGTCCGGTGCGCCGACGCGATCCTCGGTGTCGTCGAATGCGCCGGCAACCTGATCGGGGTCGCGTATGTCGCAGCCCACTGTTATGGCTTTCGCTCCGACGGCCTCTACGGCGGACTTGCCCGCTTCGAGATGGTCCGGGCTTCGGCTCCAGAGGGCGAGGGTGGCGCCGAGCCGGGCGAACTCCAGCGCAATCCCCTTGCCGAGTCCCGTGCCTCCGCCGGTGACGACGACAACTTGCCCTTCGAGCGCGCCCGGCGGGAGCGCAGAGGTGCCTTCGGGTGGCGGATCCGGAAGTCCCATGGCGCGGACATGGTATGCCGGACGCGATGGAGGACCTAGAGGTCGTTCCTGGGGTTCTGGCCGAACGGGCGCGTTTGTGTCCGGACCAGCTCTTCGTCGAGTGCGCGGGAGAAGGCCGAACCTTCGCCGAGATGCAAGAACGAGCCGAACGTGTGGCGTCCGGACTTCACAATCTGGGTGTTCGCAAAGGGGACCGGGTCGCGACGATCCTTCCCAACCGGATAGAGCACGTCGAGCTGATCTTCGCCTGCGCTCGGATCGGTGCGATCCACGTCCCGGTGAACGTATTCCTCAAGGGCGAGTTCCTGCGCTACCAGCTCGCGGATGCCGCGGCGTCTGTGGTCGTCGCCGACGCGGACGGACTTCGCGCCGTCGGCGGAGTTCGCGGCGAGCTTGGAGACCTGCTTCACGTGGTCGGCTGCGACGACGGAGGCTACGGGTTGCTGGACGGCGAGAAGGTGCCGGATGTGGAGCTCGCAGCGGGTGACACCTTCGCCATCGTCTACACCTCGGGCACGACCGGGATGCCCAAGGGATGCATGCTGCCGCACGGCTATCACGTGAAGTCGCCCGAAGCCGGACGTGGGCTGCTCGATTACCAGGAAGGAGACATCCTCTACACGGCTCTGCCGTTGTTCCACGGCTGGGCCCGCGGGATGGTCACGGCAGCGCTGGTGCACAGCCTCACGCTCGTCATCGATGCGGAGTTCTCGGCTTCGAGCCTCCTGCAGCGTTTCGCCGAGACCCACGCGACGGTCTTCTCGGGCGTTGGCGCGATGGGTATGGCGCTGCTCGCAACGCCTGTGTCCGATAACGATCGCGCTCACGATCTGCGCGTCGCCTTCATGATCCCGTTCTCGCCCGATCAGCAGGACGCGTTCACCACGCGTTTCGGCCCCCGCGTGCAGTCGCAGATGTACGGGCAGACCGAGACCGGCGCGATCACATTCGCCCCGCTGGCCGAGGAGGGGAAGCCGGCCACGGTCGGACGTGCTTCTCCTCAATACGAGGTCCGCGTCGTCGACGACCATGATCGGGATGTTGCCGTCGGGGAGCCGGGCGAGGTGATCGTCCGGTCCAAGCAGCCGGACACCCTGTACGCCGGCTATTGGAGAAAGCCGGACGACACGACCGAAGCGATTCGAGGTGGCTGGCACCACACGGGCGATATGGGCCGTATGGACGCCGACGGATACCTCACCTTCGTCGATCGCAAGAAGGACGCGATACGACGGCGCGGTGAAAACGTCTCGTCCGTTCAGCTCGAGGCGGCGATCGTCGGCCACCCGGCGATCTCGGAGGCGGCGGTCGTGGCCGTTGCCTCGGAGATGACGGAGGACGAGATCAAGGCGTGCATCGTCGTTGCTCCGGACGCCGCCATCGAGCCGAGCGAGCTATTCGCGTTCTTCCGATCCAAGCTGCCTTACTTCGCTATCCCTCGTTACGTCGAGATCGTGGAAGCGCTCCCGAAGACCGCGACCATGCGCGTCCAGAAGCACCTGCTCCGCGGAGCCGGCGTCACGGAAGCGACTTGGGACTTGGAGCAGCTCGGTCTGACGGTAGCTCGCGACGAGCGTCGCTGACCTTCCATCGCTCGTAGGCCCAGTCCGCAAACCTGGCGATCGCACGTACCGCATAAAGGGAGCGGATCGACAAGAACGTGTCGAAGGCGTGCTGCGTTCCCGGTAGCTCCGCGTAGACGACGGGCTCCCGAGAAGCTTCGCGCAGCCGCGTGGCAAAGGCTCGTGCTTCCTCGACCAGCGCGAGCGAGTCCATCGCGCCGTGTATGACGAAGAAGGGAGGCGCGTGCGAGCCGACGCGATGCCACGGAGATCCCCTCTCGAAGACATCGCGCTCCGTCACCAGGCGACGTTTGACGATGGCACGCTCGAGGAATCTCAACATCCCCTTCTTGTGTCGCCTGGTTGGGCGCGGCAACTCGTCGAGCATGGCGCCTGTGAAGTCGTACACGCCGTACAGCGGTGCCGCCGCTTGGATGCTCGTATCGGCGTCCTCGAACCCGGGTTGATAGTCCGGGTCATTGGGCGTCAGCGCTGCCAATGCGGCAAGGTGCCCGCCGGCTGAGTTGCCGGTCACCATCAGGAAGCGAGGGTCGCCGCCGTATTCGTGCGCGTGCTCTCTGATCCATGCGATCGCACGCTTCACCGCGACTATGTGCTCCGGGAAGGCGGCGCGAGGGCTGACCGGATAGTTCACGACGAAGCACACCCAGTCCCGCGCGACCATCTCGATGAGCAGGGGCTTTCCTTGTTGGTTCTTGTTCGTGACCAATGCCGACCAGCCCCCGCCGGGGACGTAGAGCAGACAAGGGCGCCCGGTCGTTCTCTCCTTTTGGCGCCAGACGTCGAGCCGCAACCGGCGACCACCAGGTGCGGCGTAAGGGAGATCCCGCACGCGGTGGACCCGGCGGTCCCAGAGCTTGAACGGGAAGGCGAAGTCGCGCCAGCGAACGAGTGATCGATCCTCGGCCGGGCCGATGATCTCGCCGAGGCTCGCTTCGAAGGTGGCTTCGGAGCGAAAAGACTCACGTACGAGTCCCCAGAGCAACCCGGCGGCGACCGCGGAGATCCCCAGCGCGACCCACCCCGGCCACTCGGCCAGGCCGTCCAAGGCGATGAATACCCCGACCCCGGCCAGATGCAGCACGAGCAGCTGCGGAGCGAGCTCGATCGTGAGCCACGAGGCGAAGAAAGCCGGGACGAGCGTGATCTGCCAGCGCAAGCTCCGACGGGCATTCAGCGCGAACGCGAAACCCACGATCGAGGCGATGAGGAACGTGCGCGGCATGGTCTCAGTGTGCCCGAGGACCGAGACGGCAGTAGCCTAGCCGTCTACATAACCGAGGGGTGGACATGGAACGGATGAGCGGCTTGGACGCCACGTTCCTGTACTTCGAAACACCGAACATGCACATGCACGTCATGGGCGTCATCGTCTTCGACCCATCGACCGTCGCCGGTGGGTACTCGTTCGAGAAGGTCAAAGAGGTGATGAGCAAGCGCCTGCACCTCGTCCCGCCGTTCCGGCGCAAGCTGGCCCCGATCCCTTTCAACCTGCACCACCCGGTGTGGGTCGAGGATCCGGACTTCGACCTCGACTACCACATCCACCGGATCGGCTGTCCGGCCCCGGGGACGGAGAAGGAGCTATCGGAGATCGTCGGCGACATCGCGAGCCGGCCGCTCGACCGCACGCGCCCGCTCTGGGAGATGTTCATCGTCGAAGGCCTTCAGAGCGGCTACGTCGCGTCCGTCGCGAAGATGCACCACGCGACGATCGACGGTGTTTCGGGTGCGAACTTGATGGTCCATCTCTTCGACCTGGAGCAGAACCCCGCCGAGCCGGTCGAAGAACAACCCTGGGAGCCGGACCGGATGCCGACCGATGTCGAACTTCTAGCGTTCTCGGCGGTTTCGAGGTTGCGGCGCCCGCTCAACATCTTCAAGGTCCTGCCACAGACGGTGAAGTCCGTTGCCAACGTCGTTCAACGCCGTCGCGGTGGTGACGGGAGTGGCATGGCCACACCCTTTACGGCGCCGCGCACATCGTTCAACCAGCCCGTCACGCCGCACCGTCGAGTTGCCTTCTCGACGACGTCGCTCGACGAAGTCAAGGAGATCAAGCGCGCATTCGGTGCAACCGTGAACGACGTCGTGCTGACCATCGTGGCGAGCGCGCTACGCAAATATCTGGCCGATCACGACGAGCTACCGGACAAGTCGCTGATCGCGACGTGTCCGGTCTCGGTTCGCGGTGACGAAGAGAAGGACGTCATCGGAAGTAACCGCGTGTCGGCGATGTTCACCTCGCTGCACACCGACGTCGTCGATCCCGTCGAACGCCTCAACGCGATACACGAGGCGAACAAGGGCGCGAAGGAAGAGCACAACGCCATCGGCGCCGACCTTCTGACTAACTGGATGGAGTTCGCGGCACCTACGACGTTCTCCCTTGCTGCGCGGATGTACACGGGCCTGCGGCTGGCAGAACGGCACCCGGTGATCCACAACGTGGTGATCTCGAACGTTCCCGGGCCCCCGTTCCCGCTGTACTTTGCCGGAGCCAAGCTCGTCGGGCTGAATCCGCTGGGCCCGGTTATGGACGGTGCTGGGCTCAACATCACCGTCCTGAGCTACGTCGACAACATCAACTGGGGCTTCATCGCTTGCCGGGAGCTCATGCCCGACCTCTGGGACCTCGCCGACGCGATCCCCGAAGCCCAGGCTGAGTTGCTGAAGGCCGCGCAAGAGCGCAGCTAGCTCTCGAACCTATGACCTTGCCGAGCGAGTTCACCGAACTCGCGCGCGAGGTCAACAACTGGGGACGCTGGGGCGACGACGACGAGCTCGGCACGCTCAACCTGATCACGCCCGAGGTCGTTGTTCGAGCGGCCGAGTGCGTGAAGCGCGGAGTGAGCTTCGCGCTCGGTCTGCCCTTGCATGCGGATGGTCCGCAGACGGGTGTCATGCCCGGGCGGATAAATCCGATCCATCTGATGACGCAGGTCAATCAGGCGTACGGCTCCGACGACGGTTTCCACGCGAGCGACGACGCGGTCGTCATGGGTCTTCAGTGTGCAACCCATTGGGACGCTTTCTCGCACGTGAGCTACGCGGAGAGGATCTACAACGGGTTCGGAGCGGAGTCGATCACGTCCGAGGGTGCGAAGCACGGAGCGATCCATGCCGTGCGCAGTCTCGTGAGCCGGGGCGTCCTGCTCGACGTCGCACGGGCCAAGGGCGTCGAGCGATTGGATCCCGGCTACTGCGTCGCCGGCGCCGACCTCGACGCGGCAGCGGAGTTTGGCCGGGTGAAGGTCGAGTCCGGCGACATCGTCCTGATCCGTACCGGTCATATCCAGTTGCTCGATGCCGGAGACAAGCGTCATTACGGCTATCCGAGCCCCGGGCCCGGCCTGGATGCTGTTCGCTGGTTCCGCATGCACGACGTCGCTGCCGTCGCGAACGACACGTTGACGTTCGAGGTGATGCCCGGCGAGCGAGATGATTTGTTCCTTCCCGTCCACCTGCTCGATCTCGTCGAGATGGGCCTCATCCAGGGCCAGAACTTCCATCTCGAGGCGCTCGCTGAAGATTGCGCGGGCGACAGTGCGTACGCGTTCCTCCTCGAGGCCACACCCGAACCATTCGTGGGTGCCGTGGGCGCCCCGGTGCAGCCGGTGGCGGTCAAATAGCATCGAGCGATGAGCTTCGACACCCTCCTCTACGAAGTCGACGAAGGCGTTGCGACGGTGACGCTCAATCGTCCGGACGTCTACAACGCGTTCAACACGAAGATGTGTGAGGAGCTGTCCGGACTGTGGAAGTCGTTGCAGACGAACGACGACGTTCGTTGCGTCGTGCTTACGGCAGCAGGGGAGAAAGCCTTCTGTACGGGGATCGATCGCAGCGAGATCCCGACCGATGGCGGCGAATTCGATCCCGACACTTACAAGGATCCGGGAGCCAAGCTCGGACCGAAGTCCAACGAGCTCTTCAAGCCCGTCATCGCCGCGGTGAACGGGATGGCGTGCGGTGGCGCGTTCTACATGCTCGGCGAGGTGGAGTTCATCATCGCCGCCGAGAACGCGACGTTCTTCGACCCGCATGTCACGTATGGGATGACGGCGGTGTTCGAGCCGCTCCTCATGATGCGGCGCATGCCGTTCGGCGAGATCGCGCGGATGACGCTCACCGGCAGTCACGAGCGGATGTCGGCGAAACGTGCGTACGAGATCGGTCTCGTTTCCGAGGTCGTTCCGGCGGCAGCGCTTGGCGAATCTGGTCACCGCGTGGCAGCGGCGATCGCGTCGCAGCCGGCCCACGCGGTGCAGGCGACGGTGCGAGCTCTGTGGACGGGGGCCGAGAGGTCGGTGACCGGAGCGCTCGCGATGGGAGCCGAGCTGTTAGCCGCCGGGACCACGTCCGAGGCTCTGGAAGAAGGGCAGCGAGCCTTTCAGTCGGGGAAGCGCATCGAGCCGCGCACTCGTTAGCGCGGTTGAGCGATCACCTTCGTTCCCGTCTTCGGGATGAACGTGACTGCGCGCCGGCGTGGGCGCTCGAGCCGCCGCCTTGCGGGGCGAAGGCTCACCGAGCTCAGGATCGTCTTCAGAGCTACGCGGATCTCCATCGTCGCGAAGGCCGCACCCAGACACCGGCGGATGCCGCCTCCGAAGGGGATCCACGTGTTGTAGTCGGCGGAAGTCTCGAGGAAGCGCTCGGGCCGGAAGGTCAATGGATCGGCGAAGACGTCCGGGCGCCGGTGCATCAATCCGATGCTGGCCGTGAGCGTCGTGCCCGCCGGCAGGTCCCGACCACCGATATGCATGGGACGGGTGAGTGTGCGCGACACGTCGGGGATGACCGGACGGAAACGGAGCACTTCCTTGACGACTGCGTTGAGGTACTTCTCGTTGCCTTCGTCGAGATCCGCAACGAGACGCTCAAGAATCGCAGGGTGGTGCGTCAGAAGGTCGAAGGCCCAGCTAAGGGCCGTAGCGGTTGTGTCCTGTCCTGCAAGAAGCATGGTCATCAGCTCGTCGAAGAGGGAGTCGTCATCAAGCCCATTCCCGTCCTCGTCGTGGAGGCCGAGCAATAGGGAGAGCAGGTCGGTGCGGCCTTCCAGATCCGTCGCCTTGCGGCGCCCGGCGATCTCGTCATGCACCGTGCGGTGCACCTCGGCGCGAAGCCGTACGAATCGTCCCCAGGAACTTCCCGGGAACTCCCTCCTGAACGGAGGCAGCAGTATCAGGTACGAACTTCCGACTTCGAGGAATCGCTCGAAGGACGAGCGGATGCGCTCGTACTTCGCGTCAAACTGGATCCCAAACACCGCGCGGAGGATCACTTCGAGCGTGATGGCTTGCATGTGGGGCCTGAGCGCAAACGGGCGACTGGTCGGCCACGTACTCAGGCTCCTGCGCGTGGCTTCCTCCACGAGCGCAGCGTGAGCCGCGACGCCGTTCCCATGGAAGGAACTCGCCAGCATCTTCCGTTCTTGTCGATGACGATCTCCGTCCAGAAGCAGGAGAGACCGGGAGCCGAGGAACGGCTCGAGGAAGACCGCGGCCGCTTGGACCGTGAAGTCGTCGGCATCAAGGGAGAAGAGTTCTCTTATGGCCTGGGGGCTGGAAAGGACGACGATGCTGCCGTTTCCCGGCAAGCGAACGGTGAAGGTATCGCCGTACTTGCGCGTGCATCGGGTCATGAAGGGGTTCGGCCGGAGCCCATACATCACCGTTTGCAGAGCCACCGGGGTCCGCGGGCCCGGGGGCAGAAGGGATCGATCGACCTGCGGTGGCTTGGCCTCAGGTTCTCGTGGTTTGGTTTCAGTCATGCCCATGGATGTCGCCCTCGGGCTGATCGACGAGAAAGGAGTACGCGGCGCCTCGATGCGAGAGCTGGCTCGGCGAGCCGGCGTGGACGTCCGAAGCGTCTACTACCACTTCGAATCCAAGCGCGACCTGCTGCGTTCGCTGTTCGAGCAGGCGGGGATGCTCGCGGCGCTGGTGCAGCCCGTGCCCCAGGAGCTCCTCGACCTCTTGAAGGGCGCGACTCCGATGGACGCTCTCATCGCAATAGTCGAAGGAAACCTCCAGATGCTCCACGAGGGCGCGCCGTATTCGCGCCTCATCCATGTGGAGGTCCTGCACGACGACGAGGACGCCAAGGTCGTGGGCGACGAGATGTGGACCAGCTGGGGGAATCAGCTCGAGGTGCTGGTTCGCGAGGCCGGCCTGGCCGAAGGCTTCTGGAGTTGGGGCCTACGCCCGCCTGCTCCGGAGCCTGCTGTGGGGCGTTTTCAACGAATCTCTACTAACGGGAGTGATCGCGGACCCGCTCACACGTCGGGCCCGGGCCGAGGAGATCGCGAGACTTCTCCTTGCGTAGAGCCTCTGTGACTTCGGTCACAGACGGGGCCCTCCCGCCGGCCCTTCTATAAGGGCATCCTGGTTGGGCCTGCATAAGGGCGGGAGCGAGGGGCTTTTCTTGATCTGTCCTGGCTGTGAGGGGAAGAACCGGGACGATGCCCGGTTCTGCAAGTTCTGCGGCGCGGATCTGTTCGCGACCTGCCGCATGTGCGGGGGCGTGCTCGACGAGGACGCTCGCTTCTGCGACGCCTGCGGTACGGCGGTCGGATCCGACGCCGGGCCGGCAGCGGCCGCTCGAAAGGTCGTCACCGTTCTCTTCGCCGATCTGACCGGCTCGACCGCACTGGAAGAGAACATGGATGCGGAAGCGGTGCGTTCCATCCTCGATCGCTTCTACGGCGCGATGCGGGCCGAAGTCGAAAGGCACGGCGGACGTGTCGTGAAATTCACCGGCGACGGTGTGATGGCCGCCTTCGGCGTTCCCGAGGTCCAGGAGGACGATGCAGCCCGTGCCGTCGACGCCGCGCTGGCGATGCGGGACGAACTGCAAGAGCTCGCGTCGGACCTAGGGCTCGATCTGTCACTCAAGATCGGCATCAACACTGGTGAGGTCGTCGTCAGCGAATCCGACGAAGACGTCGTTGGTGACGCGGTAAACGTCGCCTCGCGCTTGGAGGGTGCGGCTTCGGCGGGCGAGATCCTGGCAGGCGAAGACACCTGGCGACTGACGCGCGCGACTTCTCGATACGAACCGGTCAAGTCCTTGGAGTTGAAGGGCAAGTCCGAGCCGGTGCCGGCGTACAAGTTGCTCTCCGTCGACGAGCGAACGGCCGACTCCGCGGCCGCCCCGTTCGTCGGCCGCGGAGTCGAGCTCGGGAAGCTGCTCTCCGTATTCCAACAAGCCGTTGAATCGAACTCCGCTCGGCTCGTTACGATCATCGGCTCACCCGGCCTGGGGAAGACGCGTCTGGCCCGCGAGCTGATGGCCGAACTAGGTGATTCAGCTCGCGTGCGCGAGACCCGCTGCGACCCGGCCGGAACGGCGACGTTCGCACCGATCGCCGACGCACTGCGCGAAGCGAGTGGACTGTCAGAGACCGACGACGAAGAGCAGGTGATTGCAACCCTCGCCGCGCGTCTTCCCGAAGACGATCCCGATCGCGACCGCATCGCCGCCCGCGCCGCGGCGATCCTTGGTGTCGGCCAGCCGGGCTCAACCGAAGAGACGTTCTGGGCCATCCGGCGCCTTATAGAAGCGGCAGCCCACGATCAACCCGTCGTCTTCGTGCTGGACGACGTGCACTGGGCCGAGCCGCTGATGTTCGACCTCATCGAGCATCTCGCTGAGTGGATCCGCGACGCGCCCGTGCTGCTCGTCGGGACCGCCCGTCCCGAGTTGCGCGACATCCGTCCGTCTCTGGCCGAGGGCGGCCGCTCCGACCTTGTCATTTCGCTGGAAGGGCTCGATCAGCGCGCGACCGCGCAACTCGCCCTCAATCTGCTCGGCGCCGATGAACTGCCGGCCGAATTGCTCACCAAGATCCCGGCGTCGACCGAAGGCAACCCCCTCTTCGTCCGGGAGCTCGTGCGCATGCTCGTGGACGACGGCGTGCTCCAGCGCACGGCGGACGGATGGAACGTCACCATCGACGTCGAAGCTATCCAGGTCCCGCCGACGATCCAGTCGCTGCTGTCGGCTCGCGTGGATCGTTTGCGCAACGATGAGCGAACGGTAGTGGAGCTAGCGTCCGTCGTGGGCAAGGAGTTCTACCGCGGTGCGTTGTACGACCTCGCTCCAGCCGGAGTGAAAGACCTGGTCGACGGTTGCCTCGAGAGTCTTAGGCGCAAGGAGTTGGTCGAACCGGTTGGCACATATTGGATCGACGAGCCCGTTTATCGCTTCCATCACGTCTTGATCCGGGACGCTGCGTACAGAAGGCTGCTCAAGGAGTCGCGCGCCGACCTTCACGAGCGCGTTGCCGAATGGCTCGAGCGCAAGACATCCGACGTTCTCGGTGAGCACGACGAGCTGGTCGGCTACCACCTCGAGCAAGCGCACGATTACAAGCAGCAGCTCGGTCGGATGGACGAGCCGCTCGGGCGACGTGCCGCCGAGCTGCTCGGAACGGCGGCGCGCCGGGCACTGGACTACGACGATCTTCCCGCTGCGGCTGCTCTGTCGGGTAGGGCGCTCGACCGTCTGCCGGAAGGCGACCCGAATCGATCGGAGCTGTTGCTCGTGCGCTGCGAGGCCCTCCTCTCGATGGGCGACGTGTCGCAAGGAGCACAAGCCGTCGCCGATTTCGAGGCGCTGGTCTCGACCCCTCGACTTGCCGCTTGGGCCACGTGCTTCTCGGGTCAGCTCTCCAACCTCCGCACGCCCGAACGGTTGCAAGAGATCGAAGCCCTCGTTTCCGCTGCGGCATCGGAGCTCGCCGGGCTCGGCGACTCGGCCGGCGCAGCGAAAGCGCACACGGTTCACGCCTCGACGCTTGCCGGCCTTGGGCGCTTCGCAGAATGTGAGACGGTTCTCGATCTCGCCTTGAACGCCGCACGTGCGGCCGAGGACCGGCGGCTCATCACGGCGACGCTCGGTGCGGCACCTCACCCGGCTCTCTGGGGGCCGAACCCGGTGTCCCGCGCAGGCGGACGCTGCCTGGACATCATTCGCTTGCTGCGCATCACGACCGGATCGATGGCCGTCGAGACGACGTCGCTTCGTTGTCAGGCCGTGCTCGAAGCATTCCGAGGCCGGGCCGAAGCGGCGCGGCGGATGCTCAACAGCGCGAAGCGCACGCTCACCGAGCTGGGCTTGGAGCTCGACCTGATGGAGACCGAGCAATTTCTGGGGATCGCCGAGCTCGTCGCGGGCGACGCAGCTGCCGCCCAACCCCACCTGCGCGTATCGCACGACGGATTCCTTAAGTCGGGCGTAGACGTGATGGCCGCGCAGTCGGCCGCGTTGCTTGCGCGGGCCCATCTGTCGCTCGGCGAATACGACGCCGCCGAGTTGCTCGCGTTGGAAAGCGAGAATCTCGGGGGCCAGGACCTGAAGGCGTCCATCGCCTGGCGGGCCGTCAAAGCCGAGCTGCTGGCTCGCCGCGGCGAGCTGGACGAGGCGAGATTCCTGGCCAAGGCCGCGGTCGAGCTCGCATCCCGCACCGACGCGCTCATCGACCACGGCAACGCGTGCCGGTCACTGGCCGTCGTTCTGCGCACCGCCGGCGACGCCGACGGCGCCCGCCGGGCCGAGGAAAGCGCCCTTGCCCTCTTCGAGCGCAAGGGGGCCACCGCTCTGTTGGAAAGCGCGGAACGAGAGCCGGAGATGACGACGCTACCGACGCCGGAATCGTCGGTGGCGTCGAGTGTCGCGAATTCTTGTACTCGAGTCCTCGAGCGGATCAGAGAGTCCTTTGAGCACAAGGATTGGTCGACCTTCGCCGACCTTTTCGCGGAAGGGTTCGTCGGTTTCGACCGTAGGCCCGGCCTTCAGTCGGAGGTAAACGAGCCGGACGGAGCGGTCGAGTACATGCGTGGCATCGCCGAGGTCGGCGGAGAGTTCATGACAGTCGACCCTTTGGTGGTCCGCGGTGAAAGCTTGGCGATCGCTCTCTTCACAATTAGGGGCCGGCACGCGGATTTCGAAGTGCAGGTCTCGTGCCTCTACGAGATCGACAGGTCCGCTCGAGTCGTCCGCTGGGACGTCTTCGATCCCACCGATGAGGACGCCGCACTAGACGAGGCAGACCAACGCTTCGCCGCAGGTGAAGGTGCGGCATCGGCAGAGGCCATCCGGCTCGGCTCCCGTTTCACCCGGGCCAACAACGCTCGTGACTGGACGATGTTGCGGGACACGCTCTCGGACGACCTCGTCCTGGTGGATCTCCGCCCGGCCAGCCTCGGCGAGATGCGAGGCGCTGATGAGTATGTCTCGACGATTAAGGCACTGGTTGACCTCACGTCGGCGTACCGCTCCACGATCGTCGCCTTTCACAGACTGGTCGAGGGAGTCAGCGTCGTTGAGTTGAGGAACACCGGAACAACGCTCGACGGGGGCTCCTTCGAGAACGCGGGTCTTGCCGTCGGCGTCATGAGCGACGGCCGCCTCGCGCGACTTGAGCTTTACCCGTTGGATGAATCGGCGGCCGCGTACGCGCGCTTCGAGGAGCTTGAAGTGGCGGCATCTTCAACCATCGGCCTACCGGAGAATCGATGTGTTCGAGTCATGCGGGAGTACTCCAACGCATTCAACCGGCGCGACTTGGGCGCTGCCCGGGCACTTCTCAGCGAGGCAGCGATCTCAGAGGATCGACGCGCCGGACTGAAGGCGGTCTTCGAAGGCAGGGAAGCCTTCATCGGGAATCTCAAGGCCGTGGCCGAGCTACCCGGTACGGTTCAGGGAACCCAGAAGGTCCTCGCGACAAGAGGCGAACGGCTTGCGCTTGTCTCCACACATTGGAGCACCACTGATAACCCGGCGAGCTTCCATGTCGAGTTCCTAGTTCTCGGCGAGCTCGACGAGGACGGACGATTCGATCGAGCGCTTCTCTTCGACGCATCCGACCTCGATGCTGCTCTCGCTGAGCTGGAGGACCGGTTCATGGCCGGAGAGGGTGCCGCGTTTGTTCCCACACTCGAGTACGGAACGCGGTTCTTCGAGGCACTCAACAAGATGGACCTGCAGGTCATTCGTGAGCTGATGACGGACGACTGCGCTTTCGTCGATCACCGACCGGCGAGCTTCGGAGAGCTGAGCGGACACGACTACATCGACAGCCTCGCGGCGATGTCCGATCTGATCGCGACGATGCGTTACACCTCGCGAAGGTTTGTCCGTCTCACTGAGGACGCTGCACTGATCGAAGTGCTTGCCGAGGGCGCGACCACCGATGGATCCCCGATCCGCCAGGTTTTCTTTGGTTTTTCGATGTTTCGAGATGGCCAAGCGACGCGCATCGAGATGTTCGACGAGAGCGATATCGACGCTGCGGTTGCTCGCTTCGAAAAGCTCCTCAGACCGGCCGTCATCGACAACCGTGCGTTCCGCGTGGTGGAACGGATGGCGGCAACAACCGATCCCTATGAACGGTCCTCTTGGATCCGCGAAGACGCCGTGACCGAAGATCATCGCAAGGGTCTCCGTTCAGTGCTTCGCGGTCGCGACAAGATCCTCGAGAACCATCGACTGGTCGCCGAGCTCCGGACTGCCGAACGCGAGAGCGAACCGATCGCAACCCGTGGCGATCGATTGCTGCTGTCCCGACGGACCTACAGAAGCCGAGGTAACGAGGTCGAATTCCTAGTAGTTGAGGAGATCGACAATGATGGACGGCTCGCTTTCGCCGCGACCTTCGATCCGTACGACCTCGACGCGGCCATCTCCGCGGTCGACGATCGGTACCTGCGCGGAGACGATGTGCCCGTTGTGGCGCGAATCGGACTGCAGTTCATTCGCGCCTATAACGAGCACGACTGGGACCGCGTTGCCTCGCTAACGGACGGAATGACCTTCGTCGATCACCAACCCGTCGGATCCGGAGTAGTCGAAGGTGCGGACAGGTACGTCGAAGGTGCCAGCGCAATGGTTGAACTTATTCCCAACCAGCATCTGACTTGGCTGGGCACTCTCGCGTCAACTGAACGATGTGGTGTTGCTCTTTGTCTGGTGGAAGGAACTGCTACTCACGGAGGCCATGTAGAGAACCATTTCCTTTCCATTGTGCAGTCCGACGCGGTCAAGCTGACGCGGATCGAAAACTTCCCCGACGAACGCGTCGCAGATGCGCTTGCGCGATTCGACGAACTTGCAGATACGAGAATCGAGCCGCTTCAGAACCTCGCTTCGCGAACGACGGCCCGCATAAACGACTGCGTCGTGCGGCGTGATTGGGAAACCCTGTCGACGCTCCTGACCGAGGGCTCCGTGTTCGACGACAAACGGGCCGGAGTGAGCGCGACCCTCGTTGGCGTGGGCGCTCAGCTTGCGAACTTTCGTGCCGTTGCCGGCGTGGGTGTTGGTGGCATCGAAACGTCGGTGCTGGCGACAAGGGGCGATCGCTTGGCGCTCACGCGCATCCTCTTTGTGATCGGGGAAGGGGCGGAGCTGCTCGAGGCCGAGGTCCTGTTCGTGATGGAGGTTGATGCAGAGGGTCGGATGACCGGGGCGTCCGCCCTCGACCCTGACGATTTCGACGCCGCGTTCGAGGAGCTCGACGAGCGGTACCTCGCCGGTACCGAGGCGACGGATGCTGAAAGGCTCGGCCTTCGCTTGCCCGCGATCTACAACGCTCGCGACTGGAACTTGGCCCGGACGTTTGTAGCTGGCGACATGGTGTACGTCGACCACAATCTCGTTTCGGCTGGTGAGATCGTCGGTCGCGAGGCCTACTTCGCGCACGTTGGTCGGCTGCAGGAGCTCGTGCCCGATATCCGCCTGCGCTGCACCGCCGTGCTAGCAGCTTCGGATCGATGCAGCCTGTCGCGCGCGCACTCTGTTGGCACGGACGAGCACGGCGGACGGATCGAACGTGAGCACGTTGCGGTCTCTTTATCGGACGAAGGCCGTCTCGTCCGCATCGAAACCTTCCCCCCGGAACGTCTGGCCGAGGCCACGTCCCGCTACGAGGAGCTTGCGTCGGGTTCGGCGCCTGAAGCGTCCGACCCGAAACGTGGGCGCCTAGAAAACGCCGCGTCACGGGTCATGGGGCGTGACCGCGAATTCGAAATTCGAGGCGACTGGGAGAGCCTGTCTGGGGATATCGCCGACGACGCCGTCGTCGAAGACCGCCGACCCGGGTTCGCGTGGACGATCGAAGGTAAAGACCAAGTCATTGACCATCTGCAGGTGGCCACCGCCGGTGTGCAGATGGAGGCCAAGGTACTAGCCGTCCGCGGAGAGCGGCTGGCGTTGGAACGTCAGCTGATCACGACCAACGACTTCGAGGTCGAGTTGCTGACGCTCTGCGAGACCGACGATCGCGATCGGATCCGGTTCACGGCGATCTTCGGCCCTTACGACTTCGACGCTGCGTTCGAAGAGCTCGACGCGCGTTACGCCGCCGGTGAGGGCGCACCCTTCTCGGAATTGGTGGCGAGAATGGCCGGTATGGCAAAGACGTGGAACGCTCGCGACTGGGAGCGCTACGCCGCGGGCCTCGCCGAGGACGTTGTGTTCGTGGACCGGCGGCGAGCGTCGCTCGGCGAGATCCGAGGGCGAGACCAACTCGTTGCCGTCGCTAAGGATCTCCTCACCCCGGACATTCGCCATGACGTGGTTGCGGTGCGCGGGATCGACCAACACTGCTTGGCAGCCGAGATCGTCGCTCGAGGGACGAACGCCGAAGGCGGGACGATCGAGGTCGCCTATATAAACGTCTTCGAGATCCGGGACGGTCTGGCCCAACACATAGAACGGTTCGCGACCGATGACCTCGAAGCGGCCCTCGTTCGATTCGAAGAGCTGCGCCGAGGGACCCCAGATGCTTCGCGAAGACTCGAGAACGACGCGACGCGTGCAGTTGCGAGGGTCGCCGACACGTTCGCTCGGCGCGACTGGGAAGCACTTGCCGACGTATTTGCCGAAGATCTCGTTCGGGACGACCGCCGGCAAGGCATCGGTGGGATCGCGGATAAGGATGCGTTGGTCGAGGCCTGGAAGGTGATGGCCGAACTTGGGTACGAGGGAGTTCGCTCCGAGCCGGTAGCCACACGTGGGGTCCGGCTTGCGCTACTAAGAGTAGTCGCGTTCGGTTCTCACGAATTCGAGACCGCGCTCCTCACTGTCGTCGAAACCGATGCCGAGGGTCGCGCCGTCCGCATCGTGTATTTCGATGCCGACCATCTCGACGCCGCGTTCGACGCGCTCGACGAACGCTTCCTCAATGGGGAAGGTGCCTCGTGTGATGAGGTTCTACGCCACGGAGATGCGCAGCGCGAGGCGCTGGCATCCGGCGACAAAGATGCATACCGCCGGATGTTCGCCGACGACGTTGTCCTGATCGACCATCGGCCTGCGTCTTTGGGCGACCTACGTGGAGTCGACGAGATCCTCGGAGTCACCGCTCACCTTCCCTCCCTCGTAACGGACGCGAAGATCCGGGCTGTTGCCGTTCATGCCATCGAAGCCGACCGATCGCTGATCGAGGCTTCGATGACGGGAACGGCCGAACACGGCGGCGCGATCGAGATAACGCACCTGCGCATCCAGCAATGGCGCGACGGACGTGTCGCGCGCATCGAGCTCTTCCCCATCGACCGACTTCCCGCTGCCCGCGCGCGCTTCGATGAGCTGGGGCGCGCGTCTTCAGGGAAACCGCTGGCGAATGCGGCCGACCGTCACGAGGTTGCCGGCACCCAGGCGATGTTGGCTCAGCGCTGGGATGAGCTCGCTAGCTACATCGCCGAGGATGCCGTTCTCGAGGATCGCCGCAAAGGGTTCGGGCTCTCGATCCGCGGACGGGAGCCGTACCTGGAGAACGCGAAGGCCGCTCGGTCCATCGGCGTATCCCGTTGTTTGGACACATTGATCGCGGTCAGGGGAGAGCGTCTCGCCCTACGGCGCAGGATCTTCAGCGGGGAACCGGATTCGTTCGAGTCCGAGTTCCTGGGGCTGACAGAGCTCGACCAAGAGGGTTTGATCACAACGTCGGTGGCCTTCGACCTGGAGGATCTCGACGCGGCCTTCGCCGAACTCGAAGAGCGGTATCTCGTTGGGGAGGGCGCCGCGTTCGCCGACACGTGGCGAGCGGCTCGGGCGTTGATCGACACATACAACTCGCGTGACTGGTATGCGTTTCGCCTCCAGCTGGCCGACGATGCGGTCCTTACGGATCATCGCCCGGCCTCTCTCGGTGTCCTGACACCCGACCAATGGCTCCAAAGCATCCACGTGCAGATGGATTTGGCTCCAGACATGCATTTCGTGCTCCCGTCCATCCACTACATCAATCGCGGGATCGTTCTGTGGGAGGCCTTGGCGAAGGGGTCTACGCGCGACGGGGGTGAGGTCGAGCTCGCTTTCTTCAACCTCGCGAAGGTTCGCGATGGTCGGATCGTCCGGTACGAATGGTTCCCGCTGGCGGCCCTCGAAGTCGCGCTGGCTCGCGCGCAAGAACTGGACGCCGAATCGCCTGCTACCGGCGAACTGCGGCTGGAGAACGACTGCACACGCAATTGGGACCGCCAAAGCAGAACCTTCGCGGACCGGCGTTGGGGCGAGCACGAAGCGTCGGTTAGCGAGCGCATCGTTAGCGAGGATCGGCGAGCGGGGCTCGGCATGCAGCTCGAGGGTCGCGAGTCGTACATGGATCTCATCAAGGTCGTCAGCGACCTCGGCCCCGTTCTCGATAGCGAAGTCGTGGCCGTTCGGGGCGATCGTCTCGCGCTGTTCCGAGTCCAATGGCGTCACCCGGATCCACAAGCCGACGCATTCACTGTCGACGTGTTACACGTACACGAGGTGGACGGGGACGGCCGGCTATCCCTAGTCATCGTGTTCGACCTCGACGATATGGAAGCGGCCTACGCCGAGCTCGACGAGCGATTCGCCGTCGGCATTTCGGGCGCGCTCGAGAATTTCGCCGTGCGCACGGGCCGCCGTTTCCACGACCTGTTCGATCAGCGCGACTGGGACGGATTCGGTCTGCTGCTCACAGATGAATCCGTCTATGAGGATCGTCGAAAGGGCATGCAGTTCACGGTCCGGGGCCGTGACCTGCGCGTCGAGAACATGAAGACGATCGTCGATGTTGGCGGTACCCGCATATCGACCTCACCATTGGCCATACGCGGGGATCTTCTGTCCCTCCATCACATGCTTTTGCGAGACGACGATCCTGAGAACGCTTTCCAAGTCGAGATTCTTCAGCTCGACGAATACGTCGAAGACGGGCGGCTGGCCGCGACGTTGACCTTTGAACCCGAGGACCTCGACTCGGCGCTCTCCGAGCTCGACGAGCGATTCGCCGAAGCCGAAGGTCGAGGATCTGCCGGTACGGTTCGCCTCGCGAAGCGAGTGATTCGAGCCCTCAACACGGCTGACTGGGATCTGCTGCGATCAACCCTGAGCGACGACTTCGTCCTCGTCGACCACCGGTCGATCTCGCTCGGCGAGGTGCATGGGCCGGAAGCGTGGATCGAAGCGCTGATCGCGTTGCGGGAGCTCGTGACGAGAGCGTCGAATCGCTTGGTCCGTTATCACGCGCTCGCCCCGGATCGCTGCGTTTGCGAGATCTTCGGTCACGGCCGAACGCAAGAGGGGGGGTCGGTCGAGACCAGCTTTATCACGTTATTCCACCTGCGCGGAGACCGGATCGACCGGGCAGAGCACTTTTCGGTCGAGCAGCGCGACGACGCGCTCGTCCGTTTCGAGGAGTTTGTCCCTCGGGGCTCCGGACTCGACGGGGCTATGTAGGGCCGCGGTCAGCCCGTTACTCAGCGATCTTGCTCGGCCGGCCGGGCAGCCTCGTCCAGAGCGATCGTCCAGCGATCCTCAAAGCCGAATTCGGTGAGCGTTCGTTGGATGAAGTCGGTGTCCAGATCGGTCCCCTGCGCGTTGATGATCGCACCGACCGATTCATAGTCGTGGTGGCGTCCGGCCACGAGCTCGAACGCGATCAGATCTTCCGGAAGGAGCACGTAGTACAGACCAGATCTGACGGGTCGTCAGGTTTCGTAGACTGGATCCCTCGAGCTCATGCGAGGGATCCTCAGCGCCGCCGGATACGTCCCCTATCGACGCCTTCGGCGTTCCGAGATTCAAGCCGTCATGGGCTCGGGTGGCGGAACGGGGACCCGTTCGGTCGCTTCCTTCGACGAGGACACCACCACCATGGGCGTCGAGGCCGCGCGCATCGCCCTTCGATCAGTCGGCGCCTCACCGTACGCGTTGTGGTTCGCCACGGCCGACCCTGCCTACCTGGACAAGACCAACGCCAACGCCGTGCATGCGGCCCTGCGCTTGGACGAGAAGGTGCCGGCCGTCGACATGGGTGGTGCCATCCGTTCCGGTGTCGGCGCTCTTCGCGCAGCGCTCGAAAGCAACGGCGACGTGCTCGTCGTCGCTTCCGATATCCGGACCGGGCTCCCGACGAGCGCCGACGAGGCGAACGGAGGCGACGGCGCCGCGGCCGTGCTCGTCGGCAATGGCGATGTCGTCGCCGAGTACCTCGGCGGCGGATCGGCAACCCGCGAGTTCGTCGACCGTTGGCGCGTGCCCGGCGACCGCCGATCGAAGGTTTGGGAAGAACGGTTCGGCGAAGCGGTGTACGTCCCGCTCGCCGTGCGCGCGTACGAGACTGCTCTCGTCTCGGCCGGCCTCAGCGGCGTCGATCGAGTGGTGGCGACGGGCATGCACGCCCGTGCCGTGGGACGGCTGCGGAAGGCGCTCGGCATCGACGAGAGCGCGTTCGGTGACGACCTCACCTCGACGGTCGGTAACACCGGCACGGCGCACCCCTTACTCCTTTTGGCGTCGGCCTCGGAGTCGGTGTCGCCCGAACAGACCATCGCGGTCGTATCTCTCGCCGACGGCGCGGACGTCTTGATCTTCCGTCGCACGGATGCCCGGCTCCCATCGCATCGCATCATTGCCGAACAGATCGCCAGCGGAGGGGACGTTTCGTACCCGCGATTCCTGTCCTGGCGCGGAATGATCACCCCCGAGCCCCCCAACCGTCCCGAACCGGCGCGGGTCTCGGCCCCCGCGGCCGAGCGGGCCGAGGACTGGAAGTTCGGTCTGGTCGCCGACGGCGACCAGGTCTCGGCGCATTCGCTGGCCGACACACCGGGCACGATCGTCACCTTCACCGTCGACCGGCTCGCATACTCGCCGAGCCCGCCCATCGTCTTCGCGATCGTCGACTTCGACGGGGGAGGAAGACTCCCCATCGAGCTCACCGACGTCGACCCGGAATCATTGGCGGTCGGGGATCGCGTGGAGATGACCTTCCGCAGGCTCACCACCGCCGACGGCATACACAACTACTTCTGGAAGGCGAGGCCGGTCCGATGAGCTCGAAGGGGATCAAGGACCGCGTGGCCGTCGTCGGCATGGGCTGCACGCGTTTCGGCGAGCTTTGGGACCAGGGAACAGACGATCTACTCGTCTCGGCAGCGGGCGACGCCACGAAGTCGGCCGGCGTCGATCTCCCGGCCGTAGACGCGTTCTGGCTGGGTACCGCGCAGTCGGGAATGAGCGGCATCACGCTGGCTCGTCCGTTGGGCATCGACGACAAGCCCATCACCCGCGTCGAGAACTACTGCGCTTCCGGATCGGAGGCGTTGCGCAACGCTTCCTACGCCGTCGCATCCGGCGCCTACGACGTCGCGATGGCCGTCGGCGTCGAGAAGGTCAAGGACTCCGGCTACCAGGGACTCAACGCGTTCCCAATACCGGGCGACGGCACGGGAAGAACACTCACCGCGGCCGCGATGTTCTCCCTCGTCATCCCCGCCTACATGCATCGCTACGGCGTCGGCGCCGGCGAGATGCGCGACGCGCTCGCCCACATCGCCTCGCGCAATCACGCCAACGGCGCACGCAACCCACGCGCGCAGTTCCGGCGCGAGGTCAGCAAGGAGACGGTCTGCGCGTCCCCGAAGGTCGCCGGCGAGCTCGGCGTCTTCGATTGCGCCGGCGTGGCCGACGGCAGTGCCGCGGCGATCGTCGTCCGGGCCGAGGACGCCGCGAAGTACACGGACAAGCCGCTGTACCTGAAGGCACTGTCCTTCGTGGCCGGGAGCGGGTCGGGGCTGACCGATCCGTCCTACGACTACACACATTTCCCCGAAGTGGGAGCGTCGGTACGCGACGCCTATGCGCAGGCCGGTGTCACCGACCCCCGTGGTGAATTCGCCATGGCCGAGGTGCACGATTGCTTCACGCCGACCGAGCTCGTCCTGATGGAAGAGCTCGGCTTCTGCGAGCGCGGAACAGCCTGGAAGGAGATCTTGTCCGGCGCGTTCGATCTCACCGGTGACCTTCCCGTGAACCCGGACGGCGGACTAAAGAGCTTCGGGCACCCCGTCGGCGCAACCGGACTGCGCATGCTCTTCGAGTGCTGGTTGCAGCTTCGAGATGAAGCGCCGGAAGACCGGCGCATCTCCAGCGACCGGAAGCTCGCACTTACGCAAAACCTCGGCGGCTATCCGGGAGAGATGGTGTCCTTCGTGTCGATCGTGGGCACGGAGCCGGGTTGATCCCAGGGGTCGTCGAAGAAGCTGCCCGTCGCTTCCGCGACCGCGTCGCCCTCGTCGATGCGAGCGGCGCCGAGCTCACCTATTTCGACCTTTTTCACAACTCGGAAGCGGTGGCGGCCGGCCTGAACGCGCGCGGGATCAGCGTCGGCGATGTCGTCGCCCTCGCTCTTCCGTCATCCCTCGACTACGTAGTGGCCTACCTTGCCGCGGCTCGGCTCGGCGCGATCACTACGGGCATCAATCCACGCTTTTCGGCCGACGAGCGTGCTCGCGTGATCGCGCGGTCGGCCCCCAAGCTCGTCATCGCCACTGCCGGGCTGGCCGACGGGATACCAAGCGATGTCGACACCGAGCTTGTAGAGCTCGGGACGAGGGTCAACCTTCTCTCGTCTCTTCGCGGCGATCAGACACCACCAAGGCTCCGCCTCGATCCGGACCGCCCGGCCACGATCGTGTTCACCTCGGGGACGACCGGCGAGCCGAAGGGTGCGGTCTTCTGCAACCGGCAACTGGCCGCCATCACGATGTTCGACAACGGCGGGACGTGGGGCAGCGGCGGTCCGATGCTTTCGTCCACCGAGATGTGCCACGTCGGTTTAATGACCAAGCTCCCGTGGTACCTGCGCGCCGGTTCCCGGATCCACCTGTTGCGCAAATGGCGGGCCGAGGATGCGCTGCGCACGATCTGCGAGCAGAAGATGCCGTCCGTCGGTGGTATCGGCGCCCAAGTCGCGCTGATGCTCCGGCTGCCGAACTTCGACGACTACGACGTCTCGAGCGTCAAGGCGATCATCGTCGGCGGCGGCCCGTCCCCGAAGGCCTTGATAGAAGAGGCGCGGAGCAGGTTCGGCGCGGCGTACTCCGTGCGGTACTCGTCGACCGAGTCCGGCGGTGTCGGGACGCTCACCGCCTTCGACGCTCCGGACGAGGAGACGCTGTACACCGTCGGTCGTGCGCGGGACGGCATCGACCTGGTGATCTGCGACGAAAAGGGCCGGCCGGTGACCGACGGTGAAGTCGGTGAGGTCACGCTCCGGAGTCCGGCGATGCTCACGGAGTACTGGAACGATCCGGAGGCGACGGCCGCCACGATCCGCGACGGATGGCTGCACACCCAGGACCTCGGGTCCATCGACGAAAGCGGATGCCTGCGTCTGGCCGGGCGCAGCAAGGAGATGTTCATCCGCGGCGGCTACAACATCTACCCGATGGAGGTCGAGGCAGTCCTGTCCTCGCACCCGGCCGTCGCCCACGTGGCCGTCGTCCCGCGTCCGGACCCCGTGATGGGCGAGATCGGTGTGGCCGTCGTAGTCCTGCGTTCGAAAACGCAAACACTTACCCTCGAAGATCTTCGATCCTTCGCCGCGGACAAGCTCGCGGCGTACAAGCTGCCAGAGGATCTGCTCGTCGTGGACGAGCTCCCGACGACCGGGATGCAGAAGATCGACCGCCGAAAACTGACGGACCAACTAGCCGGGACTTCGCCCGGGCACATGTAGTCTTGTGAACCTGACGGACAGTCAGATGTTTGAAGCGGGGACCAGCGTCCACGGTGAGGATGCGAACAGGAGTGAGGGGAACGAGTCGGATCGTTGCGCTTCTTTCCTCATTCGTGCTGCTCGTTGCCGGATGCGGCTCGCGTCTGCCGGACGACGAGCGGGCCGAAGCCGTATCCGCGCTGACCGGCGGCGGAAGCGGACAGGTCACGGGCACGGGAGATAGCGCGGAGACGACCGATACCTCAACCGGCGATGAAACGGGTGACGGCGAAACCACGGGCGGGGGCACCGATGTCGGCGGGACAACCGACACCGGCGGTGGCGGCGCGGCCGGCGGACCCGCTTTGGCGACCTGCACGAAAGCGACGAAGGCTACCGACACCGGAGCAACGGCGAGCAAGCTGACCGTCGCCACGCTCGCCGACATCAGCGGTGTGCAGCCCGGTCTTTTCCAGTCCGCTCACCAGGCGGCGCGGGCCGCCGGCGCCTACATAAACAGCGTGAGCGGGATCTGCGGCCGGGAGATCGAGGTGAAACCCCTCGACAGCAAGACGGACTCCGGGGGGAACCGCTTCGCCATGCTCGATGCGTGCGACAGCGCGTTCGCCGTCGTGGGTTCGATGTCGGCCTTCGACGACGGCAGCGCGGCCCCCGGACAGAGCTGCGGGATCCCGGACATAACCGCCATCACCACGAACAGGTCGAAGTACAACGCGACGAACACCTTCCCGGCCTACCCCAACAGTGGCCCGAAGATCTCGACGACAAGCGCTCGGTATATCGCGAAGCGCTACCCGGATGTCATCAAGAAGGCCGGCATCGTCTGGCTGAACCAAGCCGTCACCAAGAACAACGCCGTAGCACGAGAGCGAGCCTGGAAGACGGCTGGATTCAACTTCGTCTACCGGCAGGAGGTCCAAGTCCTCGAGGCCAACTACACCCGCTTCGTGATCGACATGCAGAACCGGGGCGTTCAGTACGTGACGATGGTCTCCGACTACCAGAACATCCACCGGCTGCAGAAGTCGATGAAGCAGCAGAACTATGTGCCCAAGGTTCGGGACTGGGACTCCGTCGCCTACGACGCCGACTACCTCAAAGAGGCGGAAGCCGTCGAGGGGTCGCTCGTCTTCATCAACACCGCGATGGTCGAGGAGTCCGGGACAGAGATGAGCTTGTACAAGCAGTGGCTGCAGCGCGCTTCTCCCGGAGCCGTTCCCGACTTCTTCGGCGTGTACGCGTGGTCCGCGTATCGCCTGTTCCAGAAGCTGGCTACGCAGATCGGGCCCGATCTCACCAGGGAGAAGATGCTCGCCGCGCTCAAGGCGACGAAGGAATGGAACGGAAACGGCATTCACGGTCCACACCAGACGGGGGCCAAGCTCCCGACGGTGTGCAACCTCTACATGCAGGTGAAGGGCGGCAAGTTCACGCGACTCGCGCCGGCGTCGGGCTTCGACTGCAGCGGAGGCCTTGCGTGAGAGACCTTCTCTCCTACACGATCATCGGCATCGTCACCGGCTCGATCTACGCCGTGGCGGCCAGCGGGCTCGTCCTGACCTACACGACGTCCGGCATCTTCAACTTCGCTCACGGTGGCATCGGCATGTTCATGGCTTTCACGTACTGGGAACTCCGGTTCAATCGTGGACTGCCGGCCCCACTGGCGATCTTCCTCGTCGTATTCGTTCTCGCTCCTTTGCTGGGAGCCGCCATCGAACGCGTTCTCATGCGCAACCTCCATGGCCGGGCTACCGGAACGTCTCTCGTCGTGACGATCGGGCTGATGGTGATGCTCATGGGGCTTGCGCAAGGGATCTGGCCGCCGCAATCCAGGCAGTTCCCCGAGTTCTTCGCCGGCGGCGGCGTCCGCATAGGCGGCGTTTTCGTGACAACGCATTCGTTCATCACCATCGGTGTCACCGCGCTGGCCGCGATCTTCTTCTGGTTCCTGTTGAACCGCACGCGGATCGGAGTGGCCATGCGCGCAGTCGTGGACGACCGCGGTCTCGCGGCCCTAAATGGTGTGTCGCCGGCGCGGGTGAGCATGCTCTCATGGGCGATGGGTTCGTCGCTGGCGGCTGTCGCCGGCATCCTCATCGCGCCGATCTTGAACCTCGAGATCCTTAATCTCACGCTTCTGGTCGTTGTTGCCTACGCCGCGGCTGTGGTGGGCAAGCTGAAGAGTCTTCCGCTCACGTTCGCCGGCGCGATGATCCTCGGCTTGCTGAGCGGGTACCTCGAGTTCCGCTGGCTGCAAACCGACAAGGTTCCCGGCCTTCGCGGCGCCCTTCCGACGATCATGCTTTTCGTCGTCCTGCTGGTTTTGCCCGAGGAGAGGTTGCGGATCGGCCGACTCGCGGGTGAGCGCGGACCGCGGGTTCCGCACTTCATGGAATCCGTGCAAGGCGGTGCCGTACTGATCATCGTCGCGCTCGGTGTTTCGTTTCTGCTCTCGGACGCGGACCTCGTTCGCGCAGGACAAGGACTCGCGCTCGGTCTGGTCATGTTGTCGCTCGTGGTTCTCACGGGTTATGGGGGGCAGGTCTCCCTTGCGCAGATGACCTTCGTCGGCGTTGGTGCGTTTGCCATGGCGCGCTTCGGCGCGGGCGGAAACCCGTTGGGTCTGCTTATGGCCCCACTTCTCGCGGCCCCGATCGGCGCCCTCGTCGCGCTGCCGGCCTTGCGTCTTCAAGGCCTCTACCTCGCGCTTGCGACGATGGCTTTCGGTGTTCTCGCCGAGTACATGTTCTTCCCGAGGTCCTGGCTGTTCGGCAGTGGAACACGCGAAGTGCCACGTCTGGACGTACTGGGTGTTTCGTTCTCGGGCGAGCAGACGTTCTTCATCCTTTTGGCCGTGGTGTTCGCCATCCTCGGTGTAGTCGTGCTGATGCTCCGCCGTGGACGATTCGGACGGCTGGTCTCCGCCATGCGCGACAGCCCGTCGGCGTGCACGACGCTCGGTGTGAACCTCACGACGACCAAGCTCGGTGTCTTCGCTTTGTCCGCAGCCATGGCCGGCCTGGCCGGTGCGTTCTACGGGGGCTTGCGGGGCAGCGCGCAGACGAACGACTTCCTGATGTTCCAGAGCCTGCCCGTTCTGCTGATGGCGGTGATCGGGGGGATCACTACCGTGTCGGGTGCTCTGGTCGGCGGTCTTCTGCTCGGCCTGCTTCAAACGCAAGAAGCAACCGGCTTCCTCGGTGGCGCCGTGTTCCTGTTCACCGGTGCGGCGGCCGTGAGCCTTGGCCGCAATCCGCACGGAGTTGCTTTCTTCCTGTCGCAGCGCCTGGCTCCCTTGCGCGACCGATTCTTCTCATCCAGAACCGAGGAGCCGCCCCCCAACGTGGAGGAGGTGCCGCGCGTTGCCGCTGCTGCAAGCTAAGGAGATCAACGTCACCTTCGGGGGTCACCGCGCGCTCGTCGACGTGTCGGTCGACTCCGACGAGGGGACGGTCACCGGCCTCATCGGCCCCAACGGGGCCGGAAAGACGACTTGCTTCAATGTGCTCGGCGGTCTTCAGACCACCGATCGGGGCCGGGTGGTCTTCGACGACGACGACATCAGCGAAGTACCGGCCTTCAAACGGGGACGCCTCGGCATGGCTCGGACGTTCCAACGGCTAGAGGTCTTCGGCTCCCTAACCGTCTTCGAGAACGTCCTCGTGGCGGCGGAGATCCGGCAGCGATGGGCTCGTGGCCAAGACAAGGAGGACCCGCGCGAAGAGTCAGAGGAGATCGTCGACCTCGTCGGACTGAACAAGGTCGCCGACCATCGCGTGGACTCGATCCCGACCGGGCTGGCCCGGCTGACCGAGCTCGCGCGCGCCTTGGCCACGCGTCCACGGCTTGTCTTGCTGGACGAGCCGTCGTCCGGACTGGACGACGACGAGTCGGAGGCGTTCGGAAAGCTGCTGCGGACGCTCGCGAAGCGGGGGTTGTCGATCCTCTTGGTCGAACACGACATCGATCTCGTTATGCAGGTATGCGACCGCATCCACGTTCTCGAGTTCGGGCAGATAATCGCCAGCGGTACGGCCAAGCAGGTCCGGACCGACAAGCGGGTCCAGAAGGCCTACCTGGGGAGCGGATGATGGAGACTCCCGTCCTCGAGCTCAAGGACGTCCGAGCTTCATACGGACGCATCGAGGTCCTGCACGGCGTCGATCTGGTCGTGCCGGCTCGTAGCGTAGTCGCCCTCCTCGGCCCCAACGGGGCCGGAAAGACGACCACGCTACGAGTTGCCTGCGGTCAGCACCGGCCGACTCAAGGCTGTGTGCACGTGGCCGGTAAGCACGTGAATGGTGCCGACCCCGACGCGCTTTCGCGCGCCGGTATCTGCACGATTCCCGAGGGCCGAGGCGTGTTCGCGAACCTGACCGTGGAAGAGAACCTCCAGATGATGACCTATGGGGGAGTGTCCTTCTCCCGGGTGCGCGAGCGTGCGTTCGAGCGGTTCCCACGTCTGCATGAGCGTCGTCAGCAAGTCGCCGGCACGTTGTCGGGAGGCGAGCAGCAGATGCTCGCGATGGCCCGCGCGTTGGCGACCGAGCCGGCGCTGCTGCTCCTGGACGAGATCTCGATGGGTCTGGCCCCGATGATCGTTGCCGAGCTGTTCGAGCACGTGAAGCGGATCGCATCCGACGGCGTCGCGATTCTCCTCACCGAGCAGTACGCGCGAACGGCCCTCGAGGTTTCGGACTATGCGGCGATCATGACGCAGGGCAAAGTGCGGGCCATAGGAGAGCCGGCCGACATCGCGAAAGAGCTGTCCGGCGCCTACCTCGGTGGCACCAAATGAAGCGAGCTTTGAAGATCGCACTCGTCGTCGCCTTGTGGTCGCCCGTCCTGTTCTTTGGAGCAAAGTTCGCGACCGGGTTGACTTCCTCCGACTTCGCCGGCTGGGACATGGGAGGAAAGGCGACGTCCGTCCAGCTCGTCTTCGACTCTCCGAGCCTCGGTGTTCCCGCTACGCCGACGGGCGAGCTGAACCTCGCCTACAGCGAGGCCACGTTCAAGTCGGGTCCGACGGGCTACGGACTGGGCAGCGTCCTTTGGCCCGGACAAGTCGTTGCTGCGCTCCCACCGTTCCTCCTCGGGATCATCGAAGAGCAGGCCATGCAAGACATCCCGCTCGATCTGCCTACGTATCCGGTGCGCGCCGAGACCTTCTACCCGGCCGGTCCTCAGGACTCGAGCTTCCAGCTCGGCACCCTGGTCATGAGCTCGAAGGCGCACGACACCTTTACGGAGGCCAACTCGCACCTCAACAGCTTCGCGTTCCCCGGGATCATCGACCTCGGGACGCAAACGTCGATGACATCGAGCGGCTTCGACACGGCCGGAGCGGTGTCGATGGCCGAGGCGGCAGTGAGCGATCTTTCACTGGGTGCGCTGACGATCGACGGTGTGACGACGCGCGTCACGGCGCGGAGCGACGGCACGAAAGGAACTGTCGCCGGCAAGACGACCGTTGCCGGTGCACAGGTCGCCGGGTTCGACGTCGTGATCGACAACGAAGGCGTCCGTGTGGCCGGTTCGGAGGGACCGGGCGTTGCGGCCGCGCAGCTGGCCGTCAATCAGGCGCTTGCGCAGGCCGGCATATCGATCGAGCTCGCCCCACCGGTCGACACCATCGCCGGCCCCAGTGCGTCGCGCTCGCTCGGCGGGGTCATCGTCACGATGAAGTCCGGGCCGCTCGACACGGTCATCTCGCTGCTTCCGGCCGACATCCAGAAGCAGATACACGACAACATCACTTTCGATCAGACGATCAGCATCTCCATCGCGCCGGCCGTCGTCTCCGCGGGAGCCGGACTCAAGGCCGATGCTCTCGAGCAACCGCCGGTCGACACGGACGCCATACCGCCCGCCGTCGATACCACGGACACGACGACGCCGACCGATGTCGGGTCGGGCAGCGACACGTCGACGGACACGGGCACCACCGTCCCGACGGGCCCGGCCGCCGTGCCTGTCAGCAGTGACTTCGACGGCGTGCCACTCTGGCTGGTAGTTGTGCTGCTACTGATCGCGCTCGCCTCGTCGCGGCCGCTGGTGATGGCGGCCGACAAGTTGTTCGCTGCGCGAGGGCCCGCCGGTGCTTGTCCGCAAGGGGGAACCTAGGAGCCATGGCGCGAACGCGACGTAGGCGCAAGGACCCGGAAGAGACGGCCGACATGGAGTCGGTCGGCCGTATGGAGCGGTTGCGCGAGCGAGTAGGCCGGGTCCGCGGCTCGCGAGGCTTTGATCCTGATCGGCTCCTGCTGGCGCTGGGCGCCATTCTCATCGTCGGCGGCCTCGTGGCGATAGTCATCGGCTGGTGGGGCGCGGCGAACACCGGGTTCCCGTTCGAGCAGACGCCGTACCTGATCTCCGGCGGCCTGCTCGGTGTGGCTCTCGTCTTCCTGGGAGGGTTCGTGTACTTTGCGTACTGGGTGACGCGACTGATCCGTGAGTCGCGCACGCAGTCAGATCGCGCGTCCGACCTCCTGGACCGCATCGCCGAAACCCTGGACGGCGCGGCCATCGGCAACGGCTCTAACCCGCGCGGACGTTCGTCGGTGCGGACCGGCGCGTTTGTAGCGACGCGCAGCGGGACTCAATTCCACCGTCCCGAGTGCCCGGTGGTTGCCGGACGATCCGGCCTGCGACGAGTATCGGCGACCGCGCGCGGCATGACACCGTGCCGCATATGTGACCCCCTGGAGGCCTAGCGGTCGACCGCGCAAACCTGATTCTCCGAACACTCCGTACGAATTATTCGGTACAAAGTGTTCAAACGTCCTCGATGGATGTCCCTCAGACATGCTTTCATCGACAAGCTTCCCCGCACCTCATTGGGGAAGGTATGCGCTCAATCGACCAGTCGATCGCATGTGCTGCTAGATCCCAGCTAGCGCTCATAACCCGCGATCAGCCATCTCCCGGCCGGCGAGATCTGGGGCTTCGAGGGAATCCACGCTGACGGGCCAGAGGTCACTGTCTTGGCTCATAGGAACCCGAGGGTCCGGGGTGGGGGTGCATCGAACGAAGTCATTGGATCGCAGGGACATCGCGCGCCGCGCATCGCTAGCGCTCACCCATTCAGAGGCGGGGACGGCGCGGTGTAGCGGGAATTGCAACCGTCCCTTGTTCGTCAGAACCGCCTCATCAACGCCGAGTGGCGCGTGCTGCGCTACACGCACGACGACCTCGTCCATCGTCCGGACGAGGTCGTCGAAGAAGTTCGAACAGCTTCATGTGCGTCTAAGTGAAGTCGATGACGCTCCGGATGACCTCGCCGCGCTCCATCGCCTCGAAGGCGGACGGGATGTCCTCGATCGAGATGTGCTTGGAGATCAGCCCTTCCAGATCGAGCTCGCCTTTCTGCCAGTACTGAAGGAAGCGCAGGTAGTCCTTCTCGACCGGCGACGAGCCGTACACGCAGCCGAGGATCTTGGGCTCCTTGAGCAGGAACTCGAGCGGCGAGAACTGCACCTGGTCCTCGGCCCGGCCGACGCCGACGACGACGGTCGTGCCGCCCTTGCGCGTAGCGTCGAAGGCTGAGCGGATCGTCTGAGAGAGTCCGATTACCTCGAACGCGTAGTCGAATCCCTCGCCTCCGGTGAGCTCGGCCTTGAGCGCGTCGACACCTTCAGGTGTTGTTGCGTGCGTCGCGCCGAAACGCTTCGCCTCTTCGGCCTTGTTCTCGAAACGGTCCAGCGCCACGATCGCCGACGCACCGGCGATCTTCGCGCCCTGGATCACGTTCATTCCCACGCCGCCGCATCCGATCACCAGAACGGTCGAACCCTTCTCGACCTTGGCCGTGTTGAGAGCGGCACCCACACCCGTAGTCACACCGCAACCGACCAGAGCGGCGATGTCGAGCGGGATGTCGTCGGGAACCTTGATCGCGGAGGACTTGTGGACGACGGCCTCTTCGGCGAAGGTCCCGGTTCCCGCCATCGGGAAGGCCATGCCTCCGTCGAAGGTCGCCGGCACCATGCCGAGCCCGTAGCCGTTTCCGCACAGCCACGTCTCGCCTCGCTTGCAGAAGCTGCACTCCCCGCAGAACGGGATCCAATTGAAGATCACGTGGTCGCCCACCGCAGGCGAGGTGACGCCTTCGCCTACCTCGGTAACGATGCCCGCGCCTTCGTGGCCGAGCAGGGCCGGGAACATCCACGGGATCGTGCCGTTCTGAACGGACAGGTCTGAGTGACAGACGCCGGCTGCGACGATCTTGACCTTGACCTGATCCTTACCGACGGCGCCGACCTGCGTCTCGATGACCTCTAGAGGCGCGTTGAGCTCGCGAACGATGGCTGCTTTCATGTCCCCTCCCGTCTCGGTTTAGACGGGAAGGAGCCTAGCTCGCCTAGACCGCTTCGCGCAGGTCGACCAGCTCGTCGGCGAGCTTGGTCAGTGCGTCGCGCTCGATGCGTCGCACGCGGTCGCGCGTCGAGTCCAGCTCATCGGCGACCTGCTGGAGCGTCATCGGGTCGTTGCCGGCCAGGCCGAAACGCAGGACGAGCACGTCGCGCTCGTCGTTGGGCAGATCGGCAACCGCACGACGCAGGCTCTCGCGCTCGTGCGAGCCCTGGACTTCATCGGCCGCTTCGTCCGGAACCGACGCCACCAGGTCGCCCAGCGACGTTTCTCCGTCCTCACCGATCGGCACGTCGAGGCTCGTCACCGTCCGGGCCGCTTCGCGGACCTGCTTGAGCTCGCGCAGCGACACCTTCGCGGCCCTGGCGACCTCATCGTCGGTGGGCTCTCGCCCGAGCTGCGTGGCCAGCGATCGCACGGCCGTCTCGACCTTGCGCTCGCGGTCGAGCAGGTGGGCCGGCAGACGGATCGTCCGGGAGTGGTTGTGGATCGCCCGGCCGATAGCCTGACGGATCCACCACGTGCCGTAGGTGGAGAACTTGAATCCGCGGCGCCAGTCGAACTTCTCGACGCCGCGGATGAGTCCGAGCATGCCTTCCTGAATGAGGTCTAGGAAGGACAGGCCGCGGCCCTGGTAGCGCTTGGCGATCGAGACGACCAGACGAAGGTTCGAGCGGATCATCTCGTCCCGGGCTTCGTCGTCGCCCTTCTCTATGCGTTTGGCCAGTGCGATCTCCTGGTCGGCTGTGAGCAGGGGGTAGCGGCCGATCTCGTTCAGGAACAGCCGAACGAGATCGGTGTACTGCTCGCCCCCCTGGTCTTCGGAGACGCGGAATTCCTTTTCGTTTTCCTGGTTCATGCGGTCCTCTTCTTGGGGCTGTTTCCGGGCGTCTGCCCGGCCAAACGCCGCCGTGTACCTATAGAACGCGCGAGGGGCCAAAAAAGTTCCGCTCATGCGCCCTGGTGACCAGGGATTTCTCTAGCATCTGCCCATGGCGGAACCGATGATCCGGCTGGCAAGTGTAACAAAGGTGTTTGCAGGCTCCGAGATCCCCGCCGTCCGGGAGCTATCGCTGGAGATCGGGGAGGGGGAGGTTGCCTGCCTGGTCGGACCCTCGGGCTGCGGCAAGACGACGACTCTTCGGATGATCAACCGCCTTATCGAACCCACGTCCGGGACCATCACCATCGGGGGCCGGGACATCAGATCTCTTCCACCTCACGAGCTGCGACGCGGGATCGGCTATGTGATCCAGCAGGTCGGACTGTTTGCTCACCGAACCGTCGCTGCGAACATCGCCACGGTTCCCAGGCTCCTCGGGTGGGACCGACCGCGCACCGACGCCCGCGTCACAGAACTCCTCGAGCTCACCGGACTCGATCAGGCCCTGGCCGGCCGGTATCCGGCCGAGCTGTCCGGTGGTCAGCAGCAGCGCGTCGGTGTGGCGCGAGCGCTCGCCGCCGATCCGCCGGTCCTTCTGATGGACGAGCCCTTCGGAGCCGTCGACCCCATCGTGCGGTTCCGCCTGCAGGACGAGCTGCTGCGGCTCCAAGCGCAATTGCATAAGACGATCGTGTTCGTCACTCACGACATCGACGAGGCGATCAAGCTCGGTGATCGCGTTGTCGTCCTGAACGTCGGCGGCATCCTCGAGCAGAACGCGGCTCCCACTGAGCTTCTGGCGCATCCGGCCAACGAGTTTGTCGGCGAGTTCGTGGGATCGGAACGCGGAATGCGGCGACTTCGGCTCATCCGTGTAGCCGATGTCGATCTCGATCCCGTCGGAGTGGTCGGCGCGCGGCCAACCGTCGACTCGACCGCGTCTCTGCTCGAAGGGCTGCTTGCCATGCTTAGGGCCGAGGCCGACGCGGCGGACGTCCGCGATCCAGACGGAGAAATCGTCGGTACGCTCACCCTCGACCGCGTCAGCCGCGAGGTGCCCTAGGTGCGCAGCCAGGATTTCTTCCGGTGGGACTGGATCGCTTCGCATCTTGACGAGATCTGGTTTCGAACCCTCGAGCATCTGCAGCTAACTGGCGTGGCCCTGGGTGTCGGGTTCTTTGTCGCACTGGTGCTATCGCTTGTGGCAATCCGGTATCGGTGGACGTATTCGCCTATCACCTGGTTCACCGGTGTCCTCTACACGATCCCCAGCATTGCGTTGTTCGTGTTGCTCGTGCCCGTGACCGGGCTAACGCGTACCACGGCCGAGATCGGTCTGGTGAGCTACACGCTATTGATCCTCATTCGAAACACCGTGGCCGGGATAGATGCGGTTCCGGTCTCCGTGCGCGAGGCGGGGATAGCTATGGGTTACAGGCGCTGGCGGCTCTTCTTCGAGATTGAACTGCCACTAGCAATCCCGGTAATCGTTGCGGGTCTGCGAATCGCAGCAGTAACGACCGTGGGCCTCGTGACGATAAGCGCATTGATCGGCCAGGGCGGCTACGGCTACTTCATCCTCGACGGCTTACGTCGTCGATTCAACACGCCGCTTTTCCTCGGGGCGACGTTGTCCGTAGCACTAGCGGTGGCTTTCGATCTGCTTCTATTGGGCGCGGAGCGAGCGCTGACTCCTTGGGCGCGGCGGGCCAGACCGTGAACTTACTCATCGAATCCGGAAAATGGCTTGCCGATGCCGCCCATTGGCAAGGAGCCAATGGGATCCCACATCGGATGCTCCAGCACGTCGAGCTGTCCGCCTTGGCGATCGTCTGCTCGGTCGTGATCGCGATCCCCGCAGGCATCATCCTCGGACACGTTCGTCGTGGCGGACTCCTCGCTGTCAGCGTGGTGAACATAGGCCGCGCGATCCCGTCTTTCGCGATCCTCGCGGTGACCTTGCCGATCGCGCTGTGGTTGGGCATCGACTACGGGTTCTGGCCTACGTGGGCGGCCGTGTTCTTGCTTGCGCTGCCGCCGATGTTCACGAATGCATTCACGGCCGTCCGAGAGGTCGACCCCGAAGCCGTCGACGCCGCGCGCGGCATGGGTTTGACGGAACGAGACGTCCTCCTGGGTGTAGAGCTGCCGCTTGGTGCGCCGGTGATCCTGGCCGCGATCCGTGTGTCGGCCGTCCAGGTGGTTGCGACCGTCCCGCTGGGCGCCGTGGTCGGCTGGGGCGGGCTGGGGCGCTACCTGTTGGACGGTCTCGCCCAGTACGACTTTCCGCAAGTCGTCGTCGGCGCGACGCTGGTGGCGCTCCTTGCCATAGGCACCGAGATCGCCTTCGGGCTGGGCGAGCGCTTCCTGTTGCCTCGCGGTGTTCGGCGTCTGACTCGCGCCGAGGCGGCAGCCACGGTGGTCACGGCCGGCTGATGTTGGCCTTTGATATGGTCCCCACACTTCGGAGTCAAGGGGGGAAATCTGTGCGCATCCGGCGAGGATTTGTTTTCGGTCTTGTTGCGTTGAGCATGATCGCTGCTGCTTGTGGTCAAGAGACCGAACAGCCCGGTGGGATCACGAAGGAAGGCCCCGAGATAACGATCGGTTCGGCCCCCTTCACCGAATCCGTGCTCCTCGCCGAGATCTACTCCCAGGGCCTCGAAGCCAAGGGATACGACACGTCAACGAACCTACGGATCGGCCAGCGACCCGTGTATTTCCCCGAACTCGTCAACGGGAACATCGATCTTTTCCCCGAGTACATCGGCTCCCTCGTGTCGTATAAGACGCAGGAGGAGGTCACTGCCTCCTCCGACACCGACGAGGCGCTCGCCCAGCTTGCGGGAGTCCTCGACGACGAGCTCGTAGCGCTCGAGCCTTCGGCGGCCGAGGACAAAGACGGGATCGTTGCCAACAAGGAGACGGCCGAGGAGTTCGAACTCCAGAAGGTGAGCGATTTGCAGCCTCATGCATCCGAGCTCGTATTCGGCGCTCCGGAAAACTGCCCCGAGCGGCGACCGTGCCTTGGGGGGTTGAAGGACGTGTACGGTATCGAGTTCAAGGAATTCCGCCCGATCAGCCCGGAAGGGCCCCAGACGGTGGATCTGCTGAAGGCCAATGAGATCCAGGTGGCCAACCTGTTCACGACGAACCCTCAGATCAACGTCAATGGATTCGTGCTTCTCGACGACGACCAGGGGATCTCGGGGTCCGAGAACATCATCCCAGTGGTTCGGAAGGAAATCGTCGACGAGTACGGCGACGAGTTCGAAACCGATGTGAACGCGATCTCGGCGAAGCTCACGACGGAGGGGCTGACCGAGCTGATCAAGCGGGTCGAGGTCGACCAGGAAGACGCCGAGGACGTAGCGGCCGACTGGCTGCAAGCAAACGGGCTGGACTAGGCGTTAAAGCCCTAATCTTCGCCCGGCCCCCGGCTTGGCGATAGACTCATATGACCAAGCGCGCCGGCTCGTCCGGCGATGTGGGGCTTGCAGCCAGGTGGTCGGCACGCCTGGAGAAGAACAAGGAGGGTCATGTCTCGACGTCGACGTCCGCCTCGTCCTGGGGGTAGACCCCGGGGAAGGCGCCGCAAGCCGCGGCGCCCGCCCAAGGCTGCGGCGCCCGTCGTCCCGAGCACTCCCATCGCTCAGCTCGAGGAATCCACCCGCAAGGAGATCTCCCGGCTCATGAAGGCGCTGTTGAGCGAGGGTGGCATGGTCGAAGGCGAGCGTCAGCTGGCCCGGATCGTCGAGCAGCACGCCGAGCACGCGGCGTCGTTCATGGACGCCGACAGCCACTTCAGCGCGGGTGATCCGGAGAGCCCGTTCGTCCACATCGGCCTGCACATGGTCGTCGAACGGGGTGTCGTGTCCCGGGACCACGAGCAGCTCTCGCGCCTGTCGAGCGACAAGTCCTGGCACGACGCCGTGCACGAGAGGATGGAGTCGGTTGCCCTCGAGCTGTTCGGCACCGCCGAGGCCGAGTCTGTAGAAGAAGCTTCCTAGCTCGTCCGCGCAACAGCGATACGAGCGCTCATCTCGTCGAAGAAAGCTTTCGTTCTTAGCACCGTGTCTTCTTCGGCCTTGAAGTCATGACTGGCGTACATCCTTAATGACGCCCGGATCTGGTCGTGGTGTACGGCGTCGAGGGAGCCGATCGCCCACATGGCCCCCTGGAGCTTCGACATCACGACTTCGCGGGACTCGTAGCTCGCCAGGATGCGACACAGATTCAGCGTGCAGAAGGCGGGGGCATCGTCGAGATGCGAGGCCACGAAGCTGAGCTCGCCCTGGAGCGCGTCGTCCAGTTCCGGCCAGGTCGGTATGGGGAGAAGTTCGCGCGGGTCCGGTCCTTTCACATGGACGAATCGTCCGGCGTGGACGTGTGCGCGATGAAGAGCCCATGAGTTGTCAACGTTCTTGGGGTCCCATTGATGGGCGGGCTTTGCGGACTTGGCTGCGTCTTCGATGGTTACGAAATAGACGTCCATCTCGTCGCCCATCGGTATAGAACGCAGCCGTTCGTAGACAGCTCTGATATTTGCTCGATCCTCGTCGTCGAATGGTGCGTCGAGGAGGACATGCCCGTCGAAGTCGGCCACCGGTGATGGCGGGAAGCATACGGCTCCGTAAAGAAAGAGTCCGACGAACCGGTTACCGAGCATCGCCTCGAGCTCCGCTACGAGGGCATCGCGCAGTCGCGCGACGACTTCGGGGATCTGCGTGATGGGCACTGCGCCCCTACGACCAGGGCGTCTGGGGCCGTTCCAGGCGTTCGCCGTCGACCTCGATGTCGACCTTCTCGTTGAAGAAGCACACGAGGCCCGCGATCTTCTCGGCCCCCGGGATCGGTTCGGCGTACGTCCACGCGATGTCCTGCAGGATCTCGTCGCCGATGTCCGCAGACCAATAGGACGCGTTGCCCTTGAACGGGCAATGGGTGCTCGTATCCGTCGGCTGCATGACGTCCATGCGTATGTCGTCGGGGTGGATGTAGTAACGAGTCGGGAGCTTTCCCTCGCGCAGCAGCACGGCACGGGTCGTGTCGGCGAGCACGACTCCTTCGCGCCGGACGACTACATGCGCGTCGGTATTGGTGATCTCGATGCGGTGGGCATCGGCCTGGGTGGTCACCCGCGTAGACTACGCGACCATGACTACGGCGACGGCGATGGTTCTCGTTGAACCCCGCCGGCTCGAGCTGCGTGAGCTCCCTCTTCCCACCATCGGCGACGGCGACGCACTGCTGAGGGTCGAGGCGTGTGGCTTGTGTGGTACCGACCACGAGGAATATACGGGCGTGCTACCGGCGAACTTTACCTTCGTCCCCGGACACGAGACGGTCGGTGTCATCGAGCGGATCGGCCGCGAGGCGTCACGTCGTTGGGACGTGAAGGAAGGCGACCGGGTGGCTGTCGAGGTATTCCTTTCGTGCCGCGAATGCGATGAGTGCCTGGCCGGCGCTTACAACCGCTGCCGGGAACACGGCCTGCGCGACATGTACGGCTTCATCTCTGTGGACAAACCGCCGGGCTTGTGGGGCGGCTATGCCACGCATCAGTACCTCGCCACCGATTCGATCGTGCACGAGGTTCCCGAATCCCTCGATCCGGTGAGCGCGACCCTCTTCAACCCGCTGGGAGCCGGTGTGCGGTGGGGCGTGACGGTGCCCGGGACCGAGGAGGGCGACATCGTCGCCATCCTCGGCCCCGGGATCCGCGGCATCAGCGCGCTCGTTGCTACCAAGGAGGCGGGAGCCGAGATCGTCATGGTGACCGGGGCCGGTCACCATGACGAGCAACGCCTCGATCAAGCAAAGCTTTTCGGCGCGGACGCTGTGTGCGACGTCCGTTCGTCCGATCCCGTTCAGACGCTGCGCGAGGCGACCGGGGGCCGGCTGGCCGATGTGGTGATCGACGTCACGGCCAAAGCCCCAGACGCGCTGGCCCAGGCCTTGTCCCTGGTGCGCAGCAGCGGCACGGTCGTTATGGCCGGGACTCGCGGGTCGAGCGAAACGCCGGGATTCTGGCCCGACATCATCGTGTACAAGGAGATCCGGATCCTCGGCGCCCTGGGCGTCGATCGCCCCGCCTACGAGCGGGCTCTGGACATACTCGAGTCGGGGCGTCACCCATTTGACGGACTCTCGCGCCGCACGTCGCCCTTGGCCGGCGCCGGCCAGCTGCTCGAGCTGATGGCCGGGGAGCGAGAGGAGCCGCCTCCGGTGCATGCGGCCCTGGAGATTTGAGTTCACTTTGACCGCGTCAGCTAAGATTTGTCGGGATGAGTTGAGTTCTGATCATTGGGCGGCATTTCCGTAAACCAAGGTGACGGGGTATGAATCGTCTGATCGGTAGGTCGGCGGTGGTACTGGGAGCTCTCGTTGTTGTGTGGCTCACGGGAGCCGGGGCATCGGCGCAGACGGCAACGCCTACCGGCTCGCCCGCTACGCAGGACTGCGCAGACTTCGACACTCAGGAAGAAGCGCAGGCCGTCTACGACGACCGCAAGGACGACGACCCCAACGATGTCGACCCTCTCGATCTCGACACCGACGGCGATGGCCGCGCCTGTGAGGGCCTTCCGAGCTCGGCGCAGGCCACGACCTCACCTACGCCGGCGGCCACCACTACTCCGACCCCAACCCCTTCGGGCAACCTCACGGAGACCGGCGCCGCCACCGGCGTCATGGCTCTGTCCGGCATATCGCTGCTCGAGCTCGGCTACGGGCTGACCCTTCTCGCCAGGCGCTGGGGCGTTCGCAGCCGGCAGTTACCCGTCTACCTGCTCCGCAAGGTCGTTCGCGCTCGCCGTGCCGGACAGGACCGGATCGAGCTCACCGACGACCTCTTCGTCGTCCACCGCTCGGTGCTCGAGGAAGAAGAAGAAGCGGAACCAGAGATGCTCGTCAAGGATCCGGTTCAGCACTCCGGACCGAGCGTTTACGCACGGATCCCGCGGAACGCCGTTGGCAAGCGCGACGAGATCGACTAGCACCAACTCGCGGACGCGCCCGGCCGGACGTCCGGAAAGGCTGCGGGTCTATCAGAACCACCATCTCGATTCGACGCGCTGGGACGCGTACAAACGCCGAGGCACCGACGTCGTCATATCTACGTCTGTAAAAGCCGGCACCACATGGATGCAGCGCATCATGAGCCTGCTCGTGTTCGGGACCGGCGAGCTTCCGGCCCCGTCTCTCTGGCAGCTTTCGCCGTGGGTCGATTGCCGTTTCCAAGAGCCGGCCGAGATGATGCACGAGCGCGTCGAGGCCCTTCCGGACACGCGTTTCCTCAAGAGCCATCTCCCACTCGATGCGCTTCCGTACTTCGACGACGTTAGGTACATCTGCGTCGGACGAGACACGCGGGACGTGTTCATGTCGCTGGCCAATCACTACGGTTCCTACACCGAGCTCACTTTGCAGGCGCTGGCGATGGGTGATCCGGTCGGTGGTCCGTGCCCGAAGGCGCCCGACGACATCCATGTCTTGTGGCGCGACTACATGACGCGCGCGTCATTCGACTGGGAGACCGACGGCTACCCGTTCTGGTCGCACCATTACCACCTGATGTCCTTCTGGCGATACCGCGATCTTCCCAACGTTCTCCTCGTCCACTACAACGACCTGAAACGCGACCTCGAGGGTCAGATGAGGTACGTGGCGAAGTTCGTCGATATAGACGTTGCCGAAGAGAAGTGGCCGGACCTCGTGCGGGCGGCGTCCTTCGAGTCGATGAAAGCCGACGCCGACCGGCTGCTCCCCGAGACGAACTTCGCGTTCGAAGGCGGATCGCAAACGTTCGTCAACAAGGGAACGAACAACCGCTGGCGGGAAGCGCTCAGCGAATCCGAGCTCGATCTGTACGAGCAAGCCGCAGAACGTGCCCTCGATCCAGAAGCGCGGGCGTGGCTGGAGGGCTCGGCGCTCAATAGCGCTTGACGCTCCGGAACCCGCGATCCGGGTTCCAGCTGTCGATGACCAGATGATCGGCGGGGTCGCCGATCCGGATCGAAACGACCTCGGCGACGTCGACCTTGGCCAGATGCATCGACTCCGGATCGGTCTCAGCGAACCTCGCGACGGACTTGGGGTCGACCATCACAGCGTTTCCGGCGACCTTCACGTCGACGAGGTCACCTGCGCTCGAGCTGGTCTCGGGATCGACCGGCGCGCAATGAAGGGCCATGCGAGGATCGCGCTGGAGATCGATGAACTTCAGCGACTTCCACATCCCGCCGAGCCAGAGCTCGCCGTCGTCGAAGGACGCCTCTATGCCGCTGATGCGCGGCGACCCGTCCTTGCGCAGCGTCGCCATCACCTTGTGCTTGTGCGCGTCGAAGCGCTCCTGAACGACCGCTGCCAGCTCGGGCGCGGCTGCACTCACGTCCTGCCAGCTCGCCATGGAGCGAAGCTACCCAACACTGGAGCCCGCGCGCCGCCGCCTGCGAGACGAGGCCGGCCGTCCTTCGAGCCTGTCCGATAGCTGGCGGACCAAGTCCTGTAGCTCGAGCACCTCGGCCTCCAAGCGTCCGGCCCGCTCGCGGTCCGCGCGAACGTCGGAGGAGATGAGCAGGGCCGCGCCTACGGCAGTCAGCACGAGAGCGCCGACGGCTCCGCTCGCGAGGAACGGTAGCTGGAGCGCTTCTATGTCGCGGCCGCTTACTCCGATCCAGCCGATGAGCCCGGCGACGGCGCCCGCGGCGATGAGCAACCACGCGAGGGCTTGTCGACGATCAACGGAACGTATGAACTCGGTCACCTTTTCCATGCTTCCTCCCTATGGCCGGACGGCTGCTCTGAAAGCTCGACGGATGATCAACAAGAACGGTGCTGCCAAAGCTGCGAGCGCCGCGACGGCGATCCAATCGCCACCGCGCACGGGCGTCTTCGTGACAACGGTTCGCGTGATGAGAGTCTCCGCGGATATGCCCGGCGTGGTCCGAGTGGTGGTCGAAGGCTCCACGTCGGTGGAACCGACAAGGGGAGGCGTGTCGCCGGCGGGCGCGACAGCCTCGAAGTCGGGGAGATCGACGACGCGCGCGCGCGCAACGAGGTCTCCGATCGTGACGCTGAAGGCGAACTCGGCCGCGGGCTCGGCGACCGTCACACGGATGCCGCCGATGTGTATGTCGGCGATCGTTCCGTCGGCGCTGATCGTGCGCTGATCAGGCAGTCGCTCGATCGTGATCGGGCCGAGAGGGATGAGCGCCCCGATGGGAAGGCTTTCGACGGGGAAGTCGATCGGGAGCCCGGCAACGCGCAAGCCGCTGAGCGCGATCGCTCCGTCCGTCGTGGACTCGCCCGCCACACCGGTGGCGCGCGACGAAGCCGAACCCGTGATCTGGTCGAAGGAGACCAGTCCGCCGGCGAGCTCGACGTCCTCCAGAAGGATCGAAGACTTGGCCGTGACGCCGTTCGCGTCGGCCAGCACAGAAGAGGATGCTTTGCCCAGTCCGAGATCGAAGACCGGAGCGAACGCGCCGCGTGCGATGACGGATCGTCCGGAGGCACCGTTCTCGGTGCTCTTGCCCGACGATTCGAACCCGTTGGCATCGACGGGCGTCTCAAGGGTCCCGGCTTCCGTCGGCCCCTGCGGATAGAGCGTCTCCGAGGTTCCGGGCAACGGCGGGAAACCGAACTGTTCGATGGCAGCCGTTAGGAAGAAACCGAGATACATCGGTGCGTGGTAGCTGTGGGACGAGCCGTTGGACGCCTCCGACCGGGAGTACGGTCCGAAGGCCTCAAAGAAGGCCGGCACCGATACCTCGCCGTGGATGCCACCGGCGATGGCGGTTGATTCGTAGACATCGGGGACGGCGACGGCGGCGGCTGAAACGGCGGCGCCCGGGCCAAGGGCCAGCACGACGATCCCCACCGGTCCGAGAAGTCGCATCAGCCACTTCATCGACTCACTCCGGTTGCGAGACCGGCGATGCGGTCGGAGCTCACCTTGTCGGCGCGACTGGAGATCACAACCGAGCCACGTTCGAGGACGATGACCCGGTCGGCCAGATCTAGCGCGCGCGGCGCGTGCTGGTCGACGACGACAATTCCGACACCATCGGCGCGCAGACGTCGCAGCTCATCGTCGACGCGATCGCGCGCGATGGGAGCGAGACCTAAAGAGAGCTCGTCCACCAGCGCGAATCGCGGGCGACCCGCGATGAGGCGTCCCAATGCGACCAGGACCTGCTCTCCACCGGAAAGGGATCCAACTCGACGTCGCCACCAGGTCTCGAGCTCGGGGATCCGTTGTACGGCGAGAGCGACCGACCCTACACGCTTGCCTGCGGCGCCCAAGGAGATATTTTGGGCGACGGAAAGTCGACGGAACAGGCCGCGGCCCTGAGGAACGTGCACGATCCCACTGCCGAACGCCCGATCGGGTTTCTGGTACGCGACGTCGTCGACGCTCACTCGGCCCGAATGACGCACGAGGCCGGATACGGCGCGCAGCAGGCTCGTTTTTCCCGCACCGTTGGGGCCGAGAAGAGCGACGACTTCGCCGTCGCCGACTTGGAGGGATACGCCACGAACCGCGGCGACGGCTCCGTAGCGAACTTCGATGTCCTCAGCGCGCAGCACGAGTCAGCTCCCGTCGTCTCGGCTTGCGCTTAGCAGCTCGTTTGCGCGTGCTCCTTCGCAGCTCCGGAGCGGCCGTCCCGAGGAAAGCCTCGATGACGTCCTTGTCGGAGGCGACAGAGCGAGGTGTTCCGTCGGCGATCACGCGGCCCTGGTCCATCACAACGACGCGCTCGGCCACCCGCCCGACGAACGCCAGGTCGTGATCGACCAGGAGAACGGAGACGTCGTCGGCGTCACGGAGCTCGTCGAGTACTCCGGCCAGTCGATCGAGGTCGGCGGTGTCGAGTCCGGCGGCGGGTTCGTCCAACAAGAGCAGGCGCGGACGTCCGGCCAGCGCAAGTCCGACCTCGAGAAGTCGCAGCGATCCGAAGGGGAGTTCGGACGGGAGCTCCGTTTCGCCGTCGCGCAGGCCGAGCCGGTCCAGCAGGTCGCCGGCGACGGCACGCGCGGCATCGTAGCCCGCCAGGTGCGCGGACACGAGGAGATTCTCCGCGACCGTCAGGGAAGAGAACACGCGAGCGGCTTGGAACGTTCGGCCCAGACCGAGCGCAGCCCTCTGCTCGGGCCGGTGATGCGTGATGTCCGTCCCGTCGAAGAACACACTTCCTTCGCTCGGTGTGAGAAGACCACTGACTACGTCGAACACGCTCGACTTGCCCGCGCCGTTGGGGCCAACCAGGGCAACGGCTTCGCCCGGAGCAACGCGCAAGGTCACGTTGTCGACGGCTCGTGTTGCGCCGTAATCGACGTTCAGTCCCACGACGCGGAGCAAGGCCTGCCTGTCGGCGGTGGATCGTGCACGCACTGCGCCGGGATCGCCGTGCAGGTCCGGTGCCGGACGCTTGTCTAGGCCGAGTAGAGCCGTCAATCCGCCGCGGCGAGCCGCCAGGACGGCGAGCAGGGACAGGCCGTACACAAGGGTCAGCCGTCCCTGTAGGAAACGGAACGGATCGACGCGCGCGAGCTCGGGAAGCACGGCTCCGAATGCGCCGGCAACGAGCGCTCCGCGCACGGAAGCCAATCCGCCGACTACGGCGATCGCCAGCAGGTTGAGCGATTCGAACGCCGTGAAGGTTTCCGGCGTAACGGCTTCGCGGGCAGCGGCCAGGATCCCGCCGGCGAGAGCGGCCAGAGATCCGGCGACGACGAACGCGAGCAATCGCATGCGACCGACGGGGATCCCGGCAACGCCGGCTCTTGTCGGGTCGTCGCCGACGGCCAACAGCTCGCGCCCGGTGGCGGCGCGTCCCAGTACCGCGACGGCGACGTACGCGATCAGACCGAGGGCGAGTGCATACAGGTAGAAGCGGCGGTTCGTGTCGAGGTCGAAGGAACCGATGGCCGGTCTGGTCACCTGCACGATCGAGGCGATGCCGCTCGTGTCGTCGACGAGAGCGCGGGTCAATGATCCGAACACGAGGAACTGGCACGCCAAGGCGAGCGCGAAGGTACCGATGGCGAGATCGAGGCCGCGGAGTCGCTCGGCGGCAAAACCCACGAGGGCCGCAGCGGGTATGACGGCGATCGCGGCCAACGGGATGGCCAGGGCCATCGGGATCCCCGCGTGCTCGGCGAGGGCAGCCGTCGCGTAACCACCGAGTCCGTAGGGAACGACCTGGCCGAGCGAGAGCTGGCCCGCCCACCCGGTCAGGACGACGAAGCCGAGCGCAACCAGACCGAACACGACACCGAGCGTGCCAACAAGCGCGGGGTATTCACCGATGAGTGGAAGCGCAGCCGACACCACTGCGGCCGCGAAGAACGCGCGGCTAACCCAAGACGTATCGGAGGCGCGAACCAGCAGCCGCTGGCTCATGCACGCTCCATGGAGCCGGCGATCTGACGCGGACGGATGATGAGCACGACGATGATCACGGCGAGGAATCCGACCGACTCGACGAAACCGGAGATCTGCGCGAGCTCGGGGAACGAAGCTGCCGCTGCCGTTACGGCCCCGACGCCGGCCGAGGCACCAACCGCCAGCGGCACCGACTCGAACCCGGCTAGCAGCGCAGCCGCCAGCGCGGCCACGAGAGCCAGCGTCATCTCTGTTGTGTTCACGACCGTCAGACCGGAAAGCAGGACACCCGCGAGCGCGGCGACGACTCCAGCGATCGTCCACACGAGGGCCGAGACCCGGCCGGTGCGAATTCCGAGCAATCGGGCGGCGTCGACGTCCTCGGCCAGCGCGAGGGTGGCGGTTCCCGTTCGCGTGCGGGCCGTCCACAAGATGATGGCGGCACCGATGAACAAAGCGGCGCCGGCCGCGAGCAGCTGTTGGTGACCAAGGCGCAAGCCCCCCGACCCGACGCTTCTGCGCAGAAGCAGAGGAAGGAAGCGCTCGCCCGGCCCCCAGATGAGCGCGATCGCGGCTTGGGTCACCAGAAGCAATCCGAGCGCCGCGACGGCTTTGACGACGACCGAAGCACCGGCCAGCGGCCGCAGTGCGCGCTCGCCGGCCAAGCCCAAGGCTCCGCCGAGAGCGAGAACGATGAGGAGTGCCGGAACCAGCGGCACGTCACCGGCACCCCACAGCGTTGACATAGTGAATGCGGCTACGGATGCGATCCCGCCGAGAGCGAAGTTGAGCACACGCGTCGTCCGGAACGTGATGACGAGTGCGACGGCGAGAAGACCGGAGCCCAGCCCGGTGACGGCGCCCCGCACTATGGCCTCGAACAGTGTTTGCGCGTCCACGTCAGTTGGTGCTGGAGGGCAACCAGCCGGAGTCCTGCACCCACTTGGAGCCCTGCATGCGCACGATGATCATGTCGCGTGGATGCTCGACACCCGGCGTCAGGTCGAGCGGTCGTTCGGGGTTGGTGAATCCACCCGTGTCGTATGAGGTCTGGGCACGCGCCGTAGCGAGCAGGCCAGCGCGATCCACGCCGGCGCCGCCACGTTTGATCAGGTCGACCAGCAACCGGGCCGAGGCGTAGCCGAGCTCGGTGAAGTACCCGTACTCGACGTCTTGGTAGTACGTCCCGACGACCTTGCGCATCTCGTTGGTTGCCGCATTGGGAACGGTCGGAGGGAACAGGCTCGTCGGGGCGAGGATGCCGTTGCAAAACGAGCCGCAGCTCTCTGGGACCAGGTCGAGATAGATGCCGTGCTGACCGAGGTAGCCACCGGGTGACGGCGTGTAGTTCAGAGTCCGCGCTTGGATGAGCAGCTTCACCGCCGAGGCCGGGTCGGTGACGATGAATATCCCGTTGACGTTGGCGGATTGCATGGCGAGCAGGATCGAGACGTAGTCGGTTGTCGTGAACTGGATGGGCTGCGCGGTGACGACCTGGCAACCGATCTGCGGGCAGATCACGTCGCGCGTGTGCTCCAGGTACTCACGAGCCGGGGGGACGTCGAGGTAGACGACGCCGACGCGCGTTGCCTTCGTCCGGTTGTACCAGTAGGGGACCAGGACTTCGGCGTGCGGCGGGATCGAGGCGCCGAGGCTGATGGTCGACGCCGACTTGAAGCCGTCGACGGTGTTGCCATCGAAGCCGATGAACGGCACGCCCCGGTTCTCGAGGAATCCGACGAGATCGGGCGAGAACGGTGTGAAGGACGGGCCCATTACGAAGACCTTGTCCTGATTGACGAGCTTCTCGGCCGCGCTGCGCGTGCGGTTGGGGTCTGCGGCGTCGTCCTCGGCGATGAAGTCGATCTTCTTGCCGTTCACGCCGCCCGTGTCGTTGACGTGACGGAAGTAGGCGCGGGCCGCTTGCTCGACCGGTCGGCCGAGGGCGGAAAGGCCGCCGGACAGAGGGAAGATCCCACCCACCTTGATCGTCTCGCCGCTGATGCCCGTGCGGTCGCCGGACGCTAGGTTCGCAGGCGCCGGTGCATCGTTGCCCGGACCGGTTGACGAGCCGTCGGTGGTCGTCTCGGCGGTCCCACCCCCGGTGGCACGCCCGGTGCGATCGAAGGTCTGCTCACTCGTCCGGGCCTGAGCGGCGCGGACGTCGTCTTCGTCCAGGCGTGTGCCGCACCCGGCGGCGATCAGAGCAAGAACCATGAGCAACCCGGCCGCCGCGGTGCGCTGACTGCCACCGATCAGCTTCAAGAGGGTCTCCCGCCTAAGTCGACTGAATCAATCGTATTTGCCTAGTACCTGCGTTCCACGTGCGAAAGCTGTCGACTCGGGGGAGAGAGGTTGGCAGATAAGCCAGCGGAAAGAAGCATAGCTCGACATAAGTACCGGGAGCCGTCCGTGTCAGGCGGGATCGAGATGCGCCCTGGGCCGGGCCTGATCTTGAAGGCCCGTAGAGCGCCGAGCGGTCACCCCTAGGCCGATTTGAGGACCTCGTCCTCGATGAAGTGTCGCGTGGACGAGCAAAGAGCAAGCGTCTTGGCGAACCTTTTCCGCCTCACTTCCTTAGGGGAAGCGCTCAAGCTCATCAGGTCGGAGCAGGAGCGCGCCAGCACGCTGGCCCCGAAGAGACCGGCCAGTCCTTTGAGTTCGTGCATGGCGTGCCGGACACTCTCGAAATCATCACGGTCGAGGGAATCGACGATTTCTTTGCGAAGCCGCGCCAAGTCATCTACAACTTGCTTCGCGAGATCAAGGAACACTTCGTCTCCGACGTTTCTTCGAAGGCGCTGAAGAACACCTCGATCAAGAACTTCCATGTCTCATCCTCCTTCCTGATGAGAGGCCGAATTCGATTCCTTCACACATTTCATCAGCGCATCAACGAGCTTCGCGCGTGTCACCGGCTTCGGAATGTAATCGTCCATTCCGGCCTTCTTGCACCGCCGGCGGTCGTCGGCGGTGGCCGTTGCCGTCATCGCCACGATCCATGGCCGCATGCCGTTGCGAAAATGGGAAGAGATCCGTCGCGTTGCTTGCAATCCGTCGACCCTCGGCATCTGGATGTCCATGAGGACGAGGTCGTAGCGCTGACGCCGGACCGCCTGGACCGCCTCAGCACCGTCCGACGCCAGATCCACTGAGTACCCGAGCTTCGCCAGCATCGCTTGCGCGACCTTTTGGTTGACCGCGTTGTCCTCGGCGACGAGGATGCGCAACGGGTGCTTCGATCCCATCCGCGCATCGAACGCGTGTGAACGCTCATTTATGACGGAGCGGCTCCTCCCAAGGATCGCAGTGGCTACCGCATCGTGTAGCACCGAAGGCTTGAGCGGCTTTCGTACGACGGCGAACACAGCAGGTTTCTCGTGCTTGGCGTCGAGAGAGGAGAGCAGGATGATCGGGAGATCGCATCCGGCGGATCGAGCCGCGGCAGCAAACTCTGAGCCGCTCATCCTTGGCATCCGATGGTCGACGACGGCGAGCGCGAATCCGGCTCGCGGTCCGGTGAGGATGCGAAGCGCCGATGCCCCGCTCGAGGCGGTCACGACCTTCATCCCCCAGCGCTTGAGGTAGCCGGCAGTGATCGAACGAGCCGTCTTGTTGTCGTCAACGACGAGAACCCTCTTCCCCGTCCAAGACTCTCCGTTGAGGTCCGTCGGTGGACTCGGCTGCTTTTCCTCCTCGACCGCGATCGTGAAGGAGAACGTCGATCCCTCGCCCGGCGAGGATTCAACCTCGATCTTTCCGCCCATCAGCTCGACCAGTCGTTTGCTTATGGCCAAGCCAAGACCAGAACCGCCGTACACACGAGAGATGCTCGCGTCGAGCTGGTTGAACGCCCCGAACAACTTTTCGAGTTGCTCCTTTGGGATGCCGATCCCGGTGTCTCGAACGGCGCACGACAGCCGTATTTTGCTGCCGCGCTGTTTCTGCGCTCTCATCTGCACGACAACCTCGCCGGCGTTCGTGAACTTAACGGCGTTGGATATCAGGTTGAGCAGTACCTGCCGCACTCGGCCAGGATCGCCACGCACGGCACGAGGCACGTTTTCATCGATCGAGTAGGCGAGCTCGAGGTCGTCACGCTCGGACGCCTTGAGGGCCACAAGGTCTAGTACTTCCTCTACGCATGCTCGGGGGTCGAATTCGATGGTCTCCAGGTCTAGGCGGTCGGCTTCGATCTTGGAGAAGTCGAGGAGGTCGTTGATGATCGTCATGAGATGGTCTCCCGATGACCTGATCGTCTCGACGTAGTCCTTCTGCTCGACGTTGAGCTTCGTGTCAAAGAGCAAGCTGGTCATGCCGATCACGGCGTTCATCGGAGTCCTGATCTCGTGGCTCATGTTGGCCATGAAGCGCGCCTTCGCCTCGTTCGCTCTTCGCGCCTCTTCCCTCGCCGCTCGCAGATGGCGCGTGCGCTGTGCGACGCGAGATTCGAGATTCGTGTGCATGGTCTGAAGTTCGGCTGCGGTGGCGTTCAGACCCTCAGCGACGCGGCCGAGGTCGTCCTTGCTCAGCACTTCGGCACGAGCGGACAGATCGCCTTCCCGCATGTCTTGATTGGTCCGGAGCAATTCGCGGATCTGGACGAGCAAAAAGCGCGTTAGGAAATAGAGAAGAGCGAGGCCCGCGAGGATCGCGAGGCCGAAGAAGATCTCGAGGCCACGGGTGGCGGACCGAGCGACCGCGAAGACCTTGTGTCGGTCTTCGCTCACGGCGATGGAGCCGATCTGGCTTCCGTTCATGTCGGCCGGGACGAAGAGGGTGGACGAATCTCGGCCGCCGATCTCGTTGCGGCGCAGGCCGGGCCCCGACGGCGGTGGAGTCGCTTTCGGGACGCCACCGTCTGCGAACGCAAGGCGGCCGGTCGTGTCGTACAGCGCGACAGGACCGGCCACCGCACCGCGCAGAGACTCCTCGAGGTGTTCGAGCTCGATGCCTGCAAGGACTGCGCCCGCGATCGTGTCGCCATTGCGGACCGGCTTCACGGTCGCTAGATATCGTGATCGGTCCTGGAGGACGATGAGACCGGACGCGCGGGCATCGGTGCCGGTGGGCGGGTCACCGGACATCGCTGACGTAACGAGCACTTGGTCTTCCCAGGTTGCGCCCTGCGAAGTCGTCCACCCGGATGCAGCCGCATCTCCTTGATCGGTCGGACGGGCAAACTGGGACACGGCCGTTCCATCGAGGCCGATCGCGGCAAGGATGTCGGTTCTTCCCTTGAGAGACAGGACAGACGTCAGTGCCGCTCGGACGCTGCTTGTCTCGCCAAGTTCGACGGCCGGCCCCAACTCATCGATCGCGGACGCGTAGTCAACGGTTTCGTACAGGTAGAACCCACGGTCCCGGAGCTCGGACTGCGCGCGGTCGGAACGGTGGACGAGGAGCGAGAGGATCTGAGACTCGGCGTCTTCCGTCAGGTCTTGGATGATCACGAAGACCGGCGGCGCGAAGATGACGATGATGACGATGGGCGGCACGGCCATCTTTGCTGCCAGTGGAAGATTGCGCAGCCAGGCTCGGACGCTTCCGATCATCTCGTCACCCTGACCGTCGGAGCTTCGATCCCCGAGCCGAGGGACAGTCCGGTCACATGCGAATCCTTCGGGATCACCGTAGACGACGATTCCCCGACCCCTACCCCTTCGACGTGAGCGTGGTTGCGCAGTACGGACCCCTCCACCGGGGTGACGACCAGCACGCGGAGCGTGGTGAGCACAATGGTTTGGTTCGGATTCACAGAAGCGACCTTGGTCGTGCCGGTCGGATTCAGATGCGGCGCGTCCGGATCCTTCGACGTGCCGTCGTGGTCGCCCGGGGCTATGCATGCGTCGAGGCCGGCGAGGTCTGTGCACATGAGGGTCCCCGCCGGAGTGTGTTGATTCACGGTGAAGGCGCCCTTGTAGCTGCGCCCCCCGTCGTTGGTGACGACAACCTGATAGACGAGCGTCGACCCTGTCGCCACTTCGGTGCTGCTCACTCGCATGTCCGCTACGAGATGAGCCGGGCTCGCCGTCGGCGCCGTTGTGGGCTCCAGCACGGGAGCCTCCTCGCTCCTGGGGGTAGTCAATAGCGGATCCGACGGGCCGCTCGATGGAGAAGCAGTGTTCAGGCCGGTTCTGAAACGCGGCGCCGGGAACGGCGAGGCGTCGGTAGCGCTGAGATCGAGTGCACTTCCGTCGGTCGGCGGCCGCTTGGCCGCCCAGGGTGCGGCGACGACGATGACCGCGAGAGCGAGGAGTGCCACCGCGGCCACGCCCGCCGTAGCTACGGCTGCGTGGTTCTTCATCCAACCCAAGTCGGATGCGTTCGCGCGGTCCTTGCGCGAACGGAAGCGCCTGGCCCTAGGAAGCCAGCCTCCGTCCCTCCCCACAGCACTCTCCACAACGCCTTCTCTCTCAGCAAATGCCTGTTGCGGCGCGGACATCGGTACTCCGCACACCTCTTCCTTGGCTCGTCTCCTTACGCTGTCGCTCGGCCTCCGGTCGCGTAAGCCTCGATCTCCTTGATGAACGTCTCCGGCTCGATTGGCTTGGGGATGTAGCCGTCGAATCCCGCCGCGAGGATGCGCTTGCGCTCGCCGACAACGGCGAACGCGGTGAACGCGACGACAATTGTGTCTTTCGTCTCTTGGTCGCTGCGCACGACGTTCAGGACGTCGAAGCCGTTCATCTCCCGCATGTCCAAGTCCAAGAGGACGAGGTCGGGTTTTTGCTTCACGATCATTTGCACGCCGACCGGACCCGTCGAGGCGGCATGGACCATGTAGCCCGATTCCTTGAGGATGAGCGTGACCATCGTGCGGGTCGGTGTGTTGTCCTCGACGACGACGATCGTCTTCCTCGTCTTCATCACGCCGGCCTTCGGACGAAGCTTGCGGGGTTCGCGTTGCTCGTCAGATGGACAACCGAGGAAACGCGAGCAGTGACCTGCACATTAGCCATCATCGGCACCAACCCAGAAGGGCTTGAGGCCTCTCCTCCCCGTGTCTTACGTTACTCGTGTTGTGTATAGATAACTAGTGGTGCGAAAGAACAAGTGAGTAAACGAGAGTTATTGCGGATCGTCCGTTGAGGCGAGTCCGGGGGCGCGAAGTTGTCGATTCCGGCGACGATCCCGAAAGGAGGAACCACCCCGCTCCCGGGGATGAAGGCGTGGGAGAAGCTGTCGGAGGACGAGCAGAAGGCGGTCTACGCCGCGTACGGGGCGATCAACAAGAACCCCACGTCACGTGAGGCGTCCAGATGCAGCCTCCCGAGACGGCAAAGACCGTGCGGGCGAAGAACGGCAAGACCCCAAGTTGATGCACGAGCCGGCGCGGCCAAACCGTCCAAGCCGCCCCAGCTAATAGCGCCTAAACCAGCTGTGCAGGCTCTGCCGGGATACAAGCAGGCAGCGCCCCTGTTTAGTTTCACCTGACGCTCTACGAAACGTGTTCGGTTGAAGCTTTACGCC
>JBBDRJ010000013.1:0-297874 GCA_040905525.1 Actinomycetota bacterium
CCGCCGTTCCCCGCGCTGTTGCCGGACAGGGTGGAGGAGGTGATGTGGAGCGTGCCCGAGTTGAAGACGCCGCCGCCGCCGCCGCCGACGCCGCCGCCAAAAGTGCCGTCGGGGGCCAGGCCCCCGGTGAGGGCGACGTCTTCGATGGTGAGGTTGCCGTCCTCGGTGATCACGAAGATCCGCTGGTTGTCACCCCCATCGATGGTGGTGGTGGCGGCCCCTTGGCCGGTGATGGTCACCTGCGTGGTGATGGTGATGGATAAGGCCTGGGTGAGGGCGGGGTTGATGCCTGAGGCGATCTCGATGTTGTCGGGCTCTGAGTTGGTCTCGGCTGCCTCGACCGCCTCGCGCAGGGTGCAGCTTTCCCCGTCACATCCACCGGTATCGCCGTCGCCCGCGTCGTTGACGGTGAAGTTGGCGGCGTGGGCCGCAGGAGCCGCGGCCACCAGGCCGCCACAGGCCAGGGCCAGGACGGCCACCGATCCGATCAGTCGCTTAAGAGCGAACCCTCTGCGTTGTCTCCCTGCGCCCTTGCCCATGCTCGCCCCCTATCCGTCCTTTGGAGCAGCCTTCCGCAACCCTCTCGCAGTAGCCAGGCCCGCGCGGCGGCTTTGAACCGTGACGCCATCCATGGTCGCCCCGCTTCTCTTGCCGACCGTATGCGGGACCCGTTCGGAAGTCGTCCGTAATCGACTACTGCACTTGCCGGTGTTCGTCGTGCAGCAGCGCCCGTAGCTTCTGCTCCCCGATCTGGACGAGCCGTCCGACCGATTCAACGGGCACGTCGAGGACCTTTGCTATCTCGGCGTCGGGCGTACCGCCTTCGCGCATGCGAATCGCCACGGCGTAGGCGGTTGGCAGCTCACCCAAGGCCTTGTCGCGTTCCATCGATCAAGGCGAAACGTAGAAGAGATGCGCCGGGCCGTCGTCCGTAGCCGACTACGGCAATCGACACCTACGCGCCTAAGATGTTCAAGAGTGCCTGAGGATCATCTGCATCCGATCCCGTTCTCAGGCGACGTCCCCCTCGTTGGGCGCGAGGAGGAACTGGCGACGGCGAGGGATGCGTTGGCCGGGGGCGGCTGTGTCATCGCCGGGATGGCCGGCGTCGGTAAGTCTCGCCTGGCCGCCGAGGTCGCGTCCGCGATCCACGGGCCTGTGGAGCGCGTGCTGGCGACGTCGTCGGCCCGTACCTTGCCCTTCGGGGCCTTCTCTCATCTGCTCGCATCGGCCGACATCGCCGGGCGTCCGGAGATCCCGTCCTTCATAGCGTCCTTGCGCGAGCGGTTCCCAGAACAGCCTCCGACGCTGTCCGTTGACGATGCACACCTGCTCGACGACGCGTCTGCGGCGCTCGCGCTGGCCCTTGTGCGCACAGGGTCGGCCTGTTTGATCATGACGATCCGCAGCCACGAGCCCGTACCCGATGCCATCGCTTCCTTATGGAAGGACGGAAAGGTCGAGCGGATCGACATACAACCGCTCGCCCGCGCCGACGTGCGCACGCTCATCGAGGTCCTCTTGGGGTCGGAATGCCATACCTCCGTCGTGTCCAAGGTCTTCGAGCTGACGGAGGGCAATCCGCTCTACGTCTCCGAGCTCCTGCGGGATGCCGTCGGTTCTCAGGCACTGGCGGTGATCGAGGGGCGCTGGCAGTGGACGGGCACGCGGCCGGTGATGTTGCGCCTTCGCGATCTGATCGAGGCGAGGACGAACGGCTTGTCGCCGCAGGCGCGCCGCGCCGTCGAGCTGCTGGCACTGAGCGCCCCGATCGACGTCGATCTGTTCGGCGACGTAGCCGCTGCCGCGGCGATCGAGGAGCTCGAGAGGTCGGGGTTCGCGCGGGTAACCGACCAGCGCGGGCCCGTCGAGATAGAGATCACCCACCCTTTGTATGGAGAGGTGATCGCCGAGGTGATGCCCGGCTCGGTGGCGCACGGCCATCGGCGCGAGCTGGCTCGGGTGATGCGCGATCGCGGTGACCTCAAGGGGGATCAAATAGTTCGCGCCGCTACCTGGACGCTGGAGTCCGCCGGCGTAGATCACGATCTGTTCGTGCAAGCCAGCTACGAAGCGCTGCGGGCGTCGTCCGGTGTGCCCGGGACGGGGTGGGGGCCCGACGACGCATCGCTGGCGATCCGGCTCGCGGACGCGGCCGGGCCGAGTTTCGCCTCGGCGATGGCGAGCGCGATGGGAAGGATCGCCGTCAACCGCGGGCCCGAGGTCGAGGCGATCCTGGCTCCCCACGAAGATGAGGCCGCGCGGTCGGGTATGGACGTCGCCATCTCATACGTGCGAGCGCGCGCGTTCGCCTTGCATTGGGGAGGCACGCAGAACGACCTCTCACTGGCGCTTCTCGATCGCTCGAGCCGGTGGCATGACGAAAAGGACTGGGCCGCCTTCCTGGCGATGGTCAGAGGTTGGATCCTCCTGGAGCTCGGCCGCCCTACGGCGTGCCGCGAAGTGTTGGAACCTTTCGTTGCAGCGGAGGAGATCAACCCGATGATCCGTCTCGAGCTGCTCGTCGTTTTCGGGCTCGCGTTGGCGAGGCTCGGATTGACCGAGCGTTGTGAGGCGCTCGAGCCCGAGGTCAAGCGGCTGGCCGACATCGTCTCCTCCGGCGGCATCGGCACGTGGTGGGCGACGCACATGGTCGACGCCTTCGTGCGGATCGAAGCAACCCGCGACGTCGACGGTGTGACCGCGCGGCTCGGGGCGGCGCATCAGGACGCGCAGAAGCAAGGGGACGAATCGATCGCGGCTTCCATCCAGATGGTGCTGGGCCGTCTGGCGTTGCTTCGAGGCCACGTCCAGGACGCCGTCGACGCCTTGCGAGAGGCCGTCGACGGGATGCTCTACGGCGCGGAGCGGACGGCTCTCGGACTCGCACACACCTATCTCTCTCGCGCGCACAGCCTGCGCGGCGACGCAACCGCTGCCGCCGACCATGTGCACCACGCCGAGGTGCTGCTCCGTGAACGTCCCAACAACATGAGGCTGACCGTCGAGCTGCATCGAGCGCAGGCATGGGAAGAGTACGCGCGAGGACGCGTCGCCGATGCTCGTCGGCGCTTGCTGAAAGTGGCGGATGAAGCCGGTGAGGACGTCGCCGGAGCCAGCGAAGCGACCTACAGCGCGTTGCGACTGGGAGCGGAACCGCTTGCCTGCGCGGATCAGCTGACCTCTCTTGCGGAAAGATCCGAGAACGCTTTGTACGAAGCGTGCGCGACGCATGCTCGTTCGCTTGTTGCCGACGATCCCGACGAGCAACTGTTGGTCGTCGGACGCTTCGCCGATCTTGGCGCGGATCTGTTCGCAGCCGAGGCCGCTGCGATCGCGTCGCAGTCCTTCAGGCAGCGGGGGAAGAAGGACTCGGCCCGGCGGGCCGCCGTCCTGTGCTCGCTGCATTCGGGACGCTGCCAGGGAGCCAAGACCCCACCGCTCCAGCTTCGAACAGAGGTCGCCACCTTGACCCCGCGCGAGCGCGAGGTCGTGGCCCTCGTCGCACGCGGGCTGTCCAATGCGGAGGTAGCGGAGCAGCTCGTGATCTCTGTGCGTACCGTCGAGTCATTCGTGTTACGCGCGTGCCGCAAGCTGGGCGTCGACAACCGACGCAACCTGGCGAGTTTGTTGGACGCTATCGACTTGGTCTGAGCGTCCTATACCCTGACCGTCGTGAAGCTCGAGGTGGGCGACGTGGAGATCGGATACGACCGCGCCGGGTCGTGGAGTTCGACCGCAGTATCGCCGACCGGTGGGCCGAGCTGTTTGCCGAACTCACACTTCAAGGGACGCTGATTCCAGCCAACGACCTACAGGTGGCCGCTACGGCGTTGCACTTCGACTTCACGGTTTTGTTGAGCCCCCGTGGGGAAAACCACTTTGAGAAGGTGCCGGGCCTCCGCGTGGCGCGACTAAGGATGTGATGCTTGAACGAGATGACAACGTGAACCGGGTTCCCGTCCGCCGTGCGCTTCTGTCCGTTTGGGACAAGACCGGGCTCGTCGACCTTGCCCGTGCGTTGGTGGATGCGGGGGCCGAGATCGTCTCGTCCGGCGGAACGGCATCGGCGCTGCGCGAGGCCGGCATCCAGGTTCGCGACGTCTCCGAGGTGACCGCCTTCCCCGAGATGCTCGACGGACGCGTCAAGACCCTCCACCCCAAGCTCCACGGCGGCATCTTGGCCGACCGCTCCAAGCCCGAGCACATGGAGACCATCCGCGAGCACTCGATCGAGCCCATCGACCTCGTCGTGTGCAACCTCTATCCCTTCGATGCGACCGGCGTCGAGCTGATCGACGTCGGCGGGCCCTCGATGGTGCGCGCCGCGGAAGCGGTAGCGACCCTCTCGCGGGAGATCGCCGATGTCAGGGTGGAGGTACGCGCGTCGAACACCAGGACGATCCAGTGGATCCTCGGCGTCACGATCCCGCTGTGGATCGGGACCTGGGGGATGATGGCCGCGATCCTTCTGAGGAGCGCGTAGCCGCTCCAACGTCATCGGTACCGGTTGTTACGCTCGGCTCCCATGCTCCGAGTTGCCGTGCTCGCCTCCGGTCGAGGGACCAACTTCCAGGCACTTCACGACGCCTGCACCACCGGCTACGCCGACGCCGAGATCGTCTGCGTCGCCACCAACCGCCCTCAGGCCGGCGTCCTCGAGCGTGCTGCCGCCGCAGGCGTCGACGGTGTGGTCGTGGCTTCCAAGGGGATCGCATCCCGCGAGGCCTACGACAACGAGCTCCTCGACGCCCTCGAGCCATTCAAGGCCGACCTCGTCTGCGGCTCGGGCTTCATGCGCATCTTCTCTCCCGTGTTCATCGGCGCCTATCGCGACAACCTCCTGAACGTCCACCCCAGCCTTCTGCCGGCCTTCCCCGGCACCCACGTCATCGAAGAGGCCTGGAACTGGGGCGCCAAGGTCACCGGCGTCACCGTCCATCTCATGACCGAGGACCTCGACTCCGGGCCCGTCGTCTACCAGCGCGCACTCGACGTCGACGCCAGCTCGACGGTGGAAGACCTCGAGCGACGCATCCACCTCCTCGAGTACGCGCTGTACCCCAAGGCGCTGAAGCTCTTCGCCGAAGGCTCCTTCCGCATCGACGGACGCCGCGTCGTCATCGAGCGCGACGTCGAAGATCCTCCGTGGGCCGGCTCGCTACCGCCGGGCCTCAGGGCCTAGGCGCTTCGGCGGCGGTTTCGTTCTGCGCGACGAAGTTCGCAGGTCGCAGATCGGACCAGTCCACCTCGGGCCAGCCCTCGGCGTTCCATTCGATGGGCAGGATCCCCAGCTTCGCCGTCCCGTTGTCGGCGGCGTCGTAGTAATGGAAGACGAGCCACCAGTTGCGGCCGTCGTGCAGGACCGCGTTGTGTCCCGGCCCCCGTCTGTCCCCGCTTGCCTCGAGGACGACCCGCCCGCCACCCAGGAGCATCGGCACACCTGCATCGTCGACGTAGGGACCTCCCAACTTGGCCGAACGGCCGACGCGAACGTTGTACGTGCTCTCCGAGCCCCGGCAGCAGTTGTCGAATGACACGAACAGGTAGTTGTAGCCGCCGCGCCGGACGACGAACGGAGCCTCGATCCCCCACGTCGGCACCAGGCGTGAGGCCAACGGTTGCAAAGTCGATCTCGACAGCTTGCCCGTGGCCAGATCGATGGGCGCGAGCTTGATGCCGCTCCAGAACGACCCGAAGTCGAGCCAGGGACGGCCCTTCTTGTCGAAGGCGACGTTGGGATCGATGGCGTTGTAGTCCGTGGTATCGCCGGACTGCACGACTATGCCGTTGTCCGTCCACCGGTAGCGCGGATCGCGCGGGTCGAGCGTCGGGTTCGTCGCTACTCCGATCGCGGAGTTCTTCGTCGCGAAAGCGGAGATCGCGTAGTACACGTGCCACTCACCCGCGAAGAAGGACACGTCCGGCGCCCACGGGAAGTTCAGGCCGGGCACGGTCGACGGCGCCCACGCCGGGACGTTGTCCGCGAAGACACGGCCGGACGGACGCCACGTGTGCAGATCGGTGGAGCGCCAGATGGGGAGGCCGGGGCCGGTGCCGAAGAGGTAGAAGACGCCGTCTTGCTTGGAGATGAAGGGATCGTGAACCTCGGCCCCCCAGCCGCCGTGCGGGCACTTGTTCGGGTCGCTGGAATCGGTCGTCGTCGGTCCGTCCACCACATTGAGGTCGCCGATGATGACGGCGCCGCACAACGCGGTGGGCTCACCGCCGACGTACAGCGCGTTATGACCCCCGGCGCCCACGCAGACCGATCCGCGCGGAAGTCCGCCGTCCCAAACGCCGGTGTGGTCGCCCTGCGCACAGTCGCTCGGAGTGGGGAACTCGCAGCGCTGTCCTTGCGGACACAGGATCGTGCCGTGGTCGCCGAGCGCGTGCGCGGGCAGGATAGAGAGAGCGAGCGAAAGAACGGCTAAGACTGTGCGTCTGCGGCCCGGCCTGTTTCCCAAGCCACAACCTTAAACCGCCCGGGTGCACAATGACTGTGTCCCATGTGGAGCTTTACGAGGCCCTCAAGGGCCCGGTCGGAGAGGTGGCCGCGCGCATGATCGCCGAGATCGTTCCGCCCGCGGGAGACGTCGTGCGCAAGCATGACCTAGCCGAAGCAACTGCGGTCCTGCGGCAGGAGATCGCCGGAGCGAGCTCAGCCTTGCAGCGGCAGATCACCGATGTCCGGGTCGAGGTCGCCGCCGTGCGCGGTGAGATGCACGCGTCGACCAACAGATCGATCCGGTGGATCCTCGGCGTCACGGTTCCCCTGTGGGTAGGGACGTGGGGGATGATGGCCGCCATCCTTGTCCGGGGCTCGTAGAAAAGACGTTCCGCCGAGCTCGTGGATCCGCCCGCCCAGCTGGTTGCGTAATTACGTAAAATACACATTATGGAGCTACGGATAACGGCCACCGATCTGGCGCGCCGAGCAGGAGAGATCCTCGGCAAGATCCGCTTCCGGCGCGACAGCTTCTTGATCGAACGCAACGGTGAGGTCATCGCTCGCCTATCGCCCGTGCCCTCATCCGGGAGCACTCTCGCCGAAGGCTTGCTCGCCTGGCGCGAGAGCGGGCCGCCGGACCCCGGCTTCGCCGACGACCTGGAACGAGCACACCGCGCAGACCGTCCACCGCGAAATCCGTGGGCGTCGTAGTCGACACGAGCGCGTTGATCGCGCTCGAACGATCCGGCGCCGATCTGGACGCTCGTGCACTTGCTCTTGCCGACGAGCCTGCGGTTATCCCGGCCGTCGTCTACGGCGAACTGCAGGTGGGCGTCCGCCTCGCGGACACGAAGGCACGGGCTGCGCGCCGGCGCGATCGCATCGAAGCTCTCGTTTCGCGCTTGCCTGTCGTCGAGTTCGACCGCAGCATCGCCGACCGGTGGGCCGAACTGTTTGCCGACCTCACACTTCAAGGGACGCTGATTCCAGCCAACGACCTGCAGGTTGCCGCTACAGCGTTGCACCTCGACTTCACGGTTTTGTTGAGCCCCCGTGGGGAAAACCACTTTGAGAAGGTGCCGGGCCTCCGCGTGGCGCGACTAAGGATGTGATGCTTGAACGAGATGACAACGTGAACCGGGTTCCCGTCCGCCGTGCGCTTCTGTCCGTTTGGGACAAGACCGGGCTCGTCGACCTTGCCCGTGCGTTGGTGGATGCGGGGGCCGAGATCGTCTCGTCCGGCGGAACGGCATCGGCGCTGCGCGAGGCCGGCATCCAGGTTCGCGACGTCTCCGAGGTGACCGCCTTCCCCGAGATGCTCGACGGACGCGTCAAGACCCTCCACCCCAAGCTCCACGGCGGCATCTTGGCCGACCGCTCCAAGCCCGAGCACATGGAGACCATCCGCGAGCACTCGATCGAGCCCATCGACCTCGTCGTGTGCAACCTCTATCCCTTCGATGCGACCGGCGTCGAGCTGATCGACGTCGGCGGGCCCTCGATGGTGCGCGCCGCCGCCAAGAACTTCGCATCCGTTGGTGTGCTGGTCGACGCCGGCGACTACGCGACGGTGATCGAGGAGATCGCCGCCGGCGGGCTCACGCTGGAGACACGGCGCGCGCTGGCCGGCAAGGCCTTCGCCCACCTCTCGGCTTACGACGGCGCCATCGCCTCGTGGTTCTCGCCCGGCGGTCTGACCGACCGCATCACCATCGCCGCGCAGCGCATCCAAAACCTCCGCTACGGCGAGAACCCCCACCAGGCCGCCGCCGCCTACCGCTTGGAAGGCGCTTCCGGCGGCATCGCCTTCGCCGAGCAGCTCCAGGGAAAGGAGCTGTCCTACATCAACTATCTCGACCTCGACGCCGCCTTCCGTCTCGCGTCGGCCTTCGGCGAGCCCGCCGCCTGCATCATCAAGCACACCAACCCGTGCGGCGCCGCCGTCGGCTCCGACATCGACGAGGCCTACCGCCTCGCCTACGAGTGCGACACGCGCGCCGCCTTCGGCGGCATCATCGGGCTCAACCGGCCCGTGACGGTCGGTGTGGCGGAGCAGATGGTCGACTTCTACAAGACGGGAGCATTCCTCGAGTGTGTCGTCGCACCGGACTTTGAGCCGGACGCACTCGAGCTGCTCCAGAAAGGGCGAAGGAAAACCATGCGGCTCATGTGCCTGCCGACCGAGCGCTGGGCCCCAGATCCCATCGACATCAAGTCGATCTCCGGCGGGCTGCTCGTCCAACAGACCGATCCCGCGCGTGACGACCGCTCGGCCATGACCGTCGTGACCAAGCGCGAACCGTCCGAATCCGAATGGGTCGACCTCCTCTTCGCCTGGACCATCTGTGCCCGCGTGAAGTCCAACTCCATCGTCCTGGCCAACGGCCGCCAGGCCGTCGGCGTCGGCGCCGGACAGATGTCCCGCGTCGAGTCCTTCGAGATCGCCATCCGGCGCGCCGGTTCCAGGGCGAAGGGCTCGGTCGCCGCCTCCGACGCCCTCCTGCCCTTCGCCGACAACGTCGAGGTGGGGGCCTCCGCCGGCGTCACGGCCATCATCCAGACCGGCGGATCCAACCGCGACGACGAGGTCATCGCCGCCGCCGACGCCGCCGGCATCGCCATGGTCTTCACCGGGGTCCGCCACTTCTGGCACTGAGCGAGTTGACCATGGTCACATGACCATGGTAAGGTAGCGGCATGGAGACCATGGCGATCTCGAAGTTCAAGGCCACGTGCCTTGCCGTCCTCGAGCGTGTCCGCAGGACCGGGCAGCCGGTGCTCATCACCAAGCGCGGTGAGCCCGTCGCCCGGGTGATCCCAGCGGTGCCGAACGTCGATCGTCGTCGGACGTCGTTCGGGTCGATGGAGGCGACGTTCGAGATCCTCGGCGACATCGTCTCCCCGTCCGGCTCTGAGGAGGATTGGGAAGCCGGACGTTGACCGGCTTCCTCCTCGACACGCACATCTGGCTCTGGCACCTTCGAGGGGTCGCCGGCCTGCCCCCAACGCTTCGCTCGCTGATCGAGGCACCGCGTGACCCGCTCTGGTTGTCGCCGATCTCCATCTGGGAGGTCGCACTCCTGCAGCGCCGCGGGAGGATAGATCTGCGCGTGCCGGTCCGGCGGTGGGTCGAGAGGTCGATGGCCGAGCTTCCCCTGCTGGAGGCGCCGGTGAACCACGAAGTAGCCATCGTGAGCGAGGAGATCGAGCTTCCCCACGGCGACCCGGCCGACCGGTTCATCGCGGCGACGGCGCTCGTCTACGACCTGACCCTCCTGACCGCGGATCGGAACATGACGGCGCACGGACTGCGGACGCGGAGCACCTGATTTTCTGAAGGCTTTGTTGCCAAGAGTGGCGAGAGTGCTTGACGTCGCCCTGTGATACGTCAATGCTGTGAACGAGATGCGACCAAGGGTCCTGGCGGCGGGGATGACGGTCGTGCTCCTATCGGCTCTTTCGTTCGTGCTGGCCGCCCCGGCCTCAGCCGAGACCGCGATCACCGCCTCCAACACCAGCGACAACGTCGATACGCAGTCCGGCGATGCAACGGTCATCAACGACAACGAGAGCTCGACCGGTCAGTTCTCCGAAGGCGAGGCGGCCAACACCCAGGCAGGCGACACCACCTCCGACAACGCGCAAGACGCCACCACCGACTCCGGCGCCGCGATCAGCGGTCAGGTCATCGGTGGGGTGTCCGAGGACGACCTGTCGATCAACGCGACGAACTCAGCGATTGATTCGACGGCCTTCACGGGCGAGTCCCTCGCCGACAACAACGGCGACATCTTCGTCGGGCTCATCTTCGGTGACGAGCTCGGTGTCGACACCGGGTTCAACTTGTCGGAAGGCGAGATAGACGCAACCCTGGCCCAGAACGCCGACTCCACCAGCGGTGACGCCGTCGGCGGTCAGTGGATCGGCGCGCAGACCTACAACGGCACCGCCGACATCGTCCTTGCGAACACCACCGAGAACGTGCAGACGGGCTCCGGCTCCTCCGACCGGAACAACACCGGCGATCTCGACGTGGGCGAGTTCATCTTCACCGTCGAGGTCTAAGCGCGGCCCTTAGACCGTCGAGCCGGACACACGGCCCGAATCCTTGTACCACTCGACCGTCGCCCGCAGTCCTTGGTCGAATGACGTCGAGGCCCGAAAACCGAACTCCCGCTCGGCCCGGCTCGTGTCCAAGCTGCGGCGAGGCTGGCCGTCGGGCTTGCTCGAATCCCATTCGATCCGACCCTCGAAGCCGGCGATCTCCGCGATCTTGGCCACCAGGTCGCGGATGGTGATCTCCTGCCCCGAGCCGAGGTTCACCGGCTCCGCACCGTCGTAGGAACGCAGAGCGGCCACGATCCCGGTGGCCGCATCGTCGACGTAGAGGAACTCCCGCGACGCGTTGCCCGTTCCCCAGCACACGATCTCGTCGTCGCCGCGCTCGACGGCCTCGACGCATTTACGGATAAGAGCGGGGATCACGTGTGACGTGAGCGGGTCGATGTTGTCGCCCGGCCCGTACAGGTTCACCGGCAGAAGGTAGATCCCGTTGAAGCCGTACTCGTCCCGGTAGGACTGGAGCTGAACCAGGAGCATCTTTTTCGCCAGCCCGTACGGCGCGTTCGTCTCCTCCGGATAGCCGTCCCACAGATCCTCCTCGCGGAACGGCACCGGGACGAACTTCGGATATGCGCAAACCGTTCCCGCGCAGACGAACTTCTCGACGCCCGCCAGACGCGACTCCTCGATGAGATGGATGCCCATGACGGCGTTCTCGTAGAAGAACCGACCGGGCGCCGCCATATTCGCGCCGATGCCACCCACGACCGCAGCCAGGTGGATAACCGCGTCGGGGCGCGTCTGATCGAGCAGATCACGCACGACACCCGGTTGACGCAGGTCCGCCTCTGACGAGCGGGGAGCGATGATCTCCTTCGTGCCCTCGGTGCGCAGTCGGTCGACCATTCGGGAGCCGAGGAAGCCGGAGCCTCCGGTTACCAGAACGCGGGTTAGTGACAGGTCGGTGGGCACTTTGATCGCTCCGTGGTTCGAGCCGTCAGCCAGCCTAGCCGTGCTTCGCCGAACTCGTCTACGAAGCGCTGGTCCGGTGCCGGCGACGACGCTGCAAGGTTCCAGCGGCGTACCGGCGATGGACGGTCTGACGAGGTAGATCCATCGCATCGGCGATGTTCTGCCAGGACCAACCGTAGGTCTTCGCGTAGGCGATCAGCTCGTATTCGAGCTCGTCGGTGCGGGCCCGCAGCCGCTTGATCGTCCGGAGCGCCTCTTGGATGGAGCGAATCCGCAACACGGGCTTGAGCGTGGATGCGAGCTTCTCAGCGCATATCACCGCGGGTTCCAGCGTTAGTCGGCGCCGGACGCCGGGGTCGTTGTAGTCGAGAGGCCGCGTCGTGGCGAATCGGCCGTCCGGCGCGCGATGCGCGCCGTTGACGATCTCCTCGGGCGTTTCGGTTACCTCGTCCCACTCGTGCATGGGAGGCGGAGTTTGAACCATGACGACGACAATTCGTTCCGGCCCGCCCTAGAACAGCACGCTTGTCTGTCGCCGTCTGTCGCCGTCACCGCAACGGGACGTGTCTCTCGCCGTCACCGCAACGGGACGGCGATTGTGAAGATTTTCGCAAATGCCGTCTCGTTCGGGTGACGGTGCGCGAAAAGGGGAAGCTGACTCGCGGCGGGACCGCGATGCCCGTCGGCGACCTCAGCGGAGGCGTTCAGCGGAGGCGCTCAGCCGAGGCGCTCAGCCGAGGCGCTTCAGCGCTGCGCGGGCAGCGAAGTAGCCCGGCATCCCGTGCACGCCCGGCCCGGGTGAGGACGACTGCGAGCAGATGAAGATCTTCGGGTTCGGCGTCTTGTGCGGCGTCGGGCTCATTACCGGCCGTCCAAGGATCTGCCCGAGGTTGGCCATACCCGATGCGATGTCCCCACCGATGTAATTGGCGTTGTACGTCTCGAGATCGGCCGCCGTCTTGACGGCACGCGCGAGAATCGTGTCGCGGAATCCCGGCGCGAACCTCTCGACTTGATCCTCGACGATCCTCGTCATGTCGACCGTCGAACCGTTCGGCACGTGGCAGTAGCTCCAGGCCGTGTGCTTGCCCGACGGCGCGCGCGTCGGGTCGAACAGGCTCTGCTGCGCCAGGATCGTCCACGGCTTCTCCGGGTGCTCGCCGGCGGCCGAGGCCGCCTCCGACGCCGCTATCTCTTCCAGCGTCCCGCCGAGGTGAAGGCAGCCCGCATTCGCCGCGCCCTCTCCTTTCCACGGGATGGGATCGCTGAGCGCCCAGTCGATCTTGAACACCGCCGGTCCGTACTTGAACTTCTCGAGCTTGGCCTGGTAGCGAGACGGCAGCTCGTCGCCGGCGATCGAAACGATCTGTCGCGGCGAGGTATCGAAGAGAACGGTGCGGGCCGAAGGGATGTCTCCGTAGCTCTTCACGTTCACGCCGCACTCGATGCGTCCGCCGACCGAAGTGAGGTAGGACGCCAGCGCATCGACGATCGCCTGCGAACCGCCGCGCGCCATAGGCCAGCCGACGGAGTGGGCGAAGATGTTGTAGATCAGCGCGAACCCCATCGTCATCGGCCGATCGAGCGGCTGAAGCGCGTGGGCCGCGTTGCCCGCGAGCATGGCCTTGGCCCGCTCGCCGCGGAAACGGGAGCCGAGATAGGACTGGGCGCGGTGCATCGCGATCCAACCGAAGTGCGCCATAGCGAACGGGTTCTTCGGTGGACGCAGGAGCGGACTCAAGAAACCACGGCCGAGCTTGTCCGCGTTGCGCACCAGGGAGCCGAAGAGCTTGCGGTAGGCCGCGGTGTCGGGAGCCACGTCGAGCGCCGTTTCCTCGAGCGACCGGTGCACGACCACGGCCGGGCCGTCGTCCAATGGATGCGCGAGCGGCACGGGCGGGTGCACCCACTCCAGCCCGTGGTCGGCCAGCGGCAGGGAGTTGAAGAACGGCGACGCCGCGCCCATGGGGTGGATGGCCGAGCAGACGTCGTGGCGGAAGCCGGGAAGCGTCAGCTCCTGCGTGCGCGAGCCGCCGCCTATGGTGTCGCCGGCCTCGAGCACGAGGACCGAACGTCCCGCGCGCGCTATCTCGACTGCGGCGGCCAGGCCGTTGGGCCCGGCCCCCACTATCACCGCATCGAGATCAGGCAACCGTCTCTTTCTTGCCCTTGAACGGCTTCGCGATGGCCCGGAACGGCGCGCCGAACATGTGCAGAGCGGTGCGGACGCCGGCGTTCTTGCGGATGTTGCGCCACTGGTCCCACTGACGCTTGCGATCGACGAGCACCTTGGTCTTGTCCGCCTTCGCCGACACGCCGAAGTGCGCGGCCAGGTTCTCGAGCGTCTTCGTCCAGAACTTGTCCTCCTTGCGGTGCATCATCGGCATCCCCATCTCGTACAGAGGATCGCCGGCGCGGATGAGGGCCTGCACCTGGGCCACCGTCTGGTCGTCCTCGGTGCCCGAGCTGAACGTGATCATCCCCACGAACATGTGGCCTTCGGGGTTGACGAAGGAGAACGACGTGTCGTCGGCATACAGGACGAATATCCCCGTGGAAAGCTTCGCCGGGCCCCCGACCGAGAGGTTGAGCAGCGCGACGTCGCCGGGGGAGATGCTCGTGAGCGGCCCGTAGAAGCGCGCGCCCTTCGGCCAGAAGCGCGCGAAGTTCGCCTTCCACGCCTTCACCACGTCGGCCGGACCGACGCTCGTTCCCTCGAGGGAGATCTTGTACGTCTTCTGCCACATCTTTCCGAAGCCGCCGGTCATGGCGGCCAGGCGCTTGCCCTCGACGTTGAGGTTGATCGCCTCGGCCGGCACGTCGTGGCCGAGCTTCAGCTCGCTCACGGGCTTGGCCCAGTACTCGGCGTCCCTCGACTTCTTCTCTTCGGTCATTGCGTCCCCCTAACCTGCTGCGGCGAGTGCTTCGTCCTCTGATTCGTAGATGGCGATGGCTTCGTCGATGCGTGTCAGCTCGAATATCTCCTTGTAGTGGTCGGTGAGCCCGTACGCGAGGAGCTTCTGCTTCTGGCGGTTGGCGCGCACGAGCAGCGTCACCAGCAAGCCGATCCCACCACTGTTCATGTACTCGAGCCCGGAGAAGTTGAGCACGATCGACTTCGTCTCCTCGCCGCTGGCCTTGGTGTAAGCGTCCATCAGCGTCTGCTCGGACTCGGAGGTAATGTCGCCCTGCACGTCGAGCACGCCGGTCGCCCCGCTCGGCTGCCTGACGTCCACCGTTAGCTCTCCCGCCATGTTTTCCTCCTATGTCCCTTGCCCGGCCGCCGTGACGGCCTCGGTCTCGGTGTCGAACATCGCAACGAAGTCCGCGATGCGCGTTATCTCGAAGATCTCCTTGTAGTGATCTGTGAGTCCGCAGGCCAGGATCGTTCGATCGGCCCCCCTGGCTTGAGCGAGCACGCCCACGATCAACGCGATACCCGTCGAGTTGATGTACGACACGTCGTCGAAGTTGAGGAGAACGTGGGTCGGGCCGGTGGCGATGGCTTGCTCGTACGCCGCGTGGATGCCTTCGTCGGCACCGCCGTCGATGTCGCCGTGGAGCTCCATCACCGCCACGCCGTCCGGGTGGCGAACATCCGCCGAAAACGCCATCAGCCGTCCCCTTCGCTTTCGGTGCTGCCGAGATTGACCACGAGCTCGACTGTGTGATGCACGTCGTCGCTCGTCACGATCATGTCGTCGACCATCTTCCGGATGAGGAACAGACCCCAGCCGCGCGGCGTCTGCTCGCCGCGGAGCTTGGCGTCGATGTCGGGAGCGGTCGACTCGGGGATCTCCTGGCCGCCGCCCTTGTCGGTGATCCTGATGCGGAGCCGGGTCGGCTCGACGAAGATCTCGAAGGCCACCGGAACGTTGGGGTCGTTCTTGTTGCCGTGCTCGATCGCGTTCATCGTGGCTTCGGCCACGGCGGTCTTGAGCTTGTCGAGCCGCTTGGCGTCGATGCTCAGCGGTGTCACGAGATCGGCGACTTGTTGCATCGCCATGCGTTCGTTCCCCGTCTCACTCGGGATCGTGAACTCGGCGATCGGCTCGGCCGGCCTGTCGGCGGCGCGCTCGAAGTCGGCCGGCACGTGGGTGGCGCGCCCGAACGTGACCATCGTGATGTCGTCCTCTTGTTCCCAGTCGGGGCCGGTGAAACGCTCGAGGTCATTGAGCAACTGGTCCTGCATGCCCTCGTACCGAGGATGCCTTTCGATGGTCTCGATGATGCGCGGGCATCCGAACATCTCACCTTCGGGGTTGTGAGCCTCGGCGATCCCGTCGCTGGTGAACAGCACGACCTCACCCGGCTCTATGTTCACTTCCTTCTCTTCGTAGACCGAGCCCGGGAGCAACCCCAGCGGCATCCCACGCGCGCGCAGCTCGTCGACGGCGCTCGAGAGGTTCTTGCGATAGGGGAGGTTGTGTCCGGCGTTGGCGTACACCAGGCGTCCCGTTGCCGGATCCAGCACTGCATACAGACAGGTGACGAACATCTTCGGCGGCATGTCCGGACAGAGGAGATCGTTCACCTCGGCCAGGACCACCCCCGGATCGGACACCCGCTGCGCGACGGAGCGGATGACGCTTCGCGTGGACGCCATCATCAGCGCGGCCGGGACGCCGTGATCCGTGACGTCGCCGATGACGATGGCCATACGCCGGTCGGTGAGCTCGATGAAGTCGTAGAAGTCGCCGCCGACCTCGGTGGCGGAGCGGTAGAACGCGCCGAGCTGCCACCCGGCCATCTCGGGTGTTTCGTGAGGAAGGAGGTTCTGTTGGATGTGGCGGGCCAGACGCATCTCCTGCTCGTAGCGCTCCCGCGTCCGGACCTCGGCCTCCTGCTCGCGCACGAGCTGGGCTACGCGAAGGGCCGGAGCGGCTTGGCCCGCGAGGTTGTCGAGGAGCTTGCGGTCGTCGGCCGAGTACTGCTGCTCGGACAGGCGGGGGCCGAGGGATAGCAGGCCGATGAGCTCGCCCTGGCTCACCAGGGGAACGACCAGGCTCACTCCGGCGGCGCGGAGGGTGTCCAGGCCCGGGGACTCCAGACGCAGCCGGTCGATCTCGACCGGGCCGCTCGAGTTCTGGAGGTAGGGCAGGAGCGGGTCGTTGGGGGCGATGTCGAAGGACGCCGTCTCCGGATGGGCTCCCGGGGCGCGCTCGGGCTCAGGGGCCCCGTCCGATGGGCGCTTGTTCGCCGCGCGGCGGCGCAGAAGGCTGCGGCTCCTCATGACACGCACTTCCTACAGCGGCGGCGTTCCGAAGTCGTTACGGGGGCCGATCGCTGCACGTCAGCGGCCCCGGTACGTCCACTGGCGCTCCATGCCCCCGCTGTCGGGGTCTTTGAGCAGCAGCGTCAGGTGCGTCGGCTGCATGGTCCGGGTGACCACGCCGCGCAGCTCGTAGGCCAGGGCCTCCATCTCCACCTCGTCGCGCAGGCGCGTGCTGAAGGCCTCGATGGTGCGCTGGGCGTCGTAGCGGTGCCGGTAGAAGCGCCGGTCGACGAAGTCCTGGATCCGCCGCCGCAGCGGGAAGGCCGCCGTGGCCACGGCCAGGGTCGAGAGGGCGACGGCTACGTCCGACCCGGCCGTGAACGTGTCGAGCACGCCTTGAAGGAGCACGACGACGCCGGCGTACAGGCCGATCAGGATCCCGGTGGCCAGACCGTAGACCAGGGTCCGGTTGACGACGCGGTCGATGTCCCACAGCCGGAAGCGCAGGAGACCGAGGAAGATCGCCACGGGGACGAGGAGGAAGACCGGCTGGAAGATGCGGAAGATGTTCGTCGGAGCCTCGGGCAGGTGGCGGCCGAGCAAGGTCGGCTGCGTGATGTCGGCCAGTCCCTGGGTCAGCACGAACCAAACGCCGACGGCAAGGGCGGGGATGAGGGCCCAGAACACCAGCCGGGCCTGCGCGGAGTCGACGGGAGTCCCCGCGCGCCGGAAGCGGTAGGCCTGGGCGAACACGCCGAGAGCCGGAACGGCCAGTCCGAAGTAGATGAGCAGGGCGCCCGGACGAGCCGTGCCCTCGACTTGCAATGCGAGGAACGCGACCGCGGTATAGAACGGCAGATACAGGATGGCTACGAAGGGCGCGCGCCAGCGGGGGACGAACCGGCCGTCGGGGAAGTGCACGAGAGCGAAGCCGTACGCGAGGCCGGTGATGATGTGGATCAGGGACTGGTTGAAGCTCTCGAAGCGCGTCAGGGGAACGGCCTCGAAGGCGATCTGGGCGGCGAGGTTGAACACGCCGGCCGTCCCGATCATCCCGACGGCGAGCAGCCGGGCCGTCCGGTCGCGGGGACGAAGCCAGAGAAGGAAGATCGCCAGAGCGATGTTGAAGACGCTGAACGCATAGCCCAGGCCGATCTCGAGTCCTGACGGAAGCGTGTGCGAGGCCCGCGCCATGCGCTGCGCAGCGCGGGCGGCGAAGCCCGTCCCGAGCCCCCGCAGGCGGAGGCTCGCCAGGAAGTCCGGTGACAGCGACGCCCACACCGCGCCGGCGCCCTGGACGAGCAGGAGCAAGCTCGCGGCGACGAACACCGCGAACAGGACGAAGAAGGTCAGGTCCCACAAGGACAGCCGGCGGCGCTTGTCGCTTTCGTCGTCGGTTCGTGCTTGCACTTCGGCCGCGCTGGTTGCCTGGGTCACGTCACCTCTATGGTCCCAACCATCGGCGGATGGATGAGGCAGGCGAAGTCGTAAGTGCCGGGTCTGGAGATCCGCATCGTGTACTCGGCGTAAGGGTCGGCGGCGATCAGGCCGCTCGACCAGAAGCCCTCGCCGTCGTAGGTTCCGCCGTCGAACTCCACCACCTCGGCGCCCGGCCCGCCTTCCTGTCCGGGTGCCGCGAAGAGCTCCGCGGGAAACTCCTTCGCGCCGCCCGCCGCAGGCTGAAGCCTCGGGTTGACGCGAACGCTGCCGTCGTCCAGGAACTGCACGGGAGGAAAGTAGCGGGGCACGCCGAAGCTGATCGTGTGCGGTGCGCCGATCATCGTCCACGTGATGGGATCTCCGGCGTCCACCTCCAGCTGTTTGGGCACGAACTCGTTGATCAGCGCGATCTCAGACACGCTTACGTCGCCCAGGCCGGCGAAGGGTCCCTCGAGGGTTTGCGGGCCGGCACCGAGGTTCACCCTGACCTCGTTGGAATCCACGGCGGTTCGGTACAGTTCGAGCAGCGGTTCGGCGACCTCGTCGATCTCGCGTCGCGCCCGACGGTTGACCTCTGCCTGCGAGGGGATGTCGGAGCCGGTCGGACGGACCTCGACCTCGGTGGACTGCAAGGGGCCGTGGACGGCGCAGTAGAACCAGTAGCTCCCGACCTCGATGTCTTCGGCCAGTGGGACCTCGAAGGTGTTTCCTTGCGGACCCTCGTAGGGGATGATCCCGCTGTTGTAGTAGCTCTGCGTTCCGTCGAAGTCGGGCTTGTCCTGGTCGCCGGACGCGCAGGGCTGGTCGGGATCCTCGGGCGGACCGCCCTCGCTCAGGTAGCACGGCTGTCCGATGTTCTGCGTCGTCTCGAGCTCCTTACCCTCGTCCACCGCGTGGGGAAGGTTGGTGAATGCAGCCTCGATCTCGGGGCCGAGGTTCGCCGCTAGCTCGATGAAGGCGACCTCGGTCGCCTCGTCGCGGTCGGGGACGACGCCGTCTTCGGCCAGCGCGTCGTAGGAGTCGAGGAAGCCCTGCCGGGCATCGGAGTCCCGCGAGTCCTCCACGATCTCTATGACGTCGGCCACGGTCATGTCCTCGGGCACCTCACCCTCGGGGTCGGGCAGTGGTACGCCGGCTGCCGCCAGCTCGTCGAAGGACGTGGCGAAGCTCAGGATCGGGTCTCCAAGGGTCTCGTCCACCAGCGTTCCGCCGGTCACCGTGTGCGGCTCGCCCGTCCACGTCTGGCGGAAAACCAGCGTCATGCCCGGAGTCACGGCGATCTTCTTCGGGAAATTGAACAGGAAGAAGCTGGCGTAGGAGTCGTGGCCGAAGTCGACCAGCACCGTGCGTTGGTCGCCACCGCGGCCGGCGAACGGGAGCCGGTCGCAGGCCGAGGCCACGAGCAGCAACGCAGCTGCGATGGCAACGATCTTTGGCTTCACGCCCTCCACCTAAGTCACTGTGATCTTGCCCACCATAGGCGGATGGATGAGGCACGCGAAGTCGTACGTGCCGGGCTCGGATATGCGCATCGTGACATCGACATAAGTGTCGGCTCCCATCGATCCGGTCGACCAGAAGCCGCTTCCGTCGTAAGTTCCGGCGTCGTGCTCCAACGGTTCGGGTCCATCCTGATACTCCGGTGCCTTTTCCGCGCCACCCGCAGCAGCCCTGAGTCTCGGGTTGAAGCGGATCTTGCCGTTGTCCAAGAACTGGACGATCGGGAAATAGCGCGGCACGCCGAAAGTGATGGTGTGCTCGGCTCCCATCATCTTCCAACTGATCGGCTCGTTCCTGGCGACCTCGAGCTGCCTCGGAACGAACTCGTTGATGACGGCGTGGTCGTAGTCCTGCGAGAAGAGTCCGGCGAATGGTCCTCGGAGCGTGGACGGACCATCGGGTCCGCCGAATTGGATCCGTCCGTCGTCTACGGCGGCGCGATACACCTTCTCCAAGGGTTTGGCGCCTAGGTCGATCTCCTTACGAGCCTGTCGGCTGACCTCTTCCTGCGTTGGGATGTCGGTGCCCGCGGGGCGGACCGTTACTTCCGTCGACTGTCCGGGACCGTGGATCGCGCAGTAGAAGAAGTACTTGCCCGGATCGATGTTGTCGGAGAGCCTTACGTTGTAGGTGTTCCCTTGCGGTCCCTCGTACGGGATGATCCCGCTGCTGTAGAAGCTCTGCGTCCCGTTGAACTCGGGCTGCTCTTGTTGCGCGCAGGGCTTGTCAGGATCCTTGGGAGGGGCGCCCCTGGTCAGGTAGCAGGGCTGCCCGACGTTCTGCGCGATGTCGTTCGTCTCCTCGTTAAAGGCAAAGGGCACGCTGGAGAAGGCTTCCTCGATCTTGGGGTCGACGTCTTCGACGAACTCGCCGAAGGTCACGTCCTTGGCTTCATCGCGGTCCGGCACTTCGCCGTCGTCGGCCATCTCGTCGTAGGCCTCGAGGAAGTTCGTTCGATCCTCGCTCTCCTCCGATTCCTCGACGATCTCGATCACGTCGCCAAGCGTGGCGTCTGTGGGAGGACCTTCGGGGTTGGGTAGCTCGACTCCCGCGGCCGCAAGGTTCTCGAAGGCTGTGACGAATTTCAGCAGAGGGCTCCCGACAGCCTTGTCTATGCTGGTGCCGCCGGTGACCGTGTGGGGCTCGCCCGTCCACGTCTGCCGGAAGACGACCGTCGTCCCCGGCGTGACTTGGATCTTCCTCGGGAAGTTGGCGAGGAAGAAGCTCGCGAACTCGTCGTGGCTGTAGTCGACGAGGACCGTGCGCTCCTCGCCCCCGCCGCCCACGAACGGGAGCCGGTCACAGGCTGAGGCGACGAGGAGCAGTGCAGCTGCGATGGCAACGATCTTCGGTTTCACGGATCCTCCTTAACCGACCACGATCTTTCCGACCAATCCCGCCTCCCAGCCGTCCTGGCCTGTTAGCCGACATAGTGTTCGTAGCCCGTTCCGGGACCGTTACGGCTCCCGTCGGCCGTGGAGCTGGATCGCCGTCTGACCAGCCGCCGCGATCGCAACCGGCAAAGCGATGGTGGCGATGACGACGATGGTCCGGTCGATGTGTTCGCCCGGCGAATCGATGACCTCGCGGGTGACGGGCTCGCCGGCCATGCCGATCACGAATGCGACGGCGAGCACGACGAGCACGACCAGTGCGATGCGTCCGACGCGATCCGAGCGCCCGCAAAGAAAGAGGAGACCGGCGAACACGACGAGGAACGCCAAGGGGGCCGATAGCGCCGTTCCGCCACCGATGAGGAAGTCGCGCGTGACGCTGTCGCCCGCGAGGTCCCAGTTCGCGAAGTTGGCGGGCAGGTCGTCGCGCACCGCGATCGCCGTTCCGGCCGCGGATACGCCGAGGTAGGCGAGGCTTAGACCGCGGACGATGAGGATCACGTCTGCTTCTTTACCCACAACGACACATGCGTAGGCTGCATCGTCTTGGCCACCACGGAGTGAAGCTCGGCCCCCAAGGCGTCGAGGTCGACCTCGTCACGCAGGTGCGTCGTGAAGTCCTCGATGGTTCGCGTGGCGTCGTAGCGCGCGCGGTTGAAACGCCGGTCGACGGCGATCTGTACGCGCCTTCGCACCGGCCGGAACAGAGCGACGATGAGAAGCGTTGCGACGGCGATCATCCAGTCGGGATTCCGAGCGAGGCTATCGCGGGGGGCCAGATCCAGTTCGAAAACCACGCCACACCGCGCCGGGCCGGTAGATCAGATGCCGGTGAGGCGAGCGCCCACGTGACGTAGGAGAACGAGGCGCCTCGGAGGGCGATGAGGAGGGCCGCTCCGCAGAAGATCCACCCGATCGGATTGCGCGGACGATGATGCGCGATGAGGCCACCGAAGGTCGCGAAGGTCACCATCGCGAACGAAGTGATCGCAACGAGGGACGGCGAGTCCGGCGTGCCGTTGATGTCGTAGGCGAGCTTCCAGTAGTAGACGCCGACGCCGATCAGGACGACGACGAGCGGCAGCGGCACCCATGCCGCCACCGAGACCCAACTCCTCCGCTCGTCGCTCATCGCACCGTTAGCATTCCCTTCATGCCGGCTTGCGTATGCCCGGGGATCGCGCACACGAACTCGTAGGTCCCGGCCGGCGCATCGAATGAGATCCGGCGCTCGCCGCCGACCGGCACGCGGAGGTCGACGTCCAGCTCGGAGATCGTAAAGGTGTGCCAGAAGAGATCCCGATTGGCCAGGAAGACGGTGACCTCACCGGGGGCTACCCGCACCGATTTCTCGGAGAACTTCACGTCTCTCATCTCAATCCCGATCCCACCGGGCTCGGGCGGCACGTCTTCACGCGAGCCGATCGACAGCACGGCCACCGCTACCAAGGCCAAGAGGGCGAGTGCGGTCAATACCCGCCCGACGCGTTGATCCAGGCCAAGCCAATAGCCAAGGACGCTGAGCAATCCGACGATGGACAGAACGGCCAAGCCGCCCGGCAGCGCCGTGTCGATAAATCCGTCGTTGTGCGAGATGTTGCTCAGTGCTCCGGGGAGCATCCACACCGCCACGTCTGTGAAGACCAGCGCAAGAAGGACGATGCCGAGCAGGCCCGTGCGGAACCGCAACAGGACGATTCCGACGAGCATGGCGAGCGCGATGACTCCGGCCTCGGGGTCGGTCAGTCCTGCGGCGGCCGCGGCCAACAGTAGGAAATCGAGTACGGCCACGACCTGGACGAAGCCTCGCCACGCCGTCCGGCTCGGTGCCTTCGTGTCCGTTTGCATCGCGCTAGCTCTTGATCTCGACCGTTCCGACCATGTCCTCGTGGCCGGACACCGCGCAGTACAGCTCGTACTCTCCTTCGCGCTCCGTCACATCGAAAGTGATCAGACGATCGGTGCGGGGGCCGACGTAGAAGTCCAAATCAAGATCGTCGACTGTGAAGGTATGAGAGTAGGAGTCGCGATTCACGATGAGCACCTGTTGGCGGCCGGGCTCCCAAGTGATTTCGTCGGGATCAAATTCGTCGCCTAAGGTCTCCACGACGAGCGCGCCCGGCGGCGCGTCGATGTTCGCGTTTCGCGAGTAAGTTCCGACGCCCGACCAGGCGGCGAGGGCTACCAAGCCAACAGCGGTGATCCTGATGAGCCTCTTTTCGGCCTGATTCCCACCACGAAGCGCCGCCGGCTCCCGTCGCGCCTGACGGAGCGCTACCAGGGAACCCGTAAACGCCATCACCGATCCCACTGCGCGAAGCAGTGCCGGTACGAAGTCGGAGAAGCTCTCGGGGTGGCCGAGCGCGGGCAGACCGCCCAGCACCTCCCCGATCGCGAATAAGAAAAGGGCGAATACGGACAGGACCAGCGCGGCTATGAGCCCTCGCCCGGTGATCCACAGCACGAGCCCCACGATCAGGGCGAGGAAGGCCGGCGGCCCGAACGAGAACACCGCGGGTGAGTTGCCCGACACTCCGGCGAGGACGACGGACAAGAAGATCAGCACGAAGCCGGCTACGGCCAGGCGGCCGTAGAAGCTCCTGCGCAGGGCACGGCTTCGCTCGCTCACCTCGCGGATAGTAGTGCCCCGGCGTTACCGAACCGTCACTGACGCTATCGTTACAACGTGGCCCGCGCCCCGAGAACCGGCACGCAGGTCGCCGTGCGCCTCTTCGGCGCTCCCGTCATAGAGCGTGACGGACAAGCCGTCCCCGTCGACACGCGCAAGGCGATCGCGCTGCTCGCCTACCTCGCGGTGGCCCGACGCCCATCGGGCCGCGACGAGCTCGCCGCCATGCTGTGGCCCGACTCCGACCACGTCCGGGCCCGGGCGGCCCTGCGCAGGACCTTGTCCGCGCTCGGCACGGCGCTCGGAGGAGCGGGACTTCGCACGGACGGCGACGCCGTGTCCCTGGACCGGGACGGGCTGTGGGTGGACATCGACGAGTTCCGCACCCTCGCTGCGCGAGACGACGTCGACTCTCTGGTGCAGGCCGTCGATCTCGCTCGGGGCGACTTCCTGGCCGGCTTCGGTCTGCGGGACAGCGAGTCCTTCGACGACTGGCAGCGGGATGCATCCGAGCAGGCCCGGCGCGAGGTCGGCTCGGCTCTCGAGAGGCTGTCCGAAGCCTTGGCCCCAACCGACGTCGACGCCGCCATCTCCTACGCGCGCCGGTGGCTGGCCCTGGATCCCCTGCAGGAGTCCGCGCATCGCGCGCTCATGCGACTGCACGCACAGAAAGGGGACCGGGCGGCCGCCGTCCGGCAGTACCGCGACTGCGTCGCGTTGCTGGAACGCGAGCTCGGCGTCGGGCCGGACGAGTCGACCACCGAGATCTACGAGGCGGCCCACGGCGGACCGGCTGCTGAGGTTGGTCAGCACGCGGGAACGCTGCACGAGCTCGTCGGCGATCTGCTCACGCTGCAGGGCCGGTACAAGGAGGCGAAGCAGAGCTACGAGATCGCCAGCGCTGCGGGCGCGCCGGCGGCATCTGTCGGTGGGAAGCTCGCCGACGTCCATCAAAGGCTCGGCGACTACGAGGGGGCCGAGGTGCTGTACGCGCAAGCGCTCGAGGCGATCGCCGACGGAACGGGGGCGGCACTGTTGCTGGCCGATCGCAGCCTCAACGCCCACCGGCGCGGGCGCGTCGCCGAAGCCGACGAGTGGTCGTCCGGCGCGCTACGCGAAGCTGAAGCGACGGGTGACGTCCGGGCTCTCGCCCAAGCTCACAACACCGCGGGCATCCTGGCCTCGCATCGCGGCGACGCCGCCGGCGCGGTGACCCATCTCGAAGCCAGCCTGAAGCTGGCCGAGCAGCAGAACGATCAAGTGGCCACGGCCGCCGCCCTCAACAATCTGGCGCTGAGCCTTCGAGGCAGCGACATCGATCGCGCGGTCCGGCTCTCGCAGCGCGCGCTCGATCTGTGCGCGCGCGTTGGGGACAGGCACCGGGAGGCGGCGATGCACTCAAACTTCGCCGATCTATTGCGCGACGTTGGACGTAACGACGAAGCGATGAGCCACCAACGTATGTCGGCGGCGATCTTCGCGGAGGTCGGGGAGTCCGACGAGCTACATCCGGAGATCTGGAAGCTCGTGGAGTGGTGAGCCAGCCCTAGTCGTCTGTGATCAGTGTGACTTCGGGCAGGCCTTGGAAGTCCGAGTCGGACGTCACCAGCTGTGCACCGGCCTGACGAGCGGTCGCGTAGATGATCGCGTCGGCCATCGCAAGGCCATGTTCGAGCGAAACGTCTGCGGCTTCAAGGGCGATGGTTTCGTCCACCGGTACGAGCCTCGCCCGGCGAAGGGCGACTACGGCCTCCCGTGCCTCCTCGTCCGAGAAGTCTCGCTGCATGATCCGATGGACCTCGTAGACCTGGATCGCACTCACAAGCAAGGGCTCGCGTCCTTCGATTAATCGTTCGAACCTGTCGGCGAGCGGCCGATCACCTAGAAATTCGATCCATCCAGACGAATCGACGAGGATCAGAATCGATCCTTCTCGTCGCGCAGGCCTTCCGGGTTGATGCCTCGCGCGATGCCCCGATATTCGCGAATGGGTCTCTGGGGGACGAGATAGATCACGCGCCCCTTGGCGATCACCTCGAACTTCATCCCAGGGCGCAACCCCATTTGTTCACGTACAGCCTTGGGGATGACGAGTTGGTACTTGCTGGATAACGTCGTGCTGCTCATCGTCTTACGACTATAGTATCGATTCTCTAAACGTAAGTCAATCGCCGGCGCCGCCATCCGTCTTCTGCGCCAAGACCTTCCCCGGCGCGTTCGATAGCTCTTCGAGCTTGGAGATGAACTTCGGGAACGCCTTGTCGAAATCCTGCGGCTTGCGCGCGCGCTTGGCGGGATCGGCCGCGGAGATGATCTGGTAGCGCACCATCGAGTGCCACATCCCCTTGGCCTTCAGTGCGTCTTCGACGGCCTTAACGAGCTTCCACGCTTCGAGGACCTTCTCCGCTCGAGCCTGCCGCGCTTCGTACGCAGCACTGAGCGGCTTGTTCAGGAATCCGTCGCACTTCTTCAAGATCGGCTCGAGCGCGCCGCCGGCCAGACGTCCCGGCCCTTCGTAAGCCAGGCCCAGCGTCACGTAGTGCGCGAGCTCGATGGTGTCGGTGATCTCGCCGTCGTCCTCCTTAATGTTCGGTGACGACTCGAGCAGCTCGCGGTAGATCGACAGCGAGATCTCGCAGCGCTCGCGGATGTTGAGGTCCTTCTCGACGTTCAGGCTCATCATCCGGCGCGCGAGCTTGGAGGGTACGACCACGACCGGGAACTCCTTCAGCCCGAGCTCGGTTCCGGCCGTGAAACGGTGCTGGCCGTCGATGATCACGTGCTTGCCGTCGCGCTCGACTACGACGAGAGGCGTGACGAAGCCGATGCGCTCGATGGAGGCCGTTAGCTGCTTCAGGTGGGAAGCGCGCGGCTTGCGCTGGTGACTGATGACCTCCAGATCCGCCTTCTTGACCGTCTTCACGGTCAGCGGCTGACGCTTGGCCGGGTCCTTGAACTCGAAGGATTCCGTCACGCTCGCAAGCTTAGCCGCCTCTCCTACGATGATGTCCCCCATGACCGAGCTTCGAAACTCAGTTGAATGGCAGGACGATCACCTAGAGGTGATCGACCAGACGGCGCTGCCCGAACACTTCGAGATCGTGAAGCTCGCGACGGTCGACGAGGTGATCGACGCGATAAAGAGACTTGCCGTCCGCGGCGCCCCGGCGATCGGCGTCTGCGGAGCCTACGGCGTTGTCCTCGGACTGGACGAAGGACACGAGCTCGACTCCATCGTGGATGAGATCGGCGCTGCGCGTCCCACCGCGGCGAATCTTCGGTGGGCGGTGTCACGGGTAGCAGCCGCCGCGTCCGCAGCCGAGAGCCGGGAGGACGTTCGCCGGCTCGCTCTCGAAGAAGCTCGCAGGATCCAGCATGAGGACCGCGAGTCGTGCTTGCGTATCGGCGAGCTCGGTCGCGCGGAGCTCGCGTCCGTCACTCGCGTCATGACGCACTGCAATACGGGCCGGTTGGCGACGTCGGGCATCGGCACCGCGCTCGGGATCGTCTACGCCAAGGCGCAGGCGGGGGAGCCGATCGAAGTCGTAGTCACGGAGACACGTCCCTTGCTGCAAGGCGCGCGGCTGACGACCTGGGAGCTCGCGGAGGCCGGCATCCACGTGACGTTGATCTCGGACGCTGCGGCCGGTGCCGCCCTGGCGACGCACCGAGTGGACGCCGTCCTCGTCGGCTGCGATCGCGTCGCGCGCAACGGCGACGTCGCCAACAAGATCGGGACGTACAGCTTGGCCGTGCTGGCGCGAACGGCCGGGCTCCCGTTCTACGTGGCCGGGCCGTTGTCGTCTTTCGATCCCCACGCGGAAGACGGCGCGTCGATCGAGATCGAGCTGCGTTCTGCCGATGAGGTCCGCATGGTCGGCAACGCCATGGTCGCGCCCGGCGTCGAGGCGTGGAACCCGGCCTTCGACGTCACGCCGGCCGATCTGGTCACGGCGTTCATCACCGATGCCGGCGTGCTGCGTCCGCCGTACACGGCGTCGATCGCGGCAGCGCTCGAGCCTTAGGCGTCGTCCGAGTCCATCACCTCCCTCTGGAGGCAGCGATGGACTCGGGTACCATCGCGAATCCCTCGGTCCGGTCTTACACCAAGCGTGTCTACGCCGACTGCGCGAGGGCCGCAGGGCTCGTGCTTGCGCCGAGGAACGTGACCGACGCGCGGTACGAGCGTTCGATGAGCTCGGCCGTCCGGTTGAAATCGTCGTAGCGCAGCTTGCCCACTTCGACCGCCGGCAGACGGATCATCTGCACGCCTTCGGGAACGTGATCGCGGTCGTAGCGGTAACGGTGTGCACGCGCGATGCTGACGGCTTGCATGAGCACTTCGTAGGGACGCTTGGGCGCCGGCCGCTCCTTCTCGAGGTTGCCGACGTCGAGCACGTAGATGCGCCTGCAGCCGAGCTCGATGGCCTGGGAGATCGGAACGTTGTTCACGACGCCGCCGTCGATGTAGGTGTCGCCGTCGATGTCCACCGGCGGGAAGATCCCCGGCAGGGAAGTCGTGGCGAGCAGAGCGGGCGTGAGCTGCCCGGAGTGGAACCAGCGCTCCACGCCGGAACGCAGCGAGGTGGCGACGACCCAGAACGGGACCTTCGCCTCTTCGAACCGCTCGATGTGGTTCCAGCGCTTGATGACGTTGCGCAGTCCGCTGTCGCTGTACGCGGAAGTTCCGTTGCGCATGAACAGCCATGGACCGCGTCCCATCTTCGTCGACGGGAAGATGTCCTCACGCGTCAGGCTGCGCCAGAAATCGGCGAGCTTCGCGACGCCTTCGACCGTGGGCTCGGACGCAACGGCTGCGCCGTTGAGAGCTCCGACAGAACACCCGATGACCACGTCGGGTGTGATCCCCCGCTCCAAGAGGGCCCGTAGCTGACCCACCTGGATCGAACCGAGATTGCCGCCTCCGCCTAGGACGAACGCCGTCTGCGGACGCTTTCCGAACAGGCTCCTGATAGACATCCCCATCACCCCTCTCCGCTTGGGAAAACGGCGGTAGAGAGCTGCTTGAAACAACCTGGGTGACCCATTGGCCCGCACCAGTCTTGACTAGTCCTCAAATCGTACGCCTACGTGATGCGTTTGTTAACTAATGATGTTCTTGTTACGTCTATCGACCGCGCAGGCGCGAGCCTTTAGGCCCGGGGCGCTGCCCGCGATCAGGTCGCCGGTGCCGTGGTTGCCGGGGGCGCCGTGGTTGCCGGCGCCGTGGTTGCCGGCGGAGCGGTGGTCGGCGGTGCCGTGGTCGGTGGGGCGGTGGTCGGTGCCGATGTGGGGGCCGGAGTCGACGTTGTCCTCGGCCGCGCAGTTGGGAGTGCGCCCTGCGACGTTGCGACCTGATCGGCCACCAGGATGCAGCCGCGGTCGGCGGCCGTGACGGCGTCCGCGGTCGCCGTTGCGCCCGGGCCGGCCGGAGTTGCCGTGGTGGTCTGGCCGAGCTCGAGGTCGTCGTCGCCCGGTCCTCCGACATAGAGGTTCCCGGTCACACCGACCAGCCGGGCGTCGAGGGTCTCCTCGATGTCACCGGCGATCAGTCGCGGCGAAAACTGGGTGCTCGTCGTCCAGAAGACCTCGATGTCCTCGTCCCGGTCGGCACTGCACGTCTGCTGCAGATCGTCGGATGCGTCGTCGAGGTTGATGCGCATCACACCGTTTACGGAGGGCGTCTGGAAGTCTCCGGAGGCTGTTGCGGCCGGGCTGGCCGTCGATGTTGTGCCCAGCGATTCGTCAGTTGTGCCTGAGGGAAGATCGGTGTTCGGCTCGCCGCCGACGAAGGCGTGCTCGACGTTGCCGACCAGTTGGAAGTCACCGGCGGCGTCGACGCTCGGGGTAGGCGACGCTTCGTCGGTGGGCGCGGGGCTCGGGTCGTCGTCTCCGCGGTTGCATCCGGAGGCGATGAGAAGCAGGGCGGATGCCAGCACGGCGGCGAACCGAAGCGATCTCGGGGCGTGCATGGATGGCTCCTGGAGTCGAGGGTCGCGCGAAACCTACCCCGATGCCGCCGGGCCGAAACGTCCTAGCCCGAGCCGAGCTGCAGGCTGAGCTGGGCCATCGTCCGAGCGGAACGCACGGCGTAGTCCTGGTAGCAGTTGTTCATGAGGACGTGAACCTCGCGCGCGTCGTCGGCGAGGGAGCCGAGACGCGGCTGCCATTCCTTCAGCTCCTTCTTGGAGTAGTCGTAGCCGAACTTGTCGTGCACCGACACGTTGCGCTTGCCCCACGTGTCGTCGCGGCGTCCGTGGAAGCGCACGACGGCGAGCGGCGCGGTTGCCGCGGCAACGGGCGGGATCGACGTCTTGAAGCCTTGGGGCATGTCGACGCAAACGTACGGGAGCCCGTTGTCCGACAGGAGCTTCAGCGTGCGTGACTGTCGCTCCTCGTCTCCCATCCACCGTTCGTTGCGGAACTCGATGGCCGCGGACACGCCGGGCAGGGCGGCCTCCAGACGGTCGCCGCACTCGACGACGTAGGTGCGGTTCTCGCGTGAGGGTGGGAACCACTCCGGGAACTGGAACAGGATCGCGCCGAGCTTGCCGGCCCGGCGCAAGGGCTCCAGCGCGGCGAGGAAGCGCTCCCACGCGCCGTCGACGATCTCCTTGGGCAGATCGCGCGGATACAGGCGCTTCTTCGTCTCCGCGATCTCTTCGGGTACCAGCTCGCGCAGGTCTTTGGGAAGTCCGCGCATCGTCGCCGGGTGCTGCGTCATGAGCGAGAACGCTTTTACGTTGAAGACGAAGTCGTCGGGTGTGCGCTCGACCCAGAGGTTGGCGTTGGACTCGGAAGGCAGTCCGTAGTAGGTGGAGTCGACCTCGACGACGGGGAAGTTCTCGGCGTAGAACGCCAGGCGCTCGGCCGGCTTGCTCACGGCCTTGGGATAGAAGAGGCCGGGGGCGAGCAGGGTCTTGTCCGTCCACGACGCGGTGCCGACGCGGATCCCCTGCTCGCGGAAGAGTTTCCAGGCAGGCGAGTCCGGCATCTGGGAAGCGTACGCCGGGCGATTTGAGTCGCGAAGCCCGGGGGCCGTTCGTTCCACTTAGTCCGCCATCGAGCGGGCGTGGTCCGAGCGTGTGAAACCCCAGGTGGCGAGCAGTCGCTAGGCCAGCGTTCGCTGAAGGTACCAAGCGGCCGACCCGACGAAGGCAGCGTCCTCGACGAGTACCCACCACCGAAGCGGCTGCCGGAAGTACGCGCCGAAGCACGCGCAATTGGTGATCGTTCGGCGGCGAGCAAAGGCCTGAAGAGCGACAGCGGCCCACATCGTCGTGACGATGACGGCGCCAACGGCGGCCGGATCACGGATCGACGGCTGGTTCGCCAGGAGACCCACGGCGACGACCACTTCTAGGATTAACAACAAGTAGGCAACCGGTCGCGATGCCCTGCCGAGCCCGTGTGCCGCAACGGCGTCCATATACGTGCGCCACGTGAGGGCCTGACCGAGGGCCATCAGCCCGAGCAGGACTCCAAGATAGATCCGCAGGTTCTACTAGCCTTTCCAGATCGTCGTCTGCGGGCGGAACGTCGACCACACGAACCAGAAGGTGTCGTCGTGCACGACGGCCTCGAGCCGCGAACCCTCGAGCTCACCCGATACCGCCTCGCCCAGCAGGTTCCAGGTCGAACCGGTTTGATTGTCGCGAAAACCTTCAGGCGACGGCTCGAAGGTTAGCCGGCGTCCGGCGATCCGCGCATCGAACACACCGGCTGCACCCACGTCTTTTGAGGCCGCGATCTCGGACGCGTCGAGTGCCGATGTCGTCCCGAACCGGTAGAAGATCGCGATGGGTGTGTCCGCCAATACGTCTGAGATCACCGCTGCGCCGTGCTGCGCCATCTCGTTCATCGACCGGTAGCGATAGGCGCGCGATGCCCCGTCCACGGACACTGTTACTACGCGCTCCATCGGGTCCAGACGGCCGTCGTGTTCGCCATCGAACAGGAACGGCGTTGAGCCGACGTCGTCATAGCCGGCATACGGGTTACGTCCGTAGTCGCGGCGGTGGCCGGTGTCGCGCGAGAGCACGGATGCGTCCGCATGTGCCTCGCGGAATTCCGCCCACGACACCATCTGTGACGGGATCGTCTCGAGCTCGGCCCCCATGAACGGTCCCGTGACGGCTTGACCGGTGAACTGGATCCACAACGATTTCGTCTGACGGTCGTACATGACGAGGTTGGAGCGGTACAGCCGCCCCGATGTCCCGAAGTCGAGAACGACGGGATCCTTCGCGCCGAGCAAGCTTCTCGCGGCACCCGTCGGTTCGGAGCGCCGGTGGAAGGCGATCCCGGAATTGCAGAGCGGGCAGTAGGTGACCGTGATGGGGTCGCCGGCGAAGGTGTCGTTGACGATCTCGTGCCAGGTCAGGATCTGAAGAGGGTAAGCGCGCGCGGCCTCGTCCCGAACCAAGGAAAGGACGGGTTCACGGTCATCGAGCCAGGCCTCGGCCTCGTCTACCGACTCGAACTTCGGCTCATCTATGGGCGGGATGCCATCCGGGGGTGGGCCTCCCGACCGGATCTCGTCCAGCGGTACCAAGGATTGTGGCGGCGGATCGATCTCCCAAGGGAACGCGATGCGCGAGGAGCCGGTTGGGGAGCGATCAGATGTTTGCGCCGAGATAAGGAACAGAGCGGTCACGGTCGCAGCTCCCAGAGCTCCCGTCGCCAACATGAACCTCCGCCGTCCGCGGGAAGCTCCCGCACTAGACGTCGAAGTGGTTCTTGATGAGCGCTCTGAGCTGGTCTGCGTCCAGGGGTCCCGAGAACCGCTCAAGGATCTGTCCTTCCTCTCCCACGAACAACGTCGTCGGCATCGAGAAGCCTCCGAGCTTGCGGTACACACTTCCGTCGTCGTCGGCGGCCAGCGGGTAACGCACGCCCGTTTCGTCAACCAGCGTCTGCGCCGCGGCGCTGTCGTCCTTGATGTTGACGCCCAAGAACTCGACTCGATCGGCGACTTCCTCGTACACCTCTTGGAAGTCGGGCATCTCGTCTATGCAGAACAAGCACCAGCTGGCCCAGTAGTTGATGACAAGTGGCTTCCCGCGATTAGATTCGAGATCCACGACCGAAGTACCGGCGAACGCCTCCAAGGTGATCCCTCGCACGGAGCCGAGACTCCGTTCCGACGATCCACCGGTCCCGGTGCTGTCCCGTTGCTCCGGCGTACGGAGAAGAGCCACAGCAGTGCCGGCTACGGCAACGAGCATGACGGCTGCGAGCACGAAACGACGGAGCATCTTGGCATCCCTTTCCAGACAACGTACTCGGGGGTCGATCGGAAAGAATGTGACGAAGACACGATTGACGGCGCGGGCGACGGCACTCGCGATCGTGACGGCGTAGGTTGACGGTTGTGGTCCTTGTCGTTCGCCGTCCCGAGCCGCTCGAGCGTGCGGTTCGCATGTTGAGTGGGGCTCCCGTTCTGGATGGGCCGGCCCGAGTGATGCTCGAGGCCGTGTCCCGCCGGTTTAGGTTCGGGGCGGTCAAGGACGTGCTGAGCGGTGCCGGACTCGGCCACCCCAACCATCCTTGGTTGACGGATCTCCCCATTGGCTTCTGGACGAATGCAACCTTCCTCGACATCTTCGGTGGCGAGCGAAGCCGCGTGGCCGCTCGTCGTCTTGTGGGCGCCGGCATCCTGTCTGTTGTCCCGACGGCCGTTACCGGGCTCTCCGACCTGTCCGATGTGGATGATGCGGCCACCCGGCGCATCGGTGTGGCTCACGCCGCGGCCAACAGCGTCGCACTCATCTGCTACGTCGCGTCGTACATAGCCCGCGCCCGCGGGCGACGTGGCCGTTTGTCGTCGGCGCTTGGTCTTTGCGCTCTCACGGCTGGTGGATACCTGGGCGGCCACCTTGTTTATAGAGCGGGGATCGGTGTCAACCGATCGGCTTTTCAGCCCCGCATCGCGGAGTGGACGCCGGTGCTTGCAGATGCAGAGCTGGTCGCCGGTGAGCCGAGGCAAGTGACCATCGACGGCAACGAAGTGATGCTTTTGAGAAGAAGTGACCATATCTACGCTCTCGCCAACCGGTGCTCACATCGGGGCGCCCCTTTGCACGAGGGGGAGGTCGACGGTTGGTGCGTCGTGTGCCCGTGGCACTTCAGCGCGTTCTTGCTCGAGGATGGTGCGATCGTGCGCGGACCGGCAACCGCCCCTCAGCCTGCTTACGACGTTCGAGTCGTCGAAGGAAGGATCGAAGTGCGCTCGAGGGCCTAGGTCCAAGGTCCTCCCAACTGTGCCGTCGTCACAGAGTTGGACGAGCAGCTGCGCATACCCTCCGCCCAAGTGACCCGTACTTGGGAGGAGTGAACGATGTCCGCCGAACAAAGTCCTCGCCTGGCCCGCCGGGAGTTCTTCGCCTGGGCGGGGAAACGCGGAGCCGTTCTCGGCCTGGCCGCTACCTCGATGCCGGCCTTCCTTGCGGCATGCACCCGAGCTTCCGACGACGAACCGGCTCTCGCCACATCGCCCACTCCGGGCGGAGATGAGATCCGAGCCATCGTCGGCGACGTCATCGACTTCGAGTTGACATCAGATGAGTGGCAGGGCGCGTTCGGCTTCGTCACGTTCCGTCTGCACCAGGCCGTGGTAGGTGGCAAGGACGTCTACTACATCCGCACCGACACCTCCGATCAGGAGTTCGCCGGAGCCGAGGAGCTCGTTTGGGTGCCCAAGCTGGGCGGGCTGCTTCCTGCGGAGGCCACGGGCGCGTGGTACTCGATCACCGGCGGCGTGGACGGCCAGGCCACTGTGCTCTCGTCTGAGCCCGGGCGCGACGACTACACGCCGGCGTGGCGGATCAACCGAGCCCGCTGGACCGGTTCACCGCGAGAGCTCCGGTCGGTTGAGGACGTGACGGCGGCCGAGCGCGCAGGGGATCTGACGGTTACCGAGACGCAGATAGTCGTGAACGCGCCGGTCGTGCAGTGGTCGGACGGCTCGCTCCCCGTCGACGACACAGAACGAACGGAATATCTCGGCCCGGGACAGCTGCTCGAGGCGCCGGACACCGATGACATGCGCGTGACCTTCAAGCTGCACGAGTGCTTCCCCGGCGTTCGCTACTTCGTCGCCGACGTGTCGCTTCAGCCCATGGCCGAGGGGATGAGGATCGGCCATTCGTCGAAGCTCGCGGAAGCAACCGACGCGAAGGCCACCGGTCGAACGAACGTCTTCATGAACGGGATCAAAGGGTCCGGGCCCATGGGGTTTCAGCCGTCGGTCTTCGACTCGGCGGCCGGCAGCGCTCAGTGGAGTCCGTATTGGGATCACATGACGTACGCATGGAAGGACGAGAGCGACGCGCGGGTGCTGCGGACCGAGCGAGAGGTGCATGCCGCCCGCGACGACGGTGAGCTCGACGAGTTCCCGGGCACGCCCGACACCAACAGGCAGGTCTTCGTCGTGAACTGTCCGGTTCCCGTCCTTGCGCCGAACACGTTCGAGGGATGACACGGACAGGCCGCCCCGCCCGCACCGTCTATCGTGGGTGGGGTGGCCCGATGGTCGACACGCTGAGCTATTTCCGCGAGCTGGATCTCTTCCGTGGCCTTTCCGAGGAGGAGCTCGAGTACTGCAAGCGCACCCTTCCGATGTTCACGGCGAACGCGGGTCGCCTGGTCGTGACGCCGAACTCAGTGGAGAAGGTTCTCTACATCCTCAAGAAGGGCGGGGTGCGCCTCTACCGCCTGTCCCGCGACGGCCGGGAAGTCACGCTCGGAACACTGGCGCCCGGGGACGTCTTCGGGACGCTTCCGCTCTTCGGTGCGCTGAGCCGCAACACCTACGCCGAGGCGGCGACCGAGGCCGTCATCTGCAAGATCAATGAGGAACAGCTCGCGGATCTGGTTGCGCGCCACCCGGACATCGCGATCACGCTGCTGCGGATCGTGGGAGAGCGGCTCGCAGCCGCCGAAGACCAGATCGAAGACCTTGCTTTCAGGTCGGCCCAGCAACGAGTTGCGCGTGCGGTCGTCAAGCTGCTCGAGGCCTCCCGGCGTGGCAAGCTTTCCGTCTCGCACGAGCAGATCGCGCGCGATGCCGGCGTTGCGCGGGAAACGGTGACGAAGGTCTTGGGCGGGATGGAACGTGAAGGGTGGATCAAGACCGGCTATCGCTCTCTGCGGGTGTTGGAACCAGATCCGATCCGTGAGCGCGCCGCCGATTGATCGAGCTGCTTCTGCCGCGGACGGACGCGGGCGCATTGGTGCAGCTGGTGGCCGCGATTGCGTTCGGCGGACCTCTAATGGTGGTCCTGGCTCGTCGCGGCGCGAGGGAGCCTGCCTGGCTCGTCGCCGGGCTATTGGTGGTTCTGTTGAGCTTCTTCGCCTTCCGCACTGTTCACTGATCGCGCCTCGGCGACGTCGATGGGCAGGAACAGCGGGCTTTCATCTCGCAGTCCTCCTAAGATGCGATCGGTTCCGACCGACGGCTGAGCGCGCCGATCACCTGATGAAGCGGCGGCACTCCACGAAGGCCGTCGTCGGTTTCGTAAAGACGACACGCAAGACCTGTTGATCCGGCAGGGCCCGCGAAAAGATCGATCCCATCGACGACTATGGTCGGCGAGCCGGGAAAGCCCAGACCCTGCGCATCCGACGGCGTTCGGACGACTTGTCGGGTCAAGTGTGCTTGCAAGCCAAGGGACCGGAGCGCGGCTCGAACGCGTGCCTCCGCCTCATCGACATTGGGGCAATCCTGCGTGTGCTGGATGACGATGGTCATTCGGTGCGGCCCGTCCCCCACTCGAGTTCCTCGAAGACCGCCCGATGCACCATGAAGTCTTCGTGGACCGTGTTCACCTGACCTTCCGGATGAGCGGCCACCCATTCCGCCGCGGCTTCTCGAGAGCTGAAGAAGTGACCGAGGCCGCAGATCTCCGTGCGCACGTCGCGCACGACATCCTGGGGGCGCACCTCGGAGACGACCGCTTCGGCCGGCTCGACCGAGCGAACCCCGTGGGGGCCGAGAGTGACCCTTATCGGCCCTCCGGTTGCTGCGCACTCCGACTCGACGACGCCTTCCGTGCCGAGGATGATCGGGAACATCAGGGTGTCGGATGCGCACCATCCGTACACCGTCGTTGTGTCGAAGGTGAACCGATGAGGCGTTGGACGCAGGGTCAGGCCGAAACCCACGATCCTTCCGTCGTCGTCCCACTCGACGCCGGGCTGTTTGGCGAGCAGGTCCAGGACCTCGCTCGCCGGCCGACCGGCGGCGGCGGCGAGCGCATCGACGCCCACCGGTTCGCCGGCCGCAAGCAGCCGCACAACCGGGGGCACCAGCTCGTAGCCCTCGACCAGGCGGATGGTCCGGGCGCCTCGCTGAGACTGTTCCGTGGTCATCGCAACTACCTCCGATCCTCGTCTGCCGGTCCTCACCGCGATCTTAGACCTTCCAGTGGACTGGAATGTCAAGTGCTATGGTGGGTCCATCGGGCGACCGCGACCTTATCTAGAGGCCTTGACGTTTTGACGTAGAATCGTCCTGAATGTCCAAACGTCAAACACTGGGATCGACCTTGGCCCGGGAACGTCGAGATGTCAAAGAGCTGATCAGGGCGCTCCTGGAGGGGCGCACCGAGATCTCGAGCGCCGAGGTCCAGGCCGCCGCCGGCATCACCCGGCAGGCAGCCCACTACCACCTGCGCGACCTAGTCGAGTCCGGGGAGCTCGAGCCACCCGGCCGGGGACGCGGGGCGCGGTATCGCATCCCGGGCCGAAGGGTGTCCCGCCATCGCATCGAGGGTCTCGAGGAGAGCGAGCTGTGGGCGAAGGTGGTCGAGGCCGACCGGTACCTCTCCAGGCTCGCGGACAACGTGCTCTCGATCCTTCGCTACGCGTTCACCGAGATGGTGAACAACGCGATCGACCACTCCCGCGGAACGTTCGTCCATGTATCGAACTTCTGGGACGACGATCACGCCTTCTTCGAGGTCGCCGACGACGGCATCGGTGCCTTCCAATCGGTACGGACGAAGCTGGATCTTCCCGACGACTTCGCGGCACTTCAGGAGATCTCCAAAGGTAAGACGACAACCGACCCCCAACATCACACCGGCGAAGGGATCTTCTTCACGTCCAAGACGACAGACCGTTTCGTTCTAGAGGCCAACGGTCTTCGGTGGACGGTGGACAACATGCTCGGTGATCAAGCCGCCGGGGACAGCCCTCCGGATCACGGTACGCGCGTCCGATGGGACGTGGATGCGCACACGAATCGAACGATCAAAAGCGTGTTCGACCTGTACGCAGATCGCGACACGCTTCGTTTTTCGCGGTCCCGCGCAACCATCAGTCTCTTCGAGACCGCAACGACATTCGTGTCCAGATCCGAGGCGAAACGTCTGTCCCACGGCTTGGAACGGTTCGAAGAGGTGATGGTCGACTTCACGGGTGTGCGGGAGGTCGGGCAAGGATTCGTGGACGAGCTCTTTCGCGTGTGGGCCGACGAGCATCCCGCCACCAGGTTGATCCCGGTGAGTATGTCGCCGGGCGTGGAGGCGATGGTGCTGAGAGGTCTGCCCGACCAGGGTCATAGGTAGCTCATTTCCGCTGGTCGGCGCGTTGTCGGTAGACGCTGCTAGGGTTCTGGAGCCTTCCCCGCCGCCTTCCCCCTGAGTTGCTTTCGGGAGGCCGCGTGCGCCGACTCCGTGCCGTCCTCGCTCGCCTTGGCCCCCTGCTCCGGCGGCCTGTTCGGGAGCCGGAGTGGGCCCGGATCGTCCGGACCAAGGCGGGCCTGTAGGTGTCGGTAGGTAACGGCAACGGCCCCGAGCTGCAGACCCTCGTCCGCGAGGTCGGCCAGCGCCTCGGGGTCGCCCAAGATGCCGTCACCATCGAGGACGTCGAGGGAGCCCTTCAGGGAGTGCTCGCCGACCGGCGCCTCCAGTGGCGTCCCGAGGCCGCGCGTCGCGCAGCTGTGTCCATAGCCGACGAGCTGTCCGGGGTCGGCCCGCTCGGTCCCCTGCTGCGGGACGCCGGCGTCGGCGAGGTGATGGTGAATGCCTCAGGCGAGGTCTTCGTCGAACGTGACGGACGGATCGAGCCGACGAAGGTTCGCTTCGCCGACGAGTCGGCCGTCCGCCACCTGATAGAGCGCGCCGTCTCTCCGCTCGGTCTTCGCGTCGATGCGACGTCGCCCTGGGTCGACGCTCGACTTGCCGACGGATCGCGCTTCCACGCCGTGCTCCCACCGATCGCGCTGGGAGGACCCGTTGTGACCATCCGGAAGTTCGCCGACGCGTTGTGGACGCTCGAGGACCTGCTCGAGATGGGTTCGATAGACGACCGCGTCGCCGTTTGTCTGGCCGACGCCGTTCGACGGCGCGACAACGTTCTCGTTTCCGGGGGCGGCGGCACCGGCAAGACGACGCTGCTCGGCGTGCTCGCCCGGATGGTTCCGTCCTGCGAGCGCGTGATCACTATCGAGGACGCCGCCGAGCTGCGCTTGGGCGAGCGTCATGTCGTCGCGCTCGAGACGCGGCCGCCGAACGTCGAAGGTCGCGGCGAGGTGACGCTGCGCGATCTGGTTCGCTGCGCGATGCGGATGCGCGCCGATCGGATCGTTGTCGGTGAGGTTCGTGGTCCCGAGGCGCTCGACATGCTCCAAGCGCTCACCTCGGGACACGCCGGATCGATGGCCACGGTGCACGCCGACGCGCCGCGCGAAGCATTGATGCGGCTCGAAGTGATGGCGCTGATGGCAGCACCCGGCCTTTCCGTCGAGGCTGCCCGCCGACAAGTGGCGTCGGCCATCGATCTCGTGGTGCATCTGGAACGCGATCCGAGCGGCCTTCGGCGCGTCTCGCAGATAGCCGAGGTCCGCATCGGATCCGCGGGGCCGGTGCTGCGTCGCCTGCCCAAGAAGGGGTCGATGTGAGGTTCCGCCGGCGTCGCAGCCGCACTCCGGAGATCGTCAACGCCCTTCACGCCGTCGCCGACGGACTGCGATCCGGGTCCTCGCTACGACAAGCCGTACTAAGAGCTGCAGGGAACAACGGGTCGCCTCTCGCACCCGTCGCCACGGCGCTCATCGCCGGTCGGCCGCTCGTCGCAGCCCTCCGCGACCAAGCGGCATCGAGGGATCGCGATGACGCCGATCTCACCTCGGCGTTCTGTGTCCTCGCCGTCCACGCCGAGGCGGGAGGCGACCCGCTCCCTGCAGTAAGAGCGCTGGCGCGCGGGATCGCGCAGCGTGCCGCGGCGCGTGACGAAGCGAAAGCTCTGACCACGCAGGCCCGTCTTGGTGCGCGAACGATCCTGTTGCTCACACCGGCCTTCCTGCTCCTGGTCGGGGCTGCGGATCCTTCGGGGGCGCTCTCGTGGCTTCGCGACCCACGCACGCGCGCTTCGCTGGCTGCCGGCCTTCTGCTCCAATCACTCGGTGCGCTGTGGATCGGCGCGATCGTCGGAGGCGTCGGCCACTCCACGGCTTCGTGGGCAACGCGCTTTCCGTTGGTTCGGGCTTTGCGCGCGATCGTGGCCGGACGGCCGCGCCCGACGATCGACGGTGAGGTCGCCGATACCGCAGACACCGTCGCCTTCGCGTTAGACGCCGGACTCTCGGGTTCGGCCGCCGTGCATGCGGTGGCTCCGTATGCACCGGGGGCGTTCGGCCGCGCGGTTCGCATCGCTGCTGCCGACGTGCGCGGGCCTCCGCACCACGCGCTCGCGCTGGAAGCGGAACGTTTGACCAGCCCTCCGGCTGCGCGATTCGCCGACGCGTTCGCCGTATCCGCGAGCCTGGGCGTGCCACTCGCGCCGGCACTGCGAACACTCGCGGACGACATCAGGGAACGGCGACGGATGGAGCTCGCAGAAGACGTCCGTCGAGCGAGCGTTCGCGTGCTCGTTCCGCTCGGGCTGATCGTTCTACCCGCATTCGTTCTGGCGTGCCTGGTTCCGCTGTTCATCGGCGGACTCGAAGGAATCGCCGGATAAAGGGAAAGGAGAGATATGCAACAACTGAGAAGGATCCGTTGTGCGGCGCGGCGGCGGGTGATGGAACTCGCCGTAAGGTTGGGAGGCTGGACCGACGCCACGGTGACGCGGGCGCGAAACGACGTCGGTCAGACCGTCGCCGAGTACGCGCTCGTCCTGCTGGTCGTGGCGGCGATCGCTGTGGCGTTCCTTCTATGGGCGAAGTCTTCGGGCAAGCTCGACGCCTTCTTCGACCTGATCTTCGACAAGCTGCTCAACACCGTCGAGGAGTCGGAAGCGCTGGCGCTTCGCTGAGGATGCGAACCGAGTCGGGGCAGGCCACGGTTGAGGCGGCCCTGACGTTTCCCGTCGTATTGATCGCGCTGCTTCTCATCGTGCAGGTCGGCATAGTCGTGCGGGACGCCCTCGCGCTCACCCAAGCGGCGCGCGAGGGCGTCCGCACGGCCGCCATAACGGCCAGCGACGACCGCACGGTGGAATCGATCCGAAGGGCCGCGGGTCCATTGGCCTTCGGACGGATAGAGATAGACATCGATCCGGGTGCCGAGGCGAGGGAGCGCGGTGAGCCGGTATCGGTTCGTCTGCGCTATACCGAGCGACTTCGCATCCCGATCGTGTCGCGGATCGTGGACATGGAACTGCCTCTTCGCGCAACGGCAACGATGCGTCTGGAGCGCGGCTATGCAGAGTCCACACCGCGGCCACCGTGAGCGATCACGGCTTCGCCTCGGCGATCATGCTCGCGCTGCTCGCACTGGCCGGTCTGCTCTGTCTGGCCACCGGCGACGCGGCCAACGTCCTTCTGGCGCGCGCTCGCGCGCAGACGGCGGCCGACGCGGCCGCACTTGCCGCCGTCGCCGCGCAGCTGGACTCCGGGCAGGAGACGCCGGAAGAGGCTGCGACGCGCACGAGCGAAGCCAACGGTGCCGACCTCGAGAAATGCGACTGCCCCGCCCACGGGGGCCGGGCAACCGTGACCGTCTCGATGGCGACCCGTGTCCGCATGCTCGGCGTCGCTCCGTCGCGAGTCACCAAGAGGGCCGAAGCCTCCTTGGACGTGGGCCGGGTGTTCGAGCGTCCGGACTGAGCGGATTGTGTAGGCTCTTGTGTAGACATCGGAGGATCCGTGGCAACGAATCTCGATCTGGACGACAGGCTCATCCGCGAGGCCAAACGGCTCGGCAAGCACAGGACCAAGCGTGACGCCGTCAATGCCGCGTTGGCTGAGTACGTCCTGCGTCGAAAGCAGCGACGAATCCTGGACCTCTTCGGTAAGGCAGATTGGGATGAGACCTACGACATCAAGGCCGAGCGGCGCGCGCATCAGGCCAAGCTCGACCGGCGGCAGCGAGAGGATCCTGGTCGATAGCTCGGTTTGGTCGCTTGCGTTTCGACGAGCGGGCCCGTCCGACCACCCTGTCGTCCGAAATCTTCAAGCTCTGCTCGAGGATCAGCAGATCATCGTCCTCGTCGGGATCGTTCTTCTCGAGGTTCTGCAAGGCTTCCGAGATAATCAAACGTTCGAACGCTACGAACGCGCTCTTCAGCCCTTCCCTCTCCTGAACCTCACGCGGTCGGATTACATGGCTGCGGCATCAATTCGCAGGCATTGCCGGACCAAGGGCGTGACCGTGTCGACTACGGACGCCGTTGTGGCCGCCGCCGCGATCGAGCATGACTGCTACTTGTTTTCAGCCGACAACGACTTCCGTCTGATCGCACGGCATACGCCGTTGGTCCTGTTGTAGCTACCGGAGGGCAGAATTGGGGGGGAGAACCGCGACCAAGGGGGCGTCATGCCGTTCGTCGGATCAAGCGACGTGGCCGTCAAGCAGATCGGCGACGACAACTGGGAGTTGCTCGCGCCGCTCACCTATAAGGGCAACACCGACACCTTCCGCATGCCCAAAGGGATGCAGACGGATTTCGCGTCTGTGCCGCGCATGTTCGTGTGGTTCATTCCCCGCTACGGCAAGTACACGAAGGCCGCGATCCTCCACGACTACCTGTGGAGACACAAGGCCACCAGGGGCGAGATCAGGTGGGCGGACGCCGACGGCATCTTCCGCCGCGTGATGCGCGAGCTCGACGTCGCGTTCCTTCGCCGCTGGCTCATGTGGTCGGCCGTTCGCCTGGCGAGCGTATTCAAGCCCGGGCCGAGCGACGGTCGCTTCGAGGAAGTGTGGAGAGCGTTGTTGTTCGCCCTCGTAGGCTTGGTCGTCGTGCTTCCGCCCGCGTTGGTGATCCTGGTGTCGCTCGGTGTCTTCTTCCTGATGGAGCTGATCGTCCTGGCTTGGATCCGGTTGTCGGAACCTGTCTTCGAGGTTGTCACCGGGCGGCCAAGGCGCAAGGAGACGAACGCTCCCAGCCTGCGGATGAAGATGTAGGGCTGCTAGGAGATGAGCCGGTCGCGCAGGGCGAGCACGACGGCTTCGGTCCGGCTCGACGCACCCATCTTCGCCAGCACCCGCGAAACGTGCGTCTTCACCGTGTGCACGCCGATCCCCAGACGTCGCGCGATCTGCTTGTTCTCCAAACCCGAGGCCAACAACCGGAGGATCTCCTTCTGCCGCGGTGTGAGCGAACCGTTGCGCTCGCGTCCGTTGGCCGCGATGCGCCTCGCCACGATCGACGCCGCTTCCGGATGCAGAACGGTGTCACCGGCGGCCAGCCGGCGCAGGGCCGTTCCGAGCTCGGCGACCGAGATGTCCTTCAGTGTGTAGCCGTCGGCTCCCGCTTCGAGGGCCGTCTCTACCTGCATGTGCGAAGCGCGCTCAGCGAGCAGCAGCACGCGCGCCGGGGGAGCCTTCTTCTTGAGAACGTCGACCACGCGCATGTTCTCGTCGGCCGCAAGCTCCGCGTCGACGAGGACCACGTCCGGCGAGTATTCGTCGGCCATGCGCTGGCCGTCGGTGGTTGCGGCGGTGTGCGCCACGACCTGGACGCCCTCGATCGACTCGAGCAGGCGGACCAGCCCCAAACGGGGCAGGGCGTGTGGAGAGACGAGCAGGACCCGGATCTGCTGGTGGCCATTGTGAGCCGCCGATCCCATAACGCCGACTCCTTTAGTCCTCTAGTCCCTACCAACCTCGGCGGACTTCGAGTCCTACTTGAGCCCTACGCCTGAGACCCGAAGTGGCGGCGCGTGATATCGCCTCTGAGCAGGGCATCTGCCGCCTGGGAAAATTCGGCCGCCGGCAGGCTCGACTCCCAGGCGTCGAGATCGGCCCCCGTTCGCCACTCGCTCAGGACGAGCCAGCTCGGGTCGTCGTCTCCTGCCCGGGCGGCGTCGGCCCACAACGCGCCCGGGGCCGAGCGCATGGCGTCGAGCAGTCCGGACAGAAGCTCGATGAAGCCCTCGACGCTTTCGGACGCGACGGGATGCCGCTCGAAAGCCAGGACCGTTGCCAAGCTCTAGAGGTTCTCCGGCTTGTCGCCGAGGGTTGCGCGCAACGTCGTGCGCTCGCCCCCGCGGACCACGACTACCGAGACGCGGTCGCCGACATCGTGTTCGCGGATCGCCACGATGAGGTCGTCCATCGACTCGATCCTCTCGCCGTTGAAAGACACGATGATGTCGTTCTCCCGTATCCCAGCGCGCTGCGCCGGACCGCCGGGGACGATCTCGATGATGAAGGCACCTTGCTCGACGCCGTACTGTTCCTCGACCTCGGGCGTGATGTTGCCGCCGCTGACGCCGAGCCATGGGTGCGTCGCGCGACCGGAGTTGATGAGCTCTTCGGCTACATCGGCGGCCACATCGATGGGGATCGCGAACGCAACGCCTTCCGCGCCGACTTCGGGACTCGCACCGATCGCTGCGTTGATGCCGATGACCGCACTGTCGGCGTTGATGAGCGCTCCGCCGGAGTTGCCCTGCGTGACGGGGGCGTCCGTCTGGATCATGTCGGTGAGCGGGCCCGAGCCGCCCGGCCGGTCGACGCGCCGTCCGAGGGCCGAGATGATGCCCGCGGTTACGGATTGCTCCAGTCCGAGCGGGGAGCCGATCGCAACGGCGAGCTCACCGACCTGTACGCTCTTCACCGTTCCGATCACCGCGGAGGGCAGATCGTTCTTATCAACCTTGATCACGGCGATGTCGGTTTCCTCGTCGCCGCCGACGACGCGTGCAGGAAGCTTCTCGCCCGACGCGAGTGTTACTTCGATCTCTCCGGCACCGTCGACGACGTGATTGTTGGTGACGATGTGTCCGTCGGAGCGAAAGATCACGCCGGAACCGGTGCCGGCCACCTGCACATTTCCGAGCAACGTCGACTCGCTTCCCGTGGTGTTGATGTTGACGACCCAGGGACGTGCGCGCGCCGCGATGTCGACGACGCCGGAGATCGTCCTTTCGCCGTCGCTGCTGGTTCCGGTTTCGAGGCGGCGTTCGACGGCCGTGTCCGGGGCCGACAAGCGAGCCACGGGAAATGCAATGGCGGCAGCGACGATGGCTCCGACGATGCCTCCGATGAGCCCCGCACGCACAGTCGGATTCGAACGCTTGGGCGCCGCCGCCCGCATCTGCGTCGGTTCGACCCATTGGCCGGTTCGCGGATCCCATACGGGCCCTTCGTCCACCCCGATCTCTTCGGTGGAGGTGCGCGACGTCATTCGCCAGGCTTCACCGAGTGGTTCGGTCTTGTCGTCGTCACGCGGGCTCACGTGGCATCGCCCCGGCGGTGATGGGTACGGCGCACCATTCCGAAACCGTACAACGCCGTCGGCCGCGGCGGGCAGGCGTCCTATGAGGATTTAGGAACTTCATAGGAACGCAGATACTTAAGCCACGTGCCGCCACCCAAGATCGAGGTCCCCTCAGCCGAGGCCGACGAGCTCGTCGCGGCCGCCATCGATGGCGATACCAACGCGTTCGCCTCGCTGTTCACTATCACCTTCCCGGCTGTTTACCGATATCTGTACGGCCGGTGCGGAGACGTGTCCCTCGCCGAGGATCTCGCGCAGGACGCCTTCCTCAGAGCGCTGCGCGCCATGCGGACCTCCTTCGTAGGCAAGTCCGGCGAGTTCCTCGCGTGGATGATCCGCATCGCGCGCAACCGCTTCCTCGACCATGTGAAGTCGGGCCGTGTGCGCTGGGAGATCGTGGTGGACGAGACACCCGTCGTTTTCGCCACCGGAGATCCCGAAGCCGAGGCTCTGTCCAACGTCGAGGGAGCAGATCTCAAGATCGCGCTCGGCCAGCTCACCGTCGAGCAGCAGGAGATCCTCTACCTGCGGTTCTTCCAGGGCCTGCAGATCGCCGAGGTCGCCACCGTCACCAAACGGACGGAGGGAGCGGTCAAGGCCATGCAGTTCCGGGCCCTGCGCGCGCTGGCCCGGATCCTCGCCGCCCAGGGGTTCCTCGACATCGGGGACAGGCCATGAACAGGTTGGCCGAACCTGTTTGCCGGGTAACTCGTTGCAAGTACAGTGGGCCGGCCCCGCGCTGGGCGAAGCGGACCGTTTCCACCAGGGGGACTTCGGGCCGGGGGCAAAGGAAACTCGATGAGCGATCCCAAGACACCAGGCAGATCATCCGGTCGGACGACCGACAAGAAGGACGCGAAGCCCAAGAAGCCCTTGCCTGCATGGCGTCAGCGTCTCTACCGCATCCCGGTGCTCGGCACGATCGCCTACGTCGTCTGGCCGCCGCGCACTTCGGCGAGCATCGTCCGGCGATCGTTCTCGGGGGCCTTGGCCATCGTCGCGATCCTCGGCATCGGCATGGCGGCCTATCCGTGGGCCGGCGAGAGCTACCCGTTCTTCTATCGGATCCCCGTCGAGAAGCTGATCGAGTGGTCGAACTTCCTGAGCGACATGCAGACCAACCGTCTCCAGGACCAGCTGGCCAAGGAGTTCGCCGGTCTGGACGAGCTGGGTCTCGGCGAAGGCGATCCTCTTACTTTGATCGAGATCCCCGCCCTCGGCGTCAAGACGATCGTCGTCCAGGGCACGTCGCCGTCCGCCCTGCGCGCGGGCGCGGGCCACTATCCGAGCACCCCGCTTCCGGGGTCCAATGGCAACGTGGCGATCGCCGGCCACCGGACCACCTTCGGCCGGCCCTTCAACAAGGTCGATCAGCTCGAGGTGGGAGACCGGATATTCCTGACCACGCCTGTCGCCCGCTACAGCTATCGGGTCTCGCGGGATCCGTGGATCACCAGCCCGTTCGACTGGGCGGCCGTGGGGAAGACGGACAAAGCCTCGCTTACGCTCACGACCTGCCATCCGAAGGGCAGCGCCCGCCAGCGGCTGATCGTCCGGGCCGAGCTCTACCGCTCCCAGGCCCGGCAAAACCAGGCCGCCTGACCGGGGCAGCGACCCCGCCGGCGGGGGCCGGGGGGTACCTCGCCGGCCACTGGATCGTTGAGTCAAGTGGGAAGGAACCCACATGATTTCGCGTATTCGATCCCAGCGCCGTGCGCAGGCGCTCCAGACGGCCCTGGAGCGCTACCAGCGCGTGCTCGCCGACGGCACCGATCCCTCGGCGGCGAAGGCCGAGATCGCCGAGGCGCTCGGCTCCGACGCCGCCGTCTTCGCGATCGCCGCACACCTGGGCGATGCTCGGGCGCACGTCTCCGCCCCGGCGCCCTCGAAGGCCTTCGCCGCGCGCCTGCGTGCCGAGCGAGTTCCCGCCGCGCCAAAGCTCGTCTGGCGGCCACGCTTGTCGTTCGCGCCCCTTGCGGCGGCGGCTGCCATCACGGTCTTCGCCGTCCTCTTGATCCCGGCCTTCTCCAGCCTGCCCGGCGACACGCTGTACGCCCTCAAGACAGCATCTGAGAACACACGTGTGCTCATCGCCAGCGGTCCGGGTGAAGCACGTGTTCGCATCGAGCTGGCGAAGGAACGTTTCGATGAAGTCGACGCGCTGATCAGCCGCGCACAGAACCAGGCTCTCGGCGTCGGGACCATGGCGGCGGGAGCCCCCGACATCGACGACCCGGAGATCGCCGGGCTCGTGGCCACCACGCTCCAGCGCGCCGGTGAGCAGATCGTCAACGCCGCGCAGATCCTGATCGCCGAACCCGGCGCGACAACAACGGATCTGGACGAGCTCGTCGCCGTTTCACGTCAGGGCCAGGAGGTGGCCGAGAACGCGGCCGTGCAGCTTCCCAACGTCGAGCCGCCGGCCCGCAAGACCGTAACCACCCTCGAACGCGTCGAGGCCCAGGCCGAGGCGGTGCGCAGATTGGCGGTGCCCGTCACTACGCCGGGGCCGTGCGCAACCCCGACACCCAGTCCGGATCCAGCGGCTACGCCGACACCGACGCCGACGGCCACGCCGACACCGGTAGCCGGCGCCACGCCGACACCGTCACCGACGGCAACGCCCGTACCCACACCGTGCATCTCGCCCTCGCCCTCGCCGACCTCCCAACCCGCTTCCGAGCCCGCGACCAGCCCGGAGCCGCTTCCGGCTCCAACCGAAAACACCGCGGGAGCGTCCGAGGGGTCATCGGATGATGGGAACGGGCAGGACGTGGCGAGCGTTCAAGGGGGAGATGAACGCGTTTGGGATGTCCAAACGGGGTAAGCGACCGCGTGAGAGACTGTCGAGTCCGCTGAAGGCCTATCACTCGAAACTGGAGTTACCTGACCGCGTATGACCGAGCCGATACAACCGCGCCGCGCCGACTCATGAAGCGCATCCTTCGTGTCGCGGCCGTCGTCGGTGTAGTGGCCGGAGCTTCGTTCTTTGGCTCGGTGTCTGAGGGAGCTCACTCAATCGCGTTCATCCCATGTGAGAGTGGCTCCGCCCCAACTCCTCCGTCAGGTCCGACCGGCGTGCCCGGCCCCACTGGTCCCTTGCCGACGCCGACGCCGACACCGACAGCGACCCCGGTTCCGGAGAACTGCACGCCTGAGGAGGGTGAGCGCATAGTCGGCGAGCGAAAGATCCAATTCGCGGTGAACTCCCCGGGCCACGACATCCAGTACGTGAGGATGTATCTCCTTGCCGGAGAGAAGGCGGTGAAGGATGCGCGGGCCGGCCAGCCCGTTTTCTGCCGTCCGACTTCCTGCGGCGTGTACGCCGAAGAGGACGCACCGACCGGTCTAAAGGTCTACGACTACGCGTGGGACTCGGTGAACACAACGCCCCTCAACGGCAACTACAAGATGCGGGTCGAAGCGTCGGCCATAAGATGCACCACTTTAGGTGGCTGCGGCCACGCCGGCTCACCCGAGGAGACCCAAGCTGAACGCGTGAACCTGTTGGTGGACAACCCGCCGCTCGCCGTTGGGGCGCCGTCTATCGTCGCCACTACGACCGAAAGCGTCACGATCAAGTGGCCGGCCGCCAAGGAGGCCGACGTCCAGTCCTACACCGTGTACCGCGCCGTGACCAAGGACGCTTCCAAAGCGCCGAAGCTAAAAGACCTCAAGCCGCTCGACGTCGTAACGACAACGGAGTACCGCGACACCAAGCCCGGCGGCGATGTGAACTGGTACGCGGTGGAGGTAACGCGCCGCAGCATCGTCACTCCAGAGGACGGCATCAGCTCGCCGCTGAGCAAGCTCTCCCCAGACGCCAACGTCCGCACAGCGCCGGCGCCGAGTGAAGTTCCTGCGAGCAGGAACATAACGCCGTTCCGCCAGCTGTCTACGGTACGAGGCAGCGGCCGGCCGCCGCCCGTCCCCGACGCTCCGTACTCCGCTTACTTGCCCTACGAGAGGGCTCCATCGTCGTCGGGGGACGGCGTCGACGAGCCGGGCGGGGACCCGCGCGGGCCGGTGCTTCCGGTCGCCGTCGGTGCGTTCCTGGTCTCATCGGCCCTCGCCCTGGGCCGCATGCCGTACTAGCTTTCAGTCTTGGACGACAGGTTTGCCCGGGCGATCGCCGAAAGCTGGTCGGGGAGCGGAGGACTCGTTCCACGCGGGCCCCGCAGTCTGCTCGCGGTAGTTCCCGTCACTCTGTCCGAGATCGAGCGACACACGGGATCACGTCCGGCCGCCTCCTCCGACCTTTGGCGCATCGAGGTAAGCGGCCGATTCCTGCGATCGGGTGGGCTCGTCTACCCCGGAGGTGTTCCGTTCCCCGAGGAGCTGCACGCGCGCACCGCCGTCATCGCAAACGAAGTGTGGCTGTACGTCGACGAGGACGGTGATGTGCTCGGGACGTACTGGTGGCCCGATGCGCTGCGCCGGCCCGTAGCGGCCCAGCCCGAGGCCGATTTCGACGAGGACCAGATCGTGCATCCGGCCGATGTTTCCGACAGATTCGCGTTCACGCCCAAGCGACCGACGCACACCGACTGGGAGACGTCGATGATCGTTTGCGTCTCGCCGTCCGAGGCGGTCGTGCTGTGCGCGCCCGGCGTCATCCCCGAGCCGCTGAACGAGATGGTGATCTACGCCGGCGGCGGGCTGGGTTTGCGGATGCGCAGCGAGCCACGGCCGGACCTCGATGCGTTCCTGGAGACCAATCAACCGCCCTACCGCCGGGTGAACGCCGGTCCACGATCCGTGGCCGGAGTCGGCCGCGACATCGGACGGGCTCTCGGCCCCCAGACGTGGCCCTGGCCGGCGGAGCTTCGCTGGTGGGAGGACGGGGTCTCGTACGAAGTGAAGGCCTTTCAGCCCCTGGCGACCCTGCAAACCGCGGCCGCGTCCTTGGCCGACTGGGACCAAGTGCCGTAACGACTCCGTAGCGGGCTCGGTGTGGTATCTGCAATACATGAGACGCGTGTCGATGGCCTGCGTGCTAGCCATTCTTACGGCGGCATGCTCCAGCGGAGCAGGCCCCGAGCACGTGGTCCGCGTCGACTACCAGCACGACGAGTTCGCGAGTCACTACTGGCGCTACTTCCCCTCGACGGTTTACGCGCATCCGGGGGACACGGTTGTCTTCAAGCAGGAGTGGACGGGGGAACCCCACACGGTCACCTTCGGCGCGCGGCTGGACGAGCTGGCGGAGCAAGTCGCGGCGCTCGATAGCCGGCTCGGAGATTCGCCAACTCCGGAACAGGAGGAAGAAGCCGGGCGGGAATACGAAAGCTTGTCCGAAGGCATCGTGTTCGATCCCTACATCGATGCCGACGCGCCGTTGGCGGCCAAGCCCTGCTACCTCCGCTCTGGACGGCCGCCACGCGACCGTGACGAGTCGTGCCCCGTGCGAGAACAGCCGTCCTTCGACGGTGGCTACAGCTACTACTCGAGCGGCTTCATCCCGCCGTCGGGACCGTCGGGCAACACCTATCGGGTGCCCCTGGCCGACACCATCCGGTCGGGAACGTACAACTTCCACTGCGTGATCCATTACGGCTACATGCAGGGACGGCTGGTGGTCAAACCAAGCGGAGAGTCGATTCCCAGTGCCGGGGAGATGGACCGGCAAGCGCTGGAGGAGATCGCATCCGCCGCATCCCCCCTGCGGAAGGCGCTGACCGAGGTGCGAGCGGGTCGCGGGCAAACCGACGGAAAGCCCGTGAGCGGACCGATCGCCGGCTACCACTCCGGCGGGGAATTTACCGTCGCGCTCGACGAATTCGTGCCGAAGCGGATCACGGCGAGGGTCGGTGAGCCGGTCACCTGGACGGTGATCGGTGCGCACACCATCTCCTTCGACGTTCCGCGCTTCGTGCCGGTCTACACGGTGGCCGACAACGGTACGGTCGAGCGCAACCCGGTCGTCGATCGCGCGGCCGGCGGCTCACCCGATCCGCCTCCGGCAGACTTCAGCAGCGGCCCGTCGGTCATCGACGGCGGCACGTGGGACGGTTCCGGCTTCTTCTCCTCGGGGCTGCTCGCATCAGAGCCCTACACGAAGTACACCGTGCGCGTATCGGACCCCGGAGAGCACTTCTTCGCTTGCCTGGTCCATCCGGCCATGGTGGGCACCCTCGTCGTCCGCGATTAGCGTCCGCGAATAGCGGCTAGCGCCGCGAGCCGATCTCGCCGAGGGTTCCGAACTCGCCGCCGATCCACCGCACACTCATCCCTTATTGCCGCTCAGCAAGACGTCGAGAACGCGCACGGCGCCGGCCTTGTGCAGCGGCTCGTTCCAGTTGCCGCACTTGGGTGACTGAACGCACGCCGGACATCCCGAAGCGCACGGGCAGCTGTCGACGTGATCACGGGTCGCGCGCAGATGTTCGGTCGCTACGCGGAATCCGTGATCGGAGATACCCGCACCCATCGGGTAGCCGTCGTAGATGAAGATCGTCGGATCGTCCGTGTAAGGGTGATAGTTCGTGGACAGACCGCCGATGTCCCATCGGTCGCACATCGCGAAGACCGGAAGGATCCCGATCGCCGCGTGCTCGGCGGCGTGAAGGGAGCCGAGCAGGACGTTCGATTGCCCGGAGGCTGCGCCTCCGCGTGGGTCATCATCCAAGTCCCGAAGTGCGCGGAGCAGCTTCTTTTCTCCGATCACGTACCAAACGGCGCGCGTGACCAGCCGCTGCGGCGGCAGATCGAGCTCGCACCTCTCGATGACTTCGCCCCCGGGCAACTGCTTCCGCTGGTAGCCGACGACCTGCTCGGTGACCTCGACCAGACCTCGGCCCAATCCGCAGTCGCCGAGCGATCCCTCGGCTTCCGTGGCGAGCACGAGCAGGTCGGTGTCGGTCTTTGCTTGCGTGTACTCCTCGGCGTCGTGTCCGACGACGACCGCAACGCGGTCGTCCAGTACGAGCCTGTCTACGCGGAAGGTCTCACCCTGATGGAGGTAGATCGCTCCTTCGTGCAGCGTGGCGTGAGCCCGCGCGCCGTCGACGGTGCCGATCAGCCGTCCCGTGTCTGCCTCGACGATGCGGAAGGGGTGGCCGCCGGCCGACCGGATATCTACGTCGGGAGCCGGCGCGCGACTCCGGGCCCAGTAGAGCCGGCCGCGGCGCTCGCGTAGATCTCCGCGCTCGCGCATCTCGCGGGTGATGTCTGCGAGCGCTTCGCCGCCTATCACCGAAGCATCGGCTTCAGTGATCGGGACCTCGTAGGCGGCACACCCGACGTGCGGCGCGAGGACGTGCGGATTACCGGGATTCACGAGAGCTGCCTCGTGGGGTTTGGCGAAGAAGTCGTTGGGATGCTGGGTGTAGTACTGATCGAGGGGCTCGTCCTGCGGAACGATCACGGCCAAGGACGGCCGGCCGGAGCGTCCGGCCCGTCCGGCTTGCTGCCGGGCCGAAGCCACGGTTCCGGGGAACCCGTTGAGGACGACGGCGTCGAGCCCGCCCACGTCGATGCCGAGCTCGAGTGCGTTGGTGGCCGATACGCCGGGATAACGCCCGTCCTGCAATCCCTGCTCGATGTCGCGGCGTTCGGAGGCGAGGAAACCCGCGCGGTAAGCGACGATCCCGTTCGTGTTCCCGTTCTTGCGCAGGCGCGCGTACTTCGCGACGAGCTCGGCTCCCACGCGCGTCTTGGAAAAAGCGAGAGTTCTCCCGCCGGATCCGACGAGGGTGGCCAGCAGGCCGGCGGCCTCCACGTTGGACGAACGGCGCCGGCCGTCGTCCGCGCCGGACAGATATGGCGGGTTCCAGAACGCGAAGTGCCGTTCCCCCATCGGGGCGCCGTCGTCGGTGACGGCATCGACGTCCACGCCACACAGCATCGACGCGTGCTCGGCGGGATTGCCGATGGTCGCCGACGCGAGAGCGAACGTCGGTTGTGATGAATAACGGTGCGAGACGCGCAGCAGACGCCGCATCACGAGCGCGACGTGGGAGCCGAAGACCCCGCGAAGCACGTGCGCCTCGTCGATCACGACGAACGCGAGCCGGCTGAAGAATCCGCGCCACAACGCATGGTGCGGAAGGATGCCCACGTGCAACATGTCCGGGTTGGTTAGAACGAGGTTCGCATTGCGACGGATCGCCGCTCGCATCGACGTCGGTGTGTCGCCGTCATAGGTCTCGGCCTGCACCTCTTCCATCTCGAAGCGGCGGATCTGTCGAAGCTGATCCTGCGCCAGAGCCTTGGTCGGGGAAAGGTACAACGCCACCTTGCCGCGTAACAAGGACTCGATCACGGGCAGGTGGTAGGCGAGCGTCTTCCCCGAGGCTGTGCCTGTGGCTACGACCGTGTGCTTGCCGTCGCGCAGACGGTCGATCGCCGCGGCCTGATGCGCATAGAGCTGCTCGATGCCGCTGGTGCGCAGCGCCGTTTCGAGAGACGCCGGCAGCGCTCGGTCCAGCGACGCAAAGCGAGGTCCTTTTTCCGGCATCGTTCGATGGACGGCGAGCTGGCCTTCGTAGTCGTCGCGCCTTTGGAGATCGGCGAGAACCGACCCTGGGTCCATTTCTTGGAAGTCGCTGTGCTCCATCCTGGCGACAGCCTAGAATCTGACGATGCCACGAGCGCTCATAACCGGCATCACGGGTCAGGACGGTACGTACCTCGCCGAGCTTCTACGTGCGAAGGGGTACGACATCTTTGGTCTCGTGACCGGACAGCACGATCCACGGTTCGACTCTCTGGTCGATGCCTACCCATGGGTCGAGCCCGTGTCCGGCGACTTGCGTGACCTCCCCTCGCTCATCGCCGCCGTCGAGCAGGCGCAGCCCGACGAGGTGTACAACCTCGGCGCGATCTCCTTCGTGGCTCTCTCCTTCAAGCAGCCCGAGCTCACGGCCGAGATCTCGGGACTGGGCGTCCTGCGCATGCTCGAGGCGATCCGCATCGTCGGCGGAGCACAGAACAATCCGATCCGCTTCTACCAGGCTTCGTCCAGCGAGATGTTCGGGAAGGTTCGCGAGGTACCGCAGAACGAGGGCACGCCGTTCCATCCACGCAGCCCTTATGGAGTCGCCAAGGTCTTCGGCCACCAAACAACGGTGAACTACCGGGAGGCTTACGGTCTGTTCGCGTGCGGCGGGATACTTTTTAACCATGAGGGCCCCCGTCGCGGCCCGGAGTTCGTGACGCGGAAGATCACGAAGGCCGTCGCGCGCATAACGCTCGGCCTGCAAGACGAGATCGCGCTGGGCAATCTGGACGCGCGACGCGACTGGGGCTTCGCCGGCGACTTCGTCGAGGCGATGTGGCTGATGCTGCAGCAACCCGTAGCCGACGACTACGTCATCGCGACCGGCGAAACCCACTCCGTGAGCGAGTTCCTGGAGCTCGCCTTCGAGCACGCCGGAGTGAAGGACTGGGAGTCTCGCGTGAAGATCGACCCGCGGCACTTCCGGCCCGCCGAGGTGGACCACCTGGTGGGAGATGCGTCCAAGGCGCGTGCCAAGCTCGGTTGGGAGCCGAAGGTTGGGTTCACCGAGCTCGTGCACATGATGGTCGAGGCCGATCTCAAGGCCGAGCAGGACAAGATCTAGGCGCAGGATCTGTGAGCATGAGCGAAGCATCCGACGGTAGCTCCTGCGAGGTTTCCGTCGTTCTGCCGCTGTTCAACGAGGCCGAGCACCTCACCGAGGAGCTCAGTCGCATCCGCGAGGCGATGGATGCTTCGTCCTACAGCTACGAGATCATCGTTGTGGACGACGCTTCGACCGACGGCTCGCGGGACCTGTTGCTCGGACTGGACTACATCCGTCTGGTTTCCTTCAGCAAGAACCGGGGTAGCGGGAGCGCGCGCAAGGCCGGAACGAAGATGGCGAGAGGAGATGTCGTCGTTTGGTCCGACGTCGACATGACTTATCCGAACGACGAGATCCCGCTCCTCGTCAAAGAGCTCGAAGGGCACGATCAGGTCGTCGGTGCACGCCGGACCGAGGAGGGTTCGGCCAAGGTCTTCCGAGTTCCCGCGAAGTGGTTGATCCGCAAGCTCGCGAGCTACCTGGCCGAGACGAATATCCCGGACCTCAACTCCGGATTCCGGGCGTTCCGGCGCTCGGTCATCGGACAGTTCCTGCACATGCTCCCTCCGGGCTTCTCCTGCGTCACGACGATGACGATGGCCTTCCTGGCCAACGGGTACAGCGTTAAGTACGTACCGATCGATTACGCCGCCAGGTCGGGGCGCTCCAAGTTCCACTGGCGCAAGGACACCCAGCGCTACCTGCTCCAGGTGATCCGCCTGATCATGTCCTACGACCCGTTGAGGGTTTTCGTGCCGGTCGGTCTAGCACTTACGGCGCTGGCGCTGGGCAAGCTGACCTTCGACTTTGCGACCGAACCATTCCGGGTTGCCATCAACACGCTGATCCTTTTCTTCACGGGCATGCAGGCCTTCGCCATCGGCTTCATCGCGGATCTCATCGTGAGGTCGAACAAGCTCACGGACGAAGTCCCCCCGGCGCAGCGCTGACCCGTGAAGCGAGGCCGGCGGTGGTGAGGGCGCCGACCGTCGACGGAGCCGTACACGGTGACCTGCAAGTATCGAGTTCGAGCCGGCGGAAGCGTGGCCGCCTGGCGCGGTTCGTACCTGTAGACCTGCGGATCGTCTTGGTCTTCGCCGCGCTCGGCGTTGCCTTCACCTGGCCGGTAGCTCTGCACTTCACCACCCACCTTCCGTCGGCCCGGGGTGCTCCTCCCATCGTGAGCTGGATCCTCAGCTGGCAAGCGCACGCCATCACAGATACCCCGAGTGATCTGTTCAACGGCCCGATGTTCTTTCCCTTCGAGAACGCCATCCTGCTCAGCGAATCGATGCTCGGCGGTGTCCTCCTTGCTCTTCCCGTCTGGCTCATAACCCACCAGCCGCCTGCGATCTACAACTTCCTGCTGCTGGCCTCGTTTCCCATCGCGGCCTTCGGCGCGTACTCCCTTCTGCGAGATATCACGGGTTCGCGCATGGCCGGGTTCGCTGCCGGGGTGGCGTTCGGATTCAGCATGTACCGCCTGGACCAGATCCCGGTGCTCCACGTAGAGCTGATCATGTGGCTCCCGTACGTGCCGTTCTTCCTCCACCGCTTCATGCACGAACGGAAGTGGAGGTACGCCTTCGGTGCTGCCATCGCGATCTGGCTCCAGGTGACATCGAGCGGGCACGGTGCTCTCGCGCTCGCGATCGGCCTGCTGATCTTCGCGCCGATCATGACGATGCGTCATTGGCGCGCTCTGCGCGACCGGGCCCTGTGGGTGCGTGGCGGCCTTGCTCTGGGCGCTCTGGTTGTGGCGCTCGCGCCGTTCGTCCTTCCCTACAACGAGCTTTACCGCGAACAACCCCAGTTCCGCAGGGACTCGTCGGAGATCGCGCGTTATTCGGCGATGGCGAACTCCTACCTCACGGCGCCGAGACGCAGCAAGATCTATGAATCGCGACCGCTGAACCCGATCGCGAAAGGTAACTGTGCCGGCGATTCGTCGTGCCTGGAGCGGACGTCCAACGAGCAGTTGTTTCCGGGCTTCGTGGTGCTCGCCGCCGCGCTGGGATCGGTAGTCGTTCTCTGGAAGTCGCAGCGCGAAGGGCGAGTCTGGCTCCTCACCTTTGCGCTGGTGACGTTCGTAGCCGGGGCTCTGAGCATCGGCTCGGATGCGCCGCTGCGCGGGCCGTACGGGTTTGCCTACCGGCTCATCCCCGGACTCGACGCGGTCAGGGTGCCGGGACGCCTCACCGTTCTCACGACCTTGGGGCTGGCGGGGTTGGTCGGGCTGAGCGTGGCCGCGCTCGTACGGTCGAAGGTTCTGGCCCGCAAGCGCTTGGGCCGGATCGGTGGACTCGTGGTCGTGGCGCTGCTGCTGGTCGACGTATGGCCCAAGCCTGCTACAGCCATCCGCGCTCCCCGGATCCCCGCGCTGTACGAGATCTTGGGCCAGTCCCGATCCCGATCACCGATCCTCGAGCTCCCCACCACTCAATTCCGGCTGGACGACAAGGGAAAGCTCAGATCGGACGGGTCCTTCGAACGCGAACCGCGTTACATCTACTTCCAGACCGCTCATTGGCGCCCGATCGTGAACGGTCGGTCGAGCAACATCCCCGCGCGCTACATGGCGTCGGTGGGAAAGGTGCGCGGGTTCCCGGACGAGCGCTCGATCGAGCACTTGCGTGAGCTCGGGGTCGGTTGCGTGATCGTTCACCGGGACAAGGTCCACGACACAGCGTGGGAGGACGTCGTGACGGCGATGCGGTCGCAGGTGAACTCGATCGTGATCGACGACGGTGTGCGCTTCGTGGTGGACGTGTCGCTCTTGACTCCGCCACGGCGAGGTGCGCGAACGGGTCCAACCTGTCTCGGTCCGTGAGTCGCGCATCACGGCATTTCTTGCTGATCCTGGCCGCGATGGTCGTTGTGTCGGTCCTTGCCTCGGGTAGCGGCGGCGGGAAGGACGCGGCGATGGTCCAGGACCGATTCGTCGAGGCGCCTCGGGTCGAAGATGTGCGTCTTCGGCTGGTCGAGGTCGCGTCGGTGATCGACCCGACGGACCTGAGTGCGCATCCGAACAGCGACGACCTTTATGTCGCCGGCCGCAATGGGTTCGTCTACCGGCTCCCAAGCAGCGGCGGAACGAAACGCACAACCGAGGTAGCACTGGACATCTCAGACAAGGTCGACACCAAGAATGCCGAGCACGGGCACGGCGGGGAACCCGGTTTGCTGGCGCTGGCCTTCTCACCGGACGGCGATCGGCTTTACGTCACGTATACAGGTCCGCCTCCGGATGGGGGCCGGGGTGTGCGGTGGAAGCTCGTCGAGTTCGGTATGCGCGGAGGAGTCGTCGATCCCCGAACCGAACGCGAGCTGATCGCTGTGACCAAGGAGTTTCCTCATCACAACGGAGGCGACATCGCGTTCGGTCCCGATGGGTATCTGTACTCGAGCCTCGGCGATGGAACGCCCAACGGTGACGCAAACCAGACCGGGCAGGATCCCTCCGACCTCTTCGGATCGATGTGGCGGATAGATCCTTCTCCGGGCGGCGGTGATCCGTACTCGATCCCGGGCGACAACCCCTTCGTCGATGGAGGCGGGGCACCCGAGGTCTGGCTGTACGGCATGAGGAATCCGTGGCGATTCAGCTTCGACCAACAGACCGGAGACCTATGGCTTCCCGACGTCGGCGACCACGACGAAGAGGAGATCAACGTCCTGCGGATCGACGAAGGCTATGGCCGGGGAGCGAACCTCGGCTGGAGCTTGGTAGAGGGGACGAAGCTGAGGGGAGCGGCCCCCCCTCGCAACCACGAGCCCCCGGTGTTCACCTACCCGCACGCCGGAACCACGTCCTGCGCCGTCATCGGCGGCTACGTCTACCGCGGGAGCGCCATCCCCGGGCTACGAGGGGCGTTCCTCTTCAGCGACTACTGCGCCGGTGAGCTGCGAGCGCTCTCATACGACGGTCGCACAACAACTGATCACGATCTCGGCCTGAGCGTTCCCAACCCAACGGCATTCGGCCAGGGGCAGGATGGAGAGATCTATGTCCTGTCGATCGCGGGCGGGATCTTTCGGATAGAGGAGCGCTCCTGAACGGCTAGAGCACGCCGTCGTCGCGGATCTTCGCGAAGAGAACCTCGGCTCCCGGTCCAAGGTTCACGATGCTCGCACCGCCGGCCGACCCTCCGCTCCCGGGCAGAACGTGATTGCTGACCGCGGACAGCTTCATCTTGCTTCCGATCCGAGCGAGTTTGAGCAGGTCGCCCGCGCCGACGTCGCTCGAGACGAAGGACCGGAACGACAGCAGATACTTCGCGAGCTGCAGAGGCGACTTCGTGTCCTTCTGGAACTTCTTCAGAGCGGCCAGCAGCAGGCGCCCTTGGTTCTCGGACCGGCCGAAGTCCCCGCCGGGAACGGTCTTGCGGTTGCGCGAGAAGGCCAAAGCTTCGTCGCCGTTCATCTTGCGCAAGCCCTTCGGGAAGATGGCACCGGAGGCCTGGTCGTTCATGTCGTACGGCACGTCGACCTCGATGCCGCCGAGCTGGTCGACCAGGCTCCGGAACCGCGAGAACTCGATCAGCGCCCAGTAGTGGATCGGCACTTTTGCCAGCTGCGAAACGGTCTGCACAACTCGCTCGGGCCCGCCGAAGAACAGCGACGCGTTGATCTTGTTCGTGCCGGAGCCGGGGATCGGCACGTAGCTGTCGCGCGGGATCCCGACGATCGTTCCGGCTCCCGTCCTGGTGTTGATCGAAACGAGCTGAATGGCGTCGGCGCGTCCCTGGCGCGGATCACCCTCTCGCACGTCGCTTCCTATCACGAGAACGAACAAGACCGGACGCTTGACCGGGTCGAAGTACGAAGCCGCCGCCGTTCGGTGCAGCTCGATGGCCGGAGGCGTTTCGCTCGGCTCGCCGTCACGCCCCGTCGAGCTGAAGACGACGGCCACGGCGATGGCGGCGAGTACGACGAAGGCGAGGTTTCGTCTCATGAACGGGGTGTAGGTGTCGGTGCGGGTTCGGAGGTGAGCTTGACGTCGAATCCGCTTACGAGCCAAGCGCCGTCGTCCGCTCGCCTGAGTTCGATCGTGCCGGTCTGGCGGACGCGAGCCGTCGGGGACGATTCCCCTACCGGCGAGGCGGTGCCGGTGAAGTCGACGGTGACCAGCGCGGCGATCCCGCGTGATCCGTCCAGCGTGACCACGCCCGCGAACTCCACGCGACCCTGCGTGACGGTCAGGTCTTCGCCCGCGCTGAATACCTCGGGGTTGGCCCGAATGGCCTTCTGCGCGGCCACGGTCAGGAAGGCGTCGAGCTCGGATGAAGCAGGGGACGGCGAAGGGACGTCAGTCGCGGCCTCGGCCGTGAAGGCGCCGGTGTAGAGACCGTGCAGCACCGTTTTCAGGGCCGCGGCATACGCCTTGCGCTTTTCCACCGATACCTCGGGAACGATGCGCAGGTCGGTGGCGACGACCCCGATGCCGGGGGTTCCGGGAGACGGTGACGGGGTGTCGCCGTCCCGCGTCACGAGCACGATCGGAACCAGCGCGATCCCCAGCGCCACCAGGGTCGTAACGGCCACCGTGAGCGCGAATCTGCCTGGATGGCGCGTCGGCGCCAGCTCGAGTTGATTAGGTGGGCGCATAGCGGGGGACGCCCGAGCCTAGCCGGTACCATCTAAGCTCGCACGCTGGATGGACACGGAGGATCCACATGATGCGTCGCTGTTTGAAGGCGGCCGCCCTGATCGGGGCCGTTGCCGCGATCTGGCTGATCGCAGCGGCGCCGGCCCACGCCTACATCGACCCGCAGTCGGGTAGCTACGTCATCCAGATCCTCATCGCCGGCTTGGCGGCCGGTGGTCTGGCGATCGCGACGTTCTGGCGGCGGATCCTGGCGTTCTTGAAGCGTCTGTTCGGCCGGGGCAGCCCGGAGAAGCCCACGTCGACGACCGCGACCTCGGCTCCGCCGGCCGCTGTGCCCCCGGTCGTTCCCAAGGTCGAGAAGTCGACGGACCCCGCCTCCCAGCCGCCGGCCGACGAGGCGCCCGAAACACAGGCATGACCCCAACGGTCGTCCCGGCGTCCTTCCGGGACCCTGCGGGTTTCGTTTGGGCGGACGGGGACGCGATCTACAGGCATGTCGGGCTGTCGCACCGCGACCATTACGACGCCCTCGTGTCTTCCGGTCTGTACGGAGCTCTCGTCGGCGAGGGATTGATGATCGAGCACGCCGAGACGGACGTGCCTTCTCCGAGGCCGGATGCCTACAAGGTGCTGCGGCCCGAGGTCGTTGAATTCATCTCGTATCCATATGAGTGGTCGTTCAGTCAGCTCAAAGACGCAGCCCGGCTGACGCTCGAGATCCAGAAGCGAGCGCTCGATCACGGGATGTCGCTTCGCGACGCGAGCGCGTACAACGTGCAGTTCCATCGCGGTCGTCCTGTGCTCATCGACACGTTGTCCTTCGAGATCCTGCCCGAAGGAAGACCGTGGATCGCATACCGGCAGTTCTGCCAGCACTTCCTCGCTCCTCTGGCATTGATGGCCTACCGCGATGTGCGATTCGGCCAGCTGGCTCGCACATACATCGACGGCGTCCCCTTGGACCTGGCGGCGCGGCTTCTGCCTCGGCGCACGCGCTTCAAGGGCGGACTTCTCGCGCACATCCACACGCAGGCCCGCATCCAGAGCCGGCACGACCGCGCGGCTGCCCCGCCCACGCCGAAAGAGAAGAGCTTCTCGCTGCAAGCTTTTCGCGGGATCGTCTGGAGCCTCGAACGAACCGTGGCCAAGCTCGAGTGGAAGCTCGAGCGAACGCCGTGGAGCGACTACTACCAAGAGGCCGACCACTACTCGACGAAGGCGGAAGAGAACAAGCGAGCCGTCGTCGGCCGGTTCTTGCATGCGGCGGGCGGAAGAACGGTCTGGGATCTTGGCGGCAACATCGGTGTGTTCAGCCGGGAAGCATCCAAGCGCGGGCGCCAGGTCGTGTCCTTCGACATCGATCCGGGATGCGTAGAGATGAACTACCGGCAAGTCGTCGAGTCCAAAGAAACCAACGTGCTGCCACTGCTGAACGACCTGCGCAATCCCAGTCCGCACATCGGCTGGGCCAGCCGTGAACGTTCGTCGCTGACCGAACGGGGGCCGGCCGACGTGGCGATGGCTCTGGCTTTGATCCACCACCTGGCGATCGGGAACAACGTTCCCCTCGACATGATGGCGTCCTACTTCGCCGAGCTTGCGAAGAAGTTGATCATCGAGTTCGTCCCGAAGACCGACGAGATGGTCAAGCAGTTGCTGGCCCTGCGTTCCGACGTTTTCCCGCACTACGACGAGTCCGGCTTCGAAGAGGCGTTCGGCCGGCACTTCGAGATAGAGGGAAAAGAGAGTCTTGCTGACACGGAACGCGTTCTGTATCTGATGCGCAGGAAGTAGCCCGATTGCGCCGTTGGCCCTTCCATCCCCTGCTCTTCGCGATGTTCCCGGTCCTATTCCTGTTCGCGCGAAACGTGGCGATAACCGAACCCCGGAAAGTCATCCTTCCGTTTCTCGTTGTGGTGGCCTGCGCCGTCGTCGTGACAACCGTCGCGGCCGTAGCGCTTCGCGATGCGAGGAAAGGAGCTATCGCGGGAGCCGGACTCATGCTCCTCGCCCTGTCCTACGGGCATGTGTGGACGACCATCCAGGGCAAGACGGTCGGCGGTGTTGTGGTGGGACGGGACATGGTGCTCATTCCCCTGTGGATCATCGGTGGCGTCGCTGTGGTCGTGTTTGCGAGCCGGGTTCGTTCCCTGCCGGAGATCACCGGGATCCTCAATGCGGCTGCGCTTGCTCTTGTGGCGCTGGCGGTGTTCAACATCGCTTCGGGCCTCGCCGGCCGGTCGGGCGAGCCCGTCGAGTCGCGGCCCGGCGAACGAAGCGAACCGATCCCGGTTGCGAGCGGTAAGACCACGCGCGACATCTACTACCTGATCTTCGATCGGTACGCGGGACCGTCCGAGCTCGAGGAGCACTTCGATTTCGACAACGAGCCGTTCCTCGACGAACTTCGAGATCGAGGCTTCTACGTGGCCGACCGCAGCGTCGCGAATTACCCGGACACGACCCACTCTATGGCCTCGTCCCTCAACATCGAATACTTGGATGCCCTGGCGGACAAGGTCGGGTCGTTATCGACCGATCTCCGACCGCTCCACCAGCGCATCGTGAACCCGAAGATCGCGCGCTTCCTGAAACGGCAGGGCTACCGATACGCGCACGCCGGTCCCTGGTTCGATCCCACCGCTCACGACCCGACTGCCCACGTGAATTATCACTACGACAAGCGGTCGGAGTTCACACAGGTGCTGTTGGACACCACGGTTTTGCAGGCCGTCGGCAAGCACGTCGATTTCCTCGAGGACCTTGATGGGCGTCACGTTCCCCACAATCAGATCCTCTTCCAGTTCGATGCGATCAGGAGTGCGTCGCAACTCGAGGGCCCGACGTTCACTTTGGCGCATTTCCTTCTGCCCCACGAGCCGTACACGTTCGACGCGCAAGGCAATTTCGTCACAAGGGAGCAAGAGCTGGAAAAGTCGTTCGAGGAGGCCTATGTCGGCCAGGTCGAGTTCGCGAACGCACAGATCCGCAAGCTCGTGGACGATCTGATCGACGTAGGTGAACGCGAGCGCCCAATCATCGTGATCCAGGCGGACGAAGGGCCGAAGCGGCTGGAATGGACCTACGGCGGCGAGAAGGCGTGGACTGAGGCGACGGATTCGCAGCTGCGCTTGAAGTCGTCCATCCTCAACGCCTACTACCTCCCGGGAATTGATGACCCGGGCTTGTACCGGTCGATCACTCCGGTGAACTCCTTCCGGAAGATATTCAATCTGTACTTCGATACGAAGCTGGCCCTGTTGCCGGACCGCAGCTACGCTTTCGGGACGAGCAAACAGCCGTACGTGCTGACCGACATCTCGAGCCGCCTTGGGACCCTCGACCCTACCCGGCGCACGCCGTGATATCGAGTGGCAGTGAAATGATGGGAAAGTCTTGAAAACGCAGGATGCGGAAGTCAGGGTCAACGAGCCGTCCGCTCGCACTCGCAATCGGCTGACGGACGTCTTCAAGTATCGCGAGCTGTTGACCAACCTCGTTCGCAAAGAGCTCAAGGTCAAGTACAAGAACTCGGTGCTGGGGTTCGTGTGGTCGATGCTCAACCCGGCGCTCTATCTCATCATCTTCTACATCGTCTTCACGTACTTCCTCGGAGCCGCGATCCCGAAGTTCGCGATCTACCTTCTGTCCGGACTGCTCGGGTGGAACCTATGGTCGGCCTCGCTCGGCGGGTCCGTGGCTTCTCTATTGGGCAATGCGAACCTCGTCACGAAGGTGTATTTCCCTCGGGAGATCCTGCCCTTGTCGACGATCGGCGCAAGCCTCATGCACTTCTTCTTCCAGTTCGGCGTCCTGCTCATCGCGCTCGTGATATTCCGTCATCCCGTCGGCCCGGAAGCTCTGATCCTCGTGCCCACTGCACTCGTCGTGGAGTTGGTCCTCATCGTCGGCGTGTCGCTCATCCTCTCTGTGCTCAACGTGTACTTCCGCGACGTCGGCCACCTCCTCGAGCTGCTGCTGCTCGCGTGGTTCTGGATGACGCCGATCGTCTATCCCATTGCCTTCCCGCAGGAAAGACTCGGCGACGTTTCCCCGCTGCTGTTCCGGATCTACCTGCTGAATCCGATGACTTCGATCGTTCTGGCTTTTCAGAGAGGTATCTATCGAGACATAAACCCTGTCGATGCGAAGGGCACGGTGCAGCACATCTTGATCGACGCACCCCTCTCCTGGTACATGGGGCACCTCGCCGTCGTGGGCGTGGCGGCCGTGGTGCTCGTCGCCGTCGGATGGAGCATCTTCCGACGTCTGGAATCGCGGCTCGCCGAGGAGCTTTGATGTCGGACGACCGCGCCGTCATCGTCGAGGACGTCTCGAAGAAGTTCCGTCTTTATCACGAACGTCCGAGAGACCTCAAAGAGCGCGTGGTCAAGCGGCGACGGACGGCCTACGAAGAGTTCTGGGCGCTCAAGGACGTGTCGATGGAGATCTCGCGTGCCGAGACGGCCGGACTCATCGGAGCCAACGGCTCGGGCAAGACGACGCTGCTCAAGCTCATCGCGAACATCATTCGTCCGTCCGAGGGAAGGATCGAGACGCGCGGGCGGATCGCTTCGCTGCTCGAGCTCGGCGCCGGCTTCCATCCGGACCTTACCGGCCGCGAGAACGTCTACCTCAATGCTTCGATCCTCGGACTTTCGCGCAAGGAGACCGACCGATACTTCGACGACATCGTCGCTTTCGCCGAGCTCGAACCGTTCATCGACACCCAGGTTCGCCACTACTCGTCGGGTATGTACGTGCGCCTCGGTTTCGCCGTTGCCGTTCACGTCGAACCGGAGATCCTCATCGTGGACGAGGTGCTGGCCGTCGGGGACGAAGCTTTCCAGCGCCGCTGTCTCAGCCGTATCCGGGACTTCCAGCGCGATGGCAGGACGATCGTTTTCGTCACACACGCCGTCGATCTGGTCCGCGAGATCTGCACAAAGGCCTTCTTTCTCGAAAAAGGAAAGCTCGTCGCGAACGGACGACCGTCGGACGTCGTCGACACCTACCGGCGTCACGTTCACGGCGGAGATCTGGTGCAGGTCGGCTCGATCGACGAACGCGGGACGGGTGAGGTTCGGATCGAGGAGGTCCGGCTGATAGACGAATCGGGAGCGGAGAGGCAGATCTTCATGCCCGGCGAGCCCCTCGAGTTCCAGATCGTGCTCGCTTCGCATCGGCCGGTGGCGGATCCCGTGGTGGGCATGATCGTTTACGACGACACGGGTCGATACCTATGGAGCTCGAACACCTCGCTGCGGGACATGTCGCTCGGCACTATCAACGGCAAGATGCTCGTGCGATTCCGCGTGCCGTCGCTGCCGATCCTGAATGCAACGTGCGCTGTCACCGTCGGGGTCTCGAACCGCGCGGGTGAGGATTACCACTGGCGTGAAAAGGGCTGGGCCTTCCGGGTCGTTAACCAGGGAAGCGACCTCGGCGTCATGAACTTCGAGACGAAGATCGAGGTCGAACACCTGTGAGCTGGCCCGTTGACGGCGCGCTCGCGTTCGTCTGTCCTCGTTACGGGTTGGAGGTGCTCGGGGGGGCCGAGACCGTCGTGCGCGAGATGGCCGAGAGGATCGCCGCGCGTGGCCTGGAGGTCGAGATCCTCACCACGTGCGCGGTGGACCACTACACGTGGGACAACTCCTACCCGGCGGCGACGGTGGATGTCAACGGTGTCACTGTGCACCGGTTTCCGATCGAGAAGGGGAACGAAGCCCGCCGGCAGGGGATCGGGCGATTGATCGGGGCCGGAAAACCGACGTCCCTGGAGGAGCAGGAGTCCTGGCTCAACGAAGGATTTCGGTCGAGCCGGCTCTACCACTACCTCTGGCAAAACAACGAGCGCTACCACACGATCCTTCTCACGCCTTACATGTTCTGGACGACATACGCGTGCGCCCAGATCGCTCCGCACAAGAGCGTGCTTCGGCCGTGCCTGCACGACGAAGTGTTCGCGCGGCTCGACATCTACAAGCCGATATTCCGCGACGCCCGCGGGATCACATTCAACTCCGAGCCGGAGGCCGAGCTTGCGAGGGGCATCTTCGATCTGCCGCGGAGGTGGGAGGTCATCGGCGAGGGCGTCGATGTGCCCGAAGGCGCCGACCCTCAACGCTTCCGGGCGAAGTATGGGATCCAAGGAGAGTTCCTTCTCTATTCGGGACGGAGGGAATGGGGGAAGAACGTCGACGTTCTCGTCTCCAACTTCGGCAGGTACGTGAACCGAACGTCCAAGGACCTCAAGCTCGTTCTCACGGGCAAGGGTGAGGTGAGCATCCCGAGCGAGCTGGCGCATCACGTGGTCGATCTCGGCTATGTGCCCGATCAGGATGCTCGGGACGCCTTCGCCGCGGCGACGGTCGTCTGTCAGCCGTCGCTCTGGGAGTCGTTCTCTCGGCTCATCATGGAAGGCTGGCTGGCGAGCAAACCCGTGCTCGCGTTCGGTGAGTGTGCGGTGACCGCACACCACGTGCGCACTTCCGAGGGCGGGCTCCTCTATCACGACGCCACCCAGTTCGAGGTAGCCCTGGGCCTCCTGCTCGATCAGCCGAAACTCCGCGAAGACTTGGCTCGGAACGGGCGCGAATATGTCCTGAGGAACTATAGATGGGACGACGTGATCGATCGGTTGGTCGAGTGCCTGGGAACGTGGGCCCGGTCGGACGATCGGAGCGCCGTCGGGTGAGGGTCCTGATGGTGTCGCCGTTCCCGCCGCTTCGTGACGGCGTAGGGAAGTACGCCGCTCAGGAAGTGGCGGCGCTGCGTGGGGAAGGCAACGATGTCGAGGTGCTGGCGCCCGTTGCCTGCGCGGCTCACCACGTCGTCGATCTGAAGACTTGGCGCGGAGGACTGTTCAAGCTGCGCCGCTACGCCCGCCGTTACGACCGCGTGGTCCTTCAGTACCAGCCGGCCAACTACCACCACCGGGCGATCGGCTTTGGGCGTGCGCTCTCCAACTTCTGGATGGGCCTTGCCTTCCGGCGCATAAAGAACCTGACCGTTGTGTGCCACGAGGTGGAGTACCCCCCCCGTCGCCGATCGCGATGGCGGCCCGGCTACATCCTCCAGGGTTGGGCGTGGCGGGGCGCCCGTAACGTCGAGTTCCACACCGAGCACGAAGTTGCCGAGATGGAGCGCCGGTTCGGCGCAACTCCGCGTCGGGTCGAGCTTAGGCCTCACGGCAGATACTTCCGCCCCGCTACCGACGAGGATCGTCAGGCGGCGCGCGAGCGTCTCGGCATCGATGCAGCCGTCAAGCTCTTCCTCTGCATCGGGTTCATCCAATCGCACAAGGGATTCGACAGCGCGATCCGGGCCTTCCGGCGGGTGCCCGGAGACGCCCGGCTCGTGGTGATCGGGTCGATCCGTTCAGAGACCCACGACGCCAGGTCGTATTTCTACGGTCTGCTGGACCTCGCCGCCGGCGACGGGAGGATCGGTGTTCACGAGCGGATGTTGTCGGACGAGGAGTTCGATCGGTGGATCATCGCCAGTGATGTCGTCCTGCTCCCGTACCTCCAGATCTGGTCCAGCGGCGTGCTCGAGCGCGCCCGCGTCCTGGGTCGCCCCGTCATCGCCACGCGAACCGGGGGACTCAGCGAGCAGACCGGGCCTCAAGATCTGATCGTCTCGGGCGAGGACGAGCTGGCCACGGCGATCGCCGACATCGTCGGCGAAGGTTCGCCTGCCGTTCCTACGACCATGAGCGTCGGTGAGGCGATCGCGTTCGTGGCCGAGGAGGCCGATCGCCGTCGGCCGTCGGAGGGGGCGGGAGGCGTCGATAGAGCGCTGTACCAGTTGGAGCATGCGCGCGGAGTCGAGGCCCTGATCCTGCCGTCGAGTCGCCGGTTGATCGGACGCGTGCTCGACTTGGTCAAACGGGTTGCGCGCCGGGGGCTCGGATGGCTGCTCACGCCGATGCTCGGCCAGATCGACCATTTCCAGAAGCAGACGATCGAGGCCTTCGATGCGCTCGTGGCCGAGCAGAGGCGGACCGACCCGAGCCAGTACGCGATGTTCGACTACGAGTCCTTCGAGCGCCGCTTCCGCGGAGATTCGGAAGCGCTCAAGGAGCACCAGAAGGCCTACGTGGACGAGTTCGTCGGGCGGGAGCCGGTTCTCGACGTGGGATGCGGACGAGGCGAGTTCTTGGAGCTGCTGCGCGAAGCCGGCATCGAGGCGCGGGGGATCGACATCAGCATGGAGATGGTGCTGGCCGCCAGACGCCGTCGCTTGGACGTCGATCACGGAGACGGCGTCGCTTACCTGCGCGGCGTTCAGCCGGGCACCCTGGGCGGCATCATGGCCTCTCAGGTGGTCGAGCACATGGCCCCGCGTGCTCTCGTGGAGTTCCTTGCTGCGTCGAGGCGAGCTCTGCGCGGCGGAGGGATCCTCGTCTGTGAGACGATCAATCCGCAGTCGCTCTACGCGATGGCGAATTGGTACGTGATGGACCTGACCCACGCACAGCCCATCCATCCGCACACGCTCTCGTTCCTGGCCGAGAGCGCCGGATTCTCGGAGGTTCAGGTTCGGTACTTGTCGCCGGCCAAACCGGAGCGGGAGCCGATCACCATCGAAGACGACGCTCCGGCGTGGGCACTGCGGCTTGCAAAGTCGGTCGACGAAGAGCTACGTGCGCAGGGTGATGTGGTGTTCGGGCCCCAGGACTACGCGATCATCGCGCGGGTGCCGGGGGCCTAGTCCAAGCGAGGCAGAAGCTTCAACCTTCCGTCGCCAAGAATGCGATATACGGCGACATCGTTTCGCCCTTCGACGAAGAACCGCGGCGAGAGCATGATGCCGAACTTGATGCGTCCGCCTTGTTTGTACGTCCATCCGACTCCGGCGACCCTGCCGTTGAGCGATACCGCTACCGGTTCCTCGCCGTCCAGATCGCCTTCGATCGATCCGGTAACCAAAGATGGAACAAACGGCCCCACTGGATCGACGAAATCATATGCCTCCGGTTTCTTGAGGCGTACGCTTGGCGATCCTTTACCTGGAGGTACTGCGCGGGTACTCACCGTGGATCCGATAAGGGCTCGATGCGGACCAAACGCGTAGAGGTCATCGGGGCTACCCGCCGGGCCGAACAACGAGCTTATGCGTTGCGTGACGCCTCGCAGTCCATCGATCGATGGTCCGAAGACATGGAGTCCTGAGTCGGCGCTGAAGACCTGCTTGGTCTGTCTGTGAGGATCCGCACGACGCAGAGACGTACCATCCAACCTTTCGTCAGTGTCGATCCCCATAACCTCCAGGATGGTTGGCAACACGTCCACAAGCTCCGCATTACGTCCATCGACGCTCCCGGTCGCCTGCATCGGATACTTCACGAACAACGGGACCGGAACTGTGTCTGCCAATGTGTCGTCGGTCAGCAGCCGCCGAGACTGCCCGGCGTGGAACGACACACCGTGATCGGCCGCGACTATGAGCAAGCTTTGCTCAAAGAGCTGATTGCTCTCGAGGTGCTCGATGAGGCGCCCCAGTAAGCCGTCGGTGAAGCCCAGCTGCAGAAGGTACCGCTGCAGGCCGTGCGTAGCCAGCGCCTGACTGTCTACCCAAGTGCCAAGTTCAATTCCCGGGAGCTCGGCCCTTTCATCTTCATATGTCTGCATCGAGGGGAGGAAGCGCCACGGAATGTGCGGCATGGCAAGGTGCAGGTACCAGAGGGCTGGAGAGTTTTTGGCTGTGACGTTTCGCAGCATCGTCTCAAAGCGATCGATCTGATCGCTTCGCAGGTCACGATTGAGCCAACCACGGAATTGTTGGTGTTCGCGGCCATCGATATCACCCGGCGAGCGCCTAGATTCACGCACCGGCTCTGGTCGGGCGAAACCGGCCCATCGTCCGGTGAGTGCAGGCAAGCTAGATTCCGCGACGTCGCGCGGCAATGCATAGTGCCCGTACACGACGGCTGTATCGAGAAGTAACGACGCCAGACCGGCGGCCTCGCCCGCGCCTTTGCACGTGCGTGGGGGGCAGATTCTTGTAACGAACTCGCTTGCGTATATGGGCTGTGAACGCTTCACGTACGCGAAGAGATTGGCGGGGTAGCTACGTGCGATTGGTGTCTTGTGATCCTTAAGCCACCGTCCAGTCAAGAGGGAAGGAATAGCCCACTGCGTCGATTCGCCGGTCGTGGTCGCGTTGCTATACCAGGTCCCTAGTTTCGCCAGTCTCGCGAAGTTGGGATAGCGCAAGTGGTCAACTTGGCCTTCTGGCGTCAACAGGCTTCCTAGTTGAAGCTCGTCCAACATGAGCACAAAGACGGGAACTCGTGACCGGGCCGTCTTTGCTTCGATTCCGTCCTGCCGCGGGAGGACGAGGTCGCGGACGGGACTGAAGAACAAGAATGCGATCGCGCAGAATGGAGCGGCTAACGCAGTCCAAGCAAGAAACTGTCTAAAACGTATGAATCGCGTGTAGACGAGCGACGTTAGAACCACCGAAGCGGAAGCCAAGGCTATCCATCCGCGCAACCCCAAACCCAGCGTTCGAGCCAATGGCGGAGCAATTGCGAGCGCAACCAGTCCTGCGATTACTAATGCGTGGAAAGCCTTGCTGAGGGCATCTGAGGCGAGAGCTGCAAGGCGCTCGACGGCCAAGATAACGAGGGGAAGCCCCGCGACGAGAAGGAGAACGAGGACCAGAATTTCGAGGAGGCCCGCACCTTGCGCCACAAAAAAAGTTCCGGTGCGGCCGAGGAGATCGAGGAGCGGCTGACCAACAGCAAGAGCGCATATGCCGAGAAGTTCAAGCGACCGCCGCCCCCACTGATGGGTAGTGCCCCAAGCTGCCAATGGTCTCAAAGGTTGTTGGGGTTCTATGACGTCATCAGGGGATCGTTCGGCGCGGCGCATTCCCTTGGAGGGCGATGAGCAATGCGATGGACGGCGCTCTGCCCGAATGAAAGATGAGGATCAGGACGCAGGCTCGATAGCGAAGTTTGAAAGTCCCCCCGAAGCATTGATCAGGTATCCCTCGACACTATTGGACCCGGAGCGCAGCAAGGTGGGATCTACAACAGCCACCCCTGCGTGCTTTCCCGATTCCTCGTACGTCCGCCCCAGGCCCGCAATCGTCCCATTCATGGCCACTGCGAACCAATCCGCCGTCGGAGCGCGGTCGAAACGTAGCTGAACGAGTGCCGGGGTGAAGCCACGTCGTCGGTTATTGGCGAAGACTTCGTGGCGAAGCAAGGCCGCAGAAACTGAACTCTTGCTCGTCTCCGACGGGGTGACATTTCTTCGGACCAGACGCCAGTGCGGTCCCCAAGCATAGATGTCGCTGGTGTTGCGCCAGTCACCGAAGAGTTCATGATACGGAGTCGCTGCGAGACTTAGATTCAGCTCTGCGGGCGGATGTACGCCGGGGTTTGGGTCAACGTAGTCGGCCGGATGCGATGCGTCCGAGTGGGCGCTCATCAGCGAACGGCCATCGAATCGCCATTCACCTGGGAGCCCGACATCGAGTGCATCGGCAATCGTAGGTAGGACATCGATGGTCTGTGCGTGTTGCTGGTCGATAACTCCTGCCTTCTGGTTTGGAAACTTGATGAAGAGTGGTACGGACAGAATGTCTGCGGCGTTTTCAGCAGTCAGCGGAGACGCCCGTCGGCTCGCTCCCGGCGAGAAGCTGAGGCCATGGTCCGAAGTGACGACCAAGAGGGTTCGGTCGTAGCTCCCTGTGGCCTCGAGAGTACTGATTAGTTGTCCAATGAGACGGTCGACGTACTTCAACTGAAGCAGGAACCGCTGTCGTGCGACTTCGGTAAGGGAGCGATTATCGGACCAGGTGATCCAGTCGTCGGTTAAGCCGGGGGGCCGGACGGCTTCATCGTAGACATCACCGTTCGGCAGATACTGAAATGGAAGGTGAGGTAACAAGACGTGGCCGAACGAGACTGCTTGTCGCCCGTCGCGGCGGCGCCTTACGCTATCGAGCAACGCGTCGAACTTGGCGACCTGGTCTGAGTGAGTTCCTTCCTTCTGGACCCTCTTGACAGCGCTCTCTGATTCACGGAAGTCTCCCCACTGATTACTGATAGGTGGGAGGAGATCCGAGGCAACACCGTCCGGGAGCACCGTGTGCAGATAGACAATTCCTGCGTCCTCGTATAGCGACACGCCTCTGCCTGCCTGGTGATTACAGTCCTCAGTGCATAAAAGCGTGACGGTCTCCTGCACATCGAGCTCGTGTGTTGACGCGAGCATTGTGAATAGGTTCTTCGGAAAGTCTCGCCGTGTCGGTGTTGCGTCAGTCCTTGGAACGGTGCCGCTTAGCATCGCTGGCACAGCAAGATGCGTCCAGGGCGCCACCGTTGTTGCACGCGGATACCACGTCGAGCGCCGCGCGAGGTTGGCGAACGCTGGGAAGCGTGCGGTATTGATCATCCCGGTGCTATCTGTCAATGCGGCCAGCGGAAGCTCATCGAATATGACGAAGAGAACGTTGGCGTTCGTGCGAGCCTGCGGCCGAGCGACGGCAGGCTGGGGCAGTACGAGGCTAGAGACTGCTGCGAAGAATAAGAACCAAGTGGCCAGCATGAGTGGAATCGTGGCGCTGGCGCGAACCAGGGTACGAACCTCGGAGCGTCGGTGGTGGATGTGTGAGACGACCAGCGCTATTGCTGCGACCGCGAGTGCGAACCAGATCGCAGATAAAGCCACGAATCGATCCACACTAGGAACGATGATGAGGGCGGTAAGCAAACCCACAAGGACGCTCGTTACCGCGTCGACTGCTCTGGGCGCGACCGAACGAACGACAAGCAACGCACCAAGCGTGACGGCTGCAGGTACCACGAGCACGGCCGCTGTGAAGATCAGGATCTCCCTCCGCCCGGCACCATGCGCGGCGAAGAACGTGGCCGCTGGTCCCAAGACGACAAACAAGGGTACGGCTATGCTGAGACCGCATAGACCGAAGGCTGTAGTTCCGAGGGCAGCAACAGACGTGCGTTGCCGGCCGTTCTGCGCAGTCATGGGTTAGGTGACATGACTTGGGAACCCAGGCGAAGCGAAAGCCATTGGGTTCCGTGGGGAGGGGACGGCCGGGGGAGCTGAGTGAACTGGCCGCGTATCAGGTCGACGTTTCCTCTGCCGCGAGTCGGAGCCAAAGCGACACAAACCCTTCCTCTGAGTTGCGTGCGCTCTCGATAATCTCCTCGTCTGTCGGCGGCAGATTGACGCGGACTCGGCTCACGTCGGCGGCACTCGATTCGTTCAGCAAGGCGCTCGTGATCGGGACTGGAAGATAGCCCCAGGACCGATACATTCGGAGAACGGAGGCGGGATCGTCCCCGGTCTCGGATATAGAACCCGGATCAAATTCGCACACGACTTGTGGGCGATGCAGCTTCAGCAACTCGGTCATGCCAGCGAGGGCGCGGTGATCGCTTCCCTGGGCGTCACTCTTCACCACATCGATCCGGCGGGCCGATAGCGCCGGAACACCATCCAACCGGACTCCTTCCACTTCAACTGAACCATTGGAGGTGATTCGGTTGTCGTCGGTGTTGCCCTCGTCGGATAGCCCTAACCGCAGTAAGCCACCGGAATCCCACGCTGCTACGGGCAGGACGTTGAGCGCGCGAGCTACCCTCGGCGCAACATTGACAGAAACATTGATCTCGAGCAGCTCTCGAACCTTTGACCAGGGCTCGACCGCGATCACCGAGCCGTTACCGCCGACTCGTTGGAGCGCTCGTACCGTGAAGTAACCGACGTGCGCGCCTATGTCCACGAAGACGCCACCCTCTGGGAGCAGCCGGTCGATAAGGCGAGCTTCATCTACTTCCCAGGTGCCGTAGTAGCGCAGCCAGGGCAACATAACGGTGTCGTCCGCCGGCAGCCGGAGCATCCCGACATCGGTTGCAACCGTCTCCGTTGGCTGTTCCGGCGGGGGGTTCAGAAGATCGAAGAGATGGAGAAGGCCCTGTCGAAGGATGGGCAACTCCCGGCGCAGGTCGGAGGCCACATCTCCGAGGGCCGTCTCGGCGTTGTCCATCCGTCGGTCTCGTCCGCGCAACAGCTCGATCAGCTTTCGATCCACCGCATCGATGCGTTGCGCGCTCGAAGCGGCGAGCTTGTCTCGTTCGTTCTGAGTGGCGGCCAACATGGCTCGCGTACGGGCCAACTCTTGCTCGGCACGATCGGCACGATCGGCAAGCTGGCTTAGACCACCTTCCACGGCATCCATAAGCACACCCAACACGATCCGCTGGTGGTTGTCGTGGTGATCGAGCGCTCTGAGGACGCCCCGCCTGAGCATCGGGGCCAGCGGCAACTTGCTCGGGGCCTTGGTGTCCGGCTGCCAGCGCATCACTTCTCGCGCCGCGCGAACCACAGCCGCCGGCCCCGTAGGAACGGCTCCTCGTCCACCCTTATTTCGCCATTGTTCGTATGCATCCTCGAGTCGTTCCCTGACCCAGTCGGCCGCGACCGGCAGGGACCGTGTGCTCAAGACATGTTGTCGAGCCGCCGCGCCTCGCTGGCGCGCAAGGCTCGGATTGTCCGCGACCTCTTGCAGCGCGGCCACGGCGGAGTCGATATCGGGCTCCGCCCATTCGGCTCCGGCGGGATAAGGCTGGTTGCCTGGGCCGACGGGTACAAGCCGGAACGGGATCGGCCAACCGGTTTCGATGGTCAGCAGCTCTTTGGTGGCCGAATAGTCGGTAGCGATCACCGGCAAACCGTGAGCCATCGCCTCGGCGACCGTGAATCCGAAACCCTCGCTGCGATGCAGCGAGAGGTAGCAGTCGGACACGGCGAACAGCTTGGTCACGTCGTCGTGGTCAAGGTAGTGCTCGATCAGTTCGATCCTGCCGTCACCCGCCGCTGCGGCGCGCAGCTGCTCACGATCGCCCGGGTGCTTGTCCCCGTTTATCGACTTGATCACGAGACCGACATCCGCGCGATCTGCGAAGGCGCGCTCAAAAGCTGTGGTTGCTGCCGTCGGATTCTTACGGGCGAACACGCTGTTGTGATCAAACACGAACAAGAACCGAGTCATCCCGTCGGCGGGTCGCTCGGGATGTGTGGTTACGAAGGGGTCGCGTACTGGAGTTGGGAAGGTTTGGACGGGAACCGGGGACTCATTAGCAATCGACCTTGCGCAAAAATCGCTACAGGTCCACACTTCGTCGACGTGCGCGAATGCACTCCGCATGGCCGGGGGGAAGTCGGCGAGTTCCCATACCCAAACGCCAATGACGTACCGATCCTTAGCGAATTCGGGGTGCATCCGTAGCGTCATTGGGGTCATGTCGGCGTTGACGCACACGACGCTGACCCCAAACTCGGGTTCGTTTTGTAACGTGTCTTCCGGGATCGCGTGACCCGTCCGGTTGAGAACCGTCGACTCTTCGATCGTGATCGCGACGGGGACGCCGCTGGCGCGTACAGCCTCCTGGACATGTCGACCCAGCTCACCTACTCCGGACTCTGTGCTCAGATAGCCGAGTAGGTTGACGCCCAGGCTGCGCCGGATCGGCACGGGCTTCTGTTGGTGGAGGTCCGGCACCGCTCCCGCCGGAAGCTCCCCTTCGGATACGGCCGATGTGTTGCACCAGGCGCGGAAGCTGGCTGCGTGCACGCCGAGCGGATCGGGGAACGCGGTCTGCAATTCGTGTCGCGTTTCCCACACCGCCAAAGCCCAGAGATTGAGTCCCGCGCGCTCCTGCTCCGCGTCCGCCGGCTCGGTGGCCCACGCGATGAAGTCGGAGGCACCGTCCGGTCCGAAGGGGCCTCGCGGTGGGGTCTTGCCCAACCGCTCGGCCTCCATCCAGGCCTGGCGGAAGGCAAGTCGCAACGACGTAGGCAGCGCTGTGCCGTCGGCCAGCGCGGCCCACCGGTACGGAACCGATCCGACCGATTCGTAACCGGCCTCCAAGAGCTTGCAGCGGTAGTTCTCGAAGATGTCCGCCAGCAGAGGGCTCTCGGAGAGGAGAACCCTTGGGTTGTCCGCGTAGTGGACCGAGGTCAGCCAGGGCATCTCAGGTCGGTAGCCGCTGAAGTGCATGAACCGCAGCAGTGCACCGTCGGCGGTGATCGTCCCCTCCGCGGACCGCTTGAGGGGCCGCTGGTAGACGTTCCAGTAGGCGACGTTGAAGCCGGGATCGGAGATCACCTTGTGCGGGAACATCGCCGGCACGTTGTCGACCCAGCGCTGATCGAAGAACAACTGTTCGCCGGGTGCACTGATGGCGTCTTGGCGAAGTCTGGTTTCCCAAAGCCGAAGGAATTCCTCGGCGTCCCGCGAGACGGCGATGAAACCGAGGTTGAAGACCCCGGAGGCCATGAGGTCGGCTTCCGTCGGGCGAAGGCCGTCGCGCGGGGTCGGCGCAAGAACGTGTGGTGTCAGCGCGATGGCGTGCTCGGCAGCGATATGCCCGACCTCGTCGGCGAATGGGCGAAAGACCTCGATGTCCGGGTCGAGATACAGGGCCACCTCGTGATCAACCAGGAGCTTGCGAAGGAGCCATGGCTTCACTGCCGTGCAGAGCTCGGCCGCGGAATAAGACATCGCCATGCGACTGAAGTCGTCCTGGTCGATGTCCAGCTGCTCCGGCGTCATGAGACGGACCACCTCGTCCGCCCCGAACTCCTCGAGCTCACCCTCGACGGCGTCGACTACCAGGACGGTGAACTCGGCCCCGTGGTTCCTGCGATACGAGTCCGCCAGAACCTTGGCGAACGGCAGGAAGTTACGCGCGACGATCGTCGCCGCATGTACCTGGCTCATGGCGGGGCGTCGACCTTCCTCGGGTGCCCTTATGCGATCCGAATGAACAGACTGTTTGAGAGGAGCGGTGTCGGCCGGATTTGGTAGCGCGTTGTGTCTTCCAATGGTGACCCCCGGGCGTTCACTCGCGCGTGAACGCCGATGTAGTGAGCCTGGACGACCCCACCGCTCCCGTCGATCGCAGGCACGTCAATGATGCCGCGCGGTCAGACCAGGGGCAAGAAAGGTCGCAACGGGCAGACTCACTGCACCTCGACGTCGACCCACGTAACCGAGTCACCCTTCCGATCGAACCAAGCGACGCGCCTCTGCACGAGGACGAACCCCAATCGGTACCTGCCCGGCGCGAGCGCCGTGCCGCCCGGGCTTGGAACCGTCACGCTCAACCGCGCCCGGACTGTTTCTTTGGGGTAGACCATTCGCGGCAGCGCGCCTTGTGCCGGCACGCGGACTTCTCGACCTTCGACCATCCAGATCGCGCCGATGTCGACGCCGCCAACGCCGCCGGGCACACCGCGCCGCTGGGGCCAGGGCGAACCAGTGCCCTCATGGGTGACGCGAAGCTCCATCCCCGAGGACTCTCCTCGGCGGAATCGGATCGGGCCGCTCGAGAGAGGCTCCAGCCTCGACCGGTACGCGGCGGACGGTAGGCCAGACGGGTAGTTGTCGGGCAACAGGAATCCGGCTCGTTGCATCGCCGTCCGGCGTGGGCCCGGCATGACCCAAAGAGCCTGATCGATGTCGTTCTCGAGGAATGCGATGTGTGCTCCGGCGATCGCTGCTCCCGTCCATTTCTTGCTCGTGATCACCAGATCGTTGGGTGCCTTCGTTTCGGAGGATCGAAAGTCCAACAATCGGGTTGTCGGGATCCAGTGCTGGTACGCCCAGAAGCTCGAGCGACGGTGATCGAGGTCGTACGACAAAGCCGACGTTCCCGCCAAGCGGTCGGCCACGTCGCTGAGCGTATGGCGTTGCTCGACGCTTGCATTCCTGGCACGGAACGGTATTTCCGACCCTTGAACCGATGTCACGATGAACATCGCGAGTACCAGGGCGGCCGGCGCCAACGGCCTAAGGCGCGCTGCTGCGACGAGAACAGCCAGTCCGCCGATCGCCAGCACTGTGATGGGTAGAAGTCGGATACCGACGTCTGGGGTGGGTAGCTCGCCGACAAGTTCGCGCATAGTCAGGATGGCCGTCGTCGGCGTGCTGGAAAAAGCTCGATCGATCAGCGCGCGCCCGCCGGTCGCATCCAAAACCAGAGCGAGTACCGTCGTCGCCGCTGCGACCAGAGCGGCGGTTTGCCACCGCATCCGGCTCTCGATGATGGCTGCCACGGCCGCAACGAGCAGAACGCCAACAACGATCTCTACATATCTGCCGTAGACGAACTGATCTGCTCGGGACGGTTGCCGGTTGACGGCTGCGGATACAAAGAGGATTCCCGCGCATGAAGCGAGTGTGCCCACCGCCGCGATTCGAGCACGACCCGTCATAGCGAGCTTGACCAGGTGCCAGACGCCGATGGCGACGAGTCCGAACGTCCCGGCGAGCAGATACCAGCTCGTCCCGGCGGCCGAGCGCATGATCGCGGGCCATTGGCCCAACGAGGTCAGTGCGCTGAGCGTCGAGGCCTCTCGGTTCTCGCTTGCGCTCCACAGAGCGTGCTGGAGCTGGTGCATGCTCATTCGCGTCGCGAGCGTCAACGCGATCAGTAAGACGATCGCGATGGCTGCAGTGCGCCAACTGAGCAATTTCTTCCAAGCGAGGATCGTGAGGCCGAGGAGCACCAGCGGTGGAAGTGCTATCGCTCGTGCATGCGAGGCATACATGGCAACGGCCAGCACCACGACCGTGACCGCTACCCCCGTTGTCTTGTTCTGGTCGAGCCGGTTGATCGCCAGCACTAGTCCGGCGAATAGAACCGGGAGGAGCGTTTCCGGCCAGGCGAGGCCGGCCTGCACGATGTATGCGGGATAGGCCGATGCGAGCGTCGCTGCGGCGGTGGCATGCCAAGGTTTCAACCCGAAGACTTGCCGCGCGATCAGCCTGAAGAGCACGAATCCGATGACGAGAAGGCCGATGTTCAGCGCCTGCAAGCTTCGGTAGAACTGGACGGGCTCCGCCTTCGTGAGCCAGGCCAGTGGCGCCAGCAGCAGCGCGTAGAAGGGCGGGTAGTACTGAGCCGCGCCCATCGCAAGATGGGAGCCTATGCCGGCTATGTATCGAGCTTGAAAGAGGTATCCGTACTCGTCCGCTGCAATCATCGGCCCACGGATCGAAACTGCGAGCGCGATGCGCAGAGCCGTGAGTCCGACGACCGAAATTGCGGCGCCGATCATCCCCGCCGAGAACGGGCGAGCTCGCCGGAGGAGCCCGCTTTCATCGCTCACACTCTGAACAACGTATCGGTGGCGCTGCCGGAACAGTCGCGGCTAGGCGCGGGGGCTGCTTCGTTGCGCAAAGGCAACGGCCAGCACCAAGTCGGCGGCGGTGTGACATACCCGCAGCAGCAAGGCGACCGATGTCGACCGCACGCTGCCGATGGCCGGCGTCATCGCGAGGACGAAGACCGCTTCACGCGCGCCGATCCCGGCTGGGGCGATCACGAACAGCAGTCCGACCAGCCAGCTCAGAGCGAATGCGCCCGTGCTCGCCAAAGCAACTCTGGACAGCTCCGTGGTCAGCGGTTGCACGAGCACGAAGGCCGCCGCACCGTAGGCCGCCCACGCGGGGACCATCCAAGCCAGGGGGTGTGCGATCTGGGCCCAACCCAGCCTTGGTGGCTCGGCATCGGTGGGTCGCGGCAATCGGCGGACGAGCGCGTTCAAGACCCGGGGATGCAGAAAGACCAGTGCGAGAGGCGCGCACAGCACGGCCCAGCCGTATCGAGAGATGGTCGTGCGCTCGCCGACGAGGAGCAGCGCAGCCACCGGCGCGGCGCTCGCGGCATGTATCGCGAGGAACACCGCGCCGGACAGAAGAGCCGTGCTCGCTTGGATCCCGTGCCTGCGTGCGAACCTAGCCTGCGCAAGGAACGGCCAGACCGATCCCGGCAGGTATTTCCCGACCTGAGCGGGAAAGAAGATCTGCCGGGCTGCGCCCGGCGATGCCGACGCGCCGAGTGCGATGAGGCAGCGGCGCCACACCTCGGCCGTCGCCAGCAATCCGGCCATAGCGAGAACGGCGGCAGCGACGACCCGAACCGGGCCGATCGTTGCTGCGGCGTCGACGACCTCGGAACCCTTGCCGCGCAACGCGTACGCGGCCACGCCCGATGCGACCAGGACGAAACCAACCCCGATCAGGTCGGTGCGCCGGCGGTGTTTTGGTGCTTCGGGCGCCTCGTCAGACAAAGGAGGCCAGGGCGGTCGTCGTCGGATAGGGGAGCGAAGGGGTGGCACCGCGAAGAAGCTCGAAGCGAAGGCCGGGACGTTTCAGCACCCGGCGGTAGCGCGGGCGGTTGATGTTGTCGAACACGATCAGGCCGTCGGGTGCAAGGTGCTCGAGGGCGCGATCGAAGGCATGAACACGAGCCCGTCCGTCGATGATGACGAGGTCGAAGGTTCCTCCGACGCGGTCTATCGTCGCGACGTAGGAGGCGAAGTCGAGATCTCGATTGCCCTTGCGTTCGGAACGCACAACGGTCTGTGACGTGGCCTGGGTTGGCGGAACCACGTGCAGAGTCACGCCCGGCACGTCCGCCAAAAGGTCGTGCATCTGCTCGGCGAAGATCTCGTCGTGCTCGGCGCTGTGCACTTCGGCAGAGCGCCGGCCGAGCCACGCGGTGCTCGCACCCGACCCGTACTCGAACACGCGGGCCTTACCTCGGAGCCGCAAGAACTCGTCCACCCGACGGATGGCCGGGTAGCTCCACCAGACGAGGTCCATGGACGCGAGCTCGATCGGGTCGTGGATCGCGAACATGCTGCGCAGATGTGTAGCCACCATCGAGCTGCGGCGCGACAGGGCGCCGAGCAGGCCGGTGGCCTCGGCCGCACGGCGTGCCGTCCGCACACCGGTCACGTATGCCCTGCGGAGTCCCGTCACGAAGTCTTGGCCGTGCGGATGTCCCGGGATCTCTCTCCGCGGCCGATTCACCCGGGCCGGTTCGGTCGGAGACCAGATCCTTCACTTCGTATCGGCCGGCCGTTCTGTGCAGGATGATCTCGGCGATGAGGCCGAACGACGTCATCTGCACGCCGAGGATCACCAGCAGGATCCCGAGCGTGAGCAACGGCCGAGTAACTCCGTGTCGCCGGGCCTGTGGTTGGCGCATCCATTGGGCAATGAAACCACGGCGGGCGTGTGTGGCGTACGTATCGAACAGTTGCTCCTGAGCGTTATCGATGTGATGCTGACCCCTATGCGCCCCCACCCTTCGCGTCGACGCCTGGCCGCCGTGGCTCTCGTCGGCGCCCTGGCCGCCACCGGGATCGTGGCGCTTCCGACCTCGGCCCAGGCCAAGACGTTCACCTTCTACGGCCGCGCCTGGGGGCACGGGCTCGGGATGTCGCAGTGGGGCGCGAGGGGCCTGGCCGAGAAGGGCTACTCGTCGTCGAGGATCCTCGGCACCTATTACAAGGGCACGAAGGTCGAGTCCAAGAGCGTTCCCGCCGAGATCCGCGTTGGCCTTCTCCAGGAACGCTCAGACATCTCGGTCACCGGCGACGGACCGTTCACTCTCCACGACAAGAACGGCGTGAAGAAGGCGACGGGGGCCGAAGGACAGAGCTGGAAGATCGTTCCCAACTCCACCGGGAGCAGGCTCGAGGTCTTCAAGTCCAGCGCGAAGATCTTCAGCTCGCCCGTGCCCGTCACGATCCGCTACCCGACGTCGACGCGCGTGAAGCTGCCGCAGACCGGCTACCGGTACAAGCGAGGCCGCATCGACATCGACATCAACAGCGCAACGAAGAAGGCCCGCGCCATCATGATGGTGAACTTCGAGGAGTACCTGTACGGCCTCGGTGAGATGCCGTCGTCCTGGCATAACGAGGCACTCAAGGCGCAGGCGATAGCCGGACGCACGTACGCGCTCGAGAAGGTGCAGCGCCTGGGCCAGAACCGGAGCGTGTGCAACTGCGGCGTGTACGCGTCGACGGCCGACCAGGCCTACGTCGGCTACGAGCACGAGGTCGAGCGCTGGACGAGCGCGGTCAAGGCGACCAAGGGCCAGGTCGTGACCTACGGCGGCAAGCCGATCCAAGCCTTCTATTCGGCCTCCTCGGGCGGACACACGGAGAACAACGAGTACGTGTTCGGTGGCAGTGCTATTCCGTATCTGCGCGGCGTGTGCGACCCGGGCGACTTCAACGGCGGGAGCAACCCTCACAGCAACTGGACCGTTCAGATGAGCGACGCGAAGGTCGCCGAACGTATGCAGGCTGCCGGCTACAACGTTGGCCCCGTGCAGAGCATCAGCTATCCCTCACCCAAGGGCGTCTCCGGACGCGTGCGCTCCGTCATCGACTCCAACAGCGGCGGAGTGACGGTCAAGGGAGCTCTCGGTACCGCGCGGATCAACGGAAGCAAGTTCCGTTCCATGCTCAGCCTCAAGTCGGATCTCATCGGCAACCTCATCTACGGCGGCATCCGCAAGCGTTACGACGCCCTGAATTGCAAGCCGGGCATAGCCAAGAGCAACGAGTACACGTGGAAGAACCTCGACGGGTCGTCCAACGGCCGGGCGCAGGACTTCAAAAAGGGCCGGATCTTCTACAACCCCGGCAAGGGCGTCTTCTGGATCTTCGGGGGCATCGGTAGGGCGTACGACGCTCTGCGCAGTCGGCGTGTCGATCTTCGTCTTCCGATCAACGAAGAGTTCGGCATCGCCGGCGGAAAGGCGGTGTACTTCCAAAAGGGACGCATCTACTGGTCGTCCGCGACCGGCGCACACGAGGTGCACGGCGGGATCCTCGGCAAGTACCTGCAACCGGGAGGCCCGGCCAAGTGGGGGTTCCCGGTCGCCGACGAGCAGAGCGCTCCCGGGGGCCGGTTGTCCCGTTTCCAGAAGGCGCGCATCTATTGGACGTCCAAGCACGGCGCGCACGTCGTGTACGGAGGGATCCTCAAGCGCTACCTCGAGCTGGGCGGGGCCTCCAGCGATCTCGGCCTGCCGATCACCGACGAGTTCTCGACCTCTTACGGCCGGCGAAGCAACTTCCAGCACGGCTACATCAAGTGGGACCGCAATACGGGCAAGACCTCTTATCGCGTAACCGGCTAGAGCGCGGGTCCCTGCTGGTGCAGGCCTAGCTCGAATGTGCTCACCGCGCGGATATTCCCCGGCTTGTAACCCATCTTCGAGAACGACTTTGCGGATATCGGCAGGCGCTTACCGTCTGCGATGACGTAGATCTGCGGGTCGCCGGATGCGCGTATCAGCGAACCGTCTCGGAACCCGAGCTGCGGCGCCGATCCCCCGGCGTTCACCTCGGAGTCGGCCGGGCCCGCGCGTTCGACGTCGCGGATGAGCCAGCTGGTTCGAACGTTCACGGTCGCGAATCGCCGCGCCACGCCGGAGATCTTCCACGCTTCGAATCCGAGGCTGGAACGCAGCGTCGATCCGTTGGGGTAGCCACCGGCAGCGGTCACGGTCGGTCCAGTCTTGTGCAGCGCCGCCGATTTCTCGTTGGTATCGATGATCGCGCCGGTGTTGTAGCCCATCGCCGACATCGTGCTCGTGGATATCGGCCGGCGCTTGCGCTCGGATATCAGGTAGATCTTCCCGTTCGCGCGGATGAGCGTTCCCTCGCGGAACCCGAGGCGCGAGGCGACCGGGTACCCACTGGTGATGTTGTCGGGCACCGGGATGAGCTCGCCGGCCTTGTAGTGCGTTGCCCGAGCCATCCAGACAGTTGGATGACGGAGCTTGCCCTTCTGCATGACATAGGTCGTCTTCGAGCCGGTGGTTTGGAAGAACGTGCCGTTGGGCCAGCGCCACACCTTGAAGGGTCGGTAGGACGTGCTTATCCCAGAGGCCGTCACCTTGAAGCGGTAGTCGCCGTGCGGCACGATCGCGCCGCCGGTGCGCAGGCCCGTCCACGGCACGCTGACGCTCGTACCGGACCCCCTCCACGTCGCCATCACGCTGCCCCCGGAGCTCAATACGTCGACCCTCCACGAGCGTGACGTCGAGAATCGTCCGGTGAGCCTGGTTCCGGATGCGTAATCGTCGCCGTTCGGTGTGATCACCGGACGACTGATCTTCAGGTCGAACAGTTTCGGCATGCCGAAGGCTTTCGCAGACACGCGCAGCCATTGGAGTGCGTCCTGCAGCGGGTTACCCGGGCACTCCGTGCGGCCCACGTCACGGTGACCGACGACGTTGCGGAGCCTCACCTTCGTGCCGTTGGCCCACTTGTTGCTCCCGGCCGATGTGTAGACATGTGACCCCCCCGGCTCGACCCAGCTCTTGTCCAGACGCCACGCCGTGATCTTCTTCAGCGCCTGCATCGCGACTTCCGGTGGCTTCGAGCCCGCGAAGTTGCCGAGGATTGCGATCCCCGTCGAGTGCTTGTTGAAACCCTGCGAGTGGGCACCGACAACGTTTCTTGCGATGCCTCCGAAGCGTCCTTCGAAGATCTGGCCGTGGCGGTCGACGATGAAGTTGTAGCCGATGTCGTCCCATCCGTTGCTCTTCACGTGATACGCGTAGATCCCGCGCACGATGTCGTCGGACTGGCTCTTCGAGTACGAGTCCGCGGTGGCCGTGTGATGCACGATCGCGAGCTTTATGTGGTCGGAGATCGAAGGGTTCTTCCTGCGGATCCTCTCGTCGGCGCCCCACCGCGCGCGCGAGATGATGCCCGGCTGAGAAGGAGAGGCCACGGCCGAAGACGCCGGTGCGGACGGATCGGGGCCGGGATCGACCACATCCAGCTTGGCGCCTTCCGGCTCGGCTCCCGTGAAGCGGACCTGGGCGAACCGGGCCGAGCCCACCCACGCAGGCTGCGTGGCGATCGTTCCGCGCTCGTCCGAGCCTCGGTCCGGTCCGGCTTGGGGCTGATCGATCTCGAGCGTGGTCCACGGGCTCCAGTCGGCGCCGTCGGAGCTGGTGCGCGCGCGCACTCCCGACGGCGAGGCTTGTGACTCAGGCCACGACACGCCGAGCAATGCGAACTCGTCGGGTGCGCGGATCGTCGACCCGTCAGCGACGTCGAGCTTCCACGTGCGGACGTCGGGCGCCGGGTCGCCGCCGACTACCGGAAGAACGCTCGCGAAGACGGCGAGCGGCAGCACCACGCCGATACGTACCCTGGCTTTCATGGACCGTGCGGCGGCGCTGGAGCTGGTTCGGGAGAAGACGGAGAAGGACACGACCGTTCGCCACCTTATATCCGTGGAAGGCCTTATGAGGCGATTCGGCCGCCATCTCGGTGAAGATGAGGATCTCTGGGCCCTGAGCGGCCTTTTCCACGACCTCGACCAGGACCAGACCCACGACGACATCGACCGCCACGGCTACCTGTCGGCGCAGTGGCTACGCGAGGCCGGCGTCGACGAGCGCGTGGTCAACGCCGCCCTCGCCCACGCTCATCCCGAGTTCCAGACCGACCTGATGTCGAAGGCGATCGTTCACGCCGACGCCTTGGCCGGCTTCCTGGTGGCTTGCGCGCTCGTCCGGCCCGAGAAGGCGCAGGGCATGAAGGTCTCATCGGTCCGCAAGAAGCTGAAGGACAAGGCCTTCGCCCCCGGCGTGGCACGCGACGACATCCACGGCGTCACCGAGGTATTGGGACTGGAGCTTGAGGAGTTCCTCGGGCTGGGCATCGAGGGCTTGCAGCTCGTAGCCGGCCAGATCGGTCTGTAAGTTGCTCGCCGACCTCGCGGATCTCGCTCGCGACGCCGTCACGACGGCCGGCTACCTCGGGATCGTGCTGGCCATGGTCGCCGAGACCGTCTTCCCGCCCATCCCCTCGGAGATCGTGCTTCCACTGGCGGGGTTCGAGGCGGCCAGCGGCAACCTCGCCTTCGTGCCCGTGGTGCTGACCGCGACGGCCGGATCGCTCATCGGGGCCTGGGTGCTCTACGCCCTCGGCCGTTACGGTGGCCGTCCCGCGACGCTTCGTTGGGGCCGGATCCTCCGGGTCGGTCCGGCCGAGCTCACGCGCACTGAGGGTTGGTTCTCCCGGTGGGGGGACTGGGTGGTCCTTGTGGGCCGGATCATTCCGCTCGGGCGGAGCATCGTCTCGATACCAGCGGGCATGATGCGGATGACCTTGTTGCGGTTTTCCCTGCTCACGGCCATCGGGAGCCTGGTCTGGAATGTCCTGCTGGCCGGAGCGGGTTACCAGCTCGGCGCCCGATGGGAGGAGGTCAGCCGGGTCGTCGAGCGCTACTCCGACGTCGCCGTCGCGCTCGTCGTTTTCGGCCTGGTCGTTGGAGCCTTCCTGCTGTGGCGGCGCCGGTACCGGCCCGGGCCGGTGGAAGGGGATTGACCCGTCCGTCGCGGGGCCGACGTATCCTACGCAGGCCGTCCGGCAGACTCGTACCTACCCGTATCAAGGAAGCGGCTCATTGACCGACGAGATCCAGACCACCCCGTCCGAAGCCTCTGGACCCGAGGGAACCGGCGCTCCGGCCGCCATCAAACCCAAGAAGGCGGCCAAGCGAAAGCCTGCCGCCAAGCGCAGGGCCGGCGCCAAGAAGAAGACTTCGGCGCGCAGGGCCTCACCGCGCTCGTCGAGCACGTCCGGCGGCCACCTCGTGATCGTCGAGTCGCCGACCAAGGCCAAGACCCTGACCCGCTACCTCACCGGCGTCCTCGGTCCGGGGGTCACCGTGAAGGCTTCGTACGGACACGTGCGCGACCTGCCCGAGTCCAAGCTCGGCGTCGACACCGAGAAAGCCTTCGAGCCGACCTACCAGGTGCTGGCCGGGTCCAAGAAGGTGGTCTCCGATCTCAAGGCCGCGGCCAAGCGTAAGGACCAGGTCTGGCTGGCCACCGACCTCGACCGTGAGGGCGAGGCGATCGCCTGGCACGTCTGCTACGCGATAGGGCTGGCCAACGGTCAGGATGCGCCGTCAGGCGCCCCCTCTCATCGGGATGCGCCGTCAGGCGCCCCCTCTCATCAGGTCGACGACCGTGTGCAGCGCGTCGTCTTCGCCGAGATCACGCCGGAAGCGATCGCGGAGGCCTTCCGCCATCCACGCGCCATCGATCTGCATCTGGTCAACGCGCAGCAGGCCCGGCGCGTCCTCGACCGCCTCGTCGGCTACAAGCTTTCGCCTCTGCTCTGGAAGAAGGTGCGTCGCGGTCTGTCGGCGGGACGCGTTCAGTCCGTAGCGCTTCGGCTCGTCGTCGACCGCGAGCGCGAGATCGACGCCTTCGTCGCCGAGGAGTACTGGACGATCGAAGTTCCATTCGAGACGCTCCCCGATTCAGGGACACCCGAGCAGTTCACGTCGTCACTGCACAGCGTCGGTGGCACGAAGATCGAGATCGGCAACGAGCAGGATGCCACTACGCACGTCGGGGCCATCCGCTCCGCGGGTACGTACACGGTGTCAGCCGTGCGCCGCCGGGAGCAGAAGCAGAACCCGCCGCGTCCCTTCATCACATCGACGTTGCAGCAGGAAGCTGCGCGCAAGCTGAGCTTCTCGGCCCGCAAGACGATGGTGCTGGCCCAGCAGCTGTACGAAGGCGTCGAGCTCGGGCCCGAGGGCCAGGTCGGTCTGATCACCTATATGCGTACCGACTCCGTGCATCTGGCGCCGGGCGCGGTTCAGGAGATCCGCTCCGCGATCAAGGAACGCTACGGAGATCAGTACCTTCCCGCGAAGCCGCGCGTGTTCCGATCCAAGAAGGGAGCGCAAGAAGCGCACGAAGCGATCCGTCCAACGCATGCGGCGCGGCATCCCGACGCCATCCAGAGCTACCTCGAGGGTGACCAGCTCAAGCTGTACCGGCTGATCTGGGACCGAACGGTGGCCTGCCAGATGACCGAAGCCCTTTTCGACGCGACGTCGGTCGACATCAGCGCCACGCCGGAGCGAAGCGTAGGCGCAAATGGGAGCGCGCGGGAGCGCGCAACGGAGGAGTATCTCTTGAGGGCAACGGGACGGGTGATGCTCTTCGACGGATTCCTCGTCGTCTACCGCGAAGGACGCGACGACGACGACGAGGAGGACGCCGAGGGCCGGCTGCCCGAGCTCAACGAGGGGCAGTCGCTCAAGCTCATCGACGTTCTCCCGACGCAGCACTTCACGCAGCCACCGCCTCGCTTCACCGAAGCGAGCCTGGTCAAAGCGCTCGAGGAGAACGGCATCGGTCGTCCGTCGACGTACGCGCCGACCCTTTCGACCCTCGTTGACCGGGAATACGTCAGCGTCGACCAGCGGCGCCTGTTCCCAAGCGACACGGGGATGGTCGTGACCGACCTTCTCGTCGAGCACTTCCCGCAGATCGTCGATCTGAAGTTCACGGCGTCGATGGAGGAAGACCTCGACGAGATCGCCCGGGGGCACAAGGACTGGCCCGAGGTCCTGCGGCAGTTCTACGATCCCTTCGAGCGGCTGCTGGAGAAGAAGGACAAAGAGATCACCCGTGATGACCTCATCAAGGAGACCACCGAGGAGATCTGTCCGGAGTGTGGCTCCCCGATGCAGGTCAAGCTCGGACGCTACGGCAAGTTTCTATCGTGCACGAAGTACCCCGACTGCAAGGGCACGCGTCAGATCGACGGGACGCAGCGACCCGAACCCACAGAGGTACCGGGCGAGGTCTGCGACGAGTGCGGAGCTCCGATGCTTCTCCGCCACGGACGTTTCGGTGAGTTCCTCGGATGCTCGAAGTACCCCGAGTGCAAGTTCGTCCGGTCGAAGACGATCGGTGGCAAGTGCCCGAAGTGCAACGAAGGAAAGCTGGCCCAGCGCCGGACGAAGCGCGGCAAGTCGTTCTACGGTTGCACTCGCTACCCCGAGTGCGATTACGCGCTGTGGACGCGTCCACTCGACGATCCGTGCCCGAAGTGCGGAGGCACGGTGACGTCCGACTCCGAACGCGGCGGCGTGTGTCAGTCGTGCGGCCATGTCGTGGCCCTGCCTTCGGAGTCTCCGGCAAGCGACGCCTCATCGGGCTGAGGGCGTGTCCGAGAAGTACATCGGTCCAGCCTCCTCGCCCGACGAACAGTCCAACGAACCACCGCCGCCTGTCCAGCAGATCGGTGCATCGCCGGAGCTTCCGAATCCGGTAGAGGCTCTCGAGGTAAAGGGCTCCAGCTACGGCGCCGTCCTGCGGCTCCGCAACTTCCGCCGCCTGTGGATCGGCATGGCCGTCTCGAGCCTGGGGGACTGGGTAGCGCTGTTCGCGCTGCTTTCGGTGACGAACCGTCTGTCGCCCGGCAACACGCTGGCCGTGGCCGGGCTCATGATCTCCCGGGTCCTGCCGGCCTTCCTTGTCGGTCCGCTGGCCGGCGTGCTCCTGGACCGAATCGATCGGCGCAAGGCCATGGTCGTGTCCGACGTCGTTCGGGCATGCTTGATCGCGACGGTTCCCTTCGCGCAGAACATCCCGACGCTGTACGCGATCACGTTCATGCTCGAGGTCGCGACGCTGGTCTGGCTGCCGGCCAAGGACGCGCTCGTTCCGAACCTCGTTCCCAAGCGTCTTCTCGTGGCGACCAACTCTTTGGCCCTGTTCACGACCTACGGCGTGTTCCCGCTCGGCGCGATCGCATTCACGGCGCTCGCCGGCGTGGGCGAGTTCGTCGGCAACCACATCTTCGGGCTGCGCTCGCTCGGAGAGAATCCGGAGAACCTCGCGTTCTGGATCGACACCGCGAGCTTCATCGCATCGGCGATCATCGTCTCCCGCGTTCGCGTTCCGCTCGTGCCGCGCGACCCCCGCCCCCTCCGTCTCGGCCTGCTCTGGGAGGAGCTGGTCGAAGGCCTTCGTTACCTGCGTGAGAGGGGCGAGGTCGCGCGGGTGATGCGGTCGATCGCCATCGCGCTGGCCGGCGGAGCCGTCATCTTCTCGCTCGGCTCCCCGTACACGAGCCAAGTGCTGCAAGCCGGCCCCAAAGGTTTCGGGTTGATCGTCGCCGCCCTCGGGACGGGCATGGGTGTTGGTGTTCTCGTGCTGGGATTCGTCGGCGACCGCTTCCCCAAAGGCTGGGTCGCTGCCCTGGCCGTGACCTTCGGCGGTGTGATGCTCCTCGGCGTCGCGGCTACGACCAATCTCCCGCTCGCCGTCATGTGGACCGGTCTTTTCGGTGCCTTCGCCGGCGTGGCCTACGCGAACCTTTTCGCGCTCCTGCAGGCTTTGGTCGAGGACGAGGTGCGCGGCCGGACCTTTGCGTCGGTGCAGGTCGTCATCCGCATCTCTTTGTTCACATCCCTGGTCTTGTTCCCGGCTCTGTCGGAGCTGTTCAGCACGGCCTTTCTCGGCGGCGACATAAGACAGGGGATCCGTCTGGCCATCGCCTCGGGTGGGCTGCTCGCCTGCGGCGCGGGTTTGCACGCGGCCTGGGACGTATACCGGGGCCGGATAGATCCGGGTTCCACCTAGTGAGCATCTGGTCGTCGGTCGCACTGCACGACGGTCCCGTCGGGTTGCTCCAGCGCGATGTCGAAAGCGGGCGTGTCGCGCACGCGTATCTGTTCGGAGGCGTGGCCGGCCGGCTCCCATCCGACGCCGCGCTCGCGTTCGGCGCTTCGCTGGTTTGCCCTGAAGGGGGTTGTGGGGTGTGCGAGGTGTGTGCTCGCGTCCTGCATCGCGCTCACCCCGATGTCGAGGTCATCGAGCCGGCCGGAACGCAGTTGCTGGTCGAGCAGGTGCGTGAAGTGGTGCGCTCCGCATCCCGCCGTCCCGTCGCCGCCGGCCGGCGCGTGATCATCGTGGAGGGCGCCGACCGGATGAACCCCAACGCCCAGAACGCATTCCTGAAAGCTCTCGAGGAGCCGCCGCCCTCGACGACGATCGTGTTGCTAGCGCCGAGCCCCGAGGCGCTGCTCGACACCGTTCGTTCCAGGTGTCGCGAGGTCACGTTCCGCAGCCCGCCGCCGGCCGACGTCGCAACATTGCTCGAGCGGGACGGGGTCGAGGCCGCACTGGCGGAACGGCTCGCGCGGATCGGCGGTGACCTCGAGCGCGCATCCCGGCTCGCTTCCGATCCGGACGCCCGGGCTCTGCGTTCCGACCTCGTGGCTCGCGTCATCGCTCCGCTGCGCGACCCGGGCGAGGCGCTGGAGGCCGCGGAGTGGCTCTCATTGCAGACGAAGAGCTTGCGGGACCGCGTGGCGGAAGTGCACAAGGCCGATCGAGAGACGTACTCGCAGTGGTACCAGGAGACCAAGCGCTCCTCCGACGACAGGCTGCGGCGTGAGCAACGACGTGCCGAGCAGGATGCCCTGGACACATCGGTGGACGACATAGCCTCCGTACTTCGGGATCTGCTCGTGGCCTCCACCGACGAGGGGGCCAGGTTTCTGAACGAAGACGTCAGGAGCGACGTCGTTGAGCGCTCGCGGGCCCTCGGTCCAGACTCCGCGTCCCGGATCGTCTCCTGCCTTTCGGACATCGAGCGTTCGCGCCGGCGGCTGCGGGCCAACGCGAACGTGCTGCTCACCCTGGAAGACGTCTTCCTTGCCCTCTACCGGCACCTCGCTTGACTACAATCTGCCGTTGGCCAGGGCGAATGCTGGCCGCGCACGCCGGAGTAGCTCAGGGGTAGAGCAGTCGATTCGTAATCGACAGGCCGCGGGTTCAAATCCCGCCTCCGGCTCGGGTACCCTCTTGGGGTCATACCCCCGCCTGAAGCCGATCAAGGAGAGCCCTGTGGATCAACACCCTGCCAGCCCGCGCCGGAAAGCGCCCCGCCGGACGAAGTGGATCGTTGCGGGTGTCGTTCTGTCGTTGGTCGCCGCCGCGTGCGGCGGCGGGGGCGATCCACCTTCCGTGAGGATCGCGGAGGACTTCCGTGACGCGGATGCGGGCGACATCGAGCCGCCGGCGCGAGTAGACGCTGCCGCGCTGGCCCTTCCGGGCATGATCCTCTGGACGAATTCGACGACGTGGCAGCGGCAACTGGATACACCCGAAGGTCCCGGCGTGGCCGTGCTGTTCATCCAGCCCGGGACTCCGGCCAACGACAAGGGGATCGCACGCGGCGAGCTGCTCACAAAGATCGATGGAGATGCCGTAACCAATCACGAGCACGCGATCTCGCTGCTCCACGGACGACCGGGAGAAAAGCGAACGCTGGCCCTGAAGCGTGGCGACGAAGAAGAACGGGAGGTGGAGATCTCCCTCGAGCGTCCCAGGGAACGTTCCCGCCGCTACATCGAGGCGCTGCTCAGGACCTCACCCAACGATGCCGTCCTCCACTTCCTGCGTGCTCAGTCGCTGGGCGGGACCGTCCAGAACAACCTCGAGGACCTGAACCGAGCGATCGAGATCGATGCCCGGTTCGTTGAAGCGATGAGCGAACGAGCAAGCATCAGGTGGGTGCAACGACTCCGCACAAGTGAGGACGACGCGCGCAGGATCGCGACCGATGCGCTGGCGGGATGGGAGAACGCGCTCGATATCGATCCGCGCAATGCGCTGCTCATCTCCATCCGCGCGGCCGCGCTCGTCGACATCGGTCAGAACGAGAGGGGCAAGACCGAAGTCGAGAAATCGCTCGCCATCGACCCGTCCCAAGCCCAAGCGCTGTTCACGCTGGCGCGAGCCGAGTTCAACTTGAAGCGTCCACAGGAAGCCCTCGGACCCGCGCGCGGAGCGGTCGAGCTGAACCCGTACTCGAACCTCTTCTACTGGCGACTGCTGGAGAGGGTCTTCCTGGCGCTCGAGCGAAAAGATGACTGCGTGAAGACGGCGGCGGCCGTAACGCCGTACGTCAGAGCGCTGGGTAGTGGTGCTGAGGACGAAGCGAAAGCTCTCACGGATCTCTGCAAGTAAAGCGTGCCTTGAGGAAGGGGGGCTTCGGCCCCCCGTCCTGTGGCATCATCCCCTCGGTGTTAGGGCGACTGTTGTCGGCGCGTGGCGCCGGCCGGGGAAAGAGGTTCGGATGACGCGCCGGGTGTACGCAGCCATAACGGCCGGCATCGCGCTGTGGCTCATGCCGGCGATCGCGGCCGCGCAAGCCGAGGACGGGGAGATCAAGCCCAACCTCAATTGGGTCTTCCTCTTATCGATCGTCGTTGCTCTAGGATTCCTCGCCTTTCTCTTCTTCGTCGCGCTGTACTACGTGCTCGCCGTGATCGCGCGGAATCGAAAGTTCGCAACACCGGTGGTAGTTGCCGCGGCCCCCGTCCCCGCGGCCGCGGTTGGAGCACCGGCCCCCGCGGCGGCGGCCGCCCCGGTAGCGTCGGCGGCGCCGGCACCGGCAGCCGCACCAGCGGCGGCACCAGCCTCCGCACCTGCACGTCCTCCGGCGCCGGCCGTACCCGCAGGGACGGGCGGAGTTCCGAAGATCGACCCCAACAACCTTCCCGACGGTATCGACGCGGTGACGCGCGGACGATTGAAGAAGCTCGCGGTGCTGCAAGAAAGAGGACAGGAGCCGCCGGCCGACCTGCTCACCGAGTTGAAGACCGTGCTCGATCAGATGGGCGGCGGTTCAGCGGCGCCCGCCGCAGCGCCGGCCGAAGCGCCACCTGCGGCACCGGCCGAAGCCGCACCGCCCGCGGAAGCTCCGCCGGTTGCGGAGGCCGCGCCGGCCGCCGAGCCGGCACCGGCCGCGCCGCCGGCAGATACCGGTGGGCTGCCGCGCATCGACCCCAACAACCTGCCCGACGGCATCGATGCCGTGACCCGCGGACGTCTCAAGAAGCTCGCCGTGTTGCAGGAACGTGGAGACACTCCGTCGGCCGACCTGGTCGAGAAGCTGAAGCCCGTGCTGGATCAGATGGGCTGACGGCCATCGACTGGGCCGCGCTCGAGCAAGCAGCAAAGGTCGTCGCCGGAACCGGACATCGCGCCGACGGCGCCACGCTGCTGCGCTTAAGAGGACGAGTACTCGAGTTCCTCGACGACGCCTCCGCGGAGGTCGAACGCGAATCTCAGCTTGCCGCCACGCCGCGCGCGGAGCTACTCGTCGTCGACCGACACGCATGGATCGGCGGGAACGTCGGAACGCTGCATCACATGATCGGCGACATCGCGGTCGCGGGAGCCGATTCCAAGATCGTGGCGTGGGAAGGCGGTGCGTTCCTCGGGATGCTCGCTCGCCTCGTCCTCGCGCAGTACGACCCATTCCGTGATCAGCTCATCGTCGTGTACCCGAACCTTGGTGAGTTCTCGGATGTGGACGGACTTCGGTGGCTCGTACTGCACGAAGTCACGCACGTCGCTCAATTCCGCGCCGCGCCGTGGATCGCCGACCGCATCGTCGAGGTCGCGCGCGAGGTGCTCAACGCCGAACGATCGGATTGGAGCCGCGACGCGTGGAATCGCATGCGGGAACGGCTGCCCGACATCCTGCGCTGGGCACGCGAAGCTCTCGAGGGACGCGCCACCGGCTCTCCGCTTCTCGACATCCTCCCGGACGAGCAACGCGAAGCGATCATGAGCGTGAATGCACTCGTGACGTTGCTCGAAGGACATGCCACGCACATCACCGAGCTTGCCGCCAAGAGAGTCGTCGGCGATGTCGGTGCGATCGAGCGGCGAGTGAAAGCCCGCCGCAAGCGTCCGGCGCCGATCCGTTTGCTCGAAGCGGTGGCGGGGATCCAGATGAAGCGAGAGCAATACGTCACCGGGAAGAAGTTCTGCGAAGAGATCTGGCAGCACGGAGGTGCCGAAGCGCTCGCCCCGGCGTGGCGCGGACCGGAATGGGCACCCACGATGGATGAACTCCGGGAGCCGAAGTCGTGGCTTGCCCGCGTTGCTGCTCACAGCGCGACCTAGACTTACCAGGTGACGCTCGCCGCTAGGCTCGCCCGCGCGCTCGTGTCGCTCGGAGTGTCTCCCGGCGACGCAGTCGGCGTCGCGTGCAGCGGGGGAGCGGACTCGGTCGCTCTTCTCCACCTTCTTCGTCGCACCGACATCGATCTCGACATCACGGTGCTGCACGTCGATCACGGATTGCGCCCCGACTCCGGCGAGCACGCCGAGTTCGTAGCCGAGATCGCAGCCACCCATGATCTGAAGTTCGAAGTTCTGCCGGTGCGGGTCGAGCCGGGAGACTCCATCGAGGCCGCTGCGCGCAAAGCCCGCTACACCGCTCTCTCCGGGGCCGCGCAGCGTCGCGGTTTGCTTTTCGTCGCCACCGCGCACACGCGCGATGACCAAACCGAAACCGTGCTCCTGCGGCTCATGAGGGGCGGGTCTCTCGCCGGTATCGCTCCCGGGTTGGGCATCTTCATCCGACCTTTACTCGATGTTCGCCGTAAGGAACTCCGCGAATGGCTGCTGTCCGAGGGTTTGGAGTGGCGGGAAGACCCCACGAACGAGGACCTGCGCTTCGAACGCAATTGGACAAGGAATCTGGTGTTGCCCTTGCTCCGCGAAAGCCGAGCCGGTATCGACGAAGTCCTTGCCCGCGCAGCCGCTCGCTCCCGCGCGGACGAGGAAGCTCTGACTGCCATTGCTGCCGATGTGTTGCAACGCGCCGATGTCGACGACGTCGGCATCTTCATCGATGCGGCCGACTTTGACCTGCAACCGGTTGCGATCCGAACGCGTGTAGTGATCGGCGCGTTACGTCGTCTCGGCGCCGATCCCGGACGAAATGACGTCGAAGCGATCATCGGATTGCGCCGCGGTTGCGCGCGCTGCGGATCGGTCTCGGCGTGGCGTACCGATCAAGGATTGGCTTTCGTCCGCGAGCCCGTCGCCGTCCCCCATCCGGTAACGATCGGCGCCGATGGGGACGAAGGCTCTTGGGGCCTGCGTGTGCGCGTCGGCCCGGTGACGGCCGAGCCTTGGAGCTGGCGTTGCCCGGTTCCCGAAGGCGTGTCGACGTTGTCGATCCGTTCGCGCGTGGCCGGCGACCGGGTGCTAACGGCCGGCGGCACGAAGAAGGTCCAGGACGTGCTCGTCGACGCCAAGGTTCCGCGTCCGTTGCGAGACCTCGTACCCATCCTCGCCGTCGATGACGAAGCGCTGGCCGTCGTCGGTCTGACGCGCCGGCCCGAAGAAACAGCTACCGTCATCGATATCGAACCTTCTTCTCCGACATGGTCTCGAGGAGCGGTGTGGAGCCGGACGTAGACGCAGGTCTAGTCATCCCCGCCGAATATCGCGCGCAACTGGACGAAGTCGTCGTGTCCTCAGAGGCGATCCAGGCCAAGATCGCCGAGCTGGGGGCTGCCATTACCCGCGACTACGAAGGCAAGCAGCCGATCCTCATCGGCGTTCTCAAGGGGGCCTCGGTGTTCCTCGCCGACCTCGCCCGGCAGATCCCGCTCGCGCTGCGCTTCGATTTCATGGCCGTGTCCAGCTACGGCTCGGCCACCAAGACCTCGGGCATCGTGCGGATACTCAAGGACCTCGACCACGAGATCGAAGGGCAGGACGTGATCGTGGTCGAGGACATCATCGACTCCGGCCTGACGCTGAACTACCTGCTCCGCTACCTGCGTGCCCGTCGGCCGACCTCGCTCGAGGTGTGCGCCCTGTTCTCCAAGGAGGGGCGCCAGCGGGTGCCGATACCCGTCCGTTACGAGGGGTTCCGCATCGGAGGGGAGTTCGTCGTCGGCTACGGCCTCGATTACCGGGAACGGTTTCGAAACCTGCCGTTCCTCGCCGTATTGACCGACCATCCCGAAACGCGCAACGCCCGCCGTTAGCCCTCGGCCCGGCCCCCCGGGCCTCTTGCGGTTAGGCTTTATCCCATGTCGAAAACCCCGCAGCGCCAAGGCTTGCGCCGCCGTTTCGGCCGCAACACTCTGATCTACCTCGTCATCGCGCTCGCCGCCGTCTGGATCGTCGGGAACCTCGTTTCGCGCGGCACCCAACCCACTCCGCTGAGGTTTGACCAGTTCCTCGAGAAGGTCGACAACGAAGAAGTCGTCAACGCCGACATGTTCCTGCGCGATCAGCGGATCGAGGGCGAGCTCAAGGACGGCGCCGCTTACGAGACGACCTTCGCCGGCGAGGGCGACCTGCTCGCCGAGCGTCTGGCCGAAGCCGGCGTGAGGGTTTCGCCCAACCCCCAGGGTCAGTCGCTGTTCATGACCTTCCTCACGAGCATCTTCCCCTTACTGCTCATATTCGGGCTGATCTTCTTCATGATGAATCAGGCCCAGGGCGGCGGCTCCCGCGTGATGTCCTTCGGACGGGCCAAACCCCGGCTCGTCACCAAAGAGATGCCGAAGATCGGCTTCGAGGATGTCGCCGGGCTCGAGGAAGCCGTCGAGGAGATAGCCGAGATCAAGGAGTACCTGGCCAATCCCGCGCGCTTCCAATCCATGGGCGCCAAGATCCCGAAGGGTGTGCTGCTGTTCGGCCCACCGGGAACGGGCAAGACGCTGCTCGCGCGGGCCGTGGCCGGCGAAGCCGGTGTCCCGTTCTTCTCGATCTCGGGCTCGGACTTCGTCGAGATGTTCGTCGGTGTGGGAGCCGCCCGTGTTCGCGACCTGTTCGAGCAGGCGAAGACGAGCGCACCGGCCATCGTGTTCGTCGATGAGATCGATGCCGTCGGCCGCCACCGCGGTGCGGGTCTCGGCGGCGGCCACGACGAGCGGGAGCAGACGCTGAACCAGCTCCTCGTCGAGATGGACGGCTTCGACGTCAAGACCGGCGTCGTGCTGATCGCCGCGACGAACCGTCCGGACATCCTCGATCCGGCTCTGCTGCGACCCGGAAGATTCGACCGGCAGATAGTCGTCGACCGTCCGGACATCCGCGGGCGCGAGGCCATCCTCAAGGTGCACGCCAAGGACAAGCCGATCGACGATTCCGTCGACCTCGGCATCGTCGCCCGCCGGACGCCGGGCTTCACCGGCGCCGACCTGGCCAACATCGTGAACGAGGCCGCGCTGCTCTCCGCGCGCCGCGAGAAGAAAGAGATCTCGGGCGCCGAGCTCGAGGAGGCCATCGACCGCGTGATGGCCGGTCCCGAGCACAAGTCTCGGTTGATCACCGCAGACGAGAAGCGGATCGTCGCCTACCACGAAGCCGGCCACGCGCTCGTTTCCCACCTTCTCCCGCACGCGCACCCCGTCCACAAGATCTCGATCATCCCGAGAGGACGCGCGCTCGGTTTCACGCTCACGCTTCCGACCGAGGACCGTTACCTACTCACCAAGTCGGAGCTCACCGACGAGCTCGCGATGATCTTCGGCGGGCGCGCAGCCGAGGAGCTCGTTTTCAGCGACGTGACCACGGGAGCCCAGGACGACATCGACCGCGCAACGAAGATCGCGCGGAAGATGGTGTGCGAGTACGGCATGTCCGCACTCGGCCCCCTGGCGCTCGGACAGCACCACGGTCAGCCGTTCCTCGGACGCGACTTCCAAACTGATCCCGACTATTCGGATCGAGTCGCGTCGGAGATCGACAGCGAGGTGAGCAAGATCGTCGAGGCCGCTTTCGATCAAGCGAAGACGACCTTGCGCACCAATCGCAAGCAGCTCGATCTCATCGCGGAAAGATTGATCGAGCAGGAGACCATCGAGGCAACGGACCTCGAGACGTTGCTTGAGGGCCTTCCGGCGGCCAAGGCCGAGCGCGGTAAACTGTTGGAACAACCGCGAGCGGCCGGGCGAAAGAAATCGGCGCCATCAGGGCGCCGGCTGCGGCCGAAGCCCGAACCGGGCCTCTCGCCGGCATAGATAGGCAGCGTCCAACACAATGGCGAAGATCGAACTCAGCACGGGCACGCCGGCGGAGATCGTCCATCCTCAGACGGGCCGGCCGAAAGCGGGCATCGTTCTGGTCCCGGACATCATGGGACTGCGACCTCTGTTCGAGGAGCATTGCGCGCGCATCTCCAAGGAGTGGAAGGTCAGCGTTTGCGCACCCGAGCTTTTCCCGCGCGGGGACAAGTGGGGGCTCGATCAGCGCATGAAGAAGGCGAAGTTGCTCAAAGACGAGGACAAGATCGCCGACGTCCTGGCCGCGGCGCAGCGAACCGGTTGCGACAACGTCCACGTGATCGGGTTCTGCATGGGCGGTATGTACACCCTCAAGGCCGCCGCCGAAGATCGGTTCACGAAAGCCGTTTCCTTCTACGGGATGGTCCGCGTGCCCAAGCAGTGGAAGAGCAAGGGCCAGGGCGAGCCTTTGGACATCCTGTCCGAGCGCGGCGCAAGCCACGTCATGGCCATCGTCGGAACCGAGGACCCGTACGTTCCGGTGGAGGACGCCAAGGCGCTGGAGGCCCTCGGTGCAACGGTCCACATCTACAAGGGGGCCGAGCACGGCTTCGTGCACGACCCGGACCGTCCCGCCCACCGCCCGAAGGATGCAGCCGACGCCTGGGCCAAGGCGAAGAAGTTCCTCGGGCTGTAACGCCCAGGCGTTACATGCCGGGGTGTCGTTGTAATGGTTCATTTGTTAGTACTTCCTGAATTCTGATGTTGCCTGATAGTCCGTGATAGATACTCGCGGGTACCCAGCGAGATGTTCGTGCATTCAACGACTCGTTGTGGAAGCACTGACCAATGTGTCTTGGGGTCGGGCCATGCGAATACGAATCGTAATTTCGTGAGCGCGATGTTTCCTCCCATCCTTTTGATCGTCGTCGAGCTCCTTTTGTACGTTGGTTGGCGGCAAGTGTTTCTGCGGAAAATCCACAACGAAAGGCGAGGCCGATGGGTAGCAACATCCGCCTTGGTACACACGTGGGTGATAGGCGGACTGGTACTGACGAGTCTCGCCAGGTTCTATATCGTCTTGCCCGTTCTGGCGTTGTGGATTCCGATAATCGCGCTTTCTGTATCGACTGATGACCAAAGAGAGTGAGTGCTACCAAGCCAAAAGGAGGATGGAATTGACCGGGTTCGGCGGAGGCTCTGTTTCCCCACGGGAAAGTTGGAGGCTCCATCACTTGAGAGGATGGAGCCTCCAACTTCCCGGGGGATACAGAGTTAAAGACTTAGTCCGATGCGTAGCTGGAAGCGCAGCCACATCGCGGGGTCGTTCGGGGGATCGGGCTCGGTGGTAGCCGGGCGCAAGATGCTGTGGAACGGCCAAGGGCTTACGAGGCCGTCTCCCGAACCAGCTGCCTGGTCCACTCGACCGGCCTGACCAGCACCGCCTCTTCGTCCCGCAGATCGTCGAGCCCAGCCCAATCGAGGTCAGCACCCAGCTAGCGTTTGCGCGCCGAAGCCATGTCCTTCTTACGCTGACCGATTTCCACTGGCGAGGTCGACCGCGAAGCGCCTTACGATTAGAGCCTTCGATGAGTGAACTTCTCCCCGTGGGCCGGTCTGTCGTTATGGGCGTTCTCAACGTGACGCCCGACTCCTTCTCGGACGGCGGCCGGTACCTGTCGGTTGACGCCGCCGCCGAGCGCGCGCGCGTGATGGCCGGCGAGGGAGCCGACCTCATCGACGTCGGTGGGGAATCGACCCGTCCCGGGAGTGTCGAGATCCCCGTAGACGAAGAGATCGCGCGCACGGCTCCGGTGATCGAGCGGATCGCGTCGCTCGGCGTCACCATCTCCATCGACACCAGGAAGGCCACGGTCGCGAAGGCCGCACTAGCTGCGGGAGCGGCGATCGTCAACGACGTTTCCGCCGGAATATTCGACCCGGCGATGCTTCCGCTGGTAGCCGATCGGCGCGTGCCGATCGTGCTCATGCACATGAGGGGGACGCCCCGCACGATGGACGAGCTGACCGGCTACTCGGACGTCGTCGCCGACGTGCGACGTGAGCTCCGCGAACGTGTTGGTGCCGCGAAGCACGCGGGTGTGGACGGATCCAACATCTTGCTCGACCCCGGACTCGGGTTCTCGAAGACCACCGAGCAGTCCCTGGAGCTCCTGCGACGTATCACCGAGCTGCGCTCCGAGGGCTTCCCGCTCGTCGTGGGACCTTCACGGAAACGTTTCGTGGGAGCCGTGCTGTCGGCCGATGTCGGCGACCGGCTCGAGGGGACGGTAGCGGCGTGCGCATGGTGTGCGGTCAACGGCGTGGAGATCGTTCGCGTTCACGACGTCAAAGAAGTGCGCCGCACTATCGACATGATCACGGCGATACAGGGCAGAACATCTTGAAGGCCGAGCTGTCTGACCGGCTCTTCGACGAGGGCGAGGGCCTCTTCGAGCTGAACCCCTCGAAGCTGCAGTGCTACCTCGACTGTCCGCGGCAGTACAAGTTCCGCTACGTCGACCGGCGTTCCGAGCGGCGAGCCTTCGGTCCGACGGCCCTCGGGCTGTCCGTGCACAAGGCGCTGCGCGTCTTCTACGGCATGGATCGCGATGAGCGAACGCTGGAGAATCTCCTGCGCGCGCTGCGCCGCTCGTGGGACGGGACGGGCTACAGATCCGCCAAAGAGGCCGAGGAAGCTTACGCCCGGGCCGAGGACATGCTCACTCGCTATCACGCGGGAACCAACCCGCAGCGTCATCGAGTGGTCGCGATGGAGTCGAAGTTCTCCCACGCGCGATCTTCGGAGGGGATCCTCGTCACCGGTCGTGTCGACCGTCTCGACATCGACGGAGGGCAGTACGTGATCGTCGACTACAAGACCGGACGGTTCGGCGAAGACGCCGGCAAGCTCGACGAGTCGCTTCCCCTTTCTCTTTACGCGATCGCGGTGTCGGCCGTTCTCGGGCGTGAGGTCTCGCGCATAGCCGTCGAGCATCTTTCGACGGGACGCCGAGTCGAGACCAGAAGAGATGCGAAGCGTCTGAATCTGGATTGGGAGTTGTTGACCATGTACACACGGGAGATGCGGCTCACGGGCGTGTTCCCGCCGACGCCCGGCCCCCTGTGCCGTTGGTGCGACTACCTCGTCGCCTGTCCCGAGGGACGTGCCTCCGTCAGATCGGGCGACGAGCCGGCGTCGGCGACACCGTCGGTGCCCTCGGACGGCCCGTGGCTCCCGGGCCGCATGGCAAACTCACCGGATCTCGATGTGCCGCCACTCGAGGAGGAGCCTTCTTGAAGGACTGCATCGTCGTCATCGGCATCAAGGCCGAAGGTAAGCACGGTCTGGACGATGAGCGAGACAGCCCTCAGCCCTACGAGGTGGACGCCGAGCTGTACGTCGACCTCAAACCCGTAGCGAGCGCCGACCGGCTGGACGAGACGATCGATTACGTGACGGTTGCCGAGACGGTCAGATCGGTCATCGAAGGCCGCACGTTCCAGCTCCTCGAGACTCTGGCCGACGCGATCGCCACGGAGCTCGTGGCTTTGGGCGCGGACACGGTTCGTGTCCGCGTGCGCAAGCCGAGAGCGGCCGACGTCGCCGGTGTCGCCGACATCGCGATCGTCGTGGAGCGCTCGCGCTGACGATCGCGTACGTCGGGCTCGGATCGAACGTCGGGAACCGGCCGGCGAGCCTGGAGCGAGCGGTTGTCCTTCTCGATTCAACCCCGGAGATCACGATCACCGACGTGTCGAGCGTCTACGACACGGAACCGGTCGGCCCACCACAGGCCAACTTCCTGAATGCCGTCGTCCGGGCCAATACGACATTGCCGGCTCGCGCGATCTTCGAACGGCTGAAGGAGATCGAAGGCGAGATGGGCCGAACGCCGGCGGAACGCTGGGGGCCGCGCGAGATCGATCTCGACCTCTTGCTGTTCGGCGCGGAGGTGATCGACGAACGGGATCTGGTCATCCCACATCCCGAGCTCTCGAACCGGGCGTTCGTCCTGGTTCCGCTCGTCGAGCTCGATCCCGACATACACATACCGTTGAACGGTTCGGCGGCCGACCACCTGGCGCGCGTCGGGACGTACGGGATCAACCCAACCGCTCACGCTCTGCGCTAGACGGCGGGCTGGACCCATACGAACATATGTTCTATAGTGTCCTGACCATGGCATCCGATCAGCTCTTCGGGCTACGCCGCCGGACGTTCGACACGCCGCACTTCCGCGGGATCGAGTTCATCGAGGCCGAAGCCAAGACGATCATCAACCGGGTGCCGGGGAACTTCCTTCCCTTCAGCCACACGATCAACCCGTACCGAGGATGTTCCCATGCGTGCGAATTCTGTTTCGCCCGCAAGACGCACACGTACATGGACATGAACGCCGGGACCGACTGGTCGACGAAGATCGTCGTCAAGGTCAACGCTCCCGAGCTCCTTCGTCGTGAGCTCGGGAAGAAGAGCTGGAAGGGCGACCACATCGCCATGGGTACGGCGACCGATCCGTATCAACGCGCCGAGGGTCGCTACGGGCTGATGAGCGGGATCATCAGAGCCCTTACGGATTTTCGCAACCCCTTCTCGATCTTGACGCGAGGGACCCTGTTACTTCGAGACCTTGGGTTGTTGCGGGCCGCGGCCGAGGTCACCAGTGTCTCGACATCGTTCTCGATCCCGACCTTGGACGAGGACGTTTGGCGGCGGAGTGAGCCGGGCACACCGCATCCGCGCAAGCGCATCGAAGCCGTGCGACGGCTCAACGACTCCGGCATCCCGTGCGGCGTGATGATCGCTCCGATCCTTCCGGGCATCAGCGACCATCCGCGCCAACTCATGGACGCGGTCGGCGCCGCGATCGACGCCGGCGCCACGCACGTGACGCCGATCCTGCTTCACCTGCGGCCGGTCGTTCGGGAGGAGTACATGGAGTGGCTCCAGCGCGAATACCCGAACCTGGTGACCCGCTACGAGGAGATGTATGCAGGCGGTGCCTACGGGCCCAAGGAGGACCGCAAGGCCCTCGGGCGCCGGGTGGCCGGCCTGGTCCGGGCCGCCGGTGGCTTGCGCCCCACGGTCTCCCAGCCCGAGCGCTCGTGGCGCGCACCGAAGGCTCCCGAGCCCGACCCCCAGAGGCAGCTACAGCTCCTCTAGGTTAACCAGGCGCTTTCTTGCCTCCTGGGGTAACCTCATTCCAGGTCCAAGTCCGGTATCCCTGCGGGAACTGGAACGGAGGGCACTCCTTTCCAAACCCGCGCGACTAGAGGAGCTGTCGCGTGGCGAGACGGCCAACCGTCTCAATAGTCGGATGCGGTCGCGTCGGTGGCGCGATCGGCCTGGCGCTTCGTGCGGCCGGCTACGAGATCACAGCCGTGTGGTCACAATCCCGCGCGGGACGTCAGCGCGCCCACCGCCTGCTCGATGCGCCCGTGCTCGAGCCGGCCGCGGTGGCCGCAGCGGGCGACGTCGTCTTCCTCAGCGTGTCGGACGACGCGATCGCCGACATGGCCAAGCAGATCGCTCCCGGCGTGCGCAAGGGCAAATACGTTGTTCACACCAGCGGCGGCGTTTCCGTGTCAACGCTGCAACCGGCGCTGCGGGCCGGCGCACACGTCGGCAGCATCCATCCGCTGCAGACCATCCCCGACGCCGTAACAGGGGCCGAAGCCCTGCGCGGCGCCGCCGTCGCCGTGACGTGCGAGCCGAAGGATCGCCAGGCGCTGCACCGGATAGCGCGCGCCTGGGGCGGGCAGCCGTTCGTCCTGTCCGACGAAGACAAGTCGATCTACCACGCCGCCGCGATATTCGCGTCCAACTACGTTGTCTCGACACTGTGGGCCGCTACCGAGCTGCTGCGCAGCATCGGGATCCGGACTCCGGCGCCGCTGCTCGAACCCCTCGTTCGTACATCGGTGGACAACTTCTTCGCGACGGGGCCGGCCAAAGCCATCACGGGTCCGGTCGTTCGCGGCGACACGGGTGTCGTCCGCCGGCACATCGCAGATCTGAAGAAGGCGGATCATCCGACCGGCGATCGGATCCGGTCGACCTACCGGTCGCTTGCCCGTCTTACGGCCGCGCTGGCCGGCACCGACCCCGACGTCATCGAGAAGGCAACGGCATGATCGCAACCGGCCGGATCTCCGAGACCCGCAAGATCCTGGAAGCCGCGCGCTCCGACGGTCTTAGCGTGGGGTTCGTTCCGACGATGGGGGCATTGCATGAAGGCCACCGTTCGTTGATCCGGCGTGCGCGGGAGGAGAACGGGTTCGTCGTCGTGAGCATCTTCGTCAACCCCACGCAGTTCGGGGCCCATGAGGATCTTTCCGCCTATCCCCGCACGTTCGCCGACGACCTGGAAGGTTGTGCCGCCGAAGGAGCCGACCTCGTCTTCCACCCCGACTCCGGCGAGATGTATCCGGAGCCCTCGCAGACCGCGGTGTTCGTCAGCCGTCTGACGGAACCGATGGAAGGAAAGTTCCGGCCCGGACACTTCGACGGCGTCGCGCTGGTGTGCGCGAAGCTCTTCGGGATCGTCGGGGGATGCACCGCGTACTTCGGCGAGAAGGACGCACAGCAGCTTCGCGTCGTCGCTCAGATGGCACGCGACCTGGAGCTGGGTGTCGAGGTCGTCGGCTGTCCGACGGTGCGCGACCCCGACGGCTTGGCGCTGTCGAGCCGGAACTCCTACCTCGGCCCCGAAGATCGTGAGCGTTCCCTGGCCCTGTCTCGCGCACTGCGCCGGATCGCCGACCTGGTCGACCAAGGTGAACGGGACGGGTCGCGGCTTCTCGACGCGGGCCGGGCCGTTCTCGAAGACGCTTCGCTCGACGCGATCGACTACCTCGAGATCGTGGATCCCTCCACGCTCGAGGCTGTCGACCGTGTCGACGGAGGAGTGCTGGTGTGTGGGGCCGTGCGTGTGGGCACGACGCGGCTGATCGACAACGTGACGATCGAACCGGAGGCGAACCGATGATCAGGCAGATGTTGAAGTCCAAGATCCACCGCGCGACGGTGACGGAAGCGATGGTCTCCTACGTCGGGTCCATAACCATCGACTCGGAGCTGATGGAGCTGGCCGACATCACTCCGTACGAGAAGGTCCTCGTAGCCGACATCGACAACGGCGCACGGCTCGAGACGTATGCGATCGAGGGTCCGCCCGGCTCGGGTGTCATATGTATGAACGGCGCGGCGGCGCGCCTCGTGGAGCGGGGGGACAAGGTCATCATCATGACCTTCGCGAACTACGAGGACGCTGAAGCCCGGTCGCACCGTCCTCTGGCCGTGTTCGTGGACGACGAGAATCATCCGGTGTCTCCAAAGGCCGCGGGCGCGTGACGCTCACCCCGGCGGCTGGGCTCGGAGGCTCGGCCGCCGTCCGGTCGGCGCTGGAACGCTCCGCCGCGCTGGCGCTCGAAGAGGACCTCGGTGTAGCGGGAGCCGAGGCCGACGTCACGACGACGTCCACCGTACCGGCCGAAGCGATCGCTTCGGCGGTCGTGCGCGCGAAGGCAGCCGGAGTGGTGAGCGGTATCGGCGCCCTCGACGCGACCTTCTCCCAGATCGACGCGCGCGTGGTCGTCCGGCCCGCGTGTTCGGACGGAGACGACGTCGGCGCGGGAACGGTTCTGGCCCACGTGGAAGGTCCGGCCCGCGCGGTCCTCACCGGCGAACGCACGGCGCTCAATCTGCTCGGACACCTGAGCGGCGTTGCGACGCTGGCGCGCGCTTTCGTCGGACGTGCTCCCAACACGACGATCGTCGACACCAGGAAGACGTTGCCCGGCCTCCGCGCGCTCGAGAAGTACGCGGTCGCTTGCGGCGGCGCGAGCAATCACCGCTTCTCACTCGTGGACGGGGTTCTCATAAAGGACAACCACATCGTGGCGGCCGGAGGCGTGGGCGAAGCCGTTAGGCGAGCCAAGAAAGCGACAACACTTCCCATCCAGGTCGAGTGCGCGACGCGCGACGACGTCCTCGAAGCGATCGGGGCCGGCGCGCCGATGCTCCTGCTCGACAACCGGACCCCGGACGAGCTCCGCGAGCTCGTGGCTCTGATCCGCGAACGCGCACCCGGCACGATGATCGAGGCCTCGGGCGGCGTCACCGTCGACAACGTCGCGGACGTTGCCGCAGCCGGCGTCGACCGTATCTCCATAGGCGCATTGACGCACTCCGCGCCGGCTCTGGACGTGAGCCTGGACCTCGAGGCGGTCGGCTGATGCTGCTTGCCGTCGACCTCGGCAATACCGAGACGACCATCGGCGTCTTCGACGGCGACGAGCTGATCCGCACGTGGCGGATAGCAACCCAGTCGAACCGAACCGGCGACGAGCTGATGCTGCTCATCAACTCCTTCCTGCGCATGGGCGGTCTCGGGCGTGACGTGGAGATCTCCGGCTTCGCGGTATCCAGCGTCGTCCCACGCGCGACGCTGGCCATGCGCGAGATGGTCCCGCACTACTTCGATTTCGAACCGGTCATCGTCGAGCCCGGCATCCGGACCGGAATGCCCATCCGCATCGACAACCCCAAGGAAGTCGGGGCCGACCGCATATGCAACGCCGTCGGAGCCTACGAGGAGCACGGTGGGCCGGTCGTGGCCATCGATCTCGGAACCGGAACCACTTTCGATGCGGTCTCCGTCGACGGTGAATATCTAGGCGGTGCAATCGCGCCCGGCCTCGCCATCGCCGCCAACGCGCTCGTCAGCCAGACGGCGCAGCTGCGACTGGTCGAGTTCGTCCGTCCCGAGAGGTTGATCGGAAAGGGAACGGCCGAGGCGATCCAGTCCGGGATCGTGATCGGTTACTCGTGTCTTATCGACGGCATGCTCGAGCTGTTCGCGAAAGAGCTCGGCGGCGACACGAGGACCGTGATGACCGGAGGCCTTGCCGAAGTCATGGCGCCGAACCTCCAGCGCGTGGACGTCGTAGATCCGTGGCTCGTCCTGAAGGGTCTGCGCATCATCTACGGCCGCAACGTCGAATAGCACTCCCCGGCACTAGACTCCGCGCAATGAGCGAGGAGGAGCTCTACCAAGCGCGGCTGGCCAAGCTCGAGTCGTTGCGTGCGCGCGGCGTCGAGCCGTGGCCCCCGCGCTTCGACCGCACTCACGTGGCCGGCGAGCTCCACGGATCCTTCTCCGACCTGGCGGCCGGTTCGGACACCGGCACGCAGGTTCGGGTGGCGGGGCGACTGCGCTCGTCGCGCGTTCAGGGCAAGATCGCCTTCGGCGACGTCGCCGATGCTTCGGGAACCATCCAGCTCTTCGTCACCGGTCCGGCCGTTGAGTTCTTCGACACCCTCGACGAGGGCGACATCGTCGGTGCGTCCGGCGAGGTCGTCCGGACCAAGCGCGGCGAGTTGTCCGTACGCACCGAGGACGTCGTCCTCCTGGCGAAATCACTTCGCGCCCCGCCCGACGAGTGGTACGGCCTGCAGGACGTCGAGCGTCGCTACCGTCAGAGGTATCTGGACCTCATCGCGAATCCCGATGCGCGCCGGATCGCTAAGGTGCGCAGCGACACGATCCGGCTGTCCCGCGACTTCTTCGATTCACGCGGCTTCTTCGAGGTCGAGACGCCGGTGCTGCATCCGGTTCCCGGGGGTGGCACCGCGCGTCCCTTCGTGACGCGCTTCGACGCCCTGGAGACGGACATGTACCTGCGCGTTGCTCCGGAGCTCTACCTCAAGCGACTGATCGTCGGCGGGATGGAGCGCGTGTATGAGATCGCACGCAACTTCCGCAATGAAGGACTGGGCTTCAAGTACAACCCGGAGTTCACGATGCTCGAGGCCTATCAGGCCTATGCGGACTACCACGACATGATGGAGCTCACCCAAGCCCTGATACAGACCGTGGCCCGGGGAACGATCGGGACGACGGCTGTCAGCTTCCGCGGGCATGATTTCGACTTCGGGGGCCGGTGGCGGAGGGTGACCATGATCGACCTGGTGCGGGAGGCGACCGGATCGCCGGTGTCGCTCGACTCGACCGCAGGAGACCTCAGAGCCATCGCCGCGGCCCGCGACGTCCCTGTGGAGGATTGGTGGGGGACGGGCGAGCTCATCGGCCAGCTCTACGACAAGGTGGCCGAGGCCACGATCGTGGAGCCCACGATCGTCTACGACTACCCCAAGGAGATCTCACCGCTCGCCCGCACCCACCGCGACGACGAACGGCTGGTCGAGCGGTTCGAGGTCGTGTGCTGCGGGATGGAGCTGGGCAACCACTTCAGCGAGCTCAACGACCCCATCGAGCAGGGCCGGCGCTTCGACGCCCAGATGCGGGCCCGGATGCACGGTGACATGGATGCCAACCCCCTGGACGCCGACTACCTGAAGGCGCTCGAGTACGGGATGCCCCCGACCGGTGGGCTGGGTGTGGGTATAGACCGCCTGGTCATGGTGCTGACCGGGGCGGCGAGCATCAGGGAAGTCATCCTTTTCCCTGCATTGCGTCCCGAGCGGGACGATGATCAACAAGAGGAGAGAGGAACGTTATAGGGCCCAGATGCGTTTAAGAGGGTAAGCAAGGCGGGTCGCAAGGCGCCGCTATACTCGAGCCGCTGGGGCCCGGATGGAGATCCGGAATAGGATTCACAAGCGGGCAAACGCCCGCGGAGGGTAGGGAAATGTTCGAAAGGTTCACCGACAGGGCACGCAGGGTCGTCGTCCTGGCACAAGAAGAGGCTCGCCTCCTCAATCACAACTACATCGGCACCGAGCACCTGCTCCTCGGCCTCATCCACGAGGGCGAAGGTCTGGCCGCGAAGGCGCTGGAATCTCTCGGCGTCACGCTCGACCAGGTCCGCTCCCAGGTGGAGGACATGATCGGCGTCGGCACCGCCACGCCGCAGGGTCACATCCCGTTCACTCCGCGTGCCAAGAAAGTCCTCGAGCTGTCGCTTCGTGAAGCGCTCCAGCTCGGTCACAACTACATCGGCACCGAGCACATCCTGCTCGGCCTTCTCCGCGAGGGAGAGGGCGTCGCCGCCCAGGTCCTCATGAAGATCGGCCTGGACATGCAGAAGGTTCGCCAGACCGTCCTTCAGCTCATGCAGGGCTACCAGGGCCAGCAGGGCGAGGGAAAGGCCTCCGGCGAGGCACCCTCGGGCTCGCTGGTTCTCGACCAGTTCGGCCGCAACCTGACGGCTCTGGCCGCTCAGTCCAAGCTCGACCCGGTCATGCTCCGCGAGAAGGAGATCGAGCGGGTCATGCAGGTCCTGTCGCGCCGGACGAAGAACAACCCCGTCCTCATCGGGGAGCCGGGCGTGGGCAAGACCGCGATCGTCGAGGGTCTCGCGCAGCGCATCGTGCGCAAGGAAGTGCCCGAGACGCTTTCCAACAAGCAGATCTACACGCTCGACCTCGGCGCCCTGGTCGCGGGCTCCCGCTACCGCGGTGACTTCGAAGAGCGGCTGAAGAAGGTCCTCAAGGAGATCCGCCAGCGCGGCGACATCGTGCTCTTCATCGACGAGCTGCACACGCTCGTGGGAGCCGGCGCCGCCGAAGGTGCGATCGACGCCGCATCGATCCTCAAGCCGATGCTCGCCCGCGGCGAGCTTCAGACGATCGGCGCGACAACGCTGGCCGAGTACCGCAAGCACCTCGAGAAGGACGCGGCCCTCGAGCGCCGCTTCCAGCCGATCCATGTCGACGAGCCGTCCATCACCGACACCATCGAGATCCTCAAGGGCCTGCGCGAGCAGTACGAGCAGCACCACCGCGTGGTCATCACCGACGAGGGCATCGTCGCGGCGGCGAACTTCGCCGACCGCTACATCACCGACCGCTTCCTGCCCGACAAGGCCATCGACCTGATCGATGAGTCCGGCTCCCGGATGCGTCTGCGCAAGCTGTCGCGCCCGCCGGAGATCAAGGAGCTCGACGACCGGATCGCCTTGCTGAATGCCGAGAAGGATTCGGCCGCCGAAGCGCAGGACTACACCCGGGCCCAGGATCTCAAGGGCCAGGTCCAGACGCTGATGAAGGACCGCCGCGAGAAGGAAGAGGCGTGGCGCGCCGAGGACACCGAGTTCTACGGCGTCATCGGTGAGGAAGAGGTTGCCGAGGTGCTCGCCGCGTGGACCGGCATCCCCGTGCACCGGCTGACCGAAGAAGAGTCGGCCAAGCTGCTGCGCATGGAGGAGGAGCTGCACAAGAACTACGTGAGCCAGGATGAAGCCGTGAAGGCCGTCTCGCGCGCGATCCGCCGTACGCGCGCTGGCCTCAAGGACCCGAGACGGCCGTCCGGATCTTTCATGTTCCTCGGCCCCTCCGGTGTCGGAAAGACGGAGCTCGCGAAGCAACTCGCCGAGTTCCTGTTCGGCGACGCCGATGCTCTGATCCAGATCGACATGTCGGAGTACATGGAGAAGCACACGGTCAGCCGCCTGGTCGGCTCACCTCCGGGCTACGTCGGCTACGAGGAGGGCGGCCAGCTGACGGAGGCCGTCCGGCGTCGCCCGTACTCCGTGGTGCTCTTCGACGAGATCGAGAAGGCTCACTACGACGTGTTCAACGTCCTGCTCCAGATCCTGGAGGACGGGCGCCTGACCGACGCGCAGGGCCACCTCGTCGACTTCAAGAACACCGTGATCATCATGACCTCCAACCTCGGCACCCGCGACGTGGGCAGGGCCAAGGGCATCGGCTTCTCGATGGAAGGCGACGAGGAGATCCCCTACGAGCGGATGCGCGACCAGGTGCTGTCGGAGCTCAAGAAGAGCTTCCGTCCGGAGCTGCTCAACCGGATCGACGAGGTCATCGTGTTCCACCCGCTCTCACGGGAGCAGGTGAAGTCGATCGTCGACATCATGATCCTGCGCGTGACCGAGCAGCTGCGCAGCCGCGGGATGGGCCTGGAGCTCACTGAGGCGGCCAAGGACCTGCTCGCCGAGAAGGGCTACGACCCGGCTTTGGGTGCGCGGCCGCTGCGCCGTACGATCCAGCGCATGGTCGAGGACCCGATGTCGGAGAAGGTGCTCTGGAAGGAGTTCCGTCCGGGCCAGGTGGTCGTGGTCGACGCTGCCGACGGCGAGATCGTGTTCACCGGACGCGACGAGCCCGAGCTCGAGGTGCCGCCGGAGCCGGTCGAGGTGGGCAAGCCCGGGCCGAGCCTGGGCGACGGCTAGATCCTCGTTCTAGCTAGTCGCAGCTTCGTCATCGACACGCACTAGTAGGTGCGCTGTCGCCTGCGGGCGGTAAGGTCGTGCTTCCTTCCCCGGTTGCCATCGCTGGAGCAACCGTTGATCACTTCGCCGACTCTCGGGCTGTTCCCGGGCCGGGCTTCGCCCCGGCTCTACGACCGCGTGATCGAAGTGCTTCGCACGCGCCACTACAGTCCGCGCACGGTCGAGACCTACGTCCATTGGATCCGCCGGTTCTCGAAGTTCCACGAGGGTCGTCATCCCCGTGAGCTGCGCGAGAGCGACGTAGCCGCTTTTCTTTCGGATCTGGCCACGCGATCGAAGGTGGCGGCCGCGACGCAGAACCAGGCCTTAGCGGCCGTCTTGTTCCTATATAGGCATGTCCTGGAGCAGCCGCTGGGCCGTGTGGACGGGATCGTCCGTGCACGGAGGCCGAGACGGCTGCCGGTGGCGTTGACCGAGGAAGAAGTTGCTTTGGTGATGGACCAAATGTCGGGGACGCCGAAGCTCGTCTGTCAGGTGCTCTACGGATCAGGTCTGCGTCTGCTCGAGGCGCTCGAACTGCGAGTGAAGGACATCGACTTCGATCGCTGCGAGGTGATCGTGCGTTCGGGCAAAGGTGACAGGGACCGCGTGACGATGCTGCCCGCGTCGCTAGTCGAATCTCTCAAAGCGCACCTGGTCGGTGCGCGGGAACAGCATCTGGAGGATCTGGCAGCCGGCCTGGGACGGGTGCCCTTGCCGCACGCATTGGCCCGGAAGTACATCAGCGCCGACCGGGAGTGGTTGTGGCAGCGCGTCTTTCCTGCTTCTTCGCATTACACGGAGCGGACGACGGGTGCCCGCTACCGTCACCATCTGCATGAGACTGTGGTTCAGAAGGCGGTTCGCGAGGCGGCGAGGCGGTCGGGCATACCGAAGAGGATCACCACGCATACCTTCAGGCACTCCTTCGCTACGCAGTTACTCAAAAGCGGGTACGACATCCGGACGGTTCAGGAGTTGCTCGGTCACGAAGACGTACGAACGACGATGATCTATACGCACGTGCTGAATCGCGGGGGGCGAGGCGTGCGCAGCCCTCTGGATTCGATTCCGGAGGCGCGCCAACCAACGTCTTATGCGGACCGCGAAAAGCTCCTTAAACCGGACCACAAATCCCGCGACCAGGGCTGATGGCTCATGAGGCAACGAGCGTTAAGCTGACCAGGATGGGGATTGAGCAGGTCAGCCTAGAGACGAGTTATGCGGCCCTAGTGTGCGGTCGTGAAGGTATCTGAACTCATTCGATTGATCGAGAAAGACGGCTGGCGTTTGGTGCGGACCAAGGGGAGCCACCGGCAGTACAAGCACCCCACGAAAGCCGGGCTCGTGACCGTCTCCGGGAAGGCAAGTTCTGACATCCCGCCAGGTACTCTGAACTCAGCTCTCAAGCAGGCTGGACTAAAGGAGTAGGTGATGAGGTACACGGTAATCCTTGAACGTGGCGAAACCGGTTGGGGAGCACACGTGCCCGACCTCCCGGGGTGCATCGCGGCTGGAGACTCACGCGCGGAGGTACTGGCACAGATTCGATCTGCCATCGAGCTCCACATCGAGGGTCTCAGGGCCGAGGGCCTACCGGTTCCAGAGCCACGCAGCGAAGGCGATGTCATCGAAGTCGGCGCCGCATAACTCGGCGCAGGAACCGACGCTCGCTCCGCTTCGCGCGGCTCAGCGCCCAAGTCGTTATCCGCACTGGAGCTTGCCCTGCGTGTCTTTCGAAGTTGCGTCCAGTTACCCATGAAGTACTCGTTCGGCCGGTCAGCACCATGACATCGACCCTTGATACTGGAGACAGGCGAGTCACAATTCGGATCGCCACCTGGTCCCTGGCCGCCATGTGGATGATCGGGATTGCGCTCGTTTTCCGGTCAGTCCCGAGCGATTTGCGACCAAGCGTCGGCCCGCTGACGTTTGCGTTGGCCCTTACAGCGGTGTCGGTCGTCCTCACCGGGATGGCAGTGCATCGTAGTCCCAACGTGCCGAAGCTGGGAGCGTGGGCTATCGCCTGCGCTGGATCCTTCGCGTTTACTTGGCGTGACCTGCAGTGGCTTCAAGGCGAGGGAAGAAACGATGGGCAAGCGGGTCTGGCCTGGGTTAGTCCCGCTGTTTATCTGCCGCTAGCCTTCTTTGCTGCAATAGCGATTGTTCGAGGCGCCACGACGCTCAGCGGTTGGTTCCGGAGGCGCTAGTGCTATTTCACTTACATGGCCGACCGTCTCTAGAGACCGAGCGCGCAACAGTTGAAGCGAGTATTTGGCCGGCGGATAACTCGCCGCAGCACCCGACCGCAGCTCGCTCCGCTCGCCTGCGGCGAGTGAGCGGCAAGAGTCGTTGGGCCGACAAGGCTTAGTTCACAATGGGGGAGAGGCGTGCAGCGATTTCGCGTCGGGCCGGATGCCGCGTTGACTCCGGTCGACGGTCTCTTGAGCCGGGTCACGGTCTCGCCGATCACACCCTCAATCGCTTCCGGCGTTCCGGTGCAGGCGGCGATCTTTCGAATCGCGGCTAACGGTGGCTTTCTACGACACCCAGCAGGCGTGCCACAGATTCTCACTGTCCTAAGCGGGAGCGGCGAAGTGGCCGGTGGCGACGGCCACTTCGAGTCGGTCGGAGAGGGAGACGCCGTGTTCTGGGCTGCTGGTGAAGAGCACGAGACGAAGAGTGTCTCTGGCATGACCGTGCTGATCGTGGAAGGTACCGGTGTCGTCCCATTCGTCTCGGATCAGCGGTGATCACGGAGCGGACCCTGCAGCCCAACTCGGCGCAGGAGCCGACGCTCGCTGCGCTTCGCGCGGCTCAGCGCCAAAGCCGTTAGGCGGATGATGAGACCGTGACCGTTCGCCGAACACGTCGCCTACCCATCGATGGATCGATTGCCGAAGTGTCGCGAGTGATCGAGTCGCTCTCCGGTCAACGTCGATACCGGCACCAGCGCACGATGCCCGACGGACGATCCTGGGAGGTCGTTGTCCAACCCGCGTGGTGGATGCTCCCGACGAAGTTGCGCGCGTCAGTGGTCGGCGATGCGTCGGACCGACTAGACCTCGAGGTGACGACCGAGTCGCAGTGGTTCATCGTCGGTGATGTCTTTCGTGGCTACGACCGCCAGATCGCGCAGTTCCTCAGAGACCTGGAGATGAGACTTGCGGAGACCGCCTAACTCGCCGCAGAACCCGACCGCTCGCCTCGCTTCGCTCGTCAAGCGGCGAGTTAGCGACCAAAGTCGTTAGCCGGACCGCTGTAAGGTGCTGGAGGCCCAGGCGATGACTGTCGTTGCCGAGACGCATCAGGTTGAGTTCGACGGGCATTGCCTTGCGTATCGGGTGAGTGGGCAGGGTTCTGCGCTGGTGCTGCTGAATCTGTATCGGCGCCGGGCAGACATGGTGCAGGCCCGTGTGCTCAGCACGAAATTGCGGGTTTTCCAGGTGTTCCCATTGGGCTACGGCTACAGCGAGCGTGTGCCAGGCTTTGCCGGGGAACGCTTGGTGGACCAGGTGTTGGCTGTGCTCGATCGTCACGAGGTGGACCGATTCGTCGTGTGGGGGTATTCGAAGGGTGGGGCGATGGGGCTCGGTATTGCTCGGGCCACGCGTCGCGCGGCGGGGGTGGTGTGTGGTGGTTTCTGGCCGGGGCTAGTGACTCCGGGGCTGGTGCGTCAGATGGATCGTCGCCTGCGTCCGGATCATCCAAGCCGCAGTCTGTGGTGGTGGTTCAAGGACTTCGACTGGGCTGACGAGTTGAGCAGGATGTCGTGTGCTCGCCTGTTGTACTGGGGTAGTGAGGACCGTCAGATGGCACAACGGCTACGCCGCACGCGGGAGCAGCTCACGTTGCAGGACGTCGACTTCATGGAGTTTCCGGGGTTTGATCATGGAGGATGCAGTTCCCCGGAGGCGCTAGAAAGTGCTGTGGTGCCGGGGGTCGCGGGCTGGCTGGAGCGGAGATTGGGTGCGGAGTGGTGAACGTCGGTTGCGGTTGTGCGGACCGCGGAGGATGGCGGGTGGCGTTGCCGGCTAACTCGCATCAGGAGCGGACGAGCTCCGCGGCGCTATGCGCCGCTTCGCTCGCCGCTCAGATGCCAAGTCGTTAGCCGGACCATGGCCCCTGTGAAGACGGCAATTCTCGCAGTTTCCATCCTCGCCGGTGTATACGCCGTCGTGGCGTTGCAGGCCTGGTACGCGAGTCGAAGCCTTGCACCGGGGATCGATAGCGCCGCGCGCCAGCTCGCAAAGCTGAAAGCTCAGGAGCCGTCCCCAGAGGCGCCTCGATTGCAGTTAGCGCCTCCGGCGCAACCGAAAGGGGTTTTGGTTCGCTTCGGGTTGGCATTCTTCGGCGCATACGGAGCGCTGTTTGGTGCTTCGATGCTCATTAGTCACGACGGTCTCCTTCGCACAGCCGGTTACGCCCTTGGAGCTTTCGGAATCGCTCTGCTCTTTCTGCGCCGGCGTATCGTTCACGGAAGCAGACCGATTAGCAGTCTCAGGAGGCGTGCTGATGCCGGCTAACTCGCCGCAGAACCCGACCGCTCGCCTCGCTTCGCTCCCCGCGCGGCGGCTTAGCGACCAAAGTCGTTGGCCAGACTTAGCAGGGCCATGACAGAACAGTTGTGGATCGCGGTCCTCTCGAGCTCTGCGCTCACTGGTGTGCTGGTGGCGGTAATCAGTGGCTTATTCGGCCTACGAGCGAGGCGCTCGGAGTATGTAAACGAATACCATCGACGGATTCTCGACAAGAGAATCGAGGCTTACGCGAGTGTGGAGCAGCTCGTGTTCGGGCTCAAGAATGTATCGCTTGGATGTGATGGCCTAAGCGACTCGGTTTCGGATCACCTGCAGAAGTTCATGGACTTGTTCTACGGATTCGACGCGGACAAGGAACCACTTGAGTCCTTCGGTCAGCGCCACTACGACGACTTAGGAAGTCTGCGTGTCGAACTTGAACGAGCTCTAGCCGATGACTTGCTGAAGCTAGATGATGTGGGTGGGTTCCTGAAAGCTAAACGGAAGGTTGCGCACGGTCATCGAGCGCTCGCAGTTGGTCCCGATGGAATTCGCGAACTTGGTCGGTTGTGACTTGTCGCTGCCCAAATCGGCCAGACCAATGAATTTAGGTCGACTGATGGGAGCCGGTGCTCTGTTTCGTGACTCTCTGGACCGAGTACTGCTGGTAAAACCTACCTACAAGGCTGGCTGGGAGATTCCCGGCGGTGCGATTGAAGTCGGCGAGTCTCCCCGCTCTTGTTGTCGCCGAGAACTGTTGGAGGAGCTTGGTCTCGAGACTTCCATCGGGAGGCTCTTGGTATTCGATTGGCTGCCAGTTAACCCTCCTCGCCCCGACGGGTGGATGTTCGTATTTGATGGCGGCGTGTTGGTGGAGTCGAGCATTTCTAGGATTGTGCTCAAAAGCGAGGAACTCGAGGATTGGCGCTTCGTGGAAGTCGCAGAGTTGGACGGCCTACTTCCTGCGCACCGTGTGCGCCGGATCCGCGTCGCGCACGCGTGTGCGCTCTCGGGTTCCTCAGCAGATCTCGAATGGGGCTACACCGCCGAAGTAGGTTTCGAGTTCGCGGCTGTGGAGGAGTAGATGTCGCTGGCCAACTCGCCGCAGAACCCGACCGCCCGCCTCGCTTCGCTCGTCACGCGGCGGGTTAGCGACCAAAGTCGTTGTGCGGACGGATCGGAGGCCGGGCCATGTCTGTAACGCCCAGGATGTGTCCGCAGTGCGGCGCCCAGATGACTCCTGGCCACTTTGGTCCCATTGCCAGTGGAGTCAAGCCTGAGGATCGCGGAAGAACCAAGTACGCGCTGTACCTGACCGTCTCCAAACCACGTGCGACCGTCACTGCTAGCTCGCTAAAGTTTTGGGCATGTCCAGACTGCCATACGGGTCTCTTCGCGCTACCGCCAACGATCAATCTGACCGGCTCTAGCGATGAGGCTGGCTAGGTGAGGCCGCACAACTCGGCGCAGGAGCAGGCGCTCGCTTCGCTTCGCGCTGCTCAGCGCCACAACCGTTAGGTCGACCGGTATCTTGCGCACGAGTGGCGACGTCAAGATCCGGGCGGCGACGGCGACCGATGCTCCAGTCCTGACCAAACTCGCGCACGCGGCGAAGGCGTACTGGGGTTACAACGAGGATCTCATTGCGCTTTGGGCGTCTGACCTCACGGTGACCGAAGGGTTCATCAACGACCATCCGGTTCGTTGCGCTTCGATCGGGAACGACCTCGTTGGGTTCTACGCGCTGTCACACAAGGGCTCCACCTTCGAGCTCGAGCACATGTGGGTCGATCCGTCCCGTATCGGTATCGGCGTGGGTCGCCGGCTTTTCAAGGATGCGATCGACGCAGTCCGTGAACTTGGCGGATCGGTGCTAAGGATTGCATCGGATCCGAACGCCGAAGGGTTCTACGTGGCCATGGGAGCAATCCGCGTTGGCGCGATCGACTCACGTCCTGAGGGCCGCCAGTTGCCTGTCCTCGAAGTGATGATTGAATCGACCCATGCGACGTCGACCTAACTCGGCGCAGCAGGCGACGCCGCGCGCGGCCCTTCGGGGCGCGCACAAACCGGCGCGCCTGAGCGCCCAAAGTCGTTAGGCGTACGGGGTGCTCAGCGACCAGACGCAACAACTCGTCAAAGCTGGCTTCGAGCGGTTAATCGAGGAAGGTCGAACCATTTTGGCACGCGCAGGGTACGACGGGAAGAATTATCAACGCTTCCCTGCGCACGATGAGTACCTCCGCTTCAGAACCGAGGCGCTCAATCTTGTCCGACGGACTTGCGGCGAAGAAAGCGATCACTATAGGGAGCTCCGCCGATTGGCTGACTCGCCCAATAGCGCAGACAACAGCTTCTATTTTTCTCACTGCATCGGAATCGTCGAGGCGGCTACGCGGGACTTTGAGTCCGGACTTCTAATAGACCTTAGGCGTCTCGTAACGGCAGAAGTCCTAGGCGACTTCCTTGATCAAGCTGAAGCGCTGCTCGAAGCTGGCTATCACGTCGCTGCGGCGTCACTCGCTGGAGCCGTGCTTGAAGACGCTATGCGTCAGCTCGCGGTGAAGCTCGGCGTGCCGCTACCCGCCAAGACGAAGTTGGATCGTTTGAACGCCGATCTCGCGAAGGCTGGTGCATACGACAAGTCAGTGCAGAAGCGGATTGTTGCAATTGCGGATGTTCGGAATAACGCCGACCACGGGCACTTTGAGCTTGTGTCCGTCGACGACGCGACAGACATGGTCAAGTGGGTCTCGCGGTTTTCGAGTGACTACTTGCGGTGATGACGCCTAACTCGCCGCAGCACCCGACCGCGGCTCGCTACGCTCACCAGCGACGGGTGAGCGGCAAGAGTCGTTAGGCAGACTTGAAGAGCGTCGATGTTTCCACGCTCCCAGCTGGGCGTTGGATCGTTGGAATCGTCGTGATCGGGATAGTCGGCGGGCACTTCGCGGCCGGGCTCGCCATGGGGCGAAAAGGGTATTGGTCTCGGTTCAGACGCAGCCTTGCAATTGGGATCGTTGAACGACTGTTCTTTGGTATAGGTATCGCGCTCAATGTGCCAGTCGTCGCGCCCGCGATGATCGGATGGGTCGCAACCAAGATGGCTGCTGGCTGGAACCTCGAGACGGACTCGGAGAAGAAGGATCGCAGGTTTGCTGCACTCCGCGGCAGCCTCGCGTCCATGTTCGCCGCAGCGCTTGGAGGGCTCGTCGCAGGTGGCATGATTCGATGGTGATGCTGCCTAACTCGCCGCAGAACCCGACCGCTCGCCTCGCTTCGCTCGTCGCGCGGCGGGTTAGCGACCAAAGTCGTTGTACGGACCTGAGGCATCCGAAGTGAGGGCCGAGTCGACTGAGTTTGTCTACGAGCTCGCGATTGGTGGTGATCGTTATCGGTTGACTTGGCTTGAGTCGGTCGAGGTTCCTGTGTCCCGCGTGCGCGCACTTGCATTCCCGGAACCTAGGCGACTGCTCTTAGTCCGCGGCGATGATGGGTTGCAGATCCCGGGCGGTGGTGTCGAGCCCGGCGAGTCGGAGCTCGAAGCGCTGGAGCGCGAGTTACAGGAGGAGGCGGCCGCCTCGATCCTGGCTTGGGAGAGGCTGGGCGCCTTCCAGATTCACGGCCTGACGCACCATCTCGACGAAGTCCACGACTTCTACGCTTGTCGCGTGAGCCTGGCAGATGGCTGGGTGCCGCCGCATGACATCTCAGAGCGCATCATGGTGAGCCCAAGCGAGTTTCTCGATGTCTTGCCATGGGGTCGGAGTGACCCTAAAGCTGCCTTTCTGCTTGAACGTGCCCTCGCCGTGGAGCGGTCGCTTTGGTGAGGGCCTATTCCTTGCGCATGCCGTACAACTCGGCGCAGGAACCGACCGCGGACTCGCTGCGCTCGCCCGGCGGCGGCTCAACGCCAAAGTCGTTGTGCCGATGGTGACTAGTGCCTGTTGCCGGAGTCGCTGATTCTTGGCTGCATCCTCTTCTTGAGGTTCGTGACTCAGGCATACACGGGATGGGCACCTTCGCGCGCGGTCACTTTCACGCCGGTGAGGTCGTGACGGTGTGGCGGCACGGCGTGTTCTCGGCTGCTGACGCTGCGGGTCTGGAGGGTGGCGAGCGTTTCGAGCGTTCGGATGGCATGGTGGTTTGGCTGCCACCGGGCGACGAGGGTCTCGATGAGGATCGGCTCAACCATTCCTGTGATCCGAACGTTTGGATGGAGGATGAGGTCACGCTCAGCGCGCGGCGGAGCATGGCGCCGGGCGAGGAGTTGACGGGCGACTATTCGCTTTGGGAGCTCGATGCCGACTGGGTATGCCCGTGGCGGTGTGAGTGCGGTGCAGCGGAGTGTCGTGGTGTGGTGACCGGTCGTGATTGGGAGCTTCCTGAATTGCAGGCGCGGTATGGCGAGCATTTCCATCCGGTGCTGCTTGGGCGAATGGGGCGGCGGAGCGGCCGATGATGATGTTGCGCCGTCCACGGCACAACTCCGCGCAGGAGTCGACCGCTGGGCTCGCGTCGCTCACCCGAGCGGCGGCTCAGCGCCAGGTCCGTTGTGCCGACCCGGGGTTCAGTTGCATGAGTCGTCGGTCAAGGTGAGGATGGATTCGTGACCGCGCTGCCCGCCGACGATTACCTGCGTCTTTCCGTTGCTGACCGGCTCAAGCTGGCCGAAGAGATTTGGGAGAGCATCCGGGCTCATCCGGGTGAACTCCCGGTGACTGACGCGCAAGCAGCCGAGCTCGATCGCCGACTCGATGCTCACCGCGCCGATCCGTCCGCCGCGGAAGACGCCCAGACCGTCCTCGACCGGATCCGCAAGCGGAAGTGACGCTCCGCGTCCGGTTCACACCGGAAGCGGAAGCCGATCTCGTCGAGGCGTTCACCTGGTACGAGGAGGCACAACGCTGGCTGGGCAGCCAGTTCCTCGATGCGGTCGAGGAAGAGCTCAGCCGACTCGCCGACTGGCCGGAGGCCTCACCCGCGGTGCACGCTGATGTGCGCCGCGCACTCGTCCGCCGGTTCCCGTACGGCGTCTTCTACATCGTCGAAGCGAACGAGGCGATCGTACTGGGAGTCTTTCATGCGCGTCGCGACCCTCGCGTATGGAAGCGAAGGATCGGAAACTAGCGGCACAACTCGCGGCAGCACCTGACGACGGCCGCGTAGCCTTATGAGGTCGATGAATGGGAATCGAGCGGCCGCCGCAGGTGAGCCGCCAAATCGTTGTGCCGACGCTCCGTGGTTCAGCCGCCGAGGCAGCTCTCGAGGAACCGGGCGGCGGCAGCAGCGGTGAAGTCTCCGGTGTTGGCGGCGACGAGCGCTCGGCACCTGGCCAAAGCGGCCTCGACAATCTCGTCTCCGTGGCGCTCTATCAGGCGCCCGACTTCTCTTGGAGGGTCCGACCGGAACAACTCGGGTTTGTCGACGGTGTTTAGCGCGAGCTCGACGACGCGGTCGATGGTTGTCTGCTCGATGAATCGCTCGCTGTCGGTAGTCATCCGTTCCACTTGCGCTGGTCGGGATGAGCGTTCTAGTGACAGTGATGCGGCACAACTCGGCGCAGGAGCCGACCGCTGGGTTCACTTCGCTCACCCGAGCGGCGGCTCAGCGTCAGATCCGTTATGCCGACATAAGCGTCATCTGAGGGGCGTACCCTTTAGCCATGGACTATCGGGAGCGCATCACGATTGAGCCGGGGAAGCGCGGCGGCAAGCCAACTATCCGTGGCTTGCGCATCACCGTCTATGACGTGCTCGACTACTTGGCTGGAGGCATGACCGAGGCCGAGATCGTGAGCGATTTCCCCGACCTGACTCCCGAAGACGTCAAGGCGTGCATCGCTTTCGCAGCTGACAGGGAACGCAAGCTCGTCGCCGACGGGTGAGGCTTCTGTTCGATGGGAACCTCTCGTACAAGCTGGTTGAGAGGCTTGCCGATCTCTACCCGGATGCTGTCCACGTTTCGCAGCTCGACCTTCAGCGAGCCGGCGACCGTACTGTCTTCGACCACGCCGCCGAGCACGGATTCGCCATCGTCTCGAAGGATGAGGACTTCCACCAGCTCGCCTTCCTGTACGGACCGCCACCGAAAGTGGTGTGGATTCGCCTCGGCAACTGTACGACGCGTGCCATCGAGAGTGAGCTTCGGAATAGCTCCGACCGACTCACCGAGTTTGAGACTGACGTCGATGCCGCCTTCCTCGTCCTCGGGAATCGAACGGCATAACTCGCCGCAGCACCCGACCGCGCTCGCTGCGCTCGCCTGCGGCGCGTGAGCCAAAGTCGTTGGGCCGACCAGTCACGGTGAAGGTGAAGGCCAAGCTTGCTCGTAGCGCGCAGACCTGCGCGATCAGCGGTGCGGTCGCGGCGGTGATCTGGCTAGCGCTTGTGCCGCAGATGGGCCAGTCGGAGACAGCGGATCCTCGGGTGCGCGCGTTCTGGTTAGTGCAAGTCGGAGCTGCCGTCCTGCTCGGTGTCCTTCGTCGGTCTCAGGCCGTATCGATTGGTATCGGGATGACTGTGGCGCAACTCGTTGCGGCGGGGTATACGGCTCCTCGTGGAGACAACGACGGGCTGTGGTTGCTGTGGTTCCCCGTCATCCTTGGATTCGGAGTAGTGCTCGGCTTGGCGGCTCGGGTTGGGTCTGCATCGCGGAAGCGCTGGTCGTGATCGGGCAGTCGCGGCCCAACTCGGCGCTGCAGCCGACCGATCCTCGCCGTCGCTTTGTGTGCATACGATCGGCCTTTGTGAGGCGAGTCTCGGCCGGTGAGCGCCCGTGTCGTTCGGCGGACCGGTAGCTGAGCCGAAGCGTCTGCTTCCACCTCTAGCCTCAAAGCATGCCGCTCCCTGGAGTCGCGAACGCCGTCATCGAGCCACGGAAGCTCCGCGACTACCTCCTCTCGCACACACATCCGCTTGGGCGCACGAAGGGTGAGTTCTTCGCGGGTCTCGGCTACACGAGGGAGACTTGGGCGGTCCTAGCTGCCGATCTGCGCAAGCTCGCCGAGCAGGCCGAAGCGACCGAAGTGGCGACCACGGCGTTCGGCGCCAAGTACGAGGTCCGTGGCGAAGTCACTGGCCCGAACGGTCAGCGAGCGGTGATCGTGACGGCCTGGATTATCCTGGTTGAAGAAGACTTCCCACGATTCGTCACAGCGTACCCGGAGTGAAGTCATGACCTACGAGTTGCTCGAAACGGTAGTGCTTGAGCGAGACCTCCCGGAGCACGGGCTGCGTCGAGGCGATCTCGGCACGGTCGTCGAGCTCTACCCGCCGACCAACCTCGAAGTGGAGTTCGTGACCGGCTCCGGCAAGACCGAGGCTCTTCTCACGCTGAGCGAAACCGACGTCCGCCGTGCCGGGGACGGTGACCTCATCACCGTGCGACCGTCAGATCACTCGAATTAGGTACGCCTGTGCTGCGGCCGCCGAACTCGCAGCAGCACCCGACGCTCCGCGGCCCTTCGGGCCGCTTCGCGCGGGTGAGCTGCAAAAGTCGTTAGGCGGACGGTGGCTTCACTCCACGGCGTACCATTTGTTCGATGACACTGACGCTCCAACTCGAACAGGAAGCCGACGGGCGCTGGATAGCGGAGGTTCCGGATCTTCCCGGCACCCTCGTGTACGGAGCCTCGCCCGAGGAAGCAACCGCTAGGGCGAAGGCTTTGGCTCTGCGGGTGCTAGCCGACCGGCTCGAGCATGGCGAGACGGACGCGGACATCGGTGACATCGCCTTCGTTGCGGCGTGAGCCAATGGCCGAGTACCAAGGCCCGCCGTGTCCTTGCGGCGCTGCTCAAGATCGGATGGTCCGAGAAGCGCAGGCGCGGGTCGCATCGGGTCCTTCACCGAGACGGCTTCGCCGATTACGTGTTCGCCTTCCACGACAACGAAGAGATCGGCCCTCGCATGTTGGCGCGAATCTCTCGTCATACCGGACTCACGCCGGATGACTTGTAGCAGTGAGTTCTCGCCGCCTAACTCGCCGCAGAACCCGACCGCTCGCCTCGCTTCGCTCGTCGCGCGGCGGCTTAGCGACCAAAGTCGTTAGACGGACTGAATGCAGCAGATCGGCGGCGTAGTCTGAAGCTATGGCTTCAGATGTGCTCCTCTTATATGACGGCGACTGTAGATTCTGTCGCTGGGGCATCGACTGGATACGCCGATGGGACGTCCACAGAGCCATTGACTTCTGCCCCTTCGGGCATGCGACGGCCGAACAAGAGATCGCACACCTGCCGGAGGAGACTCGATACGAGTCGATGCATGCGCTCCACAATGGCCGTCTGTACTCCGCTACTGACGCCGCGCGAATAGTTCTTGTACATCTTCCCTTTGGGCGGATAGCCGCTCTGGTCGGTGTTCATCGGCTTTACCCGTTGGTTGCGCGACATCGAGCTCTGCTCGGACGCTTATCGCCCGAGCGCAGTGCTCCGGCGATGTGCGGCAGCGGTCGCGGATTGGCAAGTGCTTCGAGTGTCTGAATTGAAGCCGAGCTTGCTGTCTAACTCGCGACAAGAGGGGACGGCGCTTCGCGCCGCCGCTCAGCGCCAAAGTCGTTGAGCAGACCATGGGCTGGACGTCGGCTCGGCGCGGAGTGGCGGGATGATTGCGCTCGACAAGTCGCATAGTCATCCACCGCGGAGCGGAGGCCGTACTGCGCCGTCTCTACGGGGTTTGCGGGGCGGCGCCTGAGCGAACCCCTGCGCATTAGCCGAGAGCGCGTCCTCGCGTTCCGAGCCCAGACGACACACCTGGGCAACCGCTTGCCGCAGGAAGAGTTAGCACGGGCCGCCCACGCTGGGCTACAGGACGGCGCCCCGCGAGCCGGTTTGGTCTCGTTGCATGCGCGTGTCAAGGACGTGGGCCCGGACAGTTGGGCACATCCGTCCCTCGTCCAGATCTGGTTCCGACGAGCCGCATACATCGTTCCGCGGAACGATGTCGCGGTCTTCACGCTCGGGTGCTTCCCTCGGGATGCAGAGCGTCAGAAGGCTTTCGAGGAGATCTGCGACGAGGTGCACGAAATCTGCTCGGGAGAGCCCATCATCGCGCGTGAGGTCTACGCGAGGCTGCACCAGCCCAGCCACGAACGCGCCATTCTCGTGCGAGCGGCCTCCGTCACGGGGCGGCTACACATCAGGTGGAACGCCAGCAGAATCTGGATCGTCCCCGCCGATAGGCCGAGAGCCGATCCCGAGGACGCGCGGCTCGAGCTCGCGCGCCGGTTCCTCCACTGGTTCGGCCCCGGCGAGCCGGCGCGGTTCGAGTGGTGGGCCGGAGTCAGCCGGACCGACGCTCGGGCGACGTGGGGGAGCTTGCTCGACGAGCTGGTTCCCGTCGATGTCGCAGGGCGGAGGGGGTTCATTCTCGCGAAGGACGAAGCTGCGCTGCGAGGTGCTCGAATGCCGAAAAGCGTCCGCCTTCTGCCGGTCGATGATCCCTTCACGAAGTTGGACCGGGATGTTCTGGTTCCCGACGATGCACAGCAGGCCGATATGTTTCCGCGCTTCATCCCGAAGCACATCCGCCAGCCTCTGATCGTGAACGGCGAGGTCGCGGGCATCTGGCACCGACAGGGACGCGCCGTTACGGTGCGTGTTTGGGGAGATCTCGACACCCGGACGAGGGTCGCTGTTGAGCACGAGGCGGCGGCTCTCCCGATCCCTCCACTCTCGAAGCCCGTCCAGACCCAATGGGCATGATGCCTCGGACGTCCTACAGCGGTATGTTTGCGAACGCGGGCGCAAGCTCCGCAACAAGGTGTAGTTTGCTGCCCAACTCGCGTCAGGAGCGGACGATCTCCGCGGCGCCACCCGCCGCTCCGCTCGCCGCTCAGACGCCAAGTCGTTGTACGGACGCGAGCGGCGGACTCAGGCGATACTTGAGGTGACGACCCCCTGTAGGAGCTGATCGACTTGACGGACGCACCGCAGAAGGCATTCGATCTGGCGTCTCAGCTGCCCGATGACGCGCAGGATGAACTTGCTGCGGCGATCCTGGAGGAGCTCGAGGCGGAAGCGGCTTTCGACCGCAGACTTGCGGAGACAGCGCCAGAACGCAAGCGGCTCGCTGAACAGGCCCTCAAGGAGCACCGTGCAGGTCGGACCCGTCCGCTTGATCCCGAGGCCCTTTGATCTCCCGGCCACCAGGCAGTTCCGGTATTCATTCGTCCCGCTTCCACCGCACATTCAGACCCGCGCTCGTGAGGCGTATCGCCGCTTCATGGCCGACCCCGGCCATCCCGGTGTCCGGTTCACGGCCGTGCAGGGTGTTGAGGGCGTGTGGTCGGCGCGCGTAGGACTGGGCTATCGAGCACTCGCCACGCGCGATGGTGACACGGTCATCTGGTTCTGGATTGGCAAGCATGAAGAGTACGATCGCCTCCTGAGGACGCTGTGAGGTCGCCGTACACTCGCCGCAGGAGCAGACCGGCGCGCGCTCCGCGCGCTGGCCGGCTGCTCAGCGCCAAGTCCGTTGTGCAGACGCGATGAACTCGGCAGGCTGTGATGCTTCAGGGAAGACGTAATGGTTCGAGCAGGAGCAGAGTTCTCGATACCGGAGGCTGGAGAGAGTCATGTCGTCCTCGACACGCCTCGGGAGACAGGCGACCGGTATCGCGTACGGACCACGATTGAACCGTTTGGCAGAGGACCGTCTCCCCATGCTCATCCGGGTCTGCTAGAGCGATTCGAGGTGGTATCAGGAAGCATGATGCTCAAACTCGGACGGCAGCGGCGTGAAGTGGCGGCCGGAGACGGCGCAGAGGTGCTGCCAGGCAAGACCCATGCGCTGTGGAACGCGAGCGAGGAGCCAGTCGAGATACTGGCCGAGATCATCTTCCCTCCGACGGGCCTGGTTCCCCAAGCTGATCTGCTCAAGCTTCTCGAACTCGATGCTGGTTTGAGCAGGGACGGCAAACTGAATCCCCGAACGCGCCAGCCCAGACTGCTGCAGATGGCGGTCACCGCAGACTATTTCCGCGAAGCAATCGCTCTCCCGGGTCCGTTGTGGCTCCAGCGTGCCCTGCTCCGGCCGCTCGCCATCCTGGGCGGCCGCCGTGGATACCGATCCACGTATCCCGAGTACGAGTCATGATGACTGCTCGCGATGCCGGCGAAGACCGGCGGAGAAGGAGATGGCTGCACAACTCGGCGCAGGAGCCGACGCTCGCTTCGCTTCGCGCGGCTCAGTGCCAAAGTCGTTGTACGGACAAATGAGTGTCCATCGACTGATGGGAGCCGGTGCTCTGTTTCGTGACTCTCTGGACCGACTGCTGCTAATGAAACCTACGTACAAGGCTGGTTGGGAGATTCCCGGCGGTGCAATCGAGGTCGGTGAGTCTCCCCGCTCTTGTTGTCGCCGAGAACTGTTGGAGGAGCTTGGTCTTGAGACCTCCATCGGGAGGCTCTTGGTATTCGATTGGCTGCCCGTTAATCCTCCTCGCCCCGATGGGTGGATGTTTGTGTTTGATGGCGGCGTACTGCCTGAGTCGAGCACTTCTAGGATCGTGCTCCAGAGGGAGGAACTCGAGGATTGGCGCTTCGTGGAAGTCTCAGAGTTAGACGGCTTCCTTCCTGCACACAGGGCGCGCAGGGTCCGCGTCGCGCACGCGTGTGCGCTCTCGGGTTCCTCAGCAGATCTCGAATGGGGCCACAGCGTCGAAGTAGGTCTCGAGTTCGCGGCTGTGGAGGAGTAGATGTCGCTGGCCAACTCGGCGCAGGAGCCGCCCGCTGGGTTCGCTTCGCGCACCAGAGCGGCCGCTCAGCGCCAGATCAGTTGGGCGGAAGCAAGCTGGAAGCTGTGATGGGCCAGGATCGACACGGAGACGACGTGGAGCCGAAAGCTTCCGAGCCGCCCGTGTGGCCGATGCGAGGCGGTCGTTCCTTCGCCTCGGGGTACTGGGAGCCGATCGGCCGCATTGACCATGAGCGCATCCAACGAAATCCGATCCTCCGCGTCGGTCGCTGGGCGATGTATGTGCTCGGTTCACTGCCCGTCATCATCCTGGCGTGGAAAGTATTCCGTTGATCGCATAGAGCATGCTCATCGAGGCAGCTCCGCCCAACTCGCCACTAGAGCCGACCGCAGCACTCGCTTCGCTCGTTCCGGCGGCGGCTCAGCGCCAGGTCCGTTAGGCGTCCGGATACGTCGCAGCGACTGCCCTCTTCAAGACAACGGCTGGCTCGGTGCCAGCGTCAATCGAACTAATCGCCCAACCGGCATCGGCGTGGGATTGAACCTCCACTCTTCGCCGTTGGCCGTAAGCCGCATGCCATTCCGCAATTGCTCTTATTGCCTCTGCCCCATCAGCTGACCGACCGGCACGCGCGAGCTGACGAGAGATCCACTCGCTCCCGCGTTGTTGGGCGGCACGTCGAGTCGCCTCCTCTACAGGAATCGCGAGTCGAAGTAACACAGCTTGCCCGCCCCATGCCCGTCGAACATCCAATGCATGTTGCCTTAGCACGTCAGAATCGGCGACTGCCAACGGATTGTCAGTTGTCGTGGATGCACGATCGGGCTGAGCGCACGGAAGATCCTCGATCATTCCGACGGCGTTCCAGTCGGCGACGACCGATGCGGCCCGGTCGCGTGCCTTCGCGAAGAGGCGATCGTAGGCAAACAGCATTAGGTCAGGCGTCGGGAAGCGCTTCGTCTTGAAGGCTTGGCCAACAGCCGAGAACTCTGGCCGGTTGAATATCGCTTCTTCCGACAAGTGGTCGACCTCGCCGCCTGCCGTTGCGACCCACTCGACGAGCATTTCGGCCAAGGTCGACTTTCCCGACCCAGGCACGCCTTCCATCATCACAAGCTTTGGTGCGAACATAGAACAAGGATGACCTGCGATCCCGCTCGCGCGTCAGTGGATACAGATCTTCGTCCGACTCCCAACTCGCCGCAGCACGATCCTGGTTCGTCCCGACAACGCGCCCCCCATGGGCTATTGGGAGTGTTGGTCACTACTCGCAGCTCTCGCCACGACGACCTCACGTGTGGAGCTCGGCTCCCTCGTCGGCGGCGGTAGCATCCGGAACCCGTTCCTGCTGCCGCATGCGGTAAACACGGTCGAGGACATCAGCGAAGGACGCGTCATTCTGGGTCTGGGGGCGGGCGAGGTCGGTCAGTACGTTCATCTCGGCATGGAGTCAGCGGGCCGCTACGGACGCCTCGAGGAGGTGCTTGGAATCGTGAGCGGACTGCTTCGACAGGGCCATGTCGAATTCGAGGGCAAGTACTAGGCGATGCGCGATGCAGAACTTCCGCTTCGAGGCCCCCGACCGGCGGGTCCTCCGACTGAAGGGAACGCCCGATGAGCTGGTGGACGCACTCCTGACCTTCGCAGCAGAGGGCGTTACGCACGTCCAGGTATACCTCGGACACGGCGCTTCCGAGAACATCGATGCCTTCGTCCCCGTGCTGGAACGTCTGGATTCCTGCGGGCTGGACGTATGATCCGCGATGAGATCCAGCAAGGGGAAATGTGAATGAGCCAGGACGAGCAGAATCGACGGATCGACTACGTCGAGTTTTCGGCCACCAACATCGAAGACACGAAGCAGTTCTATGCCGGCGTCTTCGGTTGGAAGTTCACGGACTATGGTCCCGACTACACGGCCTTCGAGGACGGTCGGTTGAACGGTGGGTTCGCCAAGGCCGATGCAACGGGCGGAGGCAGCCCGCTCGTTGTGATCTACGCAACGGACCTAGAGGCGATCAAAGAAGGCGTGACCAAGCACGGCGGCTCCATCGCGAGGGACACCTACGAGTTTCCCGGCGGTCGCCGATTCCACTTCAACGACCCAAGCGGCAATGAATTGGCTGTCTGGTCCGAGAAGTGATTCAGACATGACATCGTTGTTCGCGAAGATCGATTGCCTCAGCGTCCGGTTCCCGAGCTCGATGACGCGGCTCCTTCAGGTCGACGAGAACAAGCGCGTCATCGGTGAGGGCGCAACCTAAGGCTGGATCTTGATGAATAACACGACCTCCTCCAGGGACGGCGCGTAGCCGTCCGTTGTATCGACGATGAGCGTCGGGACATCGAGCTTCGGTGAGTCGTAGGACTCGAACGAATAAGCGCCGGTGTCGAGCGCGGCCAGGAACTCGTCGTCGGGATGGGACTCGCGGCGCGCCGGGTCCTTGTCGGCGCGATGAACGATCCGGTCACGGGCCACCTCGGGAGCGACTCGGCACTGGATGATGCGGACGTTTGCCGTCTCGAGGAGCGGCTCGATCTTGGGCGCCCAGAGCTTGTGCTGGAAAGCCGCCTCGGCCACGTGCGTCACGCCGTGTCGTAGCAGCAATCGGATTACGTCGAAGAACGCCACATATGCGTCCTTCGCCAATCGGTCGCCCATCGCGGGCGGGCCCTCGGCTCGTCCCTGGACCAGGCCCTCCTTGATCTCGTCCCGGCAGATCGCTGGACAGGGGATCGCTCGCGCTATCGCGTGCGCCAGAGTTGTTTTCCCCGACCCCGGATGCCCGCTCACAATGATGAGCGTCGGTCGCGTGCTCATCCGACCGCCAGCGCCACAAGGCCCATGACCATGGCGGTCGCACCCGCCATGCGCGGACCCAGACGACCTTCTTGCAGGACTCGGGCTCCCAGCACCGTGCCTATGAGGATGCTTATCTCGCGGGCCGGCGCTACGTAGCTCACCGGCGAGACCGCAAGCGCTGTGAGCACGAGGATGTACGCCAGCGGCGCGAAGAGCGCAACGGCGATGACGTCGCGGCGATGCGCGGCCCAGATCTCGCGCAGGGCTGCGCGTCGGGCCAGCACGAACGGGGTGAGGAGGGCACCGCGCACTGCATTGGCGGCCCAATCGAGGATCAACGCGGGTATCGCAAGCTCGGCGACGGCATGTCTATCCCAGAGCGTGTAGGTAGCGATCAGTACACCTGTGGCCAGCCCGAAGACTACGCCGGCTCGCGCGCTACCACGTGTTCCATCCCGCGTCGTCGCCCGGCCGACGACGAACACCCCGCCGCAGACGAGCGCCGCACCGGCTAGGGCCAAGGCGGACGGCCGCTCGCCGATGAAAACGATCGCCAGCGCCGTGGACAGCATCGGCCCGGTTCCGCGCGCCAGCGGGTACACGACGGACAAATCGCCCACCCTGTACCCGCGCTGCAGCAGCGTGAAATAGCAGGCGTGCAAAGCGCCGCTGCCGACGAGGAAGAGCAGCTCCGTGCCGCCGAGCTGTGGGCGTGTGACAAACAGCACGACGATGGTGACCGGCGCGTAGATCGCCGCCGCGAGCACGGCGCATAGCCAGACAAAGCCCACTCCGCCGGCACCGGCGCGCTTGGCAAAAAGATTCCAGGTCGCGTGGAGGACGGCGGCCCCGAGAACTAGAGCAAGCGCACCTGCGGTCAAAGGCCAAGGTCGGCGATCATCGTCCGAACGTCAGTGTCAGATCCAGCCACGCTTCTTGAAGAACACGTAGAGACTTACGGCCGCCGTTGCCATCAGTCCGAGCGCGAACCAGAATCCGAAGATCTCTTGGCGGGGCACGAGCTGATAGTTCATGCCGTAGACGCTTGCGATGTAGGTCGGGACGGCGATGATCGCCGCCCAGCCGGTCAAGCGCTTCGTCACCTCGTTCTGAGCGTTGGTGGCTTCGACCCTGACCAGATCGATCATCGCGTCGGCCAGATCCTCGATGTTGCGTACCTGGTCGGTGACGCGCAGCGTGTGGTCGTGGATGTCGCGGAAGTACGCGCCGAAATGTGTGTCAACGAGCCTGATGGATGCTCCCAACGTTCCTTGTTCGACAACCGACGCGAGCATCCTGTCAACCGGCAGAACGTAACGGCGGAACCGTGCGATGCGTTGCTTGACGGTGTACAGGCGCGTCTGCGCTTGCGAGCGAGGGTCGGCCAGCACCTTGTCTTCAAGGGTTTCGATCTCGTGCTCGAGTTCGTCGGCGATGCGCTGATAGTCGTCCACGATCGTGTCGAGCAGGGTGTGCATGAGGTAGGCCGAACCTCCCCAGATCTCCTCCTTCGTCTCGCGTAAGCGCCGCTTCGTCTCGTCGAGGGTGTGCGCCGCCCCCGAATGAAGCGCCAGGACGAAACGCGTGCCGATGAAGCAGGCGATCTGAGCCGCCTCGAGCTGACCGTCGTGGGGCTGGAGCTCGTGCACGACTACGAAGAGGTGCTTGTCGTATTCCTCGAGCTTGGGACGCTCCCGCAAGCTCGTGGCGTCCTCGACGGCGAGCTCGTGGAGCCCGAACTCCACCGCGATGGTGTCGATGTCCTTCTTGGTCAGCGTGGATACGTCGGCCTCGGCCCACACGCGGGTGCCGGCCTGGTCGCAGAGGCTCGAGATAAGCGAGAGATCGGTGATCTCCTGCCATCCCGTTTCGGGCGAGGTGTAGATCGCGGTGAGCATATGTGCGAGCTATTGTGCCGCTAGATGGCTCGCGGCCTCTACACCGACCTCTACGAGCTGCGGATGGTCGAGTCGTACATCCGCCGCGGCATGACGGAGCCCGCGACCTTCAGCTTGTACATCCGCCCGACGCCGCAGCGGCCGTGGTTCGTCGCACTTGGTGTGGATCGCGCGCTCGATTTCATCGACGCCTTCGGCTACGACACCGACGACATCGCCTACCTGAGCAGCGTTGGGATACACCCCGACGCTCTCGCCGGGCTAGCCGAGCTTCGGCCGAGCGGTCAGGTATGGGCCGTTCCCGATGGCACGTTGGTCTTGGCCGACGAACCGTTCCTCGAGGTCACAGCGCCCTTGCCGTTCGCGCAATTGATCGAGACCGCAATGATCAACCTCATCCAGTACCCAACCCTGGTCGCGACGAAGGCGGCCCGGGTCGCGCTCGCGGCACAAGGGCGCCCGGTCGTTGATTTCGGCTTCCGGCGCGCTCACGGGCTCGAAACGGGGGTCGAAGGTTCCCTCGCCGCTCACATCGGCGGTGGACTGTCGACCTCCAACGTCGAGGCCGGGCGCCGGTACGGCATACCGACCTTAGGAACGATGGCCCACTCCTTCGTGCAGGCCCATGCGAACGAGATCGACGCGTTCCGCGCGTTCGCGGAGGACCATCCCTCGGATACCACGCTCCTCGTGGATACCTACGACACGCTCGACGGCGTAAGGAACGCGATCGTGATCGCCCAGGAGATGCGGGATCGCGGACAGAGGCTTCGAGCGATCCGCCTGGACTCGGGCGACCTGGATGTCCTCGCGCGCAGCTCGCGCGGGCTCATGGACGATGCGGGCTTCCCCGAGATCGAGATCTTGGCGTCCGGCGGACTCGACGAGTTCGAGATCGCACGCCTACTTGACGTGGGGGCGCCGATCGATGCCTTCGGGGTCGGGACTGACCTCGTTGTATCGATCGACCGTCCGGCTGTGGACATCGCATACAAGCTGGTCGCCTATGACGGCCGTCCCGTCGCGAAGCAGAGCTCGGGAAAGGCCACTTTGCCCGGTGCCAAGCAGGTCTTCCGCACCGCAGGCCCAGAGAACGACGTGCTGGGCCTCCGCAACGAGTCCGAGCCGGGTGCCTTGCTGGAAGTCGTCTGGCGCGACGGCGATCGCGTGCGTGGTCTGGACATCGCTGCCACACGCGGCCGCGTGGAGGAAGCGCTGCTCGGCCTGCCCGACGACTGGAAGAGGCTGAGCTCCTTCGACGTCCCGCCGGTCCCGCGTTTGAGCGAAGGGCTACGAGCGCTGAGCGAGCGGGTCTCCGGCCCGACGGCCTAAGGGTTGGATGACAGAACCGAGATAGTCAGATTCCTGCGGTCCTCGGTCCGGATGTCCACGCCGAGGGCGGGTGAGAAGAAGCGGACGAGGTGTGTCCGCGATTCGCCCATCGTCTTCTCCTCGATCTTCCATGTCGGCCACACCCGGCCGCCGGCGTCCTCGACGTTCTGCTGCCTCGTCACACGTATCGTCGTTGTCCCCTCGCAGTTCTCTCCGCTCCACTCCTGATCGGGGTAGACCTCGACCTTCAAGGGGATGCGGATGGTCTCCACTGAGGGCTCGAAGACGCACACGCCTTCGTCATCGCCGACCTTCACCGTGGTGGATATGCGGAGGACGCGGTTCGCATCCCACTGCTCCTTGACCGCCGCCGTGTTCGAGTTCCGGTTGTTCGTCTGCAGTGTGGTGAACAGGTCGCCATCGGCCGAGACATCGATAGTGATCTTGGTGCCCGCCGGCACCTCCGTTTCGCCGGTGCTCGTCAGCTCGTACACATAAAGACCGGTCTGAGGACGGTTGACTCCTCCCTCCGGGGGCGCCGTCGGCATGGTGCCGGAGCCCGGCGTGCGGTCGGGAGCCGGTGTGCCCGGGTCCACAGGATCGTTACCGCACGCCGACACGACGAGAAGTAGAGCGACGCCAAGCACTAGGGCACGTACGTGTGGACGGGAGGCGGCGCGAAGGCTCTGCATCTCTAGGGTCGCGAGCGAAGAACCGTGTTCGACTTGCTTGCGAAGTTCAAACCCGAATACGTGCCGTTCTGCGTTGCCTGCGAGCGGACCTGGGCTCCGAGGTCGGGCGAGAACCACCGTGTCTCGTCCGTTGTGGTTGTCAGCTGATCGCTATTCACTTCTTGGCGCACCTTCACGCGCCATGTCGACCACGACCGTCCCATAGCGTCCTTGACGTTTTCCCTGCCCTCGACCGTTATGTCGACCTTTCCGTTGCAGGCGTTCCCGTCGCCCTTGAGGATCTGCGTCGGGAACTTCTCGGCCTTGATCGGGATGTGAAGGATCACGAGCGGTGGATCAAAGGTGCAGCTGAAAGTTCCAGCCTGAGTGTCGATGCTTATCGATAGGAGCGACACCTTGGTCGATTCCCAGCGCGTCTTCGAAACGGTTCGACCGGCCTGCTCGCTAGTCGTCGACTCGTCGGTGGTTACGTTACCCTGATGGCTGATGCTTGAGGTGGTCTGAGCACCTTCGGCGAACTTCTCGGGCGGCGCGGAGGGATTCAGCGGATTGGTTGCTTCACCTGAGAGGTCGTAAACGTAGCGTCCGGCTTTCGGCCGGTTGATCTGTCCCTCGGCCGCCTTCGGCACTTCCCCCGACGGAGCTTGCGTCGCGGCCGCACCGGCCGCCGTTGCCGTCGCGACCGGAGTCGCTGATGCCGCGGGCGTGGTCGTGGCCTTCGGGGTGGACGTTGCCCTGGGCGTCGGCGTCGTCGATCCGCCCACGTCGAGCGTGTCGTAGGTCTCGCGGCCGCATGCGACGAGGACGAATCCCAGCGCTACGGCCGCTATCAGCATGCGCTTGTTCATTGGGCCTCCGAGTCGATGCCCGAACAGTGTCTCAGAACCGCGCCGGGCATGTCTCCGTGCGCGCCTAAACTCCCGTCACCATGGTGAAAACGAAGGTCGAGGCGGCCTGTCAGTCGTGTGGTGCGCGGATGCCTCGATGGGTCGGGCGATGTCCCGAGTGCGGAGAGTTCGGGACGGTCGTCGAGGAACGGGTAGGCCCGCCGGTTGTGACTGCTTCACGAGCGGCGCCGACGCAGCCGCTGTCCGCACACGACCAATCGGCTGCCGACCGCTTTCCGACGGGTATCGACGAGGTCGACCGCGTTCTCGGCGGCGGGCTCGTTCCGGCCGGCGTCGTCCTGCTGGCCGGAGAGCCGGGAGTCGGCAAATCGACCCTCAGCCTCCAGATCGCTCTCTCGCTCGGCACGTCACACGAGGTGCTGCTCGTGTGCGGAGAGGAAGCGCCGCAACAGGTGAAGGCACGCGCGATGCGACTCGGCCCGATCCCCGAAGGCGTACGCACGCTGGCCGATCCGGAGCTCCCGGCGGTGATCGGAGCGATTCAGGGATCGGGAGCGTCCATCGTGATCGTCGATTCGATCCAGACGATCTTCGATCCCGAGATCCCGTCGGCGCCGGGCTCGGTGTCCCAGGTCCGCGAGTGCGGCGCGCGTTTGGTGCGCGCTGCGCGCGACAACGGCGTGACCGTCGTACTCGTCGGTCACGTCACGAAGGAGGGCGTTGTCGCCGGGCCTCGCGTGCTCGAACATCTCGTTGACGTCGTCTTGAACTTCGAAGGTGAGCGCTCCGGCGGCGTACGGATCCTTCGTGGTCTGAAGAACCGATTCGGATCGACCCAAGAGGCTGGGTTCTTCCAGATGGCCTCGGACGGGCTGCTCGCGATACGCGACGCGAGTGCGTATCTGCTCGCCGACCGGTGCACAGGGTTGCCGGGTTCGATGCTGGCGGCGTGCGTGGAGGGACGGCGGCCTTTCGTCTGCGAGATACAAGCGTTGATCCAGAGCGAGAACAACAACCCCATCCCGAGGCGAACGGCCGTCGGTGTCGATGCGTCCCGGCTCCCGTTGCTGGTCGCCGTGCTCGAACGACGAGCCGGTGTCGTCTTAGGTCGAAATGATGTCTATGTATCGGCCGTTGGAGGGATACGGACGTCTGAACCGGCGTGCGATCTGCCCATCGCGCTCGCGATGGTGTCCTCGTGGCGAGAAAAGGCTTTACCGGACGATGCCGTCGCGTTCGGTGAGATCGGACTTTCCGGAGAGATCCGTCAAGTCGTTGGCGGTGATCGACGTTTGCACGAAGCGCGAAGTAGCGGTTGCAAGCGCGCATTCGTGCCACACAACTTTACAAGTGAGATAGAAGGAATGACTTTGCATCGTTTGCGACACATTAGCGATGCGTTGGCCCTAATCGATAAACAATGGTAAACTCGTACAAATGGCGCGTCGCAAGCGGTACAAGGTCGGCGATCAAGTGGTTTATCCACAGCACGGGGTCGCAACCATCCAGAAGATCGAAGACAAGAATGTCCTCGGCGAAAATCAGGAATACCTCGTGCTGGAGCTCGACGAGGGCGACCTGACACTGATGGTTCCCGCTGCCTCCGTCGAGGAGGTCGGCATCCGCAACCTCATCGGAAAGGACCAGGTGGAAGAGGTCCTTCGCGTCCTCCGCAAGGCCAAGGTCACCGATGGCGCCGACAACTGGTCGCGGCGTTTCAAGGCCAACTCGGAGAAGCTGCGGTCCGGCGACATCCAGATGGTCGCCGAGGTCGTGCGCAACCTCAGCATCCGCGATCGTCAGAAGGGGCTTTCCACGGGCGAGCGCCGCATGCTGAGCCGGGCCCGGAAGATCCTCTCGGGTGAGATCGCCGTGGCCCTTAAGCTGAACGGCGAAGAGGCCGAAGATGTTCTTGAGAAGGCCTTGAGCTAGGTCTTTTCACGCGATCCGCGCGGACATCGACAAAAATGCTCACCGAGGCCCTACGGCTCATAGTTGTCGTTGCCGTCGTCCTGGCGGCGAATCGTCTGGCGGTCGCCAGTCCCACCATCGGAGGCGGCGCAAGGCCGGAAACGGTCGTTCTCGTGGTCACCGCGCTCGGGGCCGGTTTCGGGTACGTGCTGGGTGGGTTCGTCGCTCGCGGCGTCGAGCGTTTGATGCGGGGGGCCGAGGAGCGCGTCTCCCGCCGCCACGCATCCGAGATCGTCGCCGCGACCGTGGGCCTGCTGGTGGGGGCGATCGGCTCCGCATCCCTGGTCTGGCCCGTCCTGTTGTTCGTGCGCCCGATGTATGTGGCTATCGCGATCGCTTTGTTCGTGGCTCTGGTCTTGCTTTCCTTCACGGCCAGGTTGGCCGTGCGCAAACGCCTCGAGCTCTTCGGCGTTCTCGGGGTGACACCGGGAAACGAAGGTCGGTCCGGAGGTTGCCTGCTCGACTCGTCCGCAGCCATCGACGGACGGGTCCTCGCCTTGTATCGGGCCGGACTCCTCCCGCAACCGATCTGCGTTCCTGCGTTCATCATCTGGGAGATGCAGGGTATCGCCGACTCGGCCGATCCCCTGCGCCGGCGTCGCGGCCAGCGGGGACTGGACGTGTTGGCGTCGTTGCGCGAAGCGGGTGCCAACGTTCGCGTGCTCGACGAGGATCCGGCTGCAACGACCGACCCTGACGCGAAGCTCGTCGTCGTCGCGCGCCGTAGGGGCCTGCCCATCGTTACCTCTGACGGCAATCTCGCGAAGGTCGCCGAGTTGCAGGGTGTCGGCGTCCTCAGCCTTCACCGTCTGGCCGAGCTTCTTCGGCCCCCGGTGCTCCCCGGCGAGCGGACCAAGGTCCGGCTCGTTCGCGCGGGACGGGGGCCGGGACAAGGCGTCGGCTATCTCGACGACGGCACAATGATCGTTGTGGAGGGTGGCGGCAAGTCCCTTGGAGATGAGGTCGAGGTCGAAGTGACGAGCGTCCTTCAGAACGACACCGGGCGCATGCTGTTCGCCAAGCTCCCCGGAGCGCCGGGTTCGCAGGGACTCCGAGAAGTTCGTTGAGAGGAGTCGTCCTCCTCCTCGCCGCCGGCGAGGGTTCTCGTTTCGGTACGAGCGTTCCCAAGTCTTTCGTCGAGCTGGCCGGTCTCCCTCTTCTTCGCTGGGCCGCCGATGGTGCGGCATCCGCCGAACTCGTAAGCGCGATCGTGGTGGCAACGTCTGCGGGCTGCGAGGAGCGCGCGCTGTCGGTGCTGGAAGGTTTGAGCAAGCCCGTGCACGTGGTCGCCGGCGGACCGACTCGTCAGGCATCCGCTTCGGCGGCGTGCGGCGCATCGCCCGAGACAGACGCCTTCGCCGTCCACGATGCGGCTCGAGCCCTGTGTCCTCCTGCATTGTTCGACGCCGCGCTGAGTGCGCTCGACCTTTGGGACGCGGTCTGCCCGGTGGTGCCGGTGTCCGACACGATCAAGGAGGTCGCGGCGGATCGCGTCGTCGCCACGCTCGAACGTGACAAGCTCGCTTTCGTGCAAACTCCACAGGCTTTCCGCGCGGACGTCTACCGCCGCGCACACGCGGAGGCGGCCGCTTCCGGCTTCGTCGGAACCGACGACGCCGCCCTCGTCGAGCGCATCGGTATCGAAGTGCACGTGATCGGTGGCGACGTACGGAATCTGAAGGTCACAACTGCGCACGACCTGGATGTCGCCGCGACGCTTCTCGGGTGATGAGGGCAGGTATCGGGTTCGACGTCCATGCGTTCGACGCGGAACGGCCACTTGTCCTCGGCGGGGTGACGATCCCCGGAGCTGTGGGCCTGGCCGGTCACTCGGACGCCGATGTTCTTTGCCACGCCATCGCCGATGCTCTTCTCGGTGCGGCTTGTATGGGTGATCTCGGCACACACGTCCCTGACACCGACGATAAGTGGAAAGGCGCTTCCAGCTTGGAGATCCTTCGCGTGGTCATGGAGAAGATCCGGGGCGGGGGCTATGCCGTCCAATCGATCGACGCGACCGTGCTCATCGAGGCGCCGAAGCTCGCTCCTCACCGTAGCGAGATGCGTGCGTCGATAAGCAAGGCTCTCGGCGTCGACCTCGATAGGGTCAATGTGAAGGCGACGACGACCGAGAAGCTCGGAACCGTGGGACGCGGCGAAGGTGCGGCGTGTATGGCCATCGCGCTGTTGGATGAAGCCTGAACGTATCGTGACCACCATGGGGTTGCGCTTCACCAACACGCTCGGCGGCGGAAAGCAGGACTTCGAGCCGCTCGAACCCGGAGTAGCGAAGATCTACGTCTGTGGTCCGACCGTGTACGACGTCCCGCACGTCGGGCACGCGCGCATGGCCGTTGTGTTCGACGTTCTGCGCCGGCATCTGATGTGGCGTGGCTTCGAGGTGCTCTTCGTCAGCAACATCACCGATGTCGACGACAGGCTGATCACCAAGGCGAACGAGCTCGGCACGTCGACGGCTATAGTCGCCGAGCGCTATACGCGGGTTTACGAAGACGTCATGCGCGCGCTCGGCGTTCTTCCGCCGGACGTCGCGCCGCGAGCGTCCGGGCACATCCCGGAGATGATCGAGCTCATCGCGCGGCTGGTGGACGGCGGGCACGCGTATCCGGGTGAGGGCAGCGTCTACTTCGCCGTCGAGTCCTTCGAGGGTTACGGGAAACTGTCCGGGCGCGGGCTCGACGACCTGGTAAACCGCGAGCGCGTCGAGCCCGCGCCCGGAAAGCGTCACCCCCTCGACTTCGCGCTGTGGAAGGCGGCGAAGCCGGGCGAGCCGTTCTGGAGCTCCCCTTGGGGGCCGGGGCGTCCCGGCTGGCACATCGAATGCTCGGCGATGTCCGTCAAATACCTCGGCCAGCCGTTCGACATCCACGGGGGGGGCGCCGACCTGATCTTCCCCCACCACGAGAACGAGATCGCGCAGTCCGAAGCCGGCTCTCAAGCGCCGTTCGCCGGGTACTGGCTGCACAACGGGCACGTGAAGATCCGCGGCGAGAAGATGTCGAAGTCGTTGCGCAACTACGTGAACGTGGAGGAGGTTCTGGAGGACTACCCGCCTCAGGTATTGCGTCTGTTCTTCTGCGAGGCGCATTACCGGTCCCAGATCGACTATGGCCCGGACGCCCTCGACGCCACCAAGGCCGTATGGGAGCGCTTCCGCGCGTTCCTGCGTACAGCACCGACCTCTGATTCCTCCGAAGACGTCACCGACGCGCTCAGTGACTTCGGGGCCGCGCTGGACGACGACCTCAACACGCCGCTCGCGCTCTCCGAGCTGCACGAGCTCGTATCTCGTGGGAACCGGGCCATCGAGCAGGGCGATCACGCGGCGGCTGCGATGCACAGGCAGGCGGTGGTCGAGGGTCTCGGCGTCCTTGGACTGTTCGTCGAAGCCGATGAAGCCGGACGAGACGTCGTCGGAGGACTCGTTGAGCTTCTGCTCGAACAGCGCGAGCAAGCGCGCGCGGCCAAGGACTTCGCCCGCGCCGATCAGATCCGCGACCGGCTCGTCCAGATAGGGATCAGCATCGAGGACTCCTCGTCCGGACCGCGCTGGTTCTTGGTTTGAGCCGCCCGCGAGCGCCGCGAGACCGGCGGCGGGATCCGCGAGACCGTGCGCGAACAACGCGAGATCGCGCACGAGCCATCCACGATCGCCCGACCGCCTCGCGGCGTTACCAGATCGAGGGTCGTCATCCCGTAGCGGAGGCTCTGCGCGCGGGCCGGCCGATACAGGAGATCCTCCTCGCTTCCCAATCGAAGCCGGCGAAGATCCTCGACGAGATCGCGGATCTTGCCGGCCGGGCGGGAGTCCGGATCCGAGAAGTGACGAACAGAGAGATCGACGAACGCTCGCGAACGCGCGCACCGCAAGGCGTCATAGCCGTCGTACCGCCCTTCGATTACTCGTCGCTCGAGAAGGTTCTGGCTCGGCTCGATGACGCAACAGGTCCGGCGTTGCTGGTTGCCCTGGACGAGGTGACCGACCCACAGAACTTCGGTGCGATCGCGCGCTCGGCCGAAGCGGCCGGTGCGCACGGTGTGATCATCGGACGCCGCCGTGCGGCTCCCGTTACCGCCGCCGTCGAGAAGAGCGCAGCCGGGGCGCTTGCCTATCTGCCCGTCGCTCAGGTGCCCAACCTTCCACGAGCCCTCGAGGAGCTGAAGGAGCGGCGAATATGGGTCGTGTCCCTGGACGGCGAAGCGACCCGGACCATCTACGATCTCGACGTCGCGACGGAGCCGCTGTGCATCGTCGTAGGCAGCGAAGGCAAGGGAGTGTCACGGCTCGTGCGCGACCGGGCCGATCTTTCCGTGCGCATCCCGATGTCCGGTCAGGTCGAGAGCCTCAACGCATCGGCCGCGACGGCCATCGCGCTGTTCGAGATCGCGCGGCAGCGCAGATGACGGAGGACAACCTCTGGCTGGCCGAACGCGTCGAGGCGTCCAAGGAAGTAGGCATCCGGATCACGTGGGAGGACGGTCACGTATCGCACTTCGACCTGGCCACGATCCGCGGAGCATGCGGCTGTGCAACGTGCCACGAGCTTCGTGCAGAAGGTAAGCCGGTCTATCTGAAATCCGCGAACGAGCTCGACGTCGTCGACGCCGAGCTCGTCGGATCATACGGAGTCACGTTTCACTGGAACGACGGACACCGAACCGGCATCTACCGCTGGGAGGATCTGCGGGAGGGGTGTCCGTGCGACGAGTGCCGCACGCAACGCCGGGTCGGCGGCCGAGCTAATCCTCTCGATCGCTGACCACGCGCGGACCGCTGAAGACCTGAGTTGAGCCCGTCCAGGCGATCGTCGACAGCGCTCCGGGTCGCGAAGCGCCGCCGGCGATGAACAGGTGGTCCTCGTAGACACCGAAGGCGGCGCCGTGAACCGGTAACGGTGGTTGCTGCCACTTCACCCAGCGGCCGTTGGACCGGCCGAGCGCTACGTGCGTCGAGGAGACGCGTCCGCGGATCAACCCCGGATCTTCGCCGCCGACGACGTGGAGGTCTCCGTCGACGACGCCGACGGCCATCGCGCTCATCGATTCCGGCAGGTTCGGCCCCCGCTTCCACTCGTCGTTGTGCGGGTCGTATACGTCGACGCGTCGTGTCGGAGCCTTGCTTCGCCCGCCCAGCACCCACACCTTCTTTTCCCATACGGCGGCGCGCAGATGATCGCGACCGCTGGGGAGCCGAGCGGCCGTGGTCCATTCGTTCGACTCGGGATCGTAGACGAGGGTTCGATCCGTCGGACCGACGCCTCCGATCACGTACAGCTTGCCCCGCAGAGCGACCATCGCATGTCCTTGCCGCCCCTCCGGCATAGGAGCGAGCTGTTCCCAACGGCCTCCCGGTTTCGAACGCCAAAGGTTCGTCCTGGGCTTCCAGTCGATGACGCCGGATGCTCCTCCCGATACGTAGACCCTGCCGCTGAGCGCGGCGGCGGCCGCGTGATGACGTCCTGCCGGAAGGCGACGGCCCTCGCGCCATTCGTTCTTCCCGACGTCGTACACGCCGACATCTCTCGACGTTGTCGTAAGCCCGCGCAATCCTCCGGCCACGACGAGTTGATCGCCGGCGTTCGCTGCTGCGACTTCGCCTCGAGCGAGCGGCATATCGGGGGCGCGCTGCCACCCGGGCTGATCCGACGGTTCCGGATTAGTAGCTCGCAGCACGAGCGCAAGGACGGCGACTCCGCCAACGACGATGAGCAAGCCAAAGGCAACCGTGCGCAGGAGCCGCCGGATGATGCGACGTCCAATCATGCGGGGTTAGGGTATCGGCGCCCGCGGAGAGGGAGAGCTAATGATCGACTACACGCTGTTCGAGGTCGTGTGAGCGAGCAGGTACCCGAGCGCTGGAGCCTCGACCGCCTTCTGGGCCTGTTTGAACTCGAGGAATTCGCCGCCGATTCTTTTCGGGCGCCCAACCCGGCCCGAGGACCGTGGACGCGCGTGTTCGGCGGACAGGTTGCCGCGCAGGCCGTGCGCGCGGCGCAGCTCACGGTGGACGCCGATCGGGCGATCCACTCGGTCCACGCCTATTTCATCCGGCCCGGACGCCCGGGGGAGCCGATCGACATGCTCGTCGAGCGACCGCGGGACGGAAAGTCGTTCACCTCGCGTCGCGTGAAGGCCGTTCAACGGGGGGGCTCGGGGGGTCTCCCACCGAGTGACGCAGAGGTGATCTTCGACATGATCGCGTCCTTCCATCGCGCGGAAGCCGGGCCGGAGTACCAAGTCCCGATCGCCGAGGACGTCCCGGCTCCGGAGGACGCCCCGGAGCCGGAGGGGATGTTCGGCCGGATGCGCTCGATGATGCCTTTCGACATGCGCGAGCTCGGTCCGACCGAGCCTATCGACGGGATCTACCGCTCGACACGCCGGGCGTGGTTCAAGACGGCAGGCGAGCTGCCGGACGATCCCGCGCTGCACGCATGCGTTCTGGCTTTTGCCTCCGACATGGGAGTCGTATCCGCTGCGCGCGTTCCCGTGGCCGGCGAGGCCGAGTGGGAGCGGTTCATGGGCGCAAGTCTCGACCATGCGGTGTGGTTCCATCGCGCGATCCGGGCCGACGAGTGGATCCTGTTCGATCTGCGGACCATCTCCAGCTATGGAGCACGCGGACTCGCGGCGGGAACCATGCACGCGCGCAGCGGCATCCTCGGTGTGTCCGTCGCGCAGGAGGCCCTGATCCGCCCCATATCCGCGGAGCGCCCACGTTAGTCTGACCAGACCGCCGGGTTAGCTCAGTGGTAGAGCAGCGGTTTTGTAAACCGCAGGCCGTCGGTTCAATCCCGACACCCGGCTCGACTTTCGGCCGAGCCGAATGTGGCTCTACGGCCGGAGCTTGCCGGTGTCATCGCAACAGTGATGTCGGCGTTCGACATCGCGCGCGCGAGGGCCGAAGAGACAAGAACCCGGACTAGGACGCTACGGAACAAGTGATCAGCAATGGACTCACCGCCTTCGGCGCGATTAGCGTCGGCGTGTGTCACCGTCAGACGATTCCTACGAGAGTCCGCAAGGATACCGGCCGTTCCCGCCGGAAGAGCCCGACTCGCGGCGCGCCGAGGCGTGGAGACTTGCCGCCGAGCTCCGCCGCATCATCGAGAGGCTGACGCTCGTCGCACCCCCCGCTGAGGAGCTGGCCGTGGCTGCCGATGCCGCTCACGCTTTTGCCGACCGTCTCGACGAGCTGTTGCCGCAACGCGATTGGTCCTACGACGGCTATTCCGAGACGGCCCTGGCCGGATCGCCGCGCGCGTTCTTCGATCGCAGCCCCCTCATCGGCAAGGCCAATCCGCTAGCGGCTCCCATCGAGCTGCGGATCGTCGGAGAAGGTGACGACATGCACGCCGAGGGACGCGCGGTGTTCGGCGCGGCCTACGAAGGTCCGCCGGGAAACCTGCACGGTGGATTCGTCGCAGCGTCCTTCGACGAAGTGCTCGGCTTCGCGCAGTCGATCTCCGGACGCGCGGGCATGACCGGAACTCTCACGGTCCGCTACCGCAGTCCGACGCCGCTGTACGAGGAGCTGCGCTTCAAGGCCTGGGTTGACCGCGTGGAAGGACGCAAGATCTTCGTGTCCGGGACGTGTCACGCCGGCGAGCGGTTGACCGCGGAAGCCGAAGGGATATTCATCACCGTCGACCTCCAGAAGCTGGCCGACCTCATGCGCGAGCGGGAAGGGTTGAACCAACCCTGATGGCCACCAAGTCCGCCTTCGCGTTGCAGCTTCCCGGCGAAGACGACCCGCGTCGGCGCGAAGTGCGTGAGTGGCTGGAAGCCAACCCATCGCCGTCGCCGCGGGCTCTGGCCGAGGCCGGTCTCGTCTCACCTCACTGGCCGAAACCCTGGGGCCTGGACGCCGACCCCATCCATCAACTGGTCATCGACTCCGAGCTCAAGCGCGCAAAGGTGACGCGGCCCGGCAACATCATCGGGATCGGCTGGGCCGGTCCCACGATCCTTTACGCGGGCACCCAGGAGCAGAAGGAGCGCTACCTCTTCCCGATCCTGTCCGGGGAAGAGATCTGGTGCCAGCTGTTCAGCGAGCCGGGCGCGGGATCGGATCTCGCCAATCTCGGCACCCGAGCAGTACGCGACGGCGATGATTACGTGATCAACGGCCAGAAGGTCTGGACGTCGATCGCTCACGCAGCCAAGTTCGGGATCCTCATCGCGCGCACCGATCCGGACGCCCCCAAGCACCTCGGGATCTCGTACTTCATCTGCCCGATGGACACGCCGGGCATCGAGGTCCGTCCGATCATCGAGATGACGGGCATGCACACCTTCAACGAGGTGTTCTTCACCGACGCGCGCATCCCTGCCGAAAACCTCGTCGGCGAGGAAGGACGGGGCTGGGAGCTCGGTAAGGTAACCCTGGCCAACGAGCGCGTGTCCCTGTCCCGGGAAGGCGCCTTGTGGGGGCAGGGTCCGTCGGCCCGCGATCTGGTCGAGGCGGCGAGAACGGCCGGCGGCGTCCAGGAGCCGAGCCTTCGCCAGAAGCTGGCGCAGGTCTATATAGAAGGTGAGCTGCTCGGGATCATCCGAATGCGCATGCTGGCGGCGAAGCTGCGCGGAGAGCAGCCGGGGGCCGAGGCGTCGGTGCGCAAGGCACTGGCCGACGACCACGGGCAACACATCATGAACCTGGCCAAGGAGCTGGCCGGAACCTCCGGCCTGCTGCTGGATTCCGGCCCGGGTGGCGGAGGGTTCTGGGGACACGGCTTCCTATTCGCACCCGCTCTGACCGTCGGCGGGGGAACATCGGAGGTGCAGCGCAACATCATCGCCGAGCGGGTTCTGGGACTCCCACACGACATCGATGTCGAGAAGGGAAAGAGCTGGTCCGCAGCGCGACGCTGAAGTCGGCGTTGAGCATGGTTGAGGGCGGCGCGTATCCTCAGGTGACTATGGCCAAACAGATCTCGATGGTTTCCTACCTCGTTCTCGACGGGGAGCCGCATCTCGTCGCGAGCGAGTGCAAAGACTGCGGAGCGCTGTATTGGGATCGTCGCAACGCTTGCGCGAAATGTGGCAAACGTGAGTTCCAGCCGCGTGAGGTCTCCAATGAGGGCGAGGTCGTCTCGTTCGCGATCGTCCACCGCGCGGCCCCCAACGTCCCGACGCCTTACGTGTCGGCCGTTGTGCGGCTGAACGGCGGCGGGTCGGTCAAAACGAACGTGATCGACGTCGAGCCCGATCCGAGCAAGGTCTCGCTCGGCATGAAGGTGAAGCTGAAGACATTTGTTGCGGGTACCGACGACGACGGCACCGAAGCCGTCGCGTTCGGCTACGCACCCGTCTAACCGGGAGGCATCGTCATGGCTGACAACGTTTGGATCCTCGGCGCGTCGATGATGAAGTTCGGACGGTACCCGGACTCCGACACCGTCGATCTCGCCTCGGAAGAGGCGATGAACGCCATGAAGGATGCCGGCGTCACCATCCATGACATGGGTGTGCTCGGCGTGGGCTGCCTGTACGAGGCCAACGCCATGCTCGGTCAGCGCATCCAGAAGCAGATCGGTCAGACGGGCATCCCCGTCTACAACGTGGCAAACGCGTGCGCAACGGGCGCTACGGCGCTGCGCACCGTCTACACAACGATCAAGGCAGGCGAGGCCGACATGGGTCTGGCCATCGGCGTCGAGCAGATGGGGAAGATGGGCCTTCTCGGCGGAGCAGGTCGTGCCCGCAGCGAGAAGCACGAATACCAGCGCAACGGACGCTACGGAGCCGTCATGGGAACCGAGGGCATCCTCGGCACGAACATGATGCCCGGCGTCTTCGGTCAGGCCGGCATGGAGTACGCGTACGAGAATGACGGCGTCGGCTTCGAGCAGTTCGCGAAGGTCGCCGAGAAGAACCACTGGCACTCACAGCACAACCCCTTGGCGCAGTACCAAAAGGTGTTCTCACTTGACGAGGTGATGAACGCCGAGATGATCTCCTACCCGAACACCTTGCTCATGTGCTGCCCAACGGGCGACGGAGCGGCCGCGGCGGTACTCGTGTCCGAGAGCAAGCTGAAGACCCTCTCCAAGGAGCAGCAGAAGCGCGCGGTGAAGATCTCGGCTTCCGTCCTCACCTCGGACCCCTGGAGCGAGGACGGTCAGGTGCAGCCGGACATCAACACCCTCACGCGCCAAGCGGCCGACAAGGCGTACGAGCTGGCCGGTGTTGGACCGCAGGACCTCGACCTCGTCGAGCTGCACGACTGCTTCGCGACGGCCGAGCTGTGCCACTACGACAACCTCAGCCTGTGCGAGCGCGGTGGAGCGGGTGAGTTCATCGACTCCGGCGCGCCGAAGCGTGATGGACGCATCCCGGTGAACGCGTCCGGCGGACTGATCTCCAAGGGTCACCCTCTGGGCGCCACAGGCGTGGCCAACATCTACGAGGTAACGACCCACCTGCGCGGTGAGGCGGGGGATCGTCAGATCGAGGGCGCGAAGGTCGGCCTCACGCACGTCATCGGGCTGGGCAGCGCGTGCTCGGTGCACATCCTCGAGAAGGCCGCCGTCTGAGCGTTTGCAATTTATCGGCGACTACGTCGCTACTTAGATGACCACGCCGCGCGACGTCGTCGTCTGGATCGGCAGAAGCGGCAAGCGCATAGCGGTCACCGTCATCGGCTTCGCGCTGGTTACCGCGGGCATGGTGATGCTGGTCATCCCCGGCCCCGGGCTGCTCGTGATCTTTGCCGGCCTGGCCGTTCTTGCTTCGGAGTACGCGTGGGCTCGCCGAACCCTCGAGATAGCCAAGCGCCGAGCCGGAGACGTCGGCCGGCGCCTGCGTCGGCGGCGCTGAGGTTTTTCGTGCTCAAGGTCCTGACGCTCAACCTTTGGAACCGCTCCGGCCCCTACAAGCGACGCAAGCCGCGCATCCGCGAGTGGATATCCAAGCTCGATCCCGACGTCATCGGTTTCCAAGAGGCTATGAGCGGAGAGGGCTTCGACCAGGTCGGAGAGCTGCTGGATGGCCTCGACTACGAGATCGACCTTGGTGTCGCCAGCCAGTGGGACGGCACGGACTTCGGCAACGCCATCGCCAGCCGTTGGCCGATAGGTGATCGAGAGGTGTTGATGCTTCCGACCAGCGACACGGACGAGACGCGCTGCGCGCTCTCTGTGACGATCGATGCTCCCTTCGGCGATCTGTCATTTACGTGCACGCACCTCAACTGGAAGTTCCACCACGGCATGGTCCGGGAGCAGCAGGTCGTACCCCTCGTCGACATGGTCCTGCGGCGGCGCCCGCGCGAAGCGTTCCCGCCCATCCTGGTCGGCGACTTCAACGCCAACCCGGAGTCCACGGAGATCCGATTCGTCACCGGACTGCACGCCTTGAGCGGTCGCAGCGCTTACTTCTACGACGCCTGGGCCGTGGCTGGCGACGGAGAGCCGGGCTACACATGGAGCAATCGCAACGCTTACGCCGCTATCGCTCTCGAGCCGGACCGGCGCATCGACTACATCTTCACCGGTTATCCGATCCGCATAGCCGAGAACTTCGGCATCGGAAAGATCGAGAAGTGCCGTGTCGTATGCGACGACGAGGTAGATGGGGTGTGGCCCTCGGATCACTTCGGTCTGTACGCGGAGCTGCGCACGGAGCCACTCCCGCGCCCCGAGTGGACGATGAGTTGAGCGGGAGGACGAGTGACTGGCCAAGGTTCGGTTAGTTCGGGATACCAACCGGAGCTCGACGCGGTGCGGGCGGTTGCGATCGGCGCCGTCATGCTGTTCCACAGCGTCGAGTACGTTCCGAGGTTCCAGCTCTTCGGCGGGCCGTTCGGCGTAGATCTTTTCTTCGTGCTTAGTGGGTTCCTCATAACAACCCTGCTGGTCCGTGAGTGGAATCGCAGCGGCCGCATCGACTTAAAGCAGTTCTTTAAGCGTCGTGGCCTGCGTTTGCTCCCGGCGTTGGTGCTTGCGCTACTGCTGGGAGGTGCCGTCGCCGCCTACATCGGCTCGAATGCCGGGCGCGACCCCTATCCGAAAGCTGCGCTGCTGGCCGGAACCTATGTCGCCAACTTGTTCCAGACTTCCCCGGAGTACCAACTTGGCCTGCTCACCCATACGTGGTCGCTGGCCATCGAGGCTCAGTACTACCTCGTCTGGCCTTTTGTGGTTGCTGCTGCGCTCAACCGAAACGTCGACAAGCGCCGGCTCGCTTTCGGGCTGGCGGTGCTGGGCCTCGTCGTTTCCCCACTCAGCCTCTTCGTCCCGAAGACCGACGGGATCGTCCAGTCCCTTCTGTGGACGGGCGCTAAAGGCAGCGGTCTGTTGATGGGTTCGGCCCTAGCACTCGGTTTAGCGGGCTCTCATCGGCTGCGTGGTCTTCTCGGTCGAACCCCGCTGGCCGTTGTCGGAGCAGTGATCGCGACGGCCATCGTCGTAACCCTTAGCCCAACCCGGCCGGTGCGTTGGTGGACGCTGGCCGTCCTGGTCGTCTGCTTCGCGATCGTGATAGGCCACCTCTCGATCGGCAACGGCAGCCTGTTCGCACGAGTCGCTCGGACGCAACCCCTTCCGGCGATCGGGTTGATCTCTTATGGGCTGTACCTGTACCACCTCCCGCTCAACCATCTGGTGCACGGATTTCCGCGGAGCCGTGTCGGTTGGTTGTCGGTGGCCGTCGCCACGGCGCTGACCTTCACGGTAGCGATCGCCTCATATCTGATCGTCGAACGACCGGCGCTTCGACGAAAGCGTCGCGGGCCCGTGCGGGCCGCAGAGCGCCGGTAACGAACTACTGTGGTGTGAGTCAAGGGTTCGTCTGCTATCCGGGCTGGGTCGGAGCACTAATCGGTCACGGTGAAACCGAGGATCGCCTCGAGCTGCCGCAGGGCCTCGTCGGCATCGACGACCTTTATCGTCGTCATGCCCATCTCGCGCGCGGGCTTCAGATTCACGCCGAGGTCGTCCAGCATCACGGCTTCGCTGGGCTCGATCCCCAGTTGCTCGCACGCGATCCGGTAGAACTCCGGCTCGGGTTTGCGAATACCGATTTGCGAAGACTCGACGATCACATCGAACAGCTCGAGTATCGGGTTGCGCTCGACCCGCGCCGGCGCGTCGTCGAATCTGAAGAAGTTGTTGGTCAGACAGGCTTGCTTCAGACCGCGCAGCCTTATGGCCCGCAACGCATCGACCATCTCCGGGCGCAGGTCGCCGCTCAGGCACCCGATCACGGCGCGCGCGTCGATGGGGTGGCCGGCGGCGCTCGCCTCGGCCTCGTACAGGTCGCAGAACTCGTTGAAGGGCACCTGACTACGTTCGAACTTCGCCCAGGCGTTGGAGTGATGGCTGGCGGCATTCAGGCCGCGAATGAAGTCGGCCGGCAGGTCGTTCTCGCGTTCGAAGCGCGCGAAGGCTTCGAACGGACTGGTGGTTATCACTCCACCGAAATCCCACAGGACGGCACGGATCATGCCGGACATGGTAGTTACAACCCATGCCAATCGGAACGGAGACGGTCGGTCACGTCGGTGTCATCGAGCTGCAGGACCCGCCGCACAACTTCCTCAACATCGATCAGGTCAAAGCCGTAGCCGACGCGATAGAGACGTTCGGCGCCGATCCCGAGATCCGATCCGTTGTGCTCGCGGCTCAGGGTCGGTCGTTCTGTGCGGGCGCCGGCTTCGGCGGGCAGGGTGGCAGCGAGAGCGTCGGGGGATCGACCGAGGACCTGTATGTCCAGGCGGCGCGCATGTGCGAATCAACGCTTCCCGTGATCGCCGCGGTGCAGGGGCCGGCGATCGGCGGCGGACTGGGATTCGCGCTCACGGCCACGCTTCGCGTCACGTGTCCTGAAGCGCGCTTCTCCGCGAACTTCGTGAAGCTCGGGATCCACCAGGGGTTCGGCCTGTCGGTGACGCTGCCCGAGCTCGTGGGTCCCTCGCGCGCCGCCGAAATCTTATTGACCGGGCGCCGCTACAACGGACAGGAAGCCGCTGCGCTGGGGCTGGCCGATGTGTGTGTGCCGCTGGATCGCGTTCGCGACGGCGCCTTCGAGCTGGCTCGTGAGATCGCGTCGGGTGCACCTCTGGCTATCCGCGCCATACACAGAACGCTGCGCTCCGGTCTGGCCGATCGCGTCCGGGCCGCGACCAAGCACGAAGCCGCCGAGCAGGCGAAGCTCTTCGCCACCGAAGACTCGCGGGAGGGGATCCGCTCGGTGAACGAGCGCCGCGAGGGCAACTTCGTCGGCCGGTAACCTATCGCCCATGACCACCGCTGAACTCAACGGGATCGAGCTCGGGTACTCGGCGTCCGGAGACGGACAGGCCGTCTTCTTCACGCACGGTTACCAAGCTTCGAAGGCGATGTGGGAGCCGCAGCTTTCCGCCCTCGAGGACTCCTATAGCGTCATCGCCTGGGATCTACGCGGGCACGGGGAGTCCGGGATCCCGGACGACCCGGCCAAGTACTCGCATGATCTGCTCATCGGCGATATGGCGGCTCTGCTCCGGCACCTGGAAGCCGAACCGGCCGTGCTCGTCGGTCACTCCCTCGGCGGCTATGCATCGCTGTGCTTCTATCTCGATCACCCTGAGGCCGTGCGCGCTTTGGTGCTCGCGGGTACCGGCCCCGGCTTCCGCGATCCAGATGCACGGGCGAAGTGGAACAGCATGGCCGAGCGGTTCGCGTCGCGCCTGGACGAAGACGGGCTCGAGATCTTGAAGCGCGCGAGCCCGGAGGTGAGCACGGCAGAGCACCGGTCGGCCAACGCTCTGGCTCTGGCGGCGAGGGGCATGCTGGCCCAGTCCGACTCCCGGGTCATGGACGCCATCACCGAGATCAAGGTCCCGACCCTGGTCTTGATCGGTTCCGAGGACAAGGCCTTCATCGCCTCGAGCGAGTACATGAAGAAGAAGATCCCAGGCGCCGAGCTGGTCACGATCTCCGGTGGCGGCCACGCCGCGAACATGGAGCAGCCCGAGGCGTTCAACGCCGCCCTGCGCACCTTCCTCGACGCGCTGTAGAGCGCGATTGGGCCCTGCCGGCGGGCCGTCGGTACACTCTTGACTCGGGAATCAAGGGACTTCGGGAGGGGTTCCTGGCTCGGATCGCTGAACTCGTCCGCGCACCTTCGCGGCTGATCGAGTCTGTAGGCACGGCCTGGGCCGCGCCTACGGTCTGGGTCCGGCGCGCCATCATCGCGGCCGCCACCATCGGGGTGTGGCTGATCCTCGACAACACCCTGGATCGGGGCTTGCCGGCGGGGATCCTCGTCCTCGGACTGGTCTTCGGCTCCCTCTACGCGCTCACGGCCATCGGGCTCGTCCTTATCTACCGCGCGAACAGCGTCGTGAACTTCGCGCAGGCCGAGCTCGGCGGGATAGCGGCCGTTGTCTCGATCCAGCTCGTCCTCCAGTACCGATGGAACTACTTCGCGTCGGTGATCATCGGCCTGATCGGCTCGACGCTTATCGGAGCGCTCGTCTACACGTTCATCATCCGGCGCTTCCGGCGTGCGCCCCGCCTCATCCTCGCCGTGGCTACGATCGGCATCGCCCAGATCCTGCAGGGCGGCGCGATCCTCATATCGCTTCTCTTCGGCGAGATCCCGGCGGGTCGAACGTACGCGACGCCGTTCGAGGTGAGCTTCACCGTCTTTCCGGTGATCTTCCGCGCGGACCACGTCCTGGCCATGATCGTGGTGCCGATCGTGATGGTTGCATTGGCTTTGTTCCTCAAGTTCACCGATTACGGCATCGCGATCCGCGCCGCGGCGGAGAACGGCGACCGCGCCAACCTGCTCGGCGTCCCGATCCATTACCTGCACCTCGGCGTGTGGTCGATCGCGGCCTTGCTGTCCGCGATCGCGGCCTTGCTGCGCACCCCGATCGTGGGCTTCTCGGCCTTCACCGGTGTGACCGGCTCTGGTAACGCACTGCTGTTACGCACGCTGGCAGCCGCCGTGATCGGACGGATGGAGAGCCTGCCCCGGACGGTGATCGCGGCGCTTGCTCTCGGCGTATTCCAGGAGGCCGCGGCCTGGACGTTCGCCAACACCGTGGTCGTCGACGCTTTCCTCGTGCTGATCATCCTCGTCGCGTTGCTGGCGCAGCGAGGATTGCTGTCGAGGGCCGCTGAGACGGGCATGTCCACCTGGCGCGCTATACGCGAGGTTCGTCCGATCCCGGCCGAGTTGCGCGGTCTCCCCGAAGTCCGATGGGGCCTTTGGGGCCTGCGCGCGCTACTGGTCGCTTTCGTGCTGACGGTTCCGCTGTGGGGCAACACCGCGCAGGAGGAAGTGATCGGGCTCATCTACATCTACGCGATCGTCGCCGTGTCGCTCGTGATCCTCACCGGCTGGGCGGGACACATCTCGCTCGGGCAGTTCGCCCTCGTAGGTTTCGGGGCCGCGACGACGGCCGTTCTTTACGGCCGCCACGGATGGGACTTCTTCCTTGCGATGCTCGTCGGCATCGTTGTTTCGGGGCTCACTGCTCTGGTTATCGGCTTGCCGGCCCTTCGGATACGTGGACCCTTCCTCGCTGTGACCACGCTGGCTTTCGCTGTGACCGCCGGCTCGTACTTCCTCGAGGACAGATACTTCCCGTGGTTCGTTCAGGACAGCATCGACCGGCCGTCACTTTGGGATCGCATCCCGCTCGACGCGGACTGGAAGATGTACTACGTAACGCTGGCCGGTTTGATCCTCGCGCTCGGCGCGGCCTGGAACCTGCGCCGGTCGCGCACCGGCCGTGCCCTGATCGCGGTTCGCGACAACCAGCTGGCGGCGGAAAGCGTGAGCATCAACTCCACGAGGGTCAAACTCACGGCCTTCGTGATCTCAGGTGCGATGGCGGGCTTCGCCGGCGGGATCTATGCGATCCATCAGAACGGGATATTCACCGGGTCCTTCGACGCCGTGGTGAGCATCCGCCTGTTCTCTATGGTCGTGATCGGCGGCCTCGGCTCCCTGCCCGGCGCTCTGCTCGGCGCCGCCTACGTCGAGGGCACGGAGTTCTTCCTTTCCGGGGGCTGGGCCCTCCTCGCATCGGGCATCGGGATCCTCGTGCTGCTGATGTTCCTGCCCGAAGGGCTCGGCGGCCTCTTGTACACGATCCGGGACGGGATCCTCAGAAGGATCGCGCGGCGTCGGAAGCTCGTGGTACCGAGCCTGCTCGCCGACGTCCGGATGGAGACGGCCGAGATCGAGCTCGACATGACGGCCTTGCTGTCGGCCAACGGCAAACGTGACTCCCGGATCTCGCGCCCGGCCGGTGCGACGCGAGGAAAGGGTTAAGCCTTGGCGAAGACCGCTCCGCGCCGGCGAACCAGAACCGTCGACGACATCACGGCCGAGCTGGCGTCGGCCAAGCTCCCGCCGCCGATCATGCCGGGCGAGCCCCCACCCCCGACGTACGGACGGTTCGATCCCCGTCGCATCACGCACCCCGCGCCGCTGTATCCGCTGATCGTCCTGTTCGGACTGAACGCAGTCGACGAGCTCGACCGCGTGGCCTTCGGCGTGCTCACGCCGGAGATCAGGGACTGGTTCGGTCTGTCGCTGTTCTCGGTCAGCCTTATCACGACGTTGGTCCTGCCGGTTTCTTTGTTGCTCGAGCTCCCCATCGCTTACTTCGCCGATCGGCGCAACCGAGTCAGGATGGCGGTTGCCGGAGCCGGGATCTGGGCGGCGTTCTCAGTTTTCACCGGCATGGCCTGGAACTTGACCGCGCTCGTCTTCGGCCGGCTGGGCGCTGCCTCTGGCCGGCTCTTCAACGCCACGCACCGCAGCTTGCTGTCCGACTACTACCCGAGCACGTCGCGTGCGCGTGTTTTCTACGCCCACGGCCTGGCGAACTCGCTCGGGCAGCTGATCGCCCCGATAACCGCGGGGTTGCTCGCGGCGGCCTTCACCTGGCGCACCCCGTTCGTCATCTTCGCGATCCCGACCGCGTTCTTCTTGTTCCTCGGTCTGCGTCTGCGCGAGCCCAAACGCGGACGTCAGGAGCGCCTGGAGGCCGGGTCCGACTCCGAGACGGCCGACATAGAGGACGACCCGCCGGGCTTCGCTGAGACCTTCCGGGTCATGTTCTCCGGGCGCTCGGCCAAGCGCATCTACTACTCACTGCCGTTCCTCACCGTTTCGCTCTTCGGTTTCGGGACCTTCCTCAGCGTCTTCTACAACGACGAATACAACATCGGTCCGGCCGGGCGGGGCGCGATCTTCACCTCGATCGAGGGCGTTCAGATCGTGTCGATCATCCTGGGCGGGATATTCGTGCAGCGCTTCGTGAACCGCAGCCCGGCGCTCGCGATCAAGCTGCTCGGCGTCTCGGCCATCGGCGTCTCCGCCGGGATCGTGATCCTCGCTCTCTCACCCAACCTCCCGATCGCCCTCGCCGGCCACATCCTGATGTCTTTCATGAGCGCGCCGCTGCTTCCCGGAGTGCTCGCCGTCATCTCGTTCGTGATCCCGCCCAGCATGCGCACACTCGGCTTCGCCACGGGCAACCTCTGGCTGCTAGCCGGCGCACCGATGATCCCCATCGTCGGTGCGATGGGCGACGCCTTTGGGATCCGCACGGCACTCCTGCTTCTCGTGCCGATCTATCTGTTCGGGTCGTTCCTGATCGCATCTTCGGGCTTCACCATCGAGTCGGACATGGAGCGCGTTCGCGTGTCTGCGCGGGCCCAGGCCGATATGCGGCGCAGCCGCGCCGAAGGCAGCGCGAAGCTTTTGATCGCACGGGACCTCGACGTCGGATACGAGGGCGTGCAGGTGCTCTTCGGCGTCGACTTCGAGGTGTCGGACGGCGAGATCGTGGCGTTGCTGGGCACCAATGGAGCGGGGAAGTCCACCCTGCTCAAAGCGATATCCGGTCTCGTGGGATCGCAGGGCGGCACTGTGCTCTTCGACGGTCGCATCATCACCAACGCCGATCCCACGCAGATCGCCCGGCTCGGCGTCGCGCAGATCCCCGGGGGCCGCGCCGTTTTCCCGACGCTCACGGTCGAGGAGAACATCCGCGTCGCGGGGTGGATCTACCGCGGCGACCAGGAGCACGTAAAGGAAGCCACCGAGCGGATCCTCGAGCATTTCCCCGTGCTGCGCGAGCGCTGGGAGGCGCGCGCCGGCGACCTTTCCGGCGGCGAGCAGCAGATGCTTTCGCTCGCCCAGGCCTTCATCTCCAAGCCGAAGCTCCTGCTCATCGACGAACTGACGCTCGGTCTTGCGCCGACCATCGTCGAGAAGCTCCTCGGGATAGTTCGCGAGATCCACGCTCAGGGCACGACGATCGTGCTCGTCGAACAATCGGTGAACATCGCGCTGAAGCTCGCCAAGCGCGCCGTGTTCCTCGAGAAGGGCGAAGTGCGCTTCTCGGGACCGACCAAGGACCTCCTGGAACGTCCCGATGTTCTGCGCGCCGTCTTTCTCAAGGGCGCGTCGGCCGTGGATGAGAACGGTCTCAAGCGCGCGGGGACGGGACGGCGGGCTACCAAGGCCCCCGTCCGAAATACCGGGCCGGTCGTGCTCCGTTCCGAAGGCGTCAGCAAGCACTACGGCGGCGTCCTCGCCGTCGACAGCGTCGACCTCGAGCTCCACCAGGACGAGATCCTGGGCATCATCGGCCCAAACGGCGCCGGCAAGACGACGTACTTCGACCTGCTGACGGGATTCACACCGCTCGATGGGGGCCGGGTCCATCTGAACGATGTCGACGTTACGGAGTGGACGGCCAGCGCCCGTACGCGCGCCGGACTCGGCCGATCGTTCCAGGACGCCCGCCTCTGGTCGTCCTTGACCGTGCACGAAGCCGTAGCGGTCGCATTCGAGCGCACGATCACCGAGAGATCCCCGCTTCAGGCCATGTTCGGCCTGCCCGTGGTGGGCGAAGCCGAACGGGACATCAAGCGCCGGGTCGAGGAGCTGATCGAGCTGCTCGGCTTGACGGCGTTCCGCGACAAGTTCATCTCCGAGCTATCAACCGGGTCGCGCCGGATCGTCGAGATCGCGACGATCCTCGCGCACCGCCCATCCGTGCTCCTGCTCGACGAGCCGTCGTCCGGTATCGCCCAGAAGGAGACGGAGGCCCTCGGTCCCTTGTTGAAGCGAGTTCGCGAGTACATGGACGGCAGCTTGATCGTGGTCGAGCACAACGTTCCCCTGATCGCGAGCCTCGCCGACCGGATCGTCGCGATGGACCTGGGGCGCGTGATCGCCGACGGCACGCCGGATCAAGTCCTCAACGATCCGCACGTCGTCGAGGCGTATCTCGGGACCAGCGGTTACAAGGAGCTGATGGGTAACGGCCGAGGCAACACCCGTCGTGCGCCCCGACGTTCTCCGAAGAAGCGCGGACGACCCCCTCGCGGCCGTCGATGAGACGGATCGCCGCCGGTTGTCTGGTGTTCGTGGCCGTCGCCGCCTCGTGCAGCCTCGGTGAGAAACTCGTGCAGCCTCGGTGAGAAAGAAGATTGGGCCGACGCGCTGCACGACGCTCCCGAGATCGCCGTGCGCGCGGGTACGGCCCGGGTTGCGGTCAAGGTCGATCTACGCGGGATCGAGACGGTCGGCCGCACGGAGCCGGACAGGTTCTTCGAGGTGATGCACGGCGTGGTCGACTTTGCGAAGCGGCGGTCGAGCACCACTGAGACCACCGGAAAGAGATCGACGCTGATCTTCGACGACCTCGTTGCCTTCCTCCCCCGAAGCGAGTCGGGGAGCGGCGGCGAGCCGTGGGTGAGCACGGACTTCATAGATGTTCCTGAAGAAGACATCGACGTCGAGGACCGCCGTTTTTCGCTCGGCGTGCCGATGCTCTCGCCCGCCCTGTCCGTTGAGCTCCTGGAAGGAGTTCTCACAGGAAGTGTCGAGCGCGTGGGGACCGAGACGGTGGGCGAGGACCGCTTGGCCCATTACCGGGCGAAGGTCGCTCCGGACAACGCCGTCCGCGAGGTCGACGACGAGGACCGGCGTGAGGGGATCCTTCGGATATTCGAGAGCATGGGTGTCAACGCCGAGGTGGTACCGGTCGAGGTTTGGCTCGACGACCGAGGGCGCGTGCGCATCGTTCGTTACGAGCTCGAGCAACGCCAGGACCGCGTTAACACCTACCGGACGACGATCCGAACCGAGATCTCGGGCTTCGGCTCACCGGCGAAGATCACGGTTCCGACGGAGGCGTTGAAGACCGACGACTTCCAGCTTTTCGTCACCGAGTTCATCCGCGAGAGCGTCGACTTCGGGTCACCAGCACCCGCCCCGTAGGCCGTAGCTACTTGAAGACCGGCGGGTCTTCCCTCGGCCACTCGCCGTTACGGAAGCGCTTGCCGCCGTACGTCTGGATGTAGGCACCCTTCACGCCGTCATAGCCGTCGGCGTCGGGGTTCCACCACACCTCGCGCGCGTCCTCGATGGCCGTGTGGTCGTGCGCGCCCTTCTTGCCGTCCGGACCGTCCTGATAGAACGTGTAACCCACCTCGAAGTCGGGCGCGCCGCCCGGCGGCAGCCGGAAGTGGGCCGCGGCGATGTTCTCCGGTGTGAGCGCCGGACCGGTGGCTTGGAGGACGCTGAAGATCCGCATGGTGGTGAAGTAGCCGCCGTCCGTACCCGCGGCGAGCTTGGTTCCCGTCGCCGCCTTGTACGTCTTTGGCGACTCCCCGTCCGGGCCGAGGATCTTCGCCGTCGGTCCGAGCTGGCTCATGCCGAACAGGCTTCCGCGAACCTGATTGGAATCCCACAGCCGCGGGACGTTGTCCACGTCGGTGAGCGCTACCCCGAGGAGCACCCATTCCGGGTTGTACGCCTGACCTTGCGCCGACTGAGTCAAGAAGATCGGTGAGATCGGGTCGCAGGCGAGGAGTATCGTCGTGGCGCCTGCCGCCTTGAACTGGATGATGGCCTTCGCCGCTTCGTCGGGGAACCGCGAGATGTCGAGTACGTAGTTGTAACGCACGCCTTTCGCGACACCGTACTTCGACTGCATCTGCTGTTCCATGATGTTGCCGCACATCTGGTAGGCATCGTTGTCCGGGATGTACATCGCGTACTTGCGTGGCTTGCCTTTCTCCACGCCCTTGGCCCACTTCGCCGGTTTGCCTCCGAGCCGCTTCCCGTAGTACTCGGCCAGCTGGTAGGAGATGCGTTCACAATCCGGGACACCTCCCCAAAGATACGGGTGGTACTTCTTGTAGAAGCTCTCGGGGTAGTACCCGGCGGCGTCGAAGACCATTAGCTTGCGTTCGGCCGCGCACTCCGAGAACGCGGCGCCGCCGTCCATGACGCCGAAGGCCTTCAGGTCGTTGACGATGATGTTGGTATCGGCGCATGCGCCTTCCTTGCCGCGCCCTTGGGCCTCGGCGGTGGAATCGCCGAACTGCGACTCCCACTCGATGAGCTTCACCTGCCGGCCCCACATCTCGAACACCTTGTTGAAGTACTTCACGAACTCCAGACGGGCGGCATCGGTGACCTCTGTCGAAGCGCCGCCGGCCTGAGCGACCACGGCGTCCACGGCTTGCGAGTTCGCGCTTTCGGGGAACTTGCGGCGGACGATGACGATCTCTTTGTCCGTAACGCCGCGATAGGTCGCACCGCCATTGTTACCAGACCACGCCGGATAGCACGGCGCCGCGTATGCGGACCACGGGATCTGACGTACGTCGGGTTTGCAGTCGAACCCGCCCTTGGTCTTACCCGCCTGGTTCCACCCGAGCGGGTCGAATCCCACAGGTTGAGCGACTTCCGTTGGTGTGCTGGCGGTTCCCGGTTCTTGGGAGACCGTCTGCCCGGCTACACGCGCGGACGTGGAGTCGTCGGTTGCCGCTAGCGCGTCTCCGGTCGTGGGCGTCGCGTCAGCCGAGACCTGACTCGCTTGCTCGGCGGGCCCGTCGTCGTCGCGCAGAGGAACGAGCACCACGACGAGGGCGAAGATCGCGAGCAAGACATAGAACGGCAGGTACCGGTAGATGTGTCGGCTGAACAGATCGGAGTTCGAGTTGGCGTAGCCGTTCCCGTTGGCCTCGAGCGACTCGACGCGCTGGGCGAAACGATCGAAGGCATTGGTCAGGCGGTCGATCGAGTCCTGGAGGCCGCGCGTCGAATCGGCTCGTGATCCGGGCACGAGCTATTTGAAGACCGGTGGGTTTTCTTTGGGCCACTGGCCGTTGCGGAAGCGCTTGCCGCCGTACGTCTCGATGTACGCGCCCTGCTTGTTGTCGAAGCCCGTCGCGTTGTGGTTCCACCAGATCTCACGGGAGTCGTCGATGCCCGTGTGGTCGGTGGCTCCGGGCTTGCCGTCCGGTCCGTCCTGGAAGGAGATGTAGCCGAGGTCGTAGCGCGGGGCACCGGCGGGGGGCAGGCGGTAGATCGCTTCGCCCATCGTCTGCGGGGTTAAGTTCGGGCCGGCGGCCTGGAGCGCGTTGATCACGTGGATCATGTTGAAGAAGCTCGGCTCCCCGGTCGTGCCGGGCGGGATCTTGGTGCCGGTAGCCGCTTTGTACGTCATCGCCGCTTCACCCTTCTCGCCGAGAAGCTTCACGGTCGCGCCCAGCTGACTCATGCCGAACAAGCTGCCTCGGATCTCCTCGGCGTCCCACGTTCGGGGGAAGTTGTCCGTGTCGTTGAGGGCGACGCCGATGTTGAACCACTCCGGCCACCAGTTCTGGGCCTTCGCGGACTGCGTGAGGAACACCATCGAGATCGGATCGCACGCCATGACCAGAGTGGTGGCTCCGTCGGCGTTGAAGCGGATGGCGGCGTTGGCCGCTTCGTCGGCGAAACGGGAGATGTCGAGTGTGTAGTTGTACCGGCTGCCCTTCGGCACTCCGTATTGGCTACTCAGGACTTTCTCGGTCACGTCCGTGCAGTACTGGTACTCGTCGTTGTTAGGTACATAGGTTGCGAACTTGCGGGGCTTACCCTTCTGGAGATTCTTCGCCCATGTCGCCGGCTTCTTCGCGAGACGCTTGCCGATGTACTCGGCTACCTGCTGCGAGATGCGCTCGCAGTCCATCGTCGTGTGCCAGACGTAGGGATGATGCTTCTCGTACCAGCGTTCGGGGAAGTACGCGCCGCCCCAGAACGTGACCATCTTTCGTTCGGCCGCGCACTCCGCGAAGACGTTCGAGCCGCCGACCACGGCGAAGGCCTTCAGATCATTCTTGATGACGTTCGCGTCGGCGCACGCGCCTTCCTTGCCCTGGCTCTGCGCCTCCGCCGTCGAGTCGCCGAACCTCGACTCGTAGATGATCCACTTCACCTGACGGCCCCACAGCTCGAAGACCTTGTTGAAGTACGGCCGCCAGACGTCTCCTACCGAACGCGCCACGTCGGTTGATGCGAACCCCGCAGCCACGCCGGCGGCCTCCACCGCCTGAGAGTTCGCCGTCTCGGGGAAGCGACGGATGACGATCGTGATCTCCTTGGCCGTCACTCCGTGATAGGTGGCTCCGGGATTGCCTCCCGTCCATTTCGGGAAGCACGGCACGGCGTAGGCCGACCACGGGAGCTGCCGTACGCCCTCCTTGCAGTCGAAGCCGCCCTTCGTCTTCCCCGTCGCGTTCCACGCTAGGGGGTCGAGGCCGGCCACGGCTACCGGCGGGGGTGCGCCGGCGTCACCGTTACCGGTACCGCCGTTGGTTCCGGCACCGGAGGTGCTCGGCCCCGAATTGGTTTCCGCTCCGGCCGCTACTTCGATATCGGGTGCCGAGCCGCCCGTCGTGGTGTCCGTGCTCTCCGTTATCGCGCTGGCCTGTTCGGCCTCGTCGTCGGCCTGCCTGGTCGGAAGGATCCAGAACATGAGGCCGAAGATCGCGGCCAGTGCGTAGAAGGGCATCCAGCGCCGCACGTGCATGGTGAGCCGATCGGCATCGGAGGTGGGTGTTGCACCGTTGGTCTCGAGAACGTCGAGGCGGTCGGCGAGCCGGTCGAATGCTTCGGCCAGGCGGTCAACGGACTGCTGAAGGGACGCATTCGCGCCCCGACTCGATCTTGCTCCCCGTGTCGCCAAGTCCCCTCCCAGGACGCTGCAGGCGGCACCCTCTTGATTCGTCAGTCAAGTGATACAGCGGCCGGCCGGTTTGCGCAACCCGAACTTGAAGGGCCGCTGGTCACAGCTTCGGGAGCTAGGCCCGGAAGTGCTCCTCGAGGCGCTCGAGCGTCTTCTCCATGTTCCCGACGTGCTTGCGAGGGACCCCAGTCAGCTCGAGGACTTGTGGACTTATGGCTTTCCTGTAATCGAACGATTCGCGCACGCGCGTGCCGCCATCCACCGGTTCGAGCTCGTAGCGCCAAACGTGACGGCCGTAATGACGCCAGGCGATGCGCTTGCCGTCCTCGAACTCCACGACCTTGTTGGTGACGCGGTACGGAAGACCCGCCCTCATCCCCATCCCGAACCGGGCGCCCAGGGAAAGTCGCTCGGGGTTCCTTTCGCGAGCCGATTTCACTGTGCCCGATCCGTCGATGATCGGATGCATCGACGGGTCTGCGAGCAGATCGAAGATCTTCTGCGGTGCAACTGGGATGACGCGCTCGACGGTGACGACACGGTTCTTTGCCATCGTTGCCTCCTTGATCGACGCAAGCGTGACACATGCGCGGGTTGGCGTGAGGCGTGCGACGGTGCGTACGGTTGCACCGTGCGAATCGGCGTCTTCTCTCCGGCGGCTTCGGTCGATGACCTGGTGTCCGACTTCAGGACGGCCAAAGAGGCGGGTCTCGCGTCGGCCTGGGTTCCTCAAGTCTTCACCATCGACGCGTTGACGGGCATCGCTGTGGCGGGTCGCGAGGTGCCGGGCATCGAGATTGGAACCTCGGTCATACCCACGTACCCGCGCCATCCGTCGGCACTCGCACTCCAGGCACTAACAACGCAGCAATCTATCGACGGACGGCTGACGCTCGGCATCGGCCTGTCCCACCAGGTGGTCGTAGAGAACATGTGGGGCATCTCTTTCGAAAAACCGGCCCGGCACATGCGCGAGTACCTCTCGATCCTCATGCCTCTGGTGCACGACCGCCGGGTGTCGTTCGAGGGCGAAACGCTGAAGACCGTCGGCCAGGTGCAGCTTCAGGGAGAAGTCGCGCCACCGAGTGTGGTCGTAGCGGCTCTGGCGCCGACGATGCTGGCGATCGCCGGGCGGATGGCCGACGGGACCATCACGTGGATGACCGGGCTCAACACGGTTCGCGACCACATCGTCCCGCGCATAACGAAGGCCGCGGCGGACGCGGGCCGTCCGGACCCCCGCGTTGTAGTGATGCTCCCGGTGTCGGTGACCGACGACGAGGCCGGGGCGCGCGAACGCGCGGCCAACGCATTCGTGATGTACGGCCAGCTGCCATCGTATCGGGCGATGCTCGATCGCGAGGGAGCCGAACCCGCGGATGTGGCGATCATCGGCGACCCCGACTACGTGCGCGGGCAGATCGAAACCGTCTTCGAAAACGGCGCCACCGACTTCGTTGCGATAACGTTCGCCAAGCGAGAGGCCACACTCGAGGTCCTCGCCGGGATGGCCTGAATCTCTCGAGACCCATCCACTTCGGGGGTGAAGTCCGAATAGTCGTCGAGTGTCCATGGTCGATGACGTAGCTCTGCTCAAATTGATCCGCCGAGGCGACAGACATGCCTTTCGCGACTTGGCCGATCGGCTGGCTCCGACCGCCCTGGCTCTGGCCACGCGCGTCACGGCCAACCGTGATCTGGCCGAGGAGGCCGTGCAGGAAGCCTTCGTCGATGTCTGGCGGCAGTGCGACCGCTATGACGCGGGCCGCGGGGGCTTACGGCAATGGGTGCTGAGCGTGGTCCACCACAAGGCCGTCGACGCCGTTCGCAAGGAACGGTCTGTGGCCGAAGCGTCAGAGCGCGGTCCAGAGCCGGCGCCGGCGCCCGATCCTGAGGAGGCGAGCTGGATCTCCGACCGTCGCACGCGCGTTCTGAAAGCGATCGAACAGCTGTCTCCGGCCCAGCGTGAGGCGATCATGCTCGCCTACTTCGGAGGTCTGACCTACCGGGAGGTCGCGAAGCGCCTGCAGATCCCCGAAGGGACGGCGAAGTCCAGGCTGCGCGACGGGCTGTTGACCCTGCGCGGTCTGCTCGAGCGGTTCGGAATTGGATGGAGTCAGACATGACCGAAGATCACGCGGACATCCAGAGCCTGCTCGGAGCGTTCGTCCTGAACTCGGTCTCCGACATCGAGCGCCGGCGCGTCGAGCGCCACATCTCTACGTGCGCCGAGTGTGCCCGGGAGGTGCAGATGCTGAGCGAGACGTCGGCCGAGCTCGCTTGGCTCGAGCGTCCCGAGGCCGCCGACGAGCTCGTCGACCGCATATCAGCGTCGCTTCCCCGCCGGCCCCGACGGATGGCGTCGCGCGTCGTCGCCGGGGTGGCGGCGGTGTCGGTGGCCGCCGCGGGCTTCCTCGGCGTCGTCCTCGTGCGTGAGCGGAACGCCAGCGGTGACGTCGCCCGGATCGTTGCGTCGGCGGACCGGAGAGCGGACCTGACGCCGCAGGCCGGGTTCGACGGCACCGGGAGTCTGTTCGTGTCCGACGACCGCGCCGCTCTCGTCCTCGACAAGATGCCCGACCCCGGTCGCGGCCGCGCGTACCAGCTTTGGGCGATCTCGGCAGACAAGCCGGCCTCGATGACCGTGGTGGCGGGTAACGCACGCATCGTCCACGTCTTCGAATGGGAGGGTCGGGCGGACCGATTCGCACTGACGATCGAGCCCGCCGAAGGCTCACCCGTGCCGACTTCGGATCCGGTGCTCATAGGAGGTTGAGTGGATGTCGACGATAGAAACCAGCGGTCCGGCGCGAAGCGACTGAACGCGAAGTAGACCCATCCGTTTCGCTCGCTCGCGCGAATACTCATCGATGCGAGCACGTTTACTGGTCTTGATCCCGCTGACCACCGCCGCGTTCACGTGCGGCGGTGGCGGAGGTGGCAATGCGGTCCTGGTCAAGGGGTTTCGCTTCCAGCCCGCGGCGATCTCGATCGAGGCCGGCGAAAGCGTCGAGTGGACGCAGACCGACAACACGACGCACACGATCACATCCGGCGTGCCCGGCGACTCCGACGGCGAGTTCGATCACCGCGACTTCGATCAGAACGAGAAGTTCACGCACACCTTCGAGGAGGCGGGGACGTATGCGTACTTCTGCAACATCCACAACTCGATGAAAGGGAAGGTGACCGTCACCCGGATGCCGCGTTAGCGGCCCCCAAGAAAGGAGAACGTATGCGCAGGGAGATAGTGAAGGTGCTTGTCGGACTCGTGGCAGTGGCGTTGCTGGCCACGGCCTGTGGTACCGAGTCGCCGCAAGCTGCCGGTGAGGAGGGTTCGAAGGCCGCCAGCGATCTGAGGACGACGTTGTTCAAGGTTCTCGGCGAGCACGTGAACCTCGCGGCCGCGGCGACCGGACAGGCGCTAGCGGGCAACACGGCCGGGTTCGAGGGAGCCGCATCCGCTCTAGAAGGCAACTCAAACGACATCGCCGGCGCGATCGGCTCGGTGTACGGGATGGAAACCCAGGATGCGTTTGACCCGTTGTGGAAGGAGCACATCGGCTTCTTCGTCGATTACACGCAGGGCAAGGCCGCCGGAGACCAGGCCAAGCAGGACAAGGCGGTGGCCGACCTTACGGCCTACGCGGATGAGTTCGGCGCCGTGATCGAGAGCGTGACCGAGCAGCGACTGCCCAAGGACACCGTTTCGGAGCTCGTTATGCAGCACATCCTCGGGCTCAAGAGCGTGGTCGACGCGCAAGCGGCGGAGGACTTCGGTAAGGCGTATTCGGACCTGCGTCCCGCCTACGCGCACATGCAGATGATCTGCGACCCGCTGGCGACCGCTATCGCCGATCAGTTCCCGGACGAGTACTAGGCCGGTTCGAGGTTGGTCTCGAGGGTTACTCGGTCACCGGTGGATAGCGACCACACAAGCGACGTCTCCGCCGCCACGACGCGGCCGTCCTCCACGGCCCAGACGATCCTCGTCTGCCCGCTCAGCCGGCCCTCGAAGCTGCCCGAATCACCCGTTGTGCTCAGCCGTCCCGTAACGTCACCTTCGAACTCGGCAGCGTCGATCGCCGAGATCCGGCGGAACCGAACGATGCGGAGCCGGGTGCGAAGCGACGCCTGGAGGGTTCGAGTCGTGATGCGCTGCGTGCTCGACCAGACCTCACCGAGGCGGACGGGGGTGTCCGGCAACGGTGGGTTGAGCTGGCCGGCGAGCGAGGCCAGGTCGGTCTGACCCGATCCTTCGACGCTGGCTCCACGTATCCGATCGAGCGTCACCGAGCCGTCCCTCGACAATCGGATGTCCGCGTTGATGACCTTCACGTCTTCGCCGGATAAGCGCAGAGTCAGGGCCGCGCCGCTGCTTCGGGGGGCTACGCGCAGGGTCGCGCGCCGGCTCACCGTCACGTCGGCGACGGGGCCTTCCGCCTGCACCTCGACGCGATAGCGGGCCGGGCCGAGCGCTCCACGGCTAAGGACGACCTGGTCGTCCGAGCAGGCGCCGGCGGACGCGACGAGACACAGCAGGACGGCGATGAGACGTTTCATCGGGCGGCACGAACGTACTCAATGCCGCGGTCCTTATGCGGGCTCTTCCGGCTTACCCGGCCGCCTCCAGCGGGGCGGCGCCGAACGCCACGTTGAAGCGCCGGCACCAGATGACCACGGACTTGTACTGCTCCAGATCCGCGTCGTCGGGCACAACGTAGTTCTGGTTGCCGATGTTCCCCTTCAGCTCGCCGAGGTCGATGAACGTCTCGGCGAACTCCGTTCCGTTGGCCGTGGCCGGTGCCGCGGAGAGGTAGACGAGCAGATCCGGGCCGTTCTCGGTGCTGAAGTCCTCCAAGCGCACGTAGTACTTGCCGTCGTCCGCCTTGCTCAAGGTGGCCGTGCCGGATGTGGGGTGATCGATGCTGCGGAAACCGCCCGTGAGCGTCATCATCGCGGCGCCTTCGTCCTTCATGGCGTCGTCCTCCATCATGGCGTCGTCCTTCGCCCCGGCGCCCGGGGCAGCCTCGTCGGCGACCCGGTCGATGAACAGGGCCTGGGGCTCGAACCAGTACAGGACGCCACCCACGACGGCCAGGAGGAGGATTGCCGTCGGTACCCACACCTTGGGCCGAAGGAACCTGCGCACCAGTGTTGTATCGCTCACCTTGTTCTCCTTGCTCGACTCAACAGAAACGGTAGCCGAAGGGCGGTTACGGACTCCTTAACGGCGGGGCGTAATGATTCGGCAAGGGTTTGGGCGGACAATGGATGGATGACCAAGCGCGTCCTGGTCGTCGACGACGACCCGATCGTTCGCGATGTTCTCGTGCGCTATCTCAGGCGGGACGGCTTCGAGGTCGACACGGCCGCCGACGGCGAGGCCGCCCTCGGCGCGATCGCCGACGGCGCGCCCGATCTAGTCGTTCTCGACCTGATGTTGCCGAAGCTGGACGGTTTCGGAGTGTTCGAGCGGATGCGCGACTTCTCCAACGCGCCGGTGATCATGCTGACGGCGAAGGGGGACGAGACAGATCGGATCGCCGGCCTCGAGTGGGGAGCCGACGACTACGTCAACAAGCCCTTCTCCCCCAAGGAGGTCTGTCTTCGCGTCCAGGCCGTGCTGCGCAGGACACCGGGCGGCGAAGCCGGATCGGGCCGGCGCCTCACTTTCGACGGCCTCGAGATCGACACCGCCGGCCGGCAGGTCTTCGTCGAGGGCCGGGAAGTAACAATGACGCCGAAGGAGTTCGACGTTCTCACCTTCCTCGCGCGAAACCCCGGCCGGGCCTTCGGGCGGCTGGACCTGTTGGGTGAGCTGTGGGACTTCGCCTACTCGGGCGATCCCTCCACTGTGACCGTTCACATCCGGCGCATACGAGAGAAGATCGAGGAAGATCCGTCGGCGCCGCGGCACTTGGTGACCGTGTGGGGTGCCGGCTACCGGTTCGATCCGTGACGCGGCCGGGCGCCCTCCGGCCGATCCTCCTCGTAGCGGGCGTCGCCGGGACGGGCGCGGTGCTCACGCTTATCGTCGCTTCGGCGTTGGGGATGTCCGGCTCGGAAGTGACGCATCTGGCCGCGATGCTGTTCCCGGCGGCGCTGACCACCGTTGCGGCCGCGATCCTGGCTGCGCCCCTGCTCGCCCGAGCGCCGTTCCGCTTGCGCGTGCTCTCCCTGGTCGTTCTCGCCACCGTGGTCAGTCTCGCCAACCTCGGCGTGCTCTCTGCACTGATGCTCGTTTCTCACGATGCCTTGACCGTGGCGGTGTTGATGGTCTACTCCGCGTTGGCCGGGGTGGGTGCGGCCTGGAGCTCGTCGGAATCGTTCACTAAGGGCGTTCACCAGATCCGAGCCTCGGCCCGAGCGCTGGCTACCGGCGAGCTTTCTTCACGTGTCGGCAAGGTGGACGGAGGACCCGAGCTTCAGGAGCTCGCAACGAGCATCGACGAGATGGCCGAGCGCCTCGAACACTCCACGGCGAGCGAGCAGCGCGCTTTGGCCGTCCGCAACGACCTCATAACGGCCGTTTCCCACGATCTGCGAACGCCTCTGGCCGGCCTGCGCGCGATGGTCGAAGCCATCCAGGACGGCGTAGTCGACGACCCCGAGACGGTCCGTTCCTACACGTGGGCGATGAAGGCGTCCGTCGACGCGCTGGTCGACCTGATCGACGATCTGTTCGAGCTGGTCAAGATCGACGCGGGCTCGCTACGAGCCTCCAACGAGCGAGCGCGCCTGGACGAAGTAGTCGACAGCGCCCTTGCGCTCTGCCGGCCGCAGGCGATCGAGAAGGGTCTCGTGGTCACCGCTGATCTGAACGGGGCGGACGGCCGGCTGATCTCGCCCCGCATCACGCGAGCCCTGCAGAACCTGGTGCAGAACGCCATCCGTCACACCCCCGCCGACGGCACGGTTCGTGTGGAAGCACGTGATACAACCGGATCGCTCGAGCTGATCGTCGAGGACACAGGCGAGGGGATTCCCGAATCGGCGGTCGATCGGATCTTCGAGCCCTTCTGGCGGGGCGATCCGTCGCGGGCCGATCCCGGAACCGGCTTGGGCCTGACCCTCGCCCAGCGCATCGTCCGCGCTCTCGACGGTGAGATCGAGGTCCGCAGCAGTCCGGCCGCCGGGTCGCGATTCGCCATCCGGCTGCCGTTGACCGCGGCTAGCCGAACGTGAAGGCGTAGACCTCGACCCCGCGCGGGACGCTGATCGTCATCACGTCGTCCGTGGCCTCACCTCGTCGCAAGGTGTACAGGCGCTGACCGCCGACGGCCACGGTCTCTGATGTGCCTTCCGGACCGGAAATGCGCAGCGTCTGCCGGCCGGGCGCGCCGGCGACGATGAAGACGTCTTTGGCGGCGAAGTGCAGAACGATGCGCGCATCCCTGCCGGCGACGGCGTTCTGCTCGTTCACCGTCCACTCGCCGCGGTATGCCCACTCGTGGAGACGAAGATCGCCGGGGCGCGGGGCTTCGTAGGCCGCGCGCTTTTCGGGCAGGAAACCCTCCGCCCCTTCGGTGCTTCCGACGAAACGCTCGCCTCGCTGGAACCCGAGGTATGTCTCGGGGGTTCTCCTCGCGTAAAGGTCGAGGTCTTCCGAACGGATCTCGGTGCGCGGCAGTGACAGCAGGGTGCGGATCCGATCCTCGGTGACGTCGTAGCCGCCCTCGCCGTAGTGAACGGCCCGCAAGTGGCCGTCACGGTCGATGAGGTACTTGGCCGGCCAATAGAGGTTGAAGTAGTTGCGCCATGTCGCATAGTCGGGATCAAGAGCTACCGGATAGTCGATGTCGAAGGCCTCGACGGCACCGGAAACGTTAGAGGGAACCTTCTCGAATGCGAACTCGGGTGTGTGCACTCCGACGATCTCCAGGCCTTCATCCTTGTACTTCGAGTACCAGTCGCGGATGTACGGCAGGGTGCGGATGCAGTTGATGCACGAGTACGTCCAGAAGTCGACGAGGACGACTTTTCCGCGCAGATCTTTGAGCGTGAGCGGATCGCTGTTGAACCAAGCCGAGATCCCACGAAAGGACGGAGCCGGCCCGTAGTCGACGAGCTCGTCGAAGGTCGGATATCCCCCGGTTTCAAGCACGGAGCGAGGGATGTCCACGTCCTTCGACCCGGTAGGCGCGGCCCGTTCCGTCTGGCCGATGGCCCGCCGCTCCAGAGCGGCCGTCGGCGTCGACGTGAGGTTGATCTTCTCGGCGATGAACCGATTGATCGAGTTGAGCCCTCCACTTGCGATGACTACCGCCGTCAGTACGAGCAAGGTCCCCATGACGATCGAGACCCTGCGCCCACCGCCCAGCCGCTTGCGAAGGAAGCCGGTGGCGCGCTGTCCGCCGAAGACGACCAGCCCAAGGGGGCCGAGCATCCCCAGGGCGTAGAAGCCCATGGTTGCGATCGTTCGTCCCGAGAAGCGAGAGGACGCTGCCGCCGACGTGATCCCGGCAAGGATCGGCCCGGCGCACGGCGCCCAGACGATTCCCAGCGGGGCACCAGCCAGCAAGCCCGACGTGAATCCGTCTCCACCCCTCCTTGTCCCGGGGATCCCACCAACCAACCCCGAGGCTCTTTGCTGGAAAACGCGGTCGAGCGCCGGGAAGAGGAGGACGAGTCCGAAGGCGGCGATCAGCCCGGCCGACAGCCACTGCAACGCGTTGTCGTTCAAGCCCGTCGCGCTCAGAAGCCCGGCCAACACGATGCCGATGAGGAAGAACGACAGCTCGAGGCCGACGACGATGCCGACGACGCGGCGTTTGCCGCCTCCCGAAACGGCCAGGATCGCCGGCAGCATCGGCAGCACGCACGGCGTCAGTGCCGAGGCGCCGCCGCCGACGAAAGCTATGACATAGAGCATCGCTACGATCCTGTCAGGCTGACCATTGCCGATGTATTAACACCACCGTCCGGGCAGCGCGTCTCATAGGGGAGGTCCTTCGTTGGAGCCGGAAGCCGCTATCGAGCTATTGACCTCCGACGTAGAGCGAACGGGCATCTTCTCGGACTTCGACGGCACGATCTCGCCGGTCGTGGCCACGCCGGAAGAGGCACAGCCCGCCGACGGGGCATTGGACGTCTTCGAGACCCTGGCCGAGCATCTTGCTCTCGTGGCGATCGTCAGCGGGCGGTCTCTCGAGGACCTGAAGATGCGTTTCCGTCCGCGGGGGGTTCTGCTGGCCGGGGCGTACGGTCGAGACCGATCGGACGCGCCGGTGCGCCGAGCAACGGAAGGCTGGGAGACCGTAGCCGTGGCGGCTTCCGTCGGGGTGAAGAAGCTGCCGGGCGTCCGCCTCGAGCGAAAGGGCGCCGGTATCGCTTTGCACTACCGGCAGTCGCCGGCTTCGGCTTCCGAGGTCCTTAGTTTGGCCGAAGCGCTCGCGGGCACCTTCGAGCTCGAGATCCGGCCCGGACGTCGCGTCGTCGAGCTGGTCGTTCCAGGACCCGGCAAGGGCGACGCGATGGTCGCGCTTGCATCTCGGCACGAGCTGTCGACGGTCTTCGTCGCCGGTGACGACGTCGCCGACCTCGAAGCTTTCCGCATGATCCGCGCTCTGCCCGCGCGAAGCGTGATCGCAGCCGTCCTGTCCGAGGAAGCACCGGATGGACTGACCGAGGACGCGGATCTCGTGATGGACGGACCGGCCGACCTCGTCGCCCTGCTCGGCGCTGTCGCCGTTGCCGTGACTAGGTGACGTTCGGGCTGAGCTTGCGACGCTCGGCCCGGTGCAGGCCGTACAGGTGGAAGGCGAAGTACAGGCCGAAGATCACGAGCGACCAGATGGCCGGTATGAGGATCGAGCCCGTGTCGAAAACGGCCACGATCCGGAAAGAGTCTCCGAGCTGTTCGCCCTGAACCGGGTCGTCGGCGACCCGGGGATCGTGGGTGACGGGCACAACCGTCGCCTGACCGAGCAGACGGCCGTTCTCTTCGGCGAAGCGAACATCGGTGACCTCGTAGGTCACCGCGACTTCGGTTCCCTCGAGCACCGGGATGTCCTCCTCAGGGGGCGCCAGTGCCTGCGCGTCGGCACAGGCCTCCTGCTCGGCTTCCGGAAGGCTCTCGGGGTCGCTCGACATGCAGTTGGAGATCGCTGAGCCCAGGGCGTCTCGTTGCTCGGAGTCGCCTTCGTCCGCCGCTTGCCACGGTCCCGTTGGGTACTGTCCCGGCGTGGTCAGCGTCACTTCTTCTATCTGAGCCTGCACCACAGTGTCCCGTCCGGCCGCGACGGGCTCCCAGATGGGCTCGGCGCCGCGCGGACCGACCGGGTTGACCACCCAGAAGATCGAGAGCATCACCATGAGTGCGCCGAAGCACGCACTGGCCAGCCAGTAACCGAACCGCCAACCGACGTTGAGGGCGATGACCAGATACGTCGTTCCGTAGAACGAGATGACGGCGAGAACGACGGCGATGGCGCCGGCGGGGGAGTTGAGCTCCATCAGCCTCCTACCTCCTGGATCGACCGGAGGTAAGAGATGACGGCGTCTATCTGCTCGGGTCTCAGTCGGGCCTGCCAGGCGGGCATCGGCGTGTTCTCGCGCCCCAGGAGGATCGTATTGCGGGAGGCTTCCTCACCGGCTTCCAGGATGTCGCCGTCGGACAGCGCATCCAACTCCGACTGAACCTCTTCGTCGGTCGGTTCGGTGCGATCTGCGCGCTCGGCCAGAAGCCGGTTGCGGATCTCGAGGGTGACCTCTACGCGCTTGACCTTCAGCCCAAGTCGGAAGAACTCGGTCGTCAGGTCCGGGGCGAAGAATGTCGGTAGAGGCTGGCCGAGGCCTTGTCCTTGCGCGTCGTCGCCGTGACACACGGCGCACTTCTGCTCGAAGACCTCCCGGCCGTCGGTGACGTCGGACGCCAGCTCCCAATGCTCGTCGCCGGGAACCTGGAGGGTCTGCACGAATTTCACGATGTCTTCGATCTTCTGGTCGTTGAGGGGTCCGCCGAACTCGATGCCCCACGAGGGCATCGGCGTTCCCGGACGTCCCATCGTGACGATCCGCGTGATCTCCTCAGCGGTGTAGCGCGCAAAGATGTTGTCCAGCGGCGGTGCCGGCCACTCCGGATCTGTTGCGGCGAAGCCACCTTGCCCCTCGGGCCCGTGGCACGAGGCGCAGTTTGCTCCGGTCTGTCCCTCGGCCGTGTTCGGCCGGAACTCGTGCTCCCCGCGTGTCTCGGAGGCCTCGAGGAACTTCTTCCCGTACGCGGCCTCGCGGAACGGCTCGACGACGAAGTACACGACCAGGAAGCCCGTGATGAAGATCGCGCTGGCGACGCCCCACACCATCACCTTCTGTAGTCGCGGCCCTTCGAGAACCGAATCGGGGTCGCCCCGTGCGAAATTGGTCGGCGGGCCCTCCTGGCGCGCCCGACGGGGCCGTCCGTACAGAACGAGCAGGACGACGAGCAGCCCGAGCGTTGCCGCCACTACCAGGACGGCGATCTGTTGAGGTCTCACCGCAGGCCCGCCGCCAGCATTCGGAGGAGTTTACTCGGCGCCCTCGGCCGCGGCGATGCAGTGCGTTCCGGCCGGTGGCTGGTGGATCGTGTCGGTTCCCAGCGGCGGCTGTGCGAGAGATTGAGAGGTGTCCACGACCACCTGTCCGTCGGTGATCTCGAACGGGAACCTCCACAGCCCGGCCGGTGCCGGGGAACCCGGCTGCCGCTCGCCGGCGTAGTTGTACTTCGAGCCATGGCACGGACATTCGAACCACTCCGACGTCGAGCAATACGGGACGCGGCAGCCGAGGTGCGCGCATTTCTGATAGAGGGTCATGATCCCCTCCTTGGCGACTCCGGCCTCCACGTACATGTTGCTCTCGTCGTCGGTGTGCGGGTAGGTGACGATGTAGAAGCGTCCCTCGGGGTTGTAGTACCGGCCTTCGAGCTCGATCGTCTTCAGGATGTCGCCGAGCTTGCCGGCGTTGATCTGTCCGCCGAAACCGGCGACCTTGTTCGGCCAGAGCATCGCCACCGACGTGCCGGTGAACGCCACCCCGAAGACCGACATCGCCAGCAGCCAGGCCCGGTTGAGGAACAGACGGCGGTTGACCGCGACCTCCGGAGTGTCCGGAACGGCCGCCGCCACGGCGGGCGGCGGCGGCCCGGGCTCGGATGGCTGGCGCGACCGGACGACGAGACGGCCGGACGGACCAACTTTCGTGTTGCTCGTCGCGCGGCGCCGGACGGCCGTCATCATCAGCAGCAGGAAGCCGACACCGGCAAGAACCACCGCCAGCGCGACGACAACCTGTACGGCCACTAGCTGCCTCCTAGAACTCGAAGAAGAGCCCGTCGGCCCACGGGAACACGAAGTTGAAACCGGGTCCCCGGAAGAACGAGCCGATGATCACGAGCGTTGCCCAGTAGAAGATCATGAGGCTGAACAGCACGATGGCGAGCTTGCGGTCACCCGGCTTCGACGACGGGTTTCGGTCGACGTAGGGCAGGACGAAAAGGCCGAGGATGTTGAACTGCAACAGCGTCACGCCGGCGACCTGCGGGTGGTAGTAGCGGAGCAGCTCCTGGAGGCCGAGGAAGTACCACGGAGCTTTCGAGGGGTTCGGGGTCAGGTTGGGATCGGCCAGGGTGCGGAACGTGGCATCGGCAAAGCCCATCCCCGAGATGACGAAGAGCAGCGCCGACATGAGCAGAAGGGACACGAACTCCGCGGCGATGAGGTGCGGCCAGACGTTGATCTTGTCGTCCGGCACGCGCTCCATACGCTGGATCGCTTCCTGGCGAACGACGGCGAGGAGGCGATCGGCCGGCGGCTTGCCGCCCTGCGGCTTGACCGGAAGCTCTTCCTCTTTTCTAGGAGGAGTACCGCCCGGCGATGCGTCCTTCTGCTGTGTCACGCAAGCCTCCTAGAGCGGTCCGGAGAAGCCGTCCTTTCGGACGCGCCAGAAGTGGATCGACATCAGGATCACCATGACGAAAGGCAAAGCCAGCACGTGCAGCACGTACCACCGGAGCAACGTCGTTCCGGTGATCTCGACTCCGCCGAGGAGCACGAACGAGAAGTTCTTGCGGAGGACGGGGCTGAATGCGCCGATGTTCGTGCCGACCGTGACGGCCCAGAGCGCCAGCTGGTCCCAGGGGAGCAGGTAACCGGTGAAAGAGAGAGCGCCGGTGAGGAACAGGAGGATGACGCCGATTATCCAGTTGAACTCGCGCGGCGGCTTGTACGCACCGGTGTAGAAGACGCGCGCCATGTGCAGGAACACCGTGAAGACCATCAGGTGCGCGCCCCAGCGGTGCATGTTGCGGATGAGCAGGCCCAGGTTGACCGTGGTGTGCAGGTCGCGCACGTCCTGCCAGGCCGCCGGGTCGGTCGGCCGGTAATAGAACATCAGGAAGATCCCGGTGATCGTGAGGACGACGAACAGGAAGAACGAGAGTCCTCCGAGGCAGAGCGTGTAGCTGAAGCGCACGGAGTGACGCTTCACCTTCACGGGGTGCAGGTGATAGAGGACGTTGTTGACCATCACCATTGCGCGGTTGCGGGGGTTGTCCTGATAGCCGGAGCGGAAGGGCGAGCCCGGGCGGAACATCGACTTCCAGAACTGGTTGTCGCGTAGCCGCTTGTCGACGTCTTTGGTGAGGCCAGCGATGTCGGGCTTCTTCAGCCTGCGTGCCACGTCGCGCTCCTATCACTCGCCTCGGCAATCAGCGCCTCGGCGATGGCTCTGTCGCTATGCCTTCTTTGCTTATCCTCGCCTCGGCAAAAAGCGCCTCGGCGATGGCCTAACCCTCCGCTGCTTGGGACAGAGGCACCGATGCGAGCTTCCGCTGCTTATTCGGATCGACGACCTTGTCCATCGTGATCACGTCCGTCGGGCAACGTTCGACGCAGACGTTACACCGCGTGCACTCGATGTCGTCCACCCAGAAGATGACTCGCGGCTCGTCGTCCTTTATGGCGTCGTCGACGAGGAACTGCTCATTTTCGCCGGTTACAGCGCTCGAATCCACCATGAACAGGCAGTGCCAGGGGCATTGGTCGACGCAGGCCCCGCACACGATGCACAGCTCGGGGATGAAGCCCAGGTACTTCTTCGAACCCTTGCGTTGCAGGAGCAGCGAGGCGTCGATCTCGGCGACGTCGAAATGCTCGCCGGTGAAGGTGATCGGCCCGTCGGTATTCGTCATGACTTGAACTTTCCGTCCTTCCGATGCTTCTGGCCCCAGAAGTACGCCCCGGCGCAGATGGCGACGAAGAACATGCCCTGGATGGTGTTCGCCACGATGTCGGCGATCACCTGGTAACCGGGGTTACCGCCGAGATCTTCTTCCTGCCAGCGCAGGAACGAATAGCGCTCGGAGAACTGCGCGTGGGTCTCATCGAACCAGTAGAGGATGCGCGACGGAACGTCGCCGATGAGCACAACGGTTATGGCCGTCAGCCACGAGCCGAGCAGGATGGCCGTCGTCCACGTGAGCTTCTGGTCTCGGCCCTTGCGCAGGACCGGGACCAATGGGGCCGCGAGAACGATCGCCACGATCAGGGCTCGCAGAACACCTAGTGGGAACATCTCGACTGGATTGTAACTACCCAGCCCGGACGAGTGTGAATCGATTCACAACGTCCCCGTTTGCCCTGGTCGCAGGCCTGGAAACCCGTTGACCGAACGTCAGTCGGAGGCTTGTCTTGGAACGGTTCTCCAACGGGACTCCAGCGCGGACTTTTCCTCGGCGTATTCCGCCTCGCCCACGAGCCCGGAAGCGCGGTCGATCTCGAGGTCGTGCAGCGCCCGCTGCGTCGCCCGGCGCCCGGCGTCCGGGTCGTCGTGGGCCGGTACCTCGGCCGTGGTGGACGAGCGGGCGTACAGGGGAGCCGCGACGAAGACCGTCAGCGCGAGCAGCACGAAACAGAACGCGACGATCTCGGTCATGTTGCTGCCTGTAGCTCGCGGCTGCGCTCGGAGATGGGAGCCGGAACCTTCCGGCCGACGACGAGCGCGATTAGGCCCCCGATCAAAGCGACCACCGCGCCCGTCCACACCCAGAACACGAGCGGGTTGCGGTGCACACGGAACACGCTGGCTCCGTCCTCGCCGGTGCCGACGCCGGCCAGGATCAGGTAGACGTCGGCTGCGGGGGTTGAGCGGATCGCGATCTCCGACTGGGGTTGTTCCCAATTCCGGTGGAAGTTGAGCTGCGGCCGCATCGTCGCGTAGCGATCTCCGTCGCGTAAGAGATGGACGACGGCGAGGTTGACCTCCTTGTCGGGCGCGTCGAAACGATCGAGGCGATCGAACACGAACGTGCTGCCCGCGAACTCGAACCGGCCGCCCGGCTGGACCACGACTTCGGTCTGTACCCGTCCGACGCTCCCGGCGAAGCCGACGACCATGATCGCGACGCCGAGGTGCACGACGTATCCGCCGTAACGGCGCGGATTGCGCGTGAAGGGAAGACGGCCGCGCCGCTCCTGCGACTCGACTGCAACGTGCGAATATGCGCGCGCGGCGCGCACGATCTCGAGCACGCTCGTCGCTGCGAGCAGGACACAGATCCAGAAGAGTCCGGCGAAAGCCGGTCGCTTCGTGGCTACCAGTGCAACGCCGGCCAACGCCGAGGCAACGGCCGCCGGCCACGCCAGACGTTTCGCAACGCGACGGATCGATCCCCGGCGCCACGGGACCACGGTTCCGATCGTCGCCAGCAGTAGGAGCGCGGCCCCGAGCGGAGCGAGAACGCGATTGAAGAAGGGCGGTCCAACGGCCCGCTGGTCGCCGGTGATCGCTTCGCTCACCAACGGCAGGATGGTTCCCCAGAAAACGACGACGGCGGCGCCGACGAACAAGAGGTTGTTCACGAGGAATGCGCTCTCCTTCGATACCGGGGAGCCGAGGTGCGCTTCCGTTCTCAGTTGAGGCAGGCGCCATGCCAGCAAGGCGAGGGCCGTGAGCGCTTGCACGCCGAGGAACAAGAAGAACCATTTGCCGATGGGCGATTCGGCGAAGGTGTGCACCGACGAGAGCAAGCCGGACCGCGTTAGGAACGCGCCGAAGGTTGCGAGGGTCGCGGCGAGTGTGACGAGGAAGACGTTCCAGACTTTGAGCATCCCGCGGCGCTCTTGAACCATCGCCGAATGGATGAACGCGGTGGCCGCCAGCCACGGCATGAACGCTGCGTTCTCGACGGGGTCCCAGCCCCAATAGCCTCCCCAGCCGAGCTCGGTGTACGCCCACGCTCCTCCGAGCACGAGTCCGACGCCGAGCGCGAGCCACGGGACGAGCACCCACCGGCGCACGAGTCGGATCCACTCGGCTCCCGTTCGCTTGGTTATGAGAGCCGACACGACGATGGCGAAAGGAACAACCATCGCGACCAGGCCCGTGTAGAGCATGGGCGGGTGGATGAGCATGCCGGGCGAGTGCAGCAACGGATTCATGCCCCGTCCGTCGAAGGGAACGACATCCGAAGCGGCGAAGGGATTCTCCGGGCCGATCGTTATCGCGAGATAGAAGAGCTCGGCTGCCCCCAGCACGGGGATGGCCCACGGGACGAAGGGCTCCCGGTCGCGCTTCGGCCGCGCCACGAAGATCGCGGCTACGACGGAAAGAACGGTGCACCACAGCAGAAGGGAGCCGGCCATTCCCGACCAAAAAGCGGAGAACGTGTACCAGGGTTGAGCCGCCCGGCTCGTGTTCATCGCCACGTAGGCGATCGAGAAATCGCGCGTGAAGAGCGCGTACCAGAGCAAGATCGCCGCGCTCGCCGTCGCCAGCGCAACGGCGACGAGCGCGCGCCGTGCGCTGTGCAAGAGCTCGGGACGGGCAACCACCCACGTCTTCGTCTCTTTGTCGCGGCGCAGCGATGCCGGTGCTGCGATGCTTGCGTAGGCGGCGAATGCGATCGCGATGCCGAGGAGGCCCCGGCCACCCATCAGGTCTTACGCCCTAATTGTTCTTCGGCATCCTCGACCGGAACGAACTTAGACGAACACTTTGCGAGCACTCGCGTGGCGTGCAGCGTGCCGCCGCGCAGCGACCCTTCGGCGATCACATCGGTTTCGTCCTTTAGCGTGTCCGGAACGTCGCCGGTGTATTGGACGGGCACCTGGTTATGACCGTCGGAAACGACGAATCGAACGATCGTGCCGTCACGTTCTAGCGTTCCCTCGGCCACCCGGCCCCCGACGCGAAGGTTCTGTCCCGGTGTGGATTGCCCGGCGGCTAGCTCGGACGGGGTCTTGTAATAGGCGATCGCATTCGGCGATGCAATGGCCCACACGGCGAGGGCGCTGATGCCGGCCACGATCATCGAGATGCCGGCGATCCATTTCGCTCGGGTCGGTCTGCGCAACGGCGCGGAGACTTGCTCTTCCACGTGCTAACCCTAGCCTTCAGCCGGAGGGGCGTCTTTCCTGGACAGCTCCTCGACACGGCGAGCGATGTCGCGTTGCGCGCGCGCGAGTCGGACGAGATAGGCGCCGATGAGGATCCACGAGACGACGAAGCCGATCCCCAGCCAGGCGACGGTGTCAGGCGGCATTGACGCTCTCCGCCAACTGGTCGACGCGCTGGCGCGCCTCCTCTATGCGCAGACGCATGACGAGCAATGCTCCGAAGAGAACCGTGAACGCGGCCAGTGACACGAGCAGCGTGAGGAGCATGTTGCCCGGAAGCTCGGGTCCGCCGGTACGCAGCACCGTTGGTACCGGATGCTGCGTTCGCCACCAGTACACGGCGAAATGTACGACCGGGATGTCGAGCGCTCCGACCAGACCGATCACCGCGGAGAGCCGCGCGCGACGCTCCCCTGGGGCCGAGGTTGCACGAAAGATCAAATAGCCGGCGTAGACGACCCAGAGGATCAGCGTCGAGGTGAGCCTTGCATCCCACACCCACCACGTTCCCCACACGCGGTGGCCCCAGATCGGACCGACCGCAAGGACGAGGCTTATGAAGAGCAGACCGACTTCGGCCGCGGCGACGGCGATCCGGTCCCACCGTTCCCAGTCGTCACGGCGCGCAAGCACCATGACGCTGGCGGCAGCAACGATGATGAACGCGAGGTACATCACCCATGCGGTTGGTGCATGGATGTAGAAGAGGCGCTGCACGTCGCCCTGCACGGCCTCGGTCGGAGCGTAGAAGAAAGCCAGGCCGAGCGCGACGGCGACGAGAGCTACCGCAACCAGCGGAAGTCCGCTGAGAGAACGACGCATCATTCTTCGAGAACGTACTCGAAAAGCAGCAAGCTCGTCCCCCAGGACAACACGTCGAACGCACCGAGTAGGAGAAAGCCCGTCGGCACTCCCTCCAGACGTTGGCCCGCGAGGTAATGGGCGAGCAAGCCCACCGTCGCGATCGTCTGCGGGATCACTAGTGGGAACAGCAGGATGGGCAGAACGATCTCTCCGGCCCTCGTCGTGCCGCTGATAGCGGCGAAAAGCGTTCCCCATGCGATGAGACCCGCCGCCCCGAGGACGGCGATGCCTATGGCTACGGGAACGCCATTCATGTCCTCGATGAAGAAGAGGGACGTGAGGGGCACGAGAGCCGCGATGAGCACCGCGATGACGATCAGGCTCGACAGCGCCTTCGCGATGAACAGCACCGTCGGGTCTACGGGGGAGGCTCGCAGACCGTCGAGCGTGCCGTCCCGCCGCTCGGACTCAAACGATCTGCGGAACTCGAGGACGCTGGCGAACACGACGGTGGCCCAGAGGAAGCCGGCAGCGGCCTTCGGACGGGCCTCCGACTCCGGAGGCAGCGCGAACTGAAGGGTCAGAAGGACGGCAGTTGCGAACAGGGCAAGGGTGGCAAACCGCTCGAGGGTCCGGACCTCGATAAGCCCGTCCTTCCACAGGAGCCAGGAGAGCTTCTTCATCTCTGGACCGGTTGGAGCCGGCCCCGGTCGAGCGCGTAGAGGCCGGCTTGTGGGAAGGGTGTCCGGTCGTGCGTTGCGAGCACGACCGTGCGGGCCTGGCCGAGCATCGAGGCGACGACGCGGGCTCCGTCGGCGTCGAGGCCGGCCAGCGGTTCGTCGGCGATGACGAGGTCCGGCGCGATGCATAAGGCGCGCACGATGGCCACGCGCTGGCGCATCCCTTGGGAGTAGGAACCGACTTTGCGGCGGTCGTCGGGATCGAGTCCCAGCTGGGCAAGCAGCCCGCGCCCGCGCTCGGTGGCCTCCGGAGCCTCGTAGATGTTGCTCCAGAACCTGATGTTCTCGAGCGGGGTCATCCGCGGATAGAGCGACGAAAGGTGACCGACGAAACCGATGCGCTTGCGCACGCCGGGATCGTCGATCGTTCCGCCGAGGACTTCTACGCTGCCGGCCGTGGGGCGGAGCAACCCGGCAAGCACGCGAAGCAGAGTGGTCTTTCCAGCTCCGTTGGCTCCGGTTATCGCAACGTGGGAGCCGGGGGAGACCGTGAGGTCGATCGAGTCCAGCACGCGTACGGACCCGAAGCGGCGTACGAGACCGCGAACGGTGACGGCGCTCACGACACGGGTTCCACGTCTTGCGGGACGGCGGTCTCCTTTTTGCGCCGGCGGCGCACGATCGGTATGGCGACGATCGCGATCGCGAGCAATCCGGCCGCGATCGGCAAGGCGATCCGCCATGGGTCTGCACCGTTCTCCGCGACGACACGTGCGGCGACGACGTCGCCGGGTTCGAGATCTCGCACCGTGTACCGCCGATACGTGCGCCCCGAATCGCCTCCACCCACGTCCACGTCTCCTGTCGGACGAAGTTCCCCGGAGGGCCGACCCTCGAGCTCGCCGCCCACGAGCAGGTCGAAACGCTCGGTGCGCAGGGTCACATTTCGCCTCACGCGGAAGCCGGTCGCAGCCCCTTGAACGGGATACGTGTAGCTGATCTCGTGGCGGCCGGGCGTAATCGGCGACGACGAAACGATCTGGCCGTCGGATATGGAAGAGCGGCGTTCGTCGATACCCGCGCGCACCTGGATGGCTGTTCCGCCGGGCAGAACGGGCAGCCGGATATCACCGACGTATGCGCGGTCGCCATGGTTCACAACGCTCAGGGCATGCAATGCCTGTGCGCCGCGCGCGTCCCCGACGATCGCGATCGATTCGACGTCGACGAGCAGCTCTTTCGCGCTGCGCGTCGTCCGCGCGACTTCGATCTCCACCGGATCGGATCTGGTCGTGCCCGCACGCAGAACGCCGCCGGTGAAGCGGGTGTCGTCGAACACCGCTTCGGCGATGTGAGGGTGACCGGGATCCACCTCTACGTCGTCGAAGACGGCGCGGCCACGATCGTCGGTGGAGAGCTCGTTCACGCGGACGTAATCGCGCTCGTCCTCCTCGAACGCCAAGAGCTCGACCGGGACGCCGGAGGCCGGTTCGCCGGTGCCGTCGACGACGAGCACATAGATCGTGTCGACCGGTCTCGGCGTCTCCGCCGATGGGTCGGCGGGCTCGAGGCTCACGTTCGGTGCCGCGACGGGGTCGATCGGGGTATCGGGGACGAAAACGAGGAAGACGGCGAACGCCACGACCGCGGCCCCGACCCCGACGATGACCGGTGCGATCCGGTGGGGCATCTGTAGGAATCCGGCAAGGCGGATACGCAGGAGCCCCACCGCGGAGAGCGTGAGGCCGCCAACGACCAATGCGATAACGATGGTTGCTTGTCGCAGGCTATACTCCGCGCGGTTTCAGGGAGCGCATGCTGCACTCGGTTACTGATGGAGGATAGATGGTCGAGGCGCGCGCCACCTCTGCCTACCAGGTAGAGCCCGACTTCGCCGCTCGTCAGTCGATTCTGTGGGCGATCGTCTGGCTCGTCGGCGGCGTGACGGTCACGCTCGCGATGCGTGTCCTGGAGATCCGGCCGGATCTAACCGGGGATCTCGCGTTCCTCTCGTATGGCCGCCTGCGCGGTATCGCCGAGACCGCGATCGTGTTCGGCTGGCTTGCCACCGCTGGGTTCGCCGCGATCTACGCCCTTGTGCCGCGAATCACGGAGGTGCAGCTCCACAACGAAGTCCTCGGCTCTGCCACGACGATCACGTGGAGCGTGATCCTCACGGGTGGGATCGTCGCCCTCCTTCTCGGGTTCAACCAGGGACGGTTCCTCGGAGAGCTTCCGGCGGGAGCCGATCTGGGACTGACGCTCATGCTCGTCTTCGTTCTCTACAACGCGAGCGTGACGGTCGTCCGCCGCCGTGAAAAGACCCTCTACGTCTCGGGGTGGTTCCTTCTTTCGGCCGCCATCCTCGCGCCCGTTGTGTTCATCATCGGCAACCTTCCCGTCTTCGAGGGTGTCACCGATGCGATCGTCAGCGGCTTCTACCTCAACGGCATCGAGATGCTGTGGTTGCTTCCGATAGCGCTTGGTGTTGCGCACTACGTCGTGCCCGTCGAGACGGGCAAGGCCCTGTACTCGGTGGCCCTCGCGCGAACGTCCTTCTGGAGCCTGGTCTTCGCCGGTGGCTGGACGGGACAGCGCTTCTTCCTCAAGGGTCCCGGCCCCGACTACCTGGAGACGATCGCCGTCGCCATGACCATCGTTCTGCTCCTTCCCGTCCTTTCCGCGGCGGCGAATCTTTACGCCACCGGACGTGACCGGTGGGAGCTGATCGCGCGCTCGTACGGGCTACGCTTCGCGGCTACCGGACTTGCTCTGCTCGTGGCGTGGACGGTGCTGCTCGTTTTCAGCAATCTGCCTTCCGTCTCGAGGTTCGTTGGATTGACGGCGTGGCAGTCGGGTGTTCGACACCTCGCGCTGTTCGGCGTTTTCTCATCGTTCGCCTTCGCTCTCGTATATCACCTGTACCCGTTGATGGTCGGCCGTGACTGGTACTCGCGATCGGCCGCGTCATTCCACTTCTGGACGACACAGATCGGTGTGATCGCCGGGACCGTCGCGCTGCTGGCGATCGGTTCCGCGCAGTCGATGACGGGTGCGCTGGGCACGGACCCGCTGGTGATCGAGGAGACCAACGTCATCGGCTTGCTACGTGTCGTCGTGGCCGCGTCGTTCGCCGCCGTGGTGGCGGCCCAGTTCGTGCTCGCGTACAACACATTCAAGACGTCCCGGTCCGGACCGTTCGTCGTGCCCGCGGCAGCACCGGCGGCAACCATCCGAGGTGCGGCATGAAGCTTCGCGCGGACCGGCGCGTAGGTCTTCTTCTGGCCGGCGTTGTGCTGCTGACGTTCGTCGCGATCGGAGCGACGGTCGCGCTGCCCGCTTCGGACACTTCCCTGCGCGGCGACGGGACTGATATGTCGGCGGCACAGGAGGAGGGCATGAAGATCTACCGCAGCGAGGGTTGCTGGTACTGCCACACGCAGTACCTGAGGAACTCCGGCTCCGAGGTGGGCGCCGGAACCAACCGGCCTCTGGACCCGGCCGACTACGAGGGACGTTCGCCGTCCATGCTCGGGCTCGAACGCTTCGGCCCCGATCTCACGTACGGCGGGTCTATGGACGAGACGACCTTGATGGCTTTCCTCAACGGAGAGCAGGACGGTCACGAGCCGGCCTACGGTTACCTGTCCGACGCAGACCTCGAGGCGCTCGCGGCCTACCTGCTTTCCTCCCGGTGAGCCTTCGGGACACCCTGATCCAGCTCGGCTTCGTATCGGTGGCCGCTGTCGTGGCGATCGCCGTGCGCGCGGTCTTCGTTGTGCGCCGCGCGCGCCAACCCAGCAAGTCGAAGGGGAAGCCTAAGCAGGCTCCCGATCGGAAAAGGTGATCGACCGAATCGCCGATCTGAACGCGGAGTGGCCGGCGAAGAAGGCTCCGTCGTCGTTGGGAAAGGCTGCGCGATACACGATCCTTACCTCCCAGCGCGGAACGAACACGGCTTCCTGCCTTCCGGCAACGGCCGCACCGACGTAGGTCAACAAGACGGCGTCGTAACCGTCGATCTCGATGTCCTCGGCGTTGGCCCCGACGTTGTCGTCCAGCAAGCTCTTGCGGTACTCGTTCGCGGTGACTTCGGAGTTCAGGTAGATGTCGAAAACGGCTTTGGCTGTGCCGGCTTGGTCTTCCGTGGCTCCTCCGGTCGTACCGTTGGCCAGCTGAAGGTTGTCTCCTCCCCGGCTTGTCACCCGCCAGCCCTTCGGCACATCAAGCGATAGCGGCCCGATCGACGTCGAGGCTTCCGCGCAAGCAACGGTGACGAGCAGAGCGATGGCGGCGAGCCGCACTGAAGTTCTCGTGCGCTTCACGGTCAGTCCCACCGGAAGGTCAGGGCGGCGAGCGAACACGTCACGACGGCCCACACTGCGAGCACGGCGACCGATCCCACATCGAACGACGCATCTGCAAGCGCGGAGCGCAGCGCGGTGGCCAACGGCTCGGCCGGTAAGACCCGCGCGAGGTTCGCGATCCCGTCCGGGAGCCGGGAGAGGGGAACGACGATGCCGCCGAGCAATAGGAACACCAGAAACAATCCATTCGCCACCGCCAGGTTCGTCTCCGCGCGCAGCCTTCCGGCCAGCAGGAAACCCAAGCCCGCGAACGCCGCCGTGCCGAGGGCAAGCGCGAGGGCTGATGCAAAGGCACCGCCCCTCGGTGACCAGCCCAGAGCGAAGGCGGCGCCTACCACCACTGCCACTTGGAGCACTACCAGCGCGATCAAAGTGACGGTCTTCGCGACGAGGAGTCCGCTGCGACCGAGCGGAGTCGTGCCGAGCCGGCGCAGCACACCGGTTTGTCGCTCGAATCCCGTCGCGATGCTGAGGTTCGTCATGGCGCTCGAGATCACTGCCAAGGCGAGCACGCCGGGCGTAAGGAAGTCGATGGCTCGTCCATCGTGGGGAAGGACGTCGACGGTCGAGAAGAAGGCGAGGATCCCGACCGGGATGATGATCGCGACGAGCAAGCTCTCGCCGCGCCGGATCGTGAGAGTCAGCTCGAGCCTGGACTGCGCGATCACGCGTCTCATCACCGGGTCAGCTCCAGGTAGACCTCCTCCAGCGAGCGCGGCCCGACGTCGAGTCTTCGGATGAGGACTCCGCGCGCCGTGAGCCACGTCGCGAGCCTCGAGATGAGATCAGGAGTCGGATCACCGCTTTCGATGCGATAGGACTCGGCTCCCGTCCTGGTAACCGGGACGCCCAGGGCCACAGTCAGCCGCTCGGGGTCGATGTCGGTCGCCGTTTGGAAGGTGACGCGCGCGTCCCCTCGAGCCGAAAGCTCGGCCGGTGTCCCGAGTGCGACGAGGGATCCTCGCCGAAGGATCGCGACGCGGTCGGCGAGCTTGGAGCTTTCGTCTAGATGGTGTGTTGTCAGGACGACGGTGGTTCCTCGCTCTTTCAGCTCGGCGACGATGTCCCAAGTGGCTCTCCGGCCTTCGATGTCCATCTCGGCGGTTGGCTCGTCGAGGAAGACGAGCTCGGGCCGTCCGACCAACGCGAGGGCGAGGGACAGCCGCCGGCGTTCACCACCAGAAAGACGCCGGTAGGTCGTCTTGCGTACGCGATCGACCCCCGTGCGCTGCATCAGCGCTTCGGGATCCTCCGGTTCGTCGTAGAAAGATGCGAAGAGGCGGACGGCTTCCTCGGTCCGGATGCCCGCGTAAAGATCCCCTTGCTGAGGCATGACCCCGATGCGGTGCGCGAGCCCGCGCGACGCGGGTTCGTGGCCGAGAACCGTAACCCTTCCCGCGTCGCGTTTGCGGAGCCCTTCCAGGATCTCGACGGTCGTTGTCTTGCCGGCGCCGTTGGGGCCGAGCAGGACGAAGACCTCACCGGGTTCGACGACGAACGACACGTGGTCGACTCCGGCGTCCGGGCCGTAGCGTTTGACGAGCCCGTCGACCTCGATCGCATGAGTACCGAGCTCGGCGCTCATGCGTGGCGGACGGTAGCCCGCTCGGCAAGCTCCCGGAGCTGGAGTTCGGCGCCGGCTTCCAGCGACCCGTTGGCCAGCGACTTCGTCGCACGATCCGCAAGCTCGGAGATGAGCTCGTTCGTGCGATCGAGCGCACCGGTCGCCTCGATGACCTCGCGAAGGCGATCGCCCTGCTCCGTGGTAAGACCGGGCAGGCCGACGAGCTCGTCCAGAACCCCGCGCTGGGCCGGCGTTGCCAGGGACCGGGCTTTCGCCAGCAGCACGGTCTGCTTACCTTCACGCAGATCGCCGTCGCGGTCCTTTCCCGTCGTTTCGGGATCTCCGAACACTCCTAGGACGTCGTCGCGGATCTGAAAGGCTTCGCCGAGGGGCTGTCCGTAGCCCTCGAGCGTGTCGACGACGCCCGGATCGTCGGTCGCCAGCAGCGCACCGATCGCGAGGGGATCCGCCACGGAATAGCCGCCCGACTTGAGGGCGCCGATGCGCCGCGCCGTCGCTTCGTCGGCTTCGCCCCGGTGCGCGGCGACGAGATCGAGGTACTGACCACCAACCGCTCGCATGCGCATGCGGTCGTAGCGGTCCGCCGCTCTTGCCGTGACCTCGTGGGTGAACCCGGTCCGGTGGAAGAGACGATCGGCGAGAACGAAGCCGAGGATGCCGGTCAGGATGGCGGCGGAGATACCGAAGCGTTCGGGGTCGCCGCGATGCGGAACGTCGGCGGCCAGCTCAGCTAGTGCACGGAAGGTCGTCGCACGTCGGCGTCGCGACGAAGAACGGTCCATCACGTCGTCGTGGACCAACGCGAAGGTGTGCAACAGCTCAAGGGCGGCGCACGCACGGACGATCTCGCTCGAGTCGCTGCCGCCGCCCGCTCGATGTCCCCAGTAACAGAAGCGTGGCCTCAGACGTTTGCCTCCGGCCGAGATCAAGGCCTCGAGCTCGTCGAGTAACGGATGGGCTTCCGGCTCGAGGCCGTCTCGTTCGTTGTCGATGAAGCCCAGTAACTCGTCGGTGACGCGTTGAGCAACGTCCATGACATGAAGTGTGACGGATGATTCGGATGCACCGATAGGCGATAGGGTGGCCGCGCCGATGAGCCAAGGGCTCCAACGATTCCGCCGGCTTGCGCTCGGCGCCGCGATCGCAACGCTCGTTCTTACGGGCGTGGGTGCGCTCGTCCGCGGGACGGGCTCGGGGCTGGGCTGCCTCGACGAGTGGCCGATGTGTCACGGGGGTTGGATCGCCCCGGTCGAGTATCACGCGTTGATCGAGTACGCGCACCGCGCTATCGCCGGGATCGTCGTCATCGGAATCGTTGCACTCGTCGTTGCTGCGCATCGGTGGGTTGGGAATCGGCGTTCGCTCCGCACTCTGGCCTGGACCGCTCTGGTCGTCGTCGTGGCCCAGGCTCTGCTCGGACGCGAGGTCGTGACGTCGGGTCTGCACGCGGCTCTGGTCACAGCTCACTTCGTGCTGGCTCTCGCTCTGGTGGGTCTGGTGACTGCTATCGCGGCTCTGGCGCGCACGGACGCCCGGCCGCGTTCGACCGGAACGCAAGCGCGCGTCGGCCGGCTCGCAACGGCCGCCGTAGCGGCTCTCGTTCCGCTGCTCGTCGTGGGCGCCTACGTCCGGGAGAAGGGAGCCGGGCTGTCGTTCAACGACTGGCCGCTCATGGGCGGCGACTTCATCCCGTCGTTCGACGCGCCCGGTGCGGCACTCCACTTCGTTCACCGGGTTCTGGCGCTGCTCGTTGCAGGTCATCTTGTCGCTGTTGCGATCCGAGCTCGGCGTGACTCGCGCCGCGAGGTACATGTGCTGGGCGTCGGAGGCGCCTTCCTCTTTGGAGGGCAAGCGCTGGTCGGCGCATCGAACGTGTGGACGCAGCTGCAACCGGCGGCGGTCGTGGCGCACGCAACGCTCGCGTATGTGACGTGGTCGGTCTACGTCGCGCTCGCCGTCTTCGCGAGATACGGAAGAAACCCAAACACCGCGGGCAACCAAAGCACGCCAAGCACGAAGAGCAGTGCCACCCCGATCAATCGACCCTCGATCAAACAACTCTTCGCAAGCCTGACGGCTTACGTACGCCTGACGAAACCACGGATCATCACTCTGCTCCTGGTAACCACCGTTCCAGCCATGGTCATGGCCCAACGCGGGATGCCCCCGCTCTGGCTGATCGGCGCCACGTTGCTCGGAGGCATGCTCACCGCCGGAAGCGCGAACGCCTTCAACCAGTACCTCGAGCGCGACATCGACGAGAAGATGACGCGCACCAAGAATCGTCCCCTTCCGTCCCATCGAGTCGAGCCCACACGAGCCCTCGTCTTCGCCATCGCACTCGGCATCGCCGGGTTCGTTTGGCTAACGATCGTCGTGAATCTGATGGCCTCGATACTGGCCGTGAGCGCGATCGCGTTCTACGTCCTCGTATACACACTCCTGCTGAAGCGCTCGACGCCCCAGAACATCGTGATCGGCGGAGCGGCCGGGGCCGTTCCCGTCCTGGTGGGCTGGGCCGCCGTAACCGGAACGGTCGAAGCGCCGGCCTGGGTGATGTTCGCGATCATCTTCCTCTGGACGCCCCCGCACTTCTGGGCCTTAGCGATCCGCTACCGCGACGACTATGCGTCCGCCGGAGTTCCGATGCTTCCCGTCGTGCGCGCCGAGAGCGCGGTGACGGCGCAGATCTTCGCCTACGCGGTGGTGCTCGTGATGACGACCCTGGTTCTGTCGCCCGTCGGAGGGCTCGGGGCCCTTTATGCCGCCAGCGCCGCCCTCCTCGGAGGCGGATTCATCTATCGAGCGGCCCGCCTGCGCCTGGCTCCCAGTCCGGGAACCGCGGTCAAGCTCTTCCGGTATTCGGTGACGTATCTGGCCCTGCTCTTCGCCGCTATCGCCGTGGACCGCCTGATCTGGTGATGTGACTTGGTTGAGCGGCGCGCCTTGTGTTGTCATGCTTCCGGTTTGATGGAACGTCTGCGCCGCTCCAGTTGGCTGATCCCGGCCGGCCTTCTCTTCCTGGCTGCCGCGTGCGGCAATACCCCCGACACCACCGAACAGGCCCGCGGTGTTTTGTCCGGCCTGAACATCGTCCTGGCCATGACCGTGGTGCTCATCGTCGTCGCCGGAGGTCTGCTCGTCTTCGCGATCGGTTTCGACCGTTTCGTGCGAAGCCGCAAGAGGCTTGCCGAGACCCCGGCCGACGCCGACGACGAGGAGCGCGACGAGGTCGTCGCCGGCATCACGGTCGGCCGCGCCGGCGTGCCGCGGTGGCTCTACGGCGTGTACGTGATCATCCCGCTCTTCGCGTTGATGTACGTGCTCACCAACGTCCCGGTCGAGGACGCCGGCGGCGGCGAAGCATCACCGACACCGCCGTCGGGTCCGTGCACCGAATGCACGATCGTGGCCAGCGGTGTGGTGTTCACCACCGACACACTCGTGGTCCCGGCCGAGACCCAGGTCACGATCACGTTCGAGAACCAGGACGCCGGGGTCCCGCACAACTTCATCATCTGGGAGACCGAAGCGGCCGTCCAGAGCAACGACGAGGGCGCGAAGCTCTTCGAGATATCCCAATTCAACGGGGTCGGCGAACGCGACGGTTCGTTCACGACGCCGGGAGTAGGGACGAACTACTTCAACTGCACGATCCACCCGACGTCGATGTTCGGAGACATCGAAGTGGCTGCCGCCGCCGGCTAAGCCTGTCTTCGGCACCTAGACTCGGGTCGTGGTCTACGACCTGATCGTCGCCGGGGCTGGTCCAGCCGGTGCATCGGCAGCCTGGCGCGCCGCCACGTCCGGAGCTCGGGTCTTGGTAGTGGACAAGGCCTCCTTCCCCCGGGACAAGCCGTGCGGCGACGGCCTTACGCCGCGCGCCGTTGCGTCGATAGACGCACTCGGTCTCGGCAACGAGCTCAAGCGCTTCAACCGCGTGGACAAGCTCCGCATCCACGGCGCCGAAAGAACGCTGACGTTCGACTGGCCCGGCTCCGACTCATTCCCCGACCACGGCTACGTCATCGCCCGGACCGACCTCGACGAGATGCTCTTGCGTCACGCCGAATCCGCCGGCGCCGAGGTGCGTGAAGGCACGGGAGTCGTAGGGCCCATCGTCGAAGGCGGTGTCGTGCGCGGAGTGACCGTGAGCCACAACGGAACCACGGAGGACCTGCGTGCACCGGTCTTGATCGCCGCCGACGGCGCGTCCTCGCGCATCGGACGCGCGCTCGGAATGGTGATGGATCCAAAGCGTCCGGTGGCTGCGGCGATGCGCGCGCACTTCGAGGCGAAGCGTCCGGCCGGCGACGATGGCGTCATCGAGAGCTTCCTCGAGCTCCGGGATAACGGCGCTCTACTTCCCGGCTACGGGTGGATCTTCCCGATGGGGCGGGGGTCGAGCAGTTCTGAGACGGGCCGCATCAACGTCGGTGTCGGAGTTCTGTCCACATACAAGGACTGGCAGAAGGTCAACAACGCGCACCTGATGGAAGTCTTCATGCGGGCACTTCCGCCCGCCTGGGAGCTTCCCGATCTGTCGTCGTTGCGCGAAAGCGGTCAGCTCAAGGGCTGGCGCCTGCCCATGGGCCTTTCGGTTTGGCCGCCATGGCGCCCCGGCGTGATCGCGTGCGGAGACGCCGCCGGAGTGATCAACCCGTTCAACGGCGAAGGCATCTCCGAAGCCGTCGAGTCCGGGGTCATCGGCGCCGACGTTGCGCTCCGTGCGATCGCCGGAGGGGGGCCCGGCGATCTTCACGAATACGCGGAGCGCCTCGACGAGCTCTGGGGTCCGTACTACCGGTTGGCCCGGACCTTCGTGAGGTTGATCGGCCGGCCGCGGATCATGCGCTCGTTGACCGTTGTCGGCATGCGCATACCTCCGGTGATGGAGTTCGCGTTCAAGATGCTCGCGAACCTTTATCACGAGCAGGGGGGCGGATCCGGCGACGCACTGGTCCGGGGCATGCTCCGCGCAGCCTCGATAATCAAGCTCGGTTAGCACCCGGCCACTTTGACCTCGCCCCTTCCCGGGGCTAAGCTTGTGAACAGAATCACAAAGTCCATGTTCCCGGGATGCCTGGGCGGAGGTGAGCCCGAAGCGATGAGCGCGACGAACCCGCAGCTGGTTGCCGCGCCTTTCGGGCCGCAACTACCGTGGGGGCTCGACTAGAGGGGGTATGAGTGCTCGCGAGCTACCTGCCCATCGCCTTCATGCTCGGACTGGCCGGTGCTTTCGCGGTCGTTTCTGTGTCGGCATCGCGGGCGATCTCTCCGAAGGACCCGACCCCCCAGAAGCTGATGCCGTACGAGTGCGGCATCACCGAGATAGATCCCAAGGCCGAGCGATTCCCCGTCCGCTTCTACCTCGTCGCGATGCTTTTCGTGATCTTCGACGTCGAAGTGATCTTGTTCTTCCCATGGGCGGTTAGCTTCCGAGCCTTCCCGGCCTATTCCCTGATCGCGATGAGCGTGTTCATCTTCTTGCTGCTCGTGGCGTTCGTTTACGAGTGGCGGAACGGGGGCCTGGAATGGGACTAGAGGAACGCCTTCCGGCGATCGTCACGCTGTCCCTCGAAAAGCTCGTCAACTGGGGCCGCAAGAACTCCGTCTGGCCGGCGACGTTCGGCCTCGCGTGCTGTGCGATCGAGATGATGCAGACCGTCGCGCCGCGCCACGACCTGTCGCGATTCGGGATGGAGCGCTTCGCCGCTTCGCCGCGTCAGGCCGATCTGATGATCGTCGCCGGACGTGTCTCGCAGAAGATGGCTCCCGTCCTGCGGCAGATCTACGACCAGATGACCGAACCGAAGTGGGTCATATCGATGGGCGCGTGCGCCTCATGCGGCGGAATGTTCAACAACTACGCGATCCTTCAGGGCGTCGACCAGATCGTGCCGGTCGACATCTACGTCCCCGGCTGCCCTCCGACACCGGAGATCCTGATGGCCGGGATCTTCCAGCTCCACCGTCAGATCTCCAAAGAGCCCCTCAAGCTGGGTAGCGCTCGGTAAGGCGGCCATGGAGCGGCTTACGGAACTAGCCGATCGGGTTCGTGAACGAATTCCCGAGCCCGCCGTCTTCTCGACGGAGGCCGGCCTCGGCATCGAGGTGCTCGTGTCGCCGGCGACCCATCTCGTGGACGTGCTCCAGCTAGCGCGTGACGAATTCGGCTTCGAGATGCTCACCGACGTCTGTGCGGTCGACTGGCTCCCGCGCGAACCCCGGTACGACGTGAACTATCACCTCCTTTCCCTCGACCGGATGGAAAGGCTGCGAGTGAAGGTGCCGCTGCCCGACGACGACGAGCCGAAGGTTCCATCGGCCGTCGCCGTGTACCCGGGAGCCAACTGGCACGAGCGCGAGGTCTATGACTTCTTCGGGATCGTTTTCACCGGTCATCCCGATCTTCGCCGGATCCTCATGCCCGAAGAGTGGATCGGCCATCCGTTACGGAAGGACTACCCGGTGGGCGGCGTACCGGTCGAGTACCGGATCGAGCCCGCGTACATCGGCGAGAACCTAGTCCCCGCCTCCAGCCGCCCGGCCGCCGGAGGTGTGCCGGTGCGTCTTCGCAGCGATCGCGGACGGATGTCGCACATGACGTGGACCGGCCCGCCGGCCACCGGCGTCGGCCGCAAAGAGCCCCAACCCCCGGCCGGAGGATCCGAAGAAGGTTTAGAGGGATGAGCGACGTAAGCACGGTGACGCCGTCCGACGAATCGGAAGTGCGCGACCTCTGGGTCGAGGACGAGACGATGCGGGTCAACATGGGCCCCCAACACCCGTCCACGCACGGTGTTCTAAGACTTCGCGTTGAGGTCGCCGGCGAGACGATCGTGTCGATCGAGCCGATCATCGGCTACCTGCACACGGGGATCGAGAAGCAAGCAGAGACGCTGAACTGGATCCAAGTGGTGACCGACGTCACCCGCGCCGACTACCTGTCGCCGTTCTACAACGAGCTCGCCTACGCCCTCGCGGTGGAGAAGCTCGTCGGAGTCGATGTGCCCCCGCGCGCGCAGTGGATCCGCGTCCTGATGTGCGAGCTCAATCGCATCTCTTCGCACCTTGTATGGCTGGCAACCGGTGGCCTCGAGCTCGGCGCTCTGTCGATGGCGACGTTCGCATTCCGCGAGCGAGAGATGATCCTCGACCTGTATCAGGCTATTACCGGCCTGCGCATGAACCACGCCTACATCCGACCCGGTGGCGTGAACATGGACTTTCGTCCCGAGCACTACGGGATGATCCGCGAGCTGCTCGACCTGCTCCCGCAGCGGTTCGACGAGTACGAGAACTTCCTGTCCTCCAATCCGATCTGGGTGCAGCGAAACAAGGGCATAGGCATCCTCAAGGCGGAGGACGCGATCGGGCTCGGGGTTACCGGTCCGAACCTGCGCGCCTCGGGGGTCGCGCACGATCTGCGAAAGAAGACCAACTACTTGCCTTACGACCGATTCGATTTCGACGTCCCTGTCGGAACCAACGGAGATTGTTACGACCGGTACCTCCTCCGGATGGCGGAGATGCGGGAATCGGCCAAGATCGCGAAGCAGGCGCTCGAAGGCTTGCCCGAAGGCGAGTTCCGCGCAGCCGGAAAGCTAGTGCCTCCGCCGCGGAACCGGCTCCCGGTCTCGATGGAAGCCGTCATCCACCACTTCAAGCTCTTCACCGAGGGTCCGCACGTTCCGGCCGGTGAGGTCTACTCGGCCGTCGAGAGCCCGCGCGGCGAGCTTGCGCATTTCGTTGCGTCCGACGGCAGGGGACGCCCCTGGCGACTGCACATACGGGGACCGTCCTTCACCAACCTGCAAGTGCTGCACCTCATCGCGCCCGGATGTCTGCTTGCCGATCTCATCGCGATCCTCGCTTCGATCGATCCGCTCATGGGGGACGTCGACCGGTGAGCGCCCGCGTTCTGTCGGATGCCTTCTACACGCGCGCCGAAGAGGTCATGGGACGCTATCCGGTCAAGCGATCCGCGCTCATCATGCTTCTCCACGATGCGCAGGACGAAGTCGGGTACATCACCGACGACGTCATCCGCGAGGTCGGAGACCTGCTTGGGTTGAGCTCCGCGGACGTCGCCGGGGTCGTGACGTTCTACACGATGTTCAAGCGCAAGCACCCCGGGAAGTACTTGATCTCGCTGTGCACCGAACCGGGTTGCTCGATGTTCGGCGCCGACGACGCGGCCGCCAAGCTGCGCGAGCTCGTCGGTCCCGAGCACGAGACGACTTCGGACGGACTCATGTCGTGGGAACAGGTGGAATGTCTTGCCTACTGCGGCGCGGCGCCGGCGGCACAGGTGAACTATCGGGACGTTCCGAACCTCACGGCGCAGCGGTCGATCCGCTTGTGCGAGGCATTGCGCGGGGGCCGGGAGCTCACCGACGTTATCGACGAGCTTCGTGCGGACGCGAAACTACCGGAGGTGACCCCGGCCGATGCCTGAAACCTCCGAGGTCATCTTCAAGCGACGCGGTCATCCCGAGTCCTACTCGATCGAGCACTACCTCGACACCGACGGCTACGAAGGCCTGCGCAAAGCCGTGACCGAGATGAAGCCGCAGGAGGTCATCGACGTGGTCGACGCGTCGGGATTGCGCGGACGCGGCGGCGCGGGCTTTCCCACGGGACGCAAGTGGTCGTTCATCCCTAAGGACTCTGCGAAGCCGCGCTACGTCGTGGCCAACTGCGACGAAGGGGAGCCGGGTGCATGGCACGACCGCGAGATGATGGAGACCGACCCGCACGCGCTCCTCGAGGGGCTCGCCGTCGCTTCGTATGCGATCGGCGGCAAGAAGGCGTTCATCTACTGCCGCGGCGAGTTCGTCGGTGCCCACGAAAGACTCGAGCGGGCCATCCGCGATGCCTACGGTCGCGGATTCCTCGGCGAGAACATCTTCGACACCGACTTCTCGTGCGACATCGTTCTGCACCGCGGTGCGGGCGGGTACATCTGCGGGGAGGAAACGGCGCTGCTCGAGTCCCTAGAGGGCTACCGCGGAATGCCGCGTTCCCGGCCCCCGTTCCCGGCCGTCGAAGGCCTGTATGCGTCGCCGACCGTCGTCAACAACACGCAGACGCTGATGAACGCCGGGCCGATCGTGCGCAACGGTGTCGATTGGTTCCGCCAATGGGGAACCGAGAAGTCGCCGGGCACGGCCGTGGTGAGCGTCTCGGGAGCCGTGCGTTCTCCGCGGAACATCGAAGTTCCGATGGGCACGACGGTGCGCGAGTGCATCGAGCTGGCCGGGGGAGTAGACGACCGAGGACTGAAAGCGTTCTGTCCGGGCGGCTCATCGACACCCATGCTCATCGAATCCCACCTCGACGTGGGCATGGACTACGAGTCGCTCCCTGAGGCCGGGTCGGTCCTCGGGGCAACGGCCATCATCGTGATCCCGAAGACGATGTGCATCGTCCGCGCCGTGGCTCGCTGGATGATCTTCTACGAGCACGAGTCATGCGGTAAGTGCACACCGTGCCGCGAAGGCACGAGCTGGCTCGCCCAGGTGCTCGAGCGGATAGAGCACGGATCGGGCACGGCGCGCGACCTCGCCCTTCTGTCAAGCGTCAGCAAGAACATGGCCGGCAAGACCTTGTGCGCGCTCGCCGATTTCGCGGCGGGCCCCGTGCTCTCTTCGCTCAAGTATTTCTTCGACGAGTACTCCGAGCACGTGCGGCTCGGGGCATGTCCGATGAAGCAGGAACCCGCACCCGGCGGTTCGGGGGTGTCCCTCGAGACGGTGGGCACCACATGACGGACATCAAGCAGGGAACGATCACCGTCACGATCGACGGCAAGGAGATCGGCTGCTCGCCTGGCGAGCTCCTGATCGAGGTCGCAAAGCGTGCCGGGATCTACATCCCGTACTTCTGCTACCACCCGCGGATGGATCCCGTCGGCGCGTGCCGTATGTGCCTGATAAACCTGCAACCCGGCCCCCCAAAACCGCAGACGGCGTGCACGACCCGAGTGGCCGACGGCATGGTCGTCCAGACACAGTTTGCCAACGCCGACGTTCGCGAGGCGCAGCAGGGTGTCCTCGAGTTCCTTCTCATCAACCACCCGCTGGACTGCCCGATCTGCGACCGCGGGGGCGAGTGTCCGCTGCAGGACCAGACCCAGGACTACGGTGCGGCCGAGTCCCGCTTCGTCGAAGCCAAACGTCGCTTCGAGAAGGCGGTACCGATCTCGCCACTCATAAAGCTCGACCGCGAGCGCTGCATCCTGTGCTACCGGTGCACGCGCTTCTGCGAGGAGCTCTCCGGCGACACCTTGATCGGCGTGATGGAACGGGGGTCGCGCGCCTATATCTTCCCATTCGAAGGCGAGGCCTTCGATTCGTATTTCAGCGGGAACACGGTTCAGATCTGTCCCGTCGGCGCTCTCACGAGCACGGAGTACCGATTCCGCGCGCGGCCGTGGGACGTCCACAATGTGGGCTCGACGTGCAATCTCTGCGCCAGCGGATGCAGCCTGCACGTCGGCGTTCGTGTCCAGGACGGAAACGTTGTTCGTTTCTCCGCAGCCACTAACGAAGCGACCAACCAGGAGTGGCTGTGCGACAAGGGTCGCTACGCGAACGCCTACATCTCCTCTCCCGACCGGCTCACGCAACCGCTGGTTCGTCGCGGCGACGACCTCTTCGCCGTGACGTGGAATGAGGCTTTCGAAGCGCTGGCCACCGGACTGGCTCCCGTAATGAGCGGTGAGGCGCAAGCGGGCGTGATCGTCGGCGGCTCGGTCTGTGACGAAGACGCCTACGCTGCCCAAAAGCTCGCCCGCGAAGCGCTCGGCACCAACAACGTCGACCACCGCTTCGAGCCTGGCATGAGCGCATCCGAGCTTGTTCTGCCCTCGCTCACCTACGACGACGTCCTCGGTTCCGATCTCGTCGCGCTCGTCGGGTGCGATGTCCGCGAGGAGCTGCCGATCCTGTTCCTGCGCCTTCGTATCGCGGCGACGAAGCGCGGCCTGCGCACGGCGATCGTTCACCAGCGCGAGATCGCGCTTTCGGAGTTCGCGGACGTCTTCGTGCAGCCGTTGCCGGGAACCGAGGCTTCGCTCGACGAAGCCGATCTCCAAGTCGTGAGCAAAGCGCTGACCGACGCCGAGCGTGCGGTGATCCTGCTCGGCCCCCGTATGTGCACGCCGGAGACCGTCTCGGCTTGGCGAGCGGTGGCCGAGCGCACGGGTGCCCGTTTCGGCTGGTTGCCGCGGCGCGCCGGCGAGTACGGAGCGCTTGCGGCCGGCGCACACCCCGAGCTCCTGCCCGGCTGGAAGCCGGCGCCGGAGAAAGGACTCGACACGGCCGGGATGCTGCGCGCCGCGGCGGATGGAGGCTTGCACGCGTTGTGGCTCGTGGCCGCCGACGTCACCCACGACGTAGCGGATGCGAACCTCGGACGGCTGGCACTAGAGAAGGTGCCGTTCCTGGTCGTGCAGGACGTGCAGTGGTCGCCGCTGCTCGAGCACGCGGACGTCGTGCTTCCCGGCGCTACGTTCGTCGAGCGCGACGGCACGCTGACGAACTGGGAAGGTCGGCGACAAGGTGTCAAGGCTGCCGTCGATCCACCCGGCGCGGCGCGCGCCGACTACGCGATCCTGGCCGAGGTTGCGAGGCGACTCGGAAAGCCCATCGGGTGTCGCACCGCTGCAGCCGTGAAGAGCGAGTTGGATGCGGTGTTGGAAGAGGCAAAGGCGGCGCAAGCGCCGAATACCGAAAGCAACCCCAAGACCAACACCAACACCGAAGTCCTGGGTAGTGGCCTAAGGCTGCTCACTTACCGGCTTCTATACGACGACGGATCGCGGATCAGGGATACCGCAGGATTGCGGGAACTCACGCCGGGAGCGTTCGTCGAGCTGAATCCCGCCGACGCCGAACTCGCCGGCGTCGCCGACGGTCAGAGCGTTCGCGTCTCGTCGGCGCACGGATCGCTGACTACTAACGCGCAGATCTCCAAGGGCATCCGCGAGGGCGTCGCCTTCGTTCCGTGGGCGCAGTGGGGCACTACGGCCCAGGCGCTCATCTCCTGGGACGACCTCAACCCGTCCGTGACGGTGGAGCCTGTCTGATGGACTGGATCGACATCGCGATCATCGCCGCCAAGACGATCATCGTCTTCCTTCTGCTCAACGTCTTGCTCGCCATCGTCGTTTGGGCCGAACGCAAGATCCTCTCGGACATGCAGTCGCGCGTCGGTCCTAATCAGGCCGGACCGTACGGGATCCTCCAGTCGCTGGCCGACGGAGTGAAGCTCCTGATGAAGGAGGACATCCTCCCGACCGCCGCGGACAAGATCGTCTACCGGCTTGCGCCGATCGTCTCGGCCGTCCCGGCTTTCCTCGCCTTCACCGTCGTTCCCTTCGGCGACACGATCACGATCGGGGGCCGCGAGATCACGCTGCAGCTGGCCGATCTCAACGTCGGCATCCTCTTCTTCTTAGCAATGGGCTCCATCGCCGTTTACGGGATCGCGCTGGCCGGATGGTCGTCCGGGTCGAAGTACCCACTCATCGGTGCCGTACGTTCGAGCGCGCAGATGATCAGCTACGAGATAGCGATGGGTCTTTCCGTCGTGCCCGTGATCCTTTACGCCGGAACGATGTCGACGCGCGGGATCGTTCAGGCGCAGCAAGACTCGTGGTTCATCGGAGCGCAGATTCCGGCCTTCCTGATCTTCTTGCTGGCCGGTATCGCCGAGACGAACCGCGCGCCGTTCGATCTTCCGGAAGCGGAGACGGAATTGGTCGCCGGGTACCACACGGAATATTCCGGCATCAAGTTCATGATGTTTTTCATGGCCGAGTACATGCACATCGTCACGATCTCCTCGATCGCCGTCACTCTGTTCTGGGGAGGGTGGAACGGCCCGCGCTTCGCGTTCCTGCCCGCGCTCTGGCCGGTGGTCTGGTACCTGCTGAAGACGAGCGTCTTCATCTTCTTCTTCTTCTGGATCCGCGCATCCCTGCCCCGGCTCCGCTACGACCAGCTGATGAACATCGGTTGGAAGTTCCTCATCCCGATCGGGATCGTCTGGATCCCGATCTCGGCCGCGGCGCGCATCGTCGACTTCCGGCGCTGGATCCTCTGGGTCGTCGGGGCGCTGCTCGGATTGGTCATCGTGGGCGCGTTCGCCCCGAATCGAGAGGCCAAAGAGGAGGCGAAGACGCCTTGAGCCAGGTGCGCCAGGGTCCGATCGAGGGTGTGATCGCGATCGCCAAAGGCATGTGGATCACGTTGAGCCACATGCTCTTCCGGCGGGCGGACACCGTCGAGTTCCCCTTCGAGCGCCGGGTGCCCCCACCGCGGATGCACGGACGCCACATACTCAACCGCTACGAAAACGGCATGGAGAAATGCATCGGATGTGAGCTGTGCGCCGGTGCTTGTCCGGCCGACGCGATCTTGGTCTGGGGAGCCGAGAACCCCAAGGACAACCCGATCTCGCCCGGTGAGCGATACGCGGCGGTCTACGAGATCAACATGCTCCGGTGCATCTTCTGCGGCCTGTGCGTCGAGGCATGTCCCACCGACGCGATCACGATGACGTCGTTCTTCGAGTTCACGGGAACGTCTCGGAGCTCCCTCATCTATACGAAGGAAGAGCTGCTGGAGCCGCCTCCTTCGGTCGAGTGGCGAAAGCTCGGGTACATCGGCGACCCGATCATCCTTTCCCAGAGCGAGATGGAACAGCCCGGCGTCGGAAGTCTCCACGACAACGTCGGAGAGCCCGATTCGGAGGCGATCGATGTTCCGGTCGTTTGGCTGCCGACGGAATCGTGGCGGGGACCCTACGAGACCGAGGACACGAAGTGACGCTCTTCGTCGTGTTCGGAGCGATCGCGCTCGGCGCCGGCGTCGCCATGATCGTTCAGCGCAACTCCGTCCACGCCGCGCTGCTTCTCGTGCTGAACCTTCTCGCCGTCGCGGTCTTGTTCCTGGCGCTGGGAGCCGAGTTCCTGTTCGTCGCGCAGATCATCGTCTACGCGGGCGCGATCGTGATCTTGTTCCTTTTCGTGATCATGCTTCTCGGCGTGGACCGAAACGAGGTGCTGAACGAACCGAGGCGCTTCCAGACCAGACAGCTGGCCGTCGGAGGCATCGTCGCCATCGTCATCGTGGGATCGCTGGCGGCCGCTCTTTCGACGGCGACCCTTGCGTCGCCGCTTCCGGACGTGGCCGAGGGCTTCGGCTCGGCCGAGTTCATCGGCGGTGTGCTCTTCCAGCAGTACCTGCTTCCCTTCGAGGTGACGGGCCTGCTCCTGCTCGTCGCCACGATCGGCATCCTCATGCTCGCCAAACGCAAGCCGAGGTGACGTGACCGACCAACCGGCCCCCGTGACACCGTCGGCTCCTCCATCGGAACCCGAGCGACGAGGGTTGCTCCGCCCGCTTGTCGCTTTCGCCGTTCTCGTCGTGATCGCGGCCATCGTCTTTCGAGGCCGAACGCCCACACCAGCCCACTACGTCGGACTTTCGATGCTCCTGTTCGTCACCGGCGCCATCGGCGTCCTCGTCCGCCGGAACGCACTCGTGCTGTTCATGTGCATCGAACTGATGCTCAACTCGGTCAACATCGCGTTCGTTGCCTTCGCGCGTATGCACGGCAACGTCGAGGGCCACGTGATCGTTCTGTTCGTCCTTATCGTGGCCGCAGCCGAAGTGGCGGTTGGGCTCGCGATCATCGTTTCCATCTTCCGGCGACGGCACAGCGCCAACGTCGACGACCTATCGATGCTCCGGGGCTGAGCGAGTGAACCTAACCTGGTTGATCCTCGCGGCCCCGCTGGCCGGCGCGCTTGTCCTCATGACGTCGGGACGCCGGGTCGGACGCGCTTCCGGCGTTCTCGGCTCGGCGGCCATCGCCCTGGCCTTCATGGCCGCCGCGGTTTCGTTTCTCTGGCTGGTCACGCTCGACGCCGGCGGCCGATCGGAGCAGGTTCACCTGTTCACGTGGGCGGGCATCGGCCCTCTGGACATCGGAGTCGACCTTCGCTGGGATCCTCTCGCCGCGGTCATGGCGCTCACCGTTACCGGCGTCGGTTTCCTCATCCACGTCTACTCCGTGGGCTATATGCACGACGACCCAAGATTCCCGCGCTTCTTCGCATACCTGAACCTTTTCGTCTTCTCGATGTTGCTCCTCGTGCTGGCCGACAACCTCCTGCTCCTCTACGCGGGATGGGAGCTTGTCGGACTGTGCTCGTACCTCTTGATCGGCTTCTGGTTCGAGAAGCCGGCGGCAGCCACCGCCGCGAAAAAGGCGTTCATCACCACGCGGATCGGCGACACCGCGATGCTCATCGGGCTCTTCGTGCTCTTCGCAGCGATCGGCTCATTCGAGATCCCCGCGATAAACCGGGCCGCCGCCGAGGGGGGTCTGGCCACCGGGACGGCAACGGCGGCTGCGCTCCTGCTGTTCGCCGGCGCGGTCGGAAAGTCGGCGCAGCTCCCGTTGTACGTCTGGCTGCCGGACGCGATGGAAGGCCCGACTCCGGTGTCGGCTCTCATCCACGCGGCGACCATGGTGACGGCCGGTGTCTATCTCGTCGTCCGGCTCAACCCGCTTTACGAATTCGCGGAAGTTGCCGCGCTGGTCGTCGCCACAGTCGGCGTCGCCACGGCGCTCTACGCCGCGATCCTCGCGATGGCCGAAGACGACATCAAGCGCGTCCTCGCGTATTCGACGATCAGCCAGCTCGGGTTCATGTTCTTGGCCGCCGGTGTCGGTGCATACGGAGCTGCGATGTTCCATCTCGTTACGCACGCGTTCTTCAAGGCTCTTCTCTTCCTCGGTGCGGGCTCGGTGATGCACGCGCTCGGCGGTGAAACGGCGCTCGATCGCATGGGAGGCCTGAGGAAGGCGATCCCGTGGACGTTCGGAGTCATGTTCGTCGGCTGGGGTGCTATCACCGGCCTTCTTCCCTTCTCCGGCTTCTTCTCGAAGGACGCGATCATGGCGTCGGTGTGGTCTGAGGGTCATACGGTGCTGTTCGGTGTCGGCGCGGTCGCTGCGCTGTGCACGGCCTTCTACATGAGCCGGCTTCTGTTCCTCACGTTCTTCGGAAGGCAACGCTGGTCCGAGGGGACGCATCCGCACGGATCGCCCGGCGTGATGGTGCTGCCCATGGTCCTCCTCGCCGCGGCCGCCATATTCGGCGCCGTTCTCAACCTTCCGGGCGAGCTTCCCCGCGCCGCGATGCTCGATCACTTCCTCGGGCCCGTCGTCGGCGAGGCGGCCCACGAAGAAGCCGCCGGTGTCCTGATCGTGATGTGGGCTTTGGCCGCGGTCGGAGTTCTCGCGGCGTGGTGGATCTACGGGGTCGACCTCGAGAGGCGTGAAGCCGTTCGCAAGCGCATCGGCCCTCTCAACACTTTGGTGCGCCAGAAGTTCTTCGTGGACGAGATCTACGCAACCGCTTTCGTTGCACCGGTTCGACTCCTTGCATCTTTCCTCGCCGGCGTGTTCGATCGACGCGTTGTCGACGGGGCGGTCAACGGTGTCGGCACATTGGTCAGCCGCGCCGCCGGATCATTGCGCGGACTCCAGACGGGCTTCGTCCGCAATTACGCCGTGGGCGTGTTCGGTGGCGCTGCGCTCATCATCCTCTACGTAGTCCTGCGGGCCGGATAGATGTCGAACTTCCCCTGGCTCACCCTTTTGCTGTTCCTGCCGCTGGCCGGCACAGTTCTCGTCGCGATCGCGCCGCGTCAGGACGAGCTGCTGAAGCGCCTCGGCCTGATCGTGTCGCTCCTCGCGTTCGGTGCATCCCTCGTGGTGTTCGCCAAGTTCGAGAGCGGCGATCCCGGGTTCCAGCTCGTAGAGAAGCTGCCGTGGGTTGCGGACTGGGGGATCGACTACCACCTGGGCGTCGACGGTATCTCGCTCTTCCTTGTGATGCTGACCGCACTCCTCTTCCCGATCTGCTTTCTGGCTTCGGGCTCGGTGAACAAGCGCGTCAAGGAATACGTGATCGCTCTGCTTTTGACCGAATGGGCGATCCTCGGCGTCTTCCTCGCCCTCGACCTCGTGCTCTTCTACATCTTCTGGGAAGCCGTCCTCATCCCCATGTACCTGCTGATCGGCATCTGGGGCTACGAGCGGCGCATCTATGCAACGATCAAGTTCTTCCTGTTCACGCTCGCCGGCGGACTTCTCATGCTGGTCGGGATCGTTGCGCTTCATATCGCCGTGCGGGGTCAAGCGAGCGAGGCGACCTTCTCCTACCTCCGGTTCCTGGACGTTGCGCCGAACCTTGCGCTCGGGACCCAGGCGTGGATCTTTGCGGCACTGGCCATCGCCTTCGCGATCAAGGTTCCGGTGTTTCCCTTCCACACCTGGCTCCCGGACGCGCACACCGAAGCCCCGACGACCGGTTCGGTGATCTTGGCCGGGGTCCTTCTGAAGATGGGCACGTACGGCTTCATCCGCTTCTCGCTTCCTCTGTTCCCGGAGATAGCCCGCGAAGCTGCGCCGTACATGATGGCGGCCGCGGTCGTCGGGATCTTGTACGGAGCGGCCGTCTCCGCCGTGCAGTCGGACCTGAAGCGACTCGTTGCGTACTCATCGGTAAGTCACCTCGGCTTCGTGCTGCTTGGCCTCTTCGCGTTCACGCTCCAAGGCGCACAGGGATCGATGATCCAGATGGTCAATCACGGACTGTCGACGGGCGCACTCTTCCTGCTCGTCGGCATGCTCTACGAGCGCCGCCATACGCGAGCCATCGAGGATTTCGGTGGGATCGGATCCGTGGCGCCCGTCTACTCCGGTGTTTTTCTCATCGTCGCGCTCGCTTCGCTCGGGCTCCCGGGACTCAACGGGTTCGTCGGAGAGTTCTTCATCCTGTCCGGTACGTTCCAAGCCAACCGGCTCGCCGCGATCCTCGGTGCCGGCGGCGTCGTTGGAGCGGCGCTGTACTTGCTCTGGGCATACCAACGCACGTTCCACGGACCTGTGACGTCCGATGAGAATCGCGTGTTCAAGGACCTCACAACCCGCGAGCGCTTGGTGCTCGCGCCGTTGGTCGTGCTGATCGTTGTCATCGGCGTCTGGCCGCAGCCGTTGCTCGAACGCATGGAGCCGGCCGTGGCCAAGACGCTGTCGTCCCTGACGGGCGGGGCGGGCGGGGCGGGCGGGCCATAATGCAGCCGGGGACCGAAGCCTGGACCGTTCTGCTCCCCGAGCTCGTGCTCGTGGGCGGGGCGATATTCATCCTGCTGATCGACGCGGCCGTTCCACAACAGCGGGGACCTCACCTCGCGGCCATCACGCTCGTCACCCTTATCGCGGCCGGGATAGTCGCCTACGAGCAGTGGGGTGCGCCCGCGCAACTGGCACTTGGGGGCATGGTCGTCTCGGACTCGTTCGGGGTCTTCGCCCGCTGGGTGATCCTCGGGGCGGGGGCGCTCGCCACGCTCACGGCGCCCGGCTACCTGCGTCCTCGAGGTATCGATCGGTCCGAGTTCTACGCGTTGCTCTTGCTTTCGACGACCGGGATGACGCTACTCAGCGTCTCCACCGATCTGATCATGGTCTTCATCTCGGTTGAGCTCTTGTCGCTGGCGCTCTACGTTATGGCCGGTTTCGAGCGCGGGCGACTCGAGGCTCAGGAAGCGTCGATGAAGTACTTCCTGCTCGGCGCGTTCGCGTCCGCCTTTCTCCTGTACGGCATCGCATTTGTTTTCGGCGGGACGGGAACCACCAACCTCGTCCGGATCCGAGCGATCGCGTCGGTCGGGGGCCTGGACGACTTCCGCCTGGCCGGCGTTGCCGTTGCCTTGCTGGCCGTTGGTCTCGGGTTCAAGGCGTCGATGGTCCCGTTCCACATGTGGACACCGGACGCGTACCAGGGCGCTCCAACTCCGGTCACGGCGTTCATGGCCGGCGCAACGAAGGCGGCGGCGTTCGCTGCTCTGATCCGGGTGCTCGTCTTGTCGCTGCCGGCCCTGCGCTGGGACTGGCAACCCGCGCTCTCCATCCTGACCGTGCTCACGATCATCTTCGCGTCGGTGGTGGCCGTCGCGCAGACCGACATCAAACGCATGCTGGCGTACTCGTCTATCTCGCATGCGGGCTTCATAGCCATCGCCGTGGTGGCGGCCAACCGCAGTGGCGTCGCCGCCGCCCTTCTTTACCTGCTCGTGTACACGGCGATGACGATCGGAGCCTTCGCGAGCGTGATGCTGTTCAAGGACAACGGCGGCGAGCGCGTCCACATCACGAAGTACTCGGGGCTGGGCGTGAAGCGTCCGGCGGCGGCTGCTCTGTTCGCCTTCTTCCTCTTCTCTCTAGCCGGGATGCCGCCGACAGGAGGGTTCTGGGCCAAGTGGTACGTGTTCTTCGCGGCCATCCGGGCCGACCAGACCTGGCTGCCGGTGGTGGCCGTTGCGGGCAGCGTCGTGGCGGCCTTCTTCTACATCCGTGTGGCCGTGGTTATGTTCATGCAGGATCCGATCCCGGGCGACGAGATGCCGCTGGATCGATCGGTGGGTCTGCGCGCGGCGATCGCGATCTGCGCGGCCGTGGTGATCGCCGCGGGCGTCGCGCCGGGATTCTTCCTTTCGCTGGCCGAGAAGGCGACGGCCTTCGGGCCGTAGGCGCTAGCATGCCCCCTACTGCGGGCCGTTATAGGATTGAGAAAGCGTTCACAAGCTGGGAGTGAGCGGTGACCGACTACTACGTGAGCTATGCGGCCGTCGCCGCCCTGGGCATCGTCATCCTCGCTTTCGGCGTCGGCACCTTCGTCGCCTGGCGCCTCCTCCGCCCCCAGCGGCCCAACTGGGAAAAACTCTCCATCTACGAGTGCGGCATCGACGCCGTCGGCGAGTCATGGAAGCAGCCGAACGTCCGGTATTACATCTTCGCGTTCCTGTTCGTCGTCTTTGACGTCGAGGCCCTCTTCCTCTTCCCCTGGGCCGTCACCTACGAGCAGCTCGGGCTGTTCGCGGTCGTCGAGATGATCCTGTTCGTCGTGATCCTGCTGTTCGGGCTGGCCTATGCCTGGGGCCGTCGCGTCCTGGACTGGGCGTGATCTAGATGGCGCTCCTCGACCAGGTCGAGCTCCCCAGGCCGCTGAAGTACACGCTCAACTGGGGACGCAAATACTCCCTATGGACGCTCCAGTTCGGTCTGGCCTGCTGCGCGATCGAGATGGCGGCATCGATGATGCCGCGCCACGACATCATGCGATTCGGGGTGATCCCGCTTCCTGCGTCCCCGCGCCAGGCCGACGTCATGATCGTTGCCGGTACGTGTGTCGACAAGATGATCCCCTCGATCATCCGCGTATGGGAACAGATGCCGGAGCCGAAATACTGCATCAGCTTCGGGTCGTGCTCGAACTCCGGTGGTCCTTACTGGGACTCCTATTCCGTGGCCAAGGGGATCGATCAGTACATGCCGGTCGACGTTTACGTGCCCGGGTGTCCGCCGCGTCCCGAAGCTCTTCTCGACGGCGTCATGAAGCTCCAAGAGCGCATCCAGCATGAGTCGCTCAAGGAGCGACTGAGTGTCTGACACGGTCACCGCGCCGGACGACGTCGCTTCAGAGATACGCTCGCGGCTCGGTGAGGCCGCACTCGAAGTAGCCGAGAGTCATGGACAGCTCATCGTTCGCGTCCCGGCTTCCGAGCGCGCCGGATCCCTGGCCGTTCTCAAGACGCTCGGGTTCGACTTCTACTCCTTCTGTTGTGGCGTCGACTGGCCGGACGACGAGAAGCTCGAGGTCCTGGACCACGTGTACTCGCTTGCTCGTCGCGCCCGCGTCACCCTCAAGTGCGAGGTGCCGAGGTCGAACCCGCGCGTCGAAACGGCGGTCACCGTGTACGCCGGAGCGGACTGGCACGAACGCGAGACGTGGGAGCTGTTCGGGATCGTGTTCGCCGGACACCCGCGGCTGCGGCGCCTTCTGCTCGCCGATTGGCAAGAAGGGTTCCCGATGCGCAAGGACGAGGTCCTGCGCGCTCGCATCGAGAAGCCCTGGCCGGGCGACTTCTTCTCTGGATAGCGCGATGACCAATATCCCAGGAACCGCTAACCCGGGCGATGTCGAAACGCGCGGATTCTTCACCGCCATCACCGAGCACGACCTGTCCACCGGGGACATGGTTCTCAACATCGGCCCCCAGCACCCTTCGACGCATGGAGTGCTCCGGGTCGTTGTGCGGCTCGACGGCGAAAGAGTGGTGGAAGCCGATCCCGTCCTCGGTTACATGCACCGCGCTTTCGAGAAGCTCGCCGAGCAGCGGACCCCGCTGCAGAACACGGCGCTCTTCAACCGGCTCGACTGGGTGTCCGGCTTCTGCAACGAGGTGCCGTACTGCATCGCCTGCGAGAAGCTGGCCGAGATCGAGATCCCCAAGCGCGCCGAGGTGCAGCGCGTGATCCTCTTCGAGCTCACGCGGCTTGCCTCGCACGCGATGTTCTGTGGTGTCTACGGCCTCGAGCTCGGCGCCCTGACCCCGCCCATGTACGGCTATCGCGACCGCGAGTATGCGCTCGACCTCCTCGAGATGGTCACCGGGCAGCGCATGCACACGAATTGGGCGCGTATCGGCGGCGTGAAGGAGGACTTCCCGATCGGGTTCTACGAGAAGATCCCTCCGATCCTCGAGTACTTCCGGACGCGCATCGAGCAGTGGCTCGAGTTCCTCATCGACAACGATGTATTCATCCAGCGCACGCGAGGCATCGGGGTCCTTCCGCCCGACGTGGCCCTCGACTACGGCGTGTCCGGTCCTAACCTGCGCGCGTCGGGAGTCGACACCGACGCCCGGAAGGAAGAGGACTACCTCGGCTACGGCGATTACACCTTCGAAGTGCCGGTCGGGTCCCGGGGCGACTGCTTCGACCGGTACGTGCAGCGCGTCCGGGAGATGTGGGAGTCGTGCAACATCATCGAACAGGCTCTCGACAACCTTCCCTCCGGTCCCATCAACACCGGGGTCGGACGGTTGTTCAAGGTTCCGGCCGGCGAGATCTACATCCGCGCCGACGGACCGCGCGGCGAGACCGGCTACTACCTGATCTCCACCGGTACCAAGGAGCCCTACCGTTTGAAGATCCGTACCGGATCGTTCTCGAACGTCAGCGTGCTGCCTTTCTTATTGAAGGACACCTACCTCCCAGACATCGTGGCGATCCTCGGCAGCCTCGATTTCGTTGTCGGGGATATCGATAGATGACGGAATGGGCGCGCGTTCCCGTCAGCGCCGTCGTTATCTTCGTCGGTGCGCTCCTGTCGACCGGAGTGCTTCTTTACGGAGTGCTGAAGATCCATTCGCGGATCATGAATCGCATGGGACCGATGTACGCCGGACGGTTCCACGGTGTCGGTCAGCCCATCGCCGAGTTCCTCAAGCCCATCCAGAAGGAGGACATCGTCCCGACGCAGGCGGACGGACCGGTCTTCCGTCTGGCTCCGCTCATCGCGCTTTTCCCGGCCTTCCTCGTGTTCGTTGTTATCCCGGTCGCGCCGGGCATCGTTGGGGCCGACCTGGAGCTGGGGCTGTTATTCGTCCTGGCGATCTCCGCGCTGTCCGCGATCGCGATCGTGATGGCGGCCTACGCGTCCCGCAGCAAGTTCACGCTCGTTGGTGGCCTGCGCGCGGTTGGACAGATCATCGCCTACGAGCTGCCCGTCGTACTCGGAGCAGTTTCCGTCGCCATGCTCGCGGGCAGCCTGTCATTGACCGAGATCGTCGAGGCGCAGACCTTGCCCTTCGTGATCTGGCCCATCCCCTTTGGCGCGATCGCTTTCGGCTTGTTCGTCATCTCTTCGTTCGCCGAGGTGATGTGGAACCCCTTCGACATGCCCGTCGCCGAATCCGAGATCGTCACCGGCCCGTACACCGAGTACTCCGGCATGCGATTCATCTTTTTCTACATGTCGGAGTTCGCGCACGTCGTGGCTCTGGCTGCCCTCGCCACTCTGCTCTTCCTCGGCGGATGGAACGGACCCATCCTCCCGCCGATCCTGTGGTTCTTCGGCAAGGTGACGGCCTTCGGGGTGTTCTTCATCTGGGTCCGCTTCACGATGCCGCGTCTGCGCGAGGACCAGCTCCAGAAGTTCGCCTGGAAGCTCCTCATCCCACTCGGACTGCTGAACGTGCTCGGCATCGCTCTCTATAAGGTGCTGCTGTGAGCACTCGGATCCACGATGACTCGGCCATCCGCACCGTCGAGAAACGGCAGCGCAGCCGGTTCCGGATACCCGCCCTCGGGATCCTCGAGGCGATGCGGGTCACGCTGCGGACGATGCTCTCGAAGGCCGTCACCGTTCAATTTCCGGACGAGCGCATGGAGCTTCCGGAACGTACGCGAGGCGTCATCGCGCTGCTCGAGGAGAACTGCACGGTCTGCATGCTCTGCGCGAAGGAATGCCCGTGCTGGTGCATCTACATCGAAGGCCACAAGGTCACCACGCCGGGCAAGCGCAAACCCGTCAACGAGCTCGACCGGTTCGCCATCGACTACGGCCTGTGTATGTACTGCGGGATCTGCGTCGAGGTGTGTCCCTTCGACGCCCTGCACTGGTCGCCGTTCTTCGAGTACACGTCCTACAGCTACGAAGGGATGATCCACGAGCAGGACGTGCTGGTCGGCTGGCAGGACCACGTCCTTCCTCCGCCGGTACTGGTGGGTGATGCCGACGAAAAGGCGAAAGAACTGGCTCTCCTCGCGCACGACAAGCGGGTCGACGGCGTCTGGGGTGTGATCCGCGAAGCCGATAAGAAGGACGCTTACCTCGCGCGCCAGGCCGGGGTAGTCGCACCCGCCGTCGCACACGCCGTCGCACCCGCCGTCGCACCCGCCGTCGCACCCGCCGTCGCACCGGTACCGGCTGCGCCGGCGGCCGAAGCCGCATCCGAACCGGCACCTACCGCAAGCGCCGATCTCGGCGGACTTCCGCGCATCGATCCGCACAACCTGCCCGACGGCATCGGGCCGGTGGAGCGCGGACGGCTCAAGAAGCTCGGCGTTCTGCAGGAACGCGGAGAGACGCCGCCGCAAGACCTGATCGACAACCTGCGTCCGATCCTGGACCAGATGCGCGGATAAGGGCCGAAGAGTGTTCTTACGTCAGCTCGCCTTCTGGGTCTTCGCGGGGTTCACCGGCCTGGCCTCGCTGTTCGTGGTGACGACGCAAAACGTCGTTCACTCCGCGCTCGGCTTGGCCGCCGCGCTCGTGGGAGCCGCGGCCCTGTTCATCCTGTTCGGCGCCGAGTTCATCGGCCTCGCTCAGATCCTCATCTACGTCGGCGCCGTCGTCGTCCTTTTCCTGTTCGGAATCATGCTGACCTCCTCGAGCAGCACCGGGCGCCCGGTGATCGACAACAAGCAGCGGGGTATGGCGGCGCTGGTTGCGCTCGGAGTGTTCGGTGTGCTCGCCGCCGGTATCGTCACGGCCTTCCGCGGCCAGACACTCGACTTCAAGGTTGCCTTCCCGATACGGGAGCTCGGCAACGAGCTGTTCACGAGGTGGATCCTGCCGTTCGAGGCCGTTTCTATCCTTCTTCTTGCCGCTCTCGTCGGAGCGATCGTCTTGGCGCGGAGAGACTGACCGGTGCCCGTCGTCGCTCCTCTCCTTCTTTCGGCCTTCATGTTCGCGTGTGGTGTGTACGGCGTCCTGGCTCGCCGCAACGGGGTCATGTTGCTGATCGCCGTCGAGTTGATGATCACCGCGGGCAACCTGAACCTGATCACGTTCTCGCAGCTGCTCGCCGACGAGATAGGCAACATCGTTGCGTTGTTCATCATCGCGGTGACGGCGGCGGAGGTCGGTATTGGGATCGCGATCGTGATGATGCTCTACCGCCAGCGCTCGACGGTTGCCGTCGACGACCTCCAACTAATGAAGTGGTGACCTGATGGAACACGAGGTAGCCGCGGTCGCCGGAGGTATCAGGGAGATGGCGTGGCTCATCCCCCTGCTTCCTCTGTCCGCCTTCTTCGTGATCGTCTTCTTCGGCAAGCGGACCCCAGGCAAGGGCGCCGACATCGGCATCATCACTACCGGCGGAGCGTTCGTGCTCGGTCTGCTGTGCTTCTTCGACGCGATCTCCAAGGGCGGCATCGTCGAGAAGTCGCTGCGGTGGATCTCCTTCGGCTCCCTCGACCTGGAGCTCGGTATACGAGTCGATTCGCTCGCCGCGATGATGTTCGTCGTCGTCTGCCTGGTCTCCCTGCTCATGCAGATCTACTCGCTCGGCTACATGAAGGGCGACGTTCGTTACACCTGGTACTTCGCTGCCGTGAACCTGTTCACAGGCTCGATGCTCAACCTGGTCATCGCGAACAACACGGTACAGCTGCTCGTGGGTTGGGAGCTCGTCGGCGTGTGCTCCTACTTGCTGATCGGCCACTGGTACGAGGAGAAGGAGAACTCGGACGCCGCGATCAAGGCCTTCATCACGACCCGGGCCGGCGACCTCGGATTCGTGATCGGGGTCATCGTGCTCTTCGTCGGCGCGCACACGTTCAACATCGGCGAGCTCCAAGAACACGTCGCGGCCGGCGAGGTATCGACCACGGTCGTCACCGTCGGTGCGTTGCTGCTCTTCTCGGGAGCCGTCGGCAAGTCGGCCCAGTTCCCGCTCCACGTCTGGCTCCCGGATGCGATGGCCGGCCCCACGCCCGTGTCTGCGCTCATCCACGCCGCGACGATGGTCACGGCCGGCGTCTACATGGTCGCGCGGATCTTCGGAGTCTTTGCTTCGTCGGACACGGTGATGAGTGTCATCGCGATCGTCGCCTCTATCACGATGCTCTTCGCTGCGCTGCTGGCCGTAGTCCAGCGGGACATAAAGAAGGTGCTCGCTTATTCCACCGTGAGCCAGCTCGGCTACATGATGGCCGGACTCGCCGTCGGCGCTGCGACGGCCGGCGTCTTCCATCTGTGGACGCACGCGTTCTTCAAGGCCCTGCTGTTCCTCGGAGCCGGAAGCGTGATCCACGCCGTGCACTCCAACGACATGTTCGAGATGGGGGGCCTTCGCAAGTTCATGCCGATCACGTACGCGACGTTCATCGTCGGCTCCCTTGCGCTGGCCGGTGTGCCGCCATTGGCGGGTTTCTGGTCGAAGGACGAGATCGTGGCCGCATCGTTCCAAACGGGCAACTACTTCGTCTTCCTCGCTGCATTGCTTACCGCCTTCCTGACGGCCTTCTACATGGCGCGCGCATGTGCGCTCACCTTCTTCGGACGTAACCGGCGCATGCCTATCGCCGGCGGCGCCACAGAGGACCACTCAGCTCACGCTCATGCGGCCCCGCACGAGTCGCCGCCCACGATGACGTGGCCCCTGATCATCCTCGGCGTCCTGAGCGTGGTCGGCGGCCTGGTCGGTACGCCGGTCCGCAACCTGTTCGCCGAGTGGTTCCATTTCGAAGGCGCGCACCACGGTGACTTCGTCGGTTGGATCGCTCTGCTGTCCATCGTCGTCGCCTTCGCCGGGATCGGCCTGGCTTGGCGCATGTACACGGGAGCCCAGTACGGCTTCGGGATCATCGAGCCCCTCACCAAGCTCGGCCCCCTGTACCGCGCAGCCGTCCGCCGCTTTTACATCGACGACATCTACATGCGGCTGATCATCCGGCCTGTGCAGTACCGCATCTCACGCTTCGTCTACCGGGTCCTCGACCAGAAGGTCATAGACGGCGTCGTGAACACGGCCGGTTCCGGTACGGTGCTGGTCGGCCGGGCCACGAAGGCGGTGGACGAAGGCGGCGTCGACCGCGCGGTCAACGGCTTCGCCTGGATAACGGACAAGCTCAGCTTCGTTCTGCGGAAGATGCAGACGGGCAACGTGCAGGGCTATGCGGCTGGACTTTTCTTGGGACTGATCGTCCTCGCCGCGGCGCTGTTCTTCTAGAGGAGGCTTTGAGATGACGGGACTGGAAACATGGGGATTGTCCGCGGCGGTATTCCTGCCGCTGGTGGGCGCCCTCGTGATCATGACGCTGCCGAAAACGGTCGCGCGTGATCGTCTCGTCCAGTTCCTAGCCGTGTTGTTCACGGGGCTGCCGTTCATCGTCGTCGTTGCGCTTGCCATGCGCTTCGACTTCGGATCCGGCTCGATGCAGTTCCAAGTCGATGCGAGCTGGATCCCCACGATCGGAGCCCGTTACCACATGGGTCTGGACGGGATCTCCATCCCGCTGTTCCTGCTCACCTTCCTCATCTCCCTTCTATGCGTCATCTATTCCTTCCAGTGGATGCCGGAACCCGGGAACCCACGAGCGTTCTATGCGTTGATCCTCCTGCTGACCACGGGCATGGCTGGCACTTTCGTCGCTTTGGATCTCGTCCTCTTCTTCATCTTCTGGGAGCTCGTGCTTGTCCCGATGTACTTCCTCATCGCTGTTTGGGGCAGTCCGGGCCGCCGTGAGTACGCAGCGATCAAGTTCTTCCTTTACACACTGTTCGGATCGATCTTCATGCTGCTGGGCTTCATCGCCTTGTACCTGCGCTCCGATATCGCACCGGGGCCGGAGATCGTGCACACCTTCGACATCCTGCGGCTGGCCGCCCTCGGTCAAGCCGGCGCATGGTCGCCGCTGTTCGGCCACCTCGTGTTCGCCGGGCTCTTCCTCGGCTTCGCGATCAAGGTGCCGATGTGGCCGTTCCACACCTGGCTCCCGGACGCCCACACCGAGGCGCCGACGGTCGGGTCGGTGATCCTGGCCGCCGTCCTGTTGAAGATGGGTACGTACGCCTTCGTACGGATCTCGCTCCCGATCCTTCCGGACGCCGCCGAGGTCTGGGCTCCCGTGATCGGGGTCCTCGCGGTCATCGCGATCATCTACGCCTCGCTCGCATGTCTCGCGCAGACGGACATGAAGCGCCTCATCGCGTTCTCGTCGGTAGGACACATGGGCTTCGTGATGCTCGGCATCTCCACGTTGAACCAGCAGGGCATCAACGGCGCCATCATGGCCATGGTCGTCCACGGTCTGATCACCGGCATGCTCTTCTTCATCGTCGGCTCGACCTACGACCGCTTCCACACACGCGAGATCGCACGACTCGGCGGCATGGCTCAGCTCATGCCGTGGCTCGCCGGTCTGCTGGCCTACTCGTCGATCGCATCACTCGGCCTGCCCGGCCTGGCGGGATTCTGGGGAGAGTTCCTCGCGCTCGTCGGTGCCTACAACCCGGCCGTGGTCCTGTCGGACATGGCGACGCTCTACCGCGTGCTCATGGCCGTCGGTGTGGTCGGGACGCTGCTCACCGCCGGCTACTTCCTGTGGTTGCTGCAGCGGGTCAACCTGGGACGTCCGAGCGAGGAGTGGCAGGGTCATTCCTTCAAGGACGTCCTGCCGCTCGAGGGCATCGCCTGGGCGCCGTTGCTCGCGCTCATCCTCGTCGTCGGCGTCTACCCGCGTCTGCTGCTGGACGTAACGGGGCCGGCCGTCGAAGCGGTCGCGCGCATCTTCGGGGGATAGGCCGGGTGCAGATCGACTACGCCGCGCTCGCCCCAGAGATCATCGTCACGGCGGCCGCGTGCCTGGTCCTGCTCATCGACCTCGTGCTGCGCGGCCGCGCTCGCGTGCTGACGGCCTACATCGGTCTCGCCTCTGTGCTGCTTGCGCTCGTCATCGTCGCATTCAAGGTCGGCTCCGAGGCAACGACGACGCTCGGTGGACTGTTCGTGCTCGACGGCTTCGCCGTCGTCATGAAGCTGATCTTCCTGGCAACGGCGGCCTTCGTCATCTGGGTGTCCATACCGCCGATGCGCGGACACCGCTACGAAGGTGAGTACGTCTTCCTGCTTCTCTGCTCCGTGCTGGGGACGATGCTGATGCCGTCGAGCCGCGATCTGTTGATGTTGTTCATCGCTTTGGAGCTCGTCTCGGCCCCCGCTTTCGTCATCGCGGGCCTCCGGAAGCTGAATCCGCGCTCCAACGAGGCAGCACTGAAGTACTTCATCTTCGGCGTGCTTTCGGCCGGCGTGTTCGTCTACGGGATATCACTCGTCTACGGCGCCATCGGTGCGACGGACCTGAACGAGATCGCCGCCCGATTGCAGGGAGCGGGTCCGACAGGCGTGTCGGCGCTCCTGCTCACCGGCATCGTTTTCATCATCGCGGCCTTCGGGTTCAAGGTGTCGGCTGTGCCGTTTCACTTCTGGGCGCCCGATACCTACGAAGGGTCGCCGACGCCGCTGGCTGCGTTCCTGTCGGTTGGTTCAAAGGCGTCCGGGTTCGTGGGACTGCTTCTGATCCTTCTGATCGGATTCCCCAACCTGTCGAGTGATTGGGGACCGTACGTCGGGGCCATCGCGATGGCGACGATGATCGTCGGTAACGTCGTCGCGCTTCGCCAGCGCCATCTGATCAGATTGCTGGCGTACTCGTCGATCGGACACGCCGGCTACATGCTCATCCCGATCGCGGTCATCCAGCCGCACACCGGCGAGGTAACCGGCGCGAATGCGGACCTCGTTCAGTCTCTGGTCACTTACCTCGCCGTATATGCGGTGATGACGCTGGGTGCCTTCGCCGTGGCCATCGGGATCTCCAAGCAGTACCCGACGCTGCTCATCCGCGACCTCGCGGGACTCGGGCGCCGGGCACCCCTTCCCGCGATCGCCCTGGCCGGGTTCCTCATCTCTCTCGGCGGCATCCCGCCCTTTGCTGGATGGTTCGCTAAGTTCTCTGTGTTCACCGCGGCCATCGGGGCCGGCTCGACGCTCGGCGTGGTTCTGGCGGCGATGATGGTCGTGACCAGCGTGATCTCCCTCTACTACTACGTAGGGGTCATCCGGGTCATATTCCTAGAGATCCCCGAGGACGAGACGGCCGTCCGCCTACCTCGACCGATCACGCTGGCAACCGCGGTAACCTCGATCGGGGTCGTAGTGCTCGGGATCTACCCTGAGCCCATTGCGAGATTGGCGAACGCGGCCCGGCTCGTGCTGGCAGGTTAGGAGCTTGCAGATGGGCAGGCGAAAACGGTTCGCGAGGGTTCCCCTTCTCATCGTGCTTCTCCTGATCGGCTCGGCAACGGTCACCAGCGCACAAACATGCGGAGGCTTGTTCCAACCGCCGTGCCCTCCACCGCCGACACCCACTCCCAAACCGACGGCAACGCCTGCGCCGACGGCGACGCCGGTGCCCACGGGTTTACCCATCCCGGGCGAGACTCCGGAACCGACCAAGAAGCCGGAGGGGAAGAAGACGACTCCGGAACCTTCGATCGATCCCGCCGCCGACGAGCCGCTCGACGAGCTACCGCCGGGACTCGAGGATCAGCAGGGCTCGCTCGTGGTTCCGTCTATCCCGCGAACGCGCCCGCGCAACACCGTCGAGCTTGTGAAGCTGCTGTCGCCGTTGACCGAGTACGGCATCTCACTCGACCAAGTGCTCGTCGAGGGGATGGGACGCTTCCCCGTAGCGGGCCTCGCCTACTACCGAGACGACTGGCTCAACCCGCGCTACAACCCCGTTCCTCACCTGCACCATGGGCTGGACATCTTCGCCGACTTCGGCACGCCGGTCCGCTCGCCGGATCGCGGGACGGTCAGCCTCTCCGACGGACCGACCGGAGGTATCGGTGTCTACGTTCACGGGGAGTCGGGGGACACGTACTACTTCGCGCATCTGTTGGAGCGCGCCGAGGGGCTGCGCAACGGCGAGCGCGTCGACATCGGAAGCATCCTCGGTTACGTGGGTGATACCGGTAATGCTTCGGGCGGCGCGCCGCATCTCCATTTCGAGATCCGACGTCCGGGCTCGATCCCGCCGAAGCCGTCCGTCGATCAATGGCTCGACGAAGCGATCAAGCTCGCCCCGCAATTCGTGAAGGCTCGTGGGCAGCAGATCCAGGCGGCGCGCAGCGGCACGCAGGCCGACGCTAACGCCGCAGGCGCTCCGCAGGGGGACCTCGAAGCCTCGATGCTGCTTACGCTCCTGGACCCGGTCGGCGGCTCCGTGGGATTGCTCCCGCGCCTCGACCTGGAGCGCAAACGCGGTTCGGTCATCTCCGACCGTCTGCTCGACGAGCTGATACGCATGCGGATCGACGGATACCTGCTGCTGCCCCCCTCGCAGGGCATCCATCTAACCGATTAGCGTCGGAGCAGCTGCGTTGGGCGGGGTACTATCGTTACCGCCCGAAGGCGCACGGCTTCGGGGGGATACCCAAGTGGCCAACGGGGCCTGGCTGTAAACCAGGTGCTTTCAGCTTCGCAGGTTCAAATCCTGCTCCCCCCACGGCGGAGTAGCTCAGATGGTAAGAGCGCCCGGCTCATAATCGGGAGGTCGGCGGTTCGAGTCCGTCCTCCGCTACTGTCCAAATAGGAGACGACAATGGCCAAGTCAGACGTTCGCGTGATCATCACTTTGGAATGCAGCGAGTGCAAGCGACGCAACTACTCGACGCAGAAGAACAAGCGTGAGCACAAGGACCGGCTCGAGCTGAAGAAGTACTGTCCGCACGACCGGCGCCATACCGTGCACCGGGAGACTCGCTAGAGCCGGGCGCGAATTCCTGCTGTCGGCGGACCCGCGTCGACGGTTTCTATGAGATCTAGGGGTTCCACGCTTCCGAATCCCTCGAAGTGAGAAACGATCGCCTCGTAGGAGCGCGGATAACGTGGCGCATCGACACCTGGCCGTCCGGGCTCGCCGTACCACCAGCCGATGAGCGCTCCTGAGTCGGTCATCACGCGGCCGATCTCGGCCAGCACAACTGGAAGAGCTTCGTCGTCGAGATGATGGAACAGGTCGCCGGCAAGCACGACGGCGAAGCTTCCGTTGAAGAACGGCAAATGCGCGGCCTCCGCGGCCGCTACGTGGATGCCCGCCCGCTTCACGGAGCGCATGGGCGCGACCGAGCGATCCACGCCAACGATCAGACCGCCCGGCTCGACCAGTGCCCGCAGCGTTTGTCCGTCGCCCGTCCCGAGGTCGAGCAACGGACGCGCAGCGAGAAGCGTCGCGTCTCGTGGTCGGACGAACGTCCAGGGCATGAGCAGATTGTGGCCCGCGCCGGGCTATTCCGCCCGACGCTCTTCGGGCTGACTGCCTGCGTGACGCCTTGCTGCCTCCATCAGGGAAGCACCCAGGTCCGCTTGCTAACTTGCGTAACGACCTGCCCGTCGATGATGAGCTTGGTGATGCCTGGTCAGGGGTCGGATGTCGCAGGCGCGAAATCGCAGGCCTGTAACCTTGAGTAAGACCCGCAGGTCTAACCACGAAAGGCGCCAGTGGACGTCACTCCGGAACTTGTCCGAGCCGCACAGCAGGGTGACCCCGCCGCAATGGAAGACCTGATCGCCGGGTCTTATCGGGCGGCGTACACCCTGGCTTTGCGTCTCATGGGCAATCCGGACGATGCGGCCGAGGCGACCCAGGAGGCGTACATCAGGATGGTTCGAGGCCTGAAGCGCTTCCGAGAGGTGGGGGCGTTCCCCACGTGGCTGTTCAAGATCGTCAGCAACGTTTGCATGACAGAGATGAGGAAACGGGGCCGTCGGGACCTTCCTGTCGAGATGGAGACGATGGACGGAGCGGAACGTATCCCACTGGGCGACGCGGCTCCCATGGACGCTGAGGAGGCGGCCATAGGAAATCTGTTCTGGGGCGAGCTGGAGCGATCGGTGCGGAGTTTGCCGGCACCCTACCGTTCCGTCGTTTTGCTCCGGGACGTCTACGGGCTATCGGGAGAAGAGACGGGGGAGATCTTGGGGATCTCATCGGGGGCAGTGAAGGTGCGTTTGCACCGCGCCCGTCGCAAGCTCAGAGAGGAACTCGCAGGCCAATTCCCCGAGTGGGCCACGGGAAACGGAGAACGGGAGACGGCATGAGTCAGTGCCAAGACATAGAAAGAATCATCTGGACGGACGGACCCGATGCGGCCCCTGCCGACCACATCGACGATTGCCCGTCGTGCCGCGCTGAAACGCGCCGCGCGGCCGATATTCAGGCTGCCCTCAGCGGGATGCGCAATCGGTTCGCCGTTGCTCCGGTTGGGCTCGAGTCGCGGATCATCGCCGCGGTGAACCGCACGAGGATCGATCGCGCGCGCGATATCGTTTCGCACCCCAAGTTCTGGCGGGGAGCGGCGGTGGGCGCGGCGGCGGGCCCCCCCCCCGCCCCCCCGGCCACGGCCGCGATCGGCGTCATGCGCGCACGCCGGCGCGTCGCGGCGGCTGCGGTACCGGCGGCCGCAACCAAAGTCGCCTGAACGCCTAAACTCCGGGCCTTCCGCGCGGGTGTGCCGGCGCCTCGGTACCCCGTATACTTGACAGCCATCCCCACCCTTAGGGCCGTAGCTCAATTTGGCAGAGCACCGGTCTCCAAAACCGGGGGTTGGGGGTTCGAGTCCCCCCGGCCCTGCGGAAGCGGAAGGATAGGAGCAAGAAGTGAACCGCGAGTTCAAGCGGCGGATGAAGCGCGATCAGCGCGCGCAAGAGCGTGCGGTGGCGCGCGGGCAGCAGCGTCCGCCGATCCCAGTACAGCAAGCCAAGCGCGAACGAACGGGTATCCGCCAGTACTTCCGCGAGATCCAGGCTGAGCTCAAGCGCGTGATGTGGCCGACGCGCAACGAAGTGTTCACATACTCGATCGTCGTGGTGTTCGTAGTCAGCTTGCTGACGGGGGTCGTGTTCGTTCTAGATCTAGGTTTCGCGCAGGCCATCCTCGACCTCTTCAAACCCGCCGCCGGACGATGACGGACAACAGCGTGGATACGACCGAACAGCAGAATGTCGGCACCGATGACGACGAAGAGGCGACGCCCGTGACGCCCGCGAGCTCCGAGCCTTCTACCGAGACTGCCGTGGACGAAGCGCCCATCGACGAAATGATCGACGAGGGATCTCCGGTCGAGGGATCGCCGGTCCGGGAAGCGCCGGCCGAAGATGAGCCCGAGGCGCCGGCCGCCGCCGCTGTAACGACGACCGAGCCCGGTTCGGACAACGGCGAGGTCGCGGGCGAGCTCGAAGACGAGGAAGAAGAAGAGGACGTCGACGACTTCTTCGCGCCGGGCGACTGGTTCGTCGTCCACACCTACGCGGGCTACGAGAACAAGGTGAAGGCCAACCTCGCATCGCGGATCCAGTCCATGAACATGGAGGACAAGATCTACGACGTCGTCGTCCCGACCGAAGAAGTGATGGAGCTCAAGTCGGGCAAGATGCAGTCCGTCCAAAAGAAGGTGTTTCCCGGCTACATCCTCGTCCGCATGCAGCTCGACGACGATTCCTGGTACGTGGTACGCAACACGCCCGGCGTCACTGGTTTCGTTGGCTCCGGAGCCAAACCCACCCCGCTCGATCACTCCGAGGTCACGAAGATCCTCGCTCCGAAGACCGAAGACAGGCCGAAGCCGAAGCTCTCATACGAGATCGGCGAGGTCGTCAGCGTGGTCGGCGGAGCTTTTGCAGGCTACAGCGGCCCCGTGGAGACCATCGACCAGGAGAAGCAGCAGGTGCGCGTGCTCCTGGATCTGTTCGGGCGCGAGACGCCGGTAGAGTTGATGTTCGATCAGGTAACGAAGCTCTAGGAGCTGCGATGGCGAAGAAGATCCTCACAAAGCTCAAGCTGCAGCTCCCGGCCGGTCAGGCCTCGGCTGCGCCACCCGTGGGCCCGGCTCTCGGCCAGCACGGGGTGAACATCATGGAATTCGTAAAGTCCTACAACGAAGCCACCCGTAACCAGCAGGGCACGATCATCCCGGTCGAGCTGACGGTCTACGACGACCGCTCGTTCACGTTCGTCACTAAGACGCCGCCGGCGGCCGTCCTCATCAAGCAGGCGGCGGGCATCGAGAAGGGCTCGGCCGAGCCGCACCGCGACAAGGTCGGAAGGATCACGAAGGATCAGGCGCGCAAGATCGCCGAGCAGAAGATGAAGGACCTCACGGCGAACGATCTCGATCAAGCGGTCAAGATCATCGAAGGAACAGCGCGCTCGATGGGAGTGAAGGTGGAGTAATGGGGAAGAGACTCAAGACCGTACGCGAAGGGTTCGACGCCGATCAGGTATATGCACCCGCCGAGGCGCTCGACATCGTCAAGCGCAACGCCACGGCGAAGTTCGACGAGACCGTCGAGGCGGCCTTCAAGCTGGGCATCGACGCACGCAAATCGGACCAGATGGTCCGGGGCACCGTGAGCCTTCCCGCGGGAACCGGCAAGGAGATGCGCGTGGCCGTATTCGCCTCCGGGGATTCCGCGCGCGAGGCCAAGGAAGCCGGCGCAGATTTCGTCGGCGAGGACGACTTGGTCGAGAAGGTCTCCGGCGGATGGTTCGACTTCGACGCGGCGGTGGCGACGCCGGACATGATGCCCAAGGTCGGCAAGATCGGTAAGCTCCTCGGCCCCCGGGGCCTCATGCCCAATCCCAAAGCCGGCACGGTCACACCGGACGTCGGCAAGGCCGTCAGCGAGATCAAGGGCGGGAAGGTCGAGTACCGCTCCGACAAGTTCGGCAACGTCCACATGGTGCTCGGCAAGGCGTCCTTCGAGCCGGACAAGCTTCAAGAAAACTTCTCGGCGGCGCTGGACGAGCTCATCAAAGCCAAGCCGTCGGGGGCCAAAGGCCGGTACATCAAGGGGATCACGCTTTCGTCGACGATGGGTCCCGGTGTTCGCGTCGATCCGAACGTGACGCCGCGCGAGCTCAGCGGGGCGAACGAGAGCGCCTAGAAACCAGTTGTGAGTTGGGCCGTATACTGGCCCGGCCGAAGACAGCAGGTCCCTTAGGGGTTAAGCGAGAGCGCCTGCCGAGGTCGTGTTGTTGCCTCGGCTGCCCTCGTCCCCCGGGACGGGGGTTTTTCAATGTCAGATGGATACGCACTGAAAGTCCGGCCTGAAAAGGTGGCCGCGGTCGAGCAGATCCGCAATGAGCTCGACGACACGCAGGTAGCCGTCGTTACCGAGTACCGCGGCCTGACCGTTCCTGCCCTGGCCGAGCTACGCGCCAAGCTCCAGGCGGCCGACACGAGCTACCGGGTTGTCAAGAACACGCTCGCCCGCCGCGCGGCCTCCGAGCTCGGTTTCGACGAGCTCACGGAGCTGTTCGTCGGTCCCGTCGCTGTTGCCTACTGCAAGGGCGATCCGGTCACCGCGGCGAAGGTCATCGCGACGTTTGCGCGCGAGCACCCCGAGCTCGTCATCAAGGGTGGCGTGCTCGAGGGCCGCGTCATCAGCGGCGACGAAGCCAAGGATCTGGCGACCATCGACCCGCTCGACGTATCTCGCGCGAAGATCGCCGGCCTGCTGACCGCGGCGCTGCGTCAGATCGCGATGATCGCCCAAGCCCCGGCGCAGAGGATCTTGTTCGTTCTCGAAGAGCTCGGCAAACGAGGCCCCGCGGTTGAAGAAGCCCCGGCGGCCGAGGCGCCGAGCGAGTCAACGGAAGAGTCCACGCAAGAAGAGTCCAAGCAACAGGAAGGGGAGTAGAGATGAGCAAGGTGCAAGAGGTTCTGGAAGCGATCAAGGGTCTGAGCGTGCTCGAGGCCGCCGATCTCGCCAAGCAGATGCAGGAAGAGTTCGGCATCGAGGCTGCTGCGCCGGTCGCGGCGGCCGCTGCCGGTGCGCCGGGCGCGGGAGATGGCGCAACCGCCGAGGAGAAGGACGAGTTCGACGTGATCCTTTTGGCGGCGGGCGAGAAAAAGATCCAGGTGATCAAGGAGGTTCGCTCGGTCACTACCCTCGGCCTCAAGGAGGCCAAGGACCTAGTGGACAGCGCGCCCAAGCCGATCAAGGAGAAGGTCACCAAGGAAGAGGCCGACAAGATCAAGCAGGCGATCGAGGCGGCCGGCGGCTCTGTGGAGGTCAAGTGACGGTTGACGCTCGCGAGAGCCCATTTCTAGGATTGCCACGTGGCTGAAGTCGGCGAGACCGTCGAGGGCGTAGTTGCCAAGATCATGCCGTACGGGGCGTTCGTCGACCTCGACACCGGTGAGAAGGGCCTCGTCCACATCTCGCAGGTCGACCGTTCGTACGTGCAGAACGTCACCGACTTCCTGCGCGAATCCGAGAAGGTCACGGTCAAGGTCGTCGGGATCAAGGAAGACGGCCGTCTCGACCTGTCCATCAAGGCGTTGCAGGAACCCGACCCGACCGAGCACCGGCCCACGCCGAAGCAGGACCCCGAGTTCGAGCGCATGCTGAAGAAGTTCATGCAGCGCTCGAACGAACGTCAGGCCGACATCAAGCGGAACGTCCGGAACAAGCTCGGCTGAGCACCTGGAGCCCAAAGACCGCGCGGCGATCGAGGCTCAGCTCGGTCGCCGGATGCGCGGGGACGTCCGCGTCGCCGTGCGGTGCGGGTGCGGGCTCCCCGCGGTCATCGAGACCCATCCCCTGGTCGACGGCGAACCGTTCCCCACGCTGTATTGGCTCACGTGCCGGCGCGCGAACCATGCCATCGGACGGCTCGAGGCGGCCGGTGTGATGCGCGATCTCACAGAGCGCCTCCGAACCGACGAGGATTTCGCCCGCTCCTACGAGCAAGCGGATGCCGACTACCGGCGCCGACGCGACGCCCGGCATCCGCTGACGGGTTGCGGTGGGATCGGAGGGGGTCCGTCCGATCGCATCAAGTGTCTGCACGCGCAGTACGCGCATCACCTCGTATGCGAGTGCAATCCCGTCGGAGCCTGGGTCGCAGACCAGATAGGCGACGTGCTCCAGTCACCTCCGTGCGTCTAGCGGCGCTTGATGTCGGGACGAACACGATCCGATCGCTCGTCGCCGACGTCGATGGATCGAACCTCGTCCCCGTCGACCGGGGTCGCGAGATCACGAGGCTCGGCAAGGATGTGGACGCGACGCATCGGCTCGACCCCGATGCGTCGGCCCGTTCTTTGGCTGTGATCGAACGCTTCGTTGCGCGTGCGCGCGAGCTGGGGGCCTCGCGCATCCGCATCGCCGGAACCTCGGTCCTGCGCGATGCGGGGGATGGCGATGACTTCTCGAGCGCCGTGCTGGCGAAAACGGGTGTGGTGCTGGAGATCCTGGACGGCGCGGAAGAGGGACTCGTCGCCTACCGTGGAGCGACATCGGGTCTTCGGCCGGGCTCCTACTTGGTGTGCGACATCGGCGGGGGCTCGACTGAGCTCGTCCGCGGCTCGGCGCACGCGGAAGCCTTCCTCTCCCTGGATGTCGGTTCGGTCCGTCTCAAGGAAAGGTGCCTGCGCAGCGACCCGCCTATGCCCGCCGAGATCGACGCCGCACGGGACGTCATAGACGGAGCGCTCGGCGGAGCCAAGCCAACCATCGGCGCTACGGGATCGGAGCAGCTGGTCGGCGTGGCCGGCACCATCACGACCTTGGCCGCGCTTGTTCTCGGACTCAACAAGTACGAGGGCGACGTCGTGCATCACTCGCACATGAGCCGAAACGACGTAGTCGCGCACACCGACCGGCTGCTGACGATGACGATCGCGCAGATACGCGAGGTCGAAGCGGTGGAGCCCGGCCGCGCCGATGTGATCGCGGCCGGAGCGCTGATCCTGCGTCGCGTCATGGAGACGTTGGGATTCGACGACGTCCTGGTCTCAGACCTGGACATCCTCCACGGCTTGGTGCTCGATCTGGCCGAGCGGATAGCCTGAGCGCCGCCATGGCTGCGAACTTCGACATCTCGGACAAGGTCGCCATCGTTACCGGCGGCAATGTGGGCATCGGACAGGCCATCGGGCGCTCATTGCTCGAGGCCGGTTGCTCGGTCGTCACCTGCTCCCGACGGGACTACGACTCCCCTCCCGCCGCCGAGGGCCTGGAGGGTGTCGACGGGCGGATCATCCACATGACGTGCGACGTCCGGGAGGCCGACCAGATCGACTCCGTCGTGCAGCGGGCCACCGACACCTTCGGCCGCCTGGACATCCTCGTCAACAACGCCGGAGGGTCGCCCGGGGCCGATTCGGCCTCGGCCTCCCCGCGCTTCTTCGCCGCCGTGATCGCCATCAATCTCACCGGGCTCCTCGTGTTCAGCCAGAAGGCCAACGCTGTGATGCAGGCCCAGGGCTCCGGCGGGACGATCATCAACATCTCCAGCGTGGCCGGGATCGAGGGCGCCGCCTTCTCCGTGGCCTACGGAGCGTCGAAGGCCGGCGTGATCAACGCCACGCGGTCGCTGTCGGTGGAGTGGGGCCCGAAGGTCCGGGTCAACTGCATCGCTCCGGGGCTGATCATGACCGAGGGCGCCGCCTATCTGGCCCCCACCGAGGAGGCCAAGCAGGCCATCGCGGCCCGGATACCAGTTCGCCGCATCGGCGAGGTGGACGAGATCGCCGATGTGGTCCATTTCCTGGCCTCCCCGGCGGCCCGGTACATGACCGGCGAGACCGTGGTGGTGGACGGGGGAGCCCGACAGATCTAGGCGGTTTGCCCTCCGACGTAGGCTTGGTGTGGCAGGATGTTTTCGGGATTTCGGCGACCTTATGGGCAGGGATCGCGCCCCCACGCTTGGTCCTCCAGGCATGCAATCTCAGCCCTATGAATTAGCCGTCGTTCTGAGTGTGTCTTTTTACCTGGAGGGGCGAGCTTCGCCCCCATAGGCTCCATTGTGACGCACTAGGACTCGCGTCCGGGACCGGCGGAGGTTGGGAATGGGCGGATTGGGAAGGCGTTTGGGCTGGCGGCGATTGCTGCCGGTCTTTTGCGTTCTCGCGATCGGTGCCCAGCTCGGCCCCCTCACCCGGGCCCAGGAGGTACCCCCTCAGTACGCCGACCTGACCCTCGACAAGAACGACCGGGTCGACCCCGTCGCCGTCACGAACACGATCACTTACGACCTTCGGTTCAGTAACCGGGGGCCGGACGACGCGTATGGGATGCGGATCGTCGACGAGCTTCCGCCAGAGGTCGAGTTCCTCAACTCGCAGGCCTCTCACAACGGGGTGTGTACGGCCGACGGCTCGACGGTGACCTGTGCCGGGTTCAACCCCATAGCCGACGATGCGCGGGGAATCGTCCACATCAACGTGACGGCAACTGCCGCCACACCGAGCGCGTTCAACACCGCCGAGATCTTCACCGACAGCATCGACTATGAACCCCGCAACAACAACGGCAGCGAGCGCACACATATCAACGTGCTGGTCCCGCCGTCGGCTGATCTGTACGCGACGAAGTCAGGGCCGGCGGAGGTCACAGTCGAGGACACGTATCAGTACTGGCTGCGGGCCACCAACAACGGACCGAACAACGCCCAAAACGTAACGCTCACCGACGTGCTGCCCAGCGGCGTCGAGTTCGTCGCGGCCAGTGGCGGGTGCGCCGAGGTGGGTGGCACGGTCACGTGCACAACCGGCTCTGTGAGTGTCGGTCAGTTCTTCGACGCTTGGGTGGAAGTCCGGGCCAAGACGGTGGGCAGCGCTTCGAACTCGGTCTCGGCCTCGTCGGACACCGACGACCCCGACGGCGACAACAACGAGTCGGCCGCCGTCGCGACCGAGATCAAGGCGATCCCGGTTCCTGAAGCCGACGTTTCGATCACCAAGACCGGTCCGGCCAACGCGACCAACGGCGGTCAGTTCACTTACGGGCTGACGGTCACCAATAGCGGACCCGACGCGGCCGACGATGTGACCGTCACCGACCTGTTGCCGAGCGAGGTGTCGTTCGTCTCGGCCAGCGACGGGTGCAGCCTGAGCGAGGGAACGGTCACCTGCGAGCTCGGACCGCTCGCGCCAGGCTCACGTGACCTGTCGATAACGGTTGAGGCCGACGAATCCGGCCAGATCTTCAACACCGCATCGGTAACCACGTCGACGGTCGACACCGATAGCGACAACAACACCTCCGACACCGTTCTTACGGACGTGGCCGCTTCGGCCGATCTTTCGATGACGAAGTCCGGTCCGGCCGACGTCGAGACCGGCGACTCGCTCACGTACACGCTCAACGTGGCGAACGCCGGTCCCGACGCGGCCGAGGCTGTGACGGTCAGCGACGATCTGCCGCCGGGGCTCTCCTTCGAGTCCTCCGATGATGACTGCGAGCCCGTCGACGGAACCGTGACGTGCTCGCTCGGCACGATCGCCGACGGCGGTTCGGCCTCGGCGTCGTTCGAAGCCACGGCGCAGCAGGCCGGCCCGGTCACGAACGAGGCCACGGTTTCTTCGTCCACCGGAGACCCGAACTCGGGCAACAACGGCGGTTCGGCCACGACGCAGGTGACCGACCCCCCGGACGCGGACGTGACCATCGCCATGACCGACTCCGCCGACCCGGTGACCGACGGTGACTCCTTCAGCTACAAGATCACGATCGACAACAACGGTCCCGACGCGGCGCAGAACGTCAAAGTGGTCGACACCCTGCCCGCGGGCCTGAATGCAGGCACCCTACCGGCCGGCTGTTCGCGGTCCGCCAACGTCGTTACTTGCGACGGATCGGGCTCCCTCGCCAAGGATGCAACGCCGCTCCAGATCACGATCCCGGTGGTGGCGAGCGGTGCCGGGACGCGGACGAACAAGGCCGACGTCACGTGGAACGCGTCCGGGCAACCGACGCAGACGGCGTCGGCGACTCAGACGACGACGGTGGACGCCGAGCAGGTCGCTCCGCCTCCTCCGCCTCCTCAGCAGAACACAAACAACGAAGAAGAGGCGCTCGATGCCTGCCCGACGGCCGCACGTTCATCGGGTAATCCCGGCGAGGGACTCCTCGCGTTCGTGCCGGCCGCCGTCCGGCTCGAGCAGGAGCGCCGGCGCCGGCTGACACTGGTCGACGGCCCCAACGCCGGCAAGCGCCGCTCGCGATCCAAGATCTTCAAGATCGCCGGCATCGCCGCGCTGCTGGCTGCGGTCGCGGTCGTCGGGGTGCTCTTCATGACCCGCGGCGGGGGCGACGACTTCGCGAAGCTCGGTGGACTCGAAGGTCGCGTCGATCTGGCCAAGCAGGGCGACTCGTACAAGCCGGCGGCGCAGGCTGCCGGGTTGGACGTCGGCGACAAGGTTCGCACCGGTGTCGACGGCCTCGCGCGTATCGACTACTCGGACGGCTCTCTGACACGACTCGATCACAACACGACGTTCAAAGTGGCCGAGCTCGTGGTGGACGAAACACACAAGTCGATCAAGACCGAACTCGACGCCGGACGCATCTGGAACCGCGTCGAGAAGCTGACCAAGCCGGGCGACCGCTTCGAGGTCAAGACGGTCACGGCAGTGGCTACCGTGCAAGGAACGACCTTCGTGAACGACTGTCGCTTCAACGGGGGCCGGGAGTGCTCCCACATCGGGATCGAAGGCCTCTTCCAAGTCATTACGGGGGGCGGCGACGAAGATTCCGTGGCCGGCGGCCAGTGCAAGACCGAGGAAGGCCAGGACATCGGCGAGTGCCGCTTCACCGAGGAAGAGCTCGAGAACGACCCGTTCCTGATCAAGAACGCCAAGCTCGACGGCCTGGAGAAGGGCGACGTGATCGTGCTTCCCGAGATCTTCGGGGACAAGCAGGCGCTCGCCCTGTTTCCCGACGAGGAATCCGAGGAGGAAACACAGGTCCAAGGAGCGGAAGAAAACCCGACGACGCCGACCGAATCCACGGAGCAGACCACGGGATGCCCGACGGGTGAACCGGCCTCGCGCGGCACGTCCTCGCCGGTCGGTCTGGCCGCCGTGCTCCTGTTGATCTTCTTCGGCATCGCCTGGGCACGGCCCAACCGGAAATCGACCACCGGACCGACGACCCCCAACTAGACTGGCGCCGGGCCCGGGTGGCGGAACCGGACATACGCGGGGGACTTAAAATCCTCTGGCCTCACGGCCATGTGGGTTCGACTCCCACCCCGGGCACTCCGACGGCATGCGCCACCCATCAAGCCTCGACGAGACCGTACGGATGGCCGCCGTGCGCCCCGTGTCCGGGCGCGGGCGGCGGATCTTGCTGGCGGTATTCCTCGCGGCTGTGGTGGGGGCGCTCGCCGCATCCGCAGTCTTCTCGGCCGGCGAGGAAGCACCCGTCGCGCAGCTGCGCATACGCGAGGGGACGGTCGAGGCCCAGCATGCCGACGAGGACTTCGAGGCGGCGACCGAGGGGACCGAGCTGGAGATCGGAGACGTCGTCCGGACGAACGCCGGAGGCCGCGCGCAGGTCGACTACTTCGAGGGTTCGCTCACGCGACTAGATGTGTTCTCCGAGCTCTCCGTGCGCCGGCTAGTCGACGAACCCGGCAACAGGCTGATATCGATGGGGCTCAACGCCGGACGCATCTGGAACCGTGTAACCACGCCGACCGCAGACGCCGGCCGGTTCGAGGTGCATTTCCAGAACGCGGTCGCTTCGGTGGAGGGCACGACGTTCGTGACCGACTGCAGCCGCGACCTCCATTGCTACGTGCTCGGCATCGCGGACACCACGAGGGTGGAGGTCGGAGATCAAAGCGAATCGGTGAACGCCGGCCAGTGTGTCGACCTCGTTGGCCAGACACTACAGCCCTGCGATGCAGCCGAGCTCGGACTGATCGACGACTGGATCAAGCAGAACCTGGCCGAGGATCAACAGCTCGAGGTGAGCGCTACGCCGTCACCGAGCCCGAGCCCCTCACCGTCGCCGCGACCGCGAGCCGTCGTGCGCCCGCCGGCCACGCCGACACCGACGCCGACGCCGACACCGACACCGACACCGAGCCCGACACCAATGAAGACAAAGTCGCCCCCGCCGCCCACACCAACTCCGACACCTACATCTACACCCACACCGTCGGAGTCGCCCCCATGAGAGCGACCAGATTGAGTTCGCGTCTCCTGCTCGCCCTGGGAATCGGTGTTGCCTTTGGCCTACTCGCGTTCGGCGGGTTGGCGTCCGGTCAGTTCGGAGGCTTCTCGCTCCAGCTGAGCGACCGGCTCCAGCCGACGGGCAAGGCCGATGACCGCGTCTTGGTCGTGGCCATAGACCAGCGCGCGATCGCCACCGGCGGCCGGTGGCCCTGGCCGCGCCGACTGCACGCTCAGATCGTGCGCGAGCTGCGCGAGGCGGGGGCGAAAACGATCGCTTACGACATCCTGTTCGGTTCGGCGACCGAGGACGACGACCTGCTCGCCGAGCAGATCGGTGCGGCCGGCAACGTCGTCCTCGCGGCCGCGGGCGACCTCGAATGCGATCCAGCAGCGACGGTCTGCGAGCCCGAGTCGGCCCTGACCTTACCCGTCGGCGACATCGCCTCGGAGGCGGCGACCGTCGGGCACGTCAGCATCACACCCGACCCGGACGACGTCGTGCGTTCGTTGCCCCTCCTGGTCGACGACGGAACGAACTTCGTCCCCTCGCTCTCGCTGGCCACATACGCCGAGGTCGAGAACCTCACAAACGAAAGCGTCACGTTGCGGCCGAACGGCGTTCAGCTCGGCGACGAGCTGATCCCGACGGGGAAGCGCGCGCTCATGGAAGTCGCTTTCGCACCCGAGCTGCGCATCGACGCGGAGGAGCCACCGATCATCTCGGCGGCCGACGTGCTCGACGGTCAAGTGCCAACCGATCGATTGGAAGGAAAGATCGTATTCGTCGGAGCAACCGACCCGACCCTCGGCGACAACAGCACGACGCCCGCCGCCAAGGGCGTCAAGATGCCGGGCGTTCTCATTCACGCCAACGCCGTCAACACGATGATCACCGGCCAGTTCCTTCGTCCGGCGGGTGATGTTCGCGTTGCTCTGGCCGCCGGGGCACTGGCTCTGGTGGTCGGGCTCGCTACGCTCGTCTTTCCCGTTTCCGTCGCGCCGCTCGCCGCGATCCTCGCGCTGGCCGGCTATGCGTTCTGGTCGGTGGTGCAGTTCGACTCGGGCACGGTTCTCGACCTCATCTATCCGCCGCTGGCGATCGTGCTCGCGTTCGTGACGGCCCTCGGCTTCCGGTACTTCACCGAGCTGCGCGGCCGTAGACGCGTGTCCGCGCTGTTCTCGCAATACGTCCCCCGCGGTGTAGCCGACGAGCTGATAGCGTCCGGCCGTGTCGAGGACACCATCCGCGGTGAGCGTCTCGACGTCACCGCGCTGTTCTGCGACCTTCGCGGATTCACGGCGACATCGGCCCAGCTCGAGCCGACACAGGTGCGCGATCTGCTGAACATCTACTACGACGAGTGCTCTCAGCTCGTTCATAAGTACGGCGGGACCCTGCTCACGTACATCGGGGACGAGGTCTTCGCGGCCTGGGGCGCACCGATGCCCGATGCCGCAAACGCATCCAAGGCTGTCGCGTGCGCCCGCGCCATGCAGGAAGCGAACGTCGCCCTGGACGCGCGCCTGGCCGCCGAAGGACTTCCGTCGGTGACCTACGGGATCGGTCTGCACACCGGCGAGGTCATAGCCGCCCACGTGGGAACCGAGCTGCACCGGCAGTACACGCTCCTCGGCGACACCGTTAACTGCGCGTCGCGTCTGTGCACGATCGCCGGCCGTCACGAGATCGCGGTCTCCGATGAGACGTATCAAGCCTTGGACGAGAAGCCGCCGGCCGAAACGCTTCCCGGTGTCAAGCTGAAGGGCGTCGGGCGCGATCTCATCCCGCACAAGCTCTGGCCGGACGAGCTGAAAGATCCAACGGGGCAGCAGCGCGGCAAACTAGAGGGGTGAATCCCCGCCGCACCGCGCTCCTGGGAGCCCTGGCCTTCGTCTTCGTCGCTCCCGGTGCCGGGGCCCAGGTCCAGGACCTCGCCCCCGACCTGCTGAAGGTGACGCGCCGAGCCGAGCCGGTCGTGCTGACCGGACTGAACATCCCGTCGTGGTCGCGCCTGCCGGCCGTGGGTGCGCCGTCGACCTGGCCCCAGGGCGCCACCGACGATGTCCGCGACGCTCACCTGGGCACGCTCGTCGTTCCGCCGGACGTGCGGGCGGGCGTGGTGCCCTCCGACATCGTCGCGTTCCGCTGGGACGGCTCGGACTTCGTGGAGATCCGGGTGCAGGTCGACGAGCGCTTCCCGTACTTCTTCGCCAACGCCAAGTCCGACTTCGGGATCTATTCGGCCGTTGACGAGGAGCTCACGTACGCGTGGGACGTCGAGAGCTGGAAGAAGACGGCGGGCGAGTGCCGGGCTTCCTACCCCCCGGGGATGAGTGCGATGCCCGATCCCGTCCCGGGACTGGACAACGACGACGAGATCGTCTTCATGGCCTCCGACGCCGGAGCGCAGGCGCCGCAAGACGCGAGCGACCCACTGCTCGCTTCCGACCGCCGGGAGGTCAACCTCGTCGACCCGCTCGCTCCCACCGTCCGGCGTTACGTGTACCTGTTCCTGCGAAACGGGGGATCGTCCTTCGACTCGAGCAACGGCTACGTCCGCTACCAGCGCGACTCCGACGCCGACGAGTGGATCGACCGCTACAGCTTCCCGCGCTCGAGCCCCGAGGCGTTGGGGACGAGCAACACCGGCTACGGACCGAACCTGACGGGCGCGGTGTGCCGCACCGCCGAAGGCGACGGCTACCCGAAGGTGGAAGACGGGATTCCTCGTGCCTCCGAAGATCGGTTCCCGCGCGACGGCGTCACCGTCCGCACGTCGAAGTACGAATGGCGCGCCTCGGGCCGGTGGATGGTCCGCGGCATGCGCGTGGTGCGCGCCGGTCATCCCGGATCCTTCGGCCCGGACCTCGTCGATCGGTGGAAGGGCCGCGGCTACCAGCAGAGCCCGGACTCGGGCATATCCCTGATCGGGTTCGAGGACGAGCAGGTCAACTGGGAGGCCAACTCGGCCCTGGTCGGCGAGCGCGCGGGACCGGTGCGCGCCATAAGAGAGATCTGGGGCGCCGACTCGGGAACCAACGTCACGAAGACCGAGACCTTCTACCGGAACGCCGTGGCCTACCGCTACCACCTGCGAGTGCATCCCATACCACCCGACGGGATCTACGAGGAATGGGATCACAATGCCGGGGTCGTGACGAAGTACTTCAACACGTTCAAGACCGAAGGCGTCGATGTGGACGGGAAACCGGACGACATCGGAGAGATAAACGAGATCGCCGGCGTGCCGGCCTTCTTCGACATACAAGATCCAACCTTCGCGCCGGTACCCCTCTTCACCTGGCAGCAGGTGTCGGGACGTGGCGACGCGGGCTCCCTCGTCTACATCGTGCATCCCAAGAGTGCGACGTCGTTCCTCAACCCACTCGTCGGTTCCTACTACCGCGACGACAAGTGCTTCGACGACGGTACGGGCGACGACCCCGTCCCGCGGCCCTGGCCCGGTGAGGCGTCGACGGATGAACGCGTCCGCGCCGGCTACGAGCAGTCGGCCGGCAAGCCCTACGAGGAGATCGCCTGTGAGTCGAAGCAGGGAGCCTGGGGGGCGGTCGGCGTCCATTTCCTGCTGACCGGCGACACCGACAACGCGTTCCAATCCAAACCCCTTACCGAGCTCGACGCGCTCGAGTGGCAGTTCGCCGTTCCGACGAGCCATCCACGTCCTGCCGGCGAGCCGTTCGCGAACTCGATCCGGCTCCCGCTGATCCCACTAGTGACGGAGAACTGATGAGTCTGGCCGATCAGCGCTGCGAGGTGTGCCGGCCCGGGATGCCGCACCTGTCGGATGACGAAGCCGCACAAATGCTCTGTGAGCTCGACGAGTCCTGGGAGATCGTTGACGGTCATGCGAAGCTTCGACGGCGCATCAAGACCGCGGACTTCGGGGAGTCGATGGCATGCGCCGTGCGGATCGGATTCGTAGCGGAGGCCGAAGGTCACCACCCGGACCTTCACGTGCACTGGGGTCGGCTGGTGGTCGACCTGACGACCCACGCGGCCAAAGGACTGACGCGCAACGACTTCGTGCTGGCGGCCAAGATCGACCGGCTCCTCGCCTCTTGAGTCAGAAGCACAAGGCCGGCTTCCCGAACACGCCGTTCGCGACCCTGGCGCGGGCGTACGCCGCGAGCCTGGGCGGCGATGCGTTCGTCGCCGTGGCGCTGGCCGGCTCCCTGTTCTTCACCGTCCCCGCCGAGTCCGCGCGAACCGACGTCGCCCTGTACCTGCTCGTGACGATGACGCCGTTCGCGTTGGTGGCACCCGTGCTCGGCCCGGTGCTCGATCGGGCCCGCTCGCGACGAGTGACGCTGGCTGCGGTGGCGTGCGTCGGCCGCGCCGTGCTCTGCGTGTTGATGGCGCGGCACCTCGACAGCCCGCTGCTGTACCCCGAGGCCTTCGGGATGCTCGTGCTGATGAAGAGCTTCCAGGTAGCGAAATCGGCCATGGTGCCGGCCGTGGTCACGGGACCGGACGAGCTCGTGCGGGCAAACTCCCGTTTGACGCTGGCCGGAGTGTTCGGCGGCGTCGTCGCAGGAGGCTTCGCCGTCGGTGTCATGAGGCTCGGCGGCGGCAGTTGGGTGCTCGCTTTCGGGGCGATCGCGTACCTGGTCTCGGCCCGGCTCACAACGCTCGTGCCGACGTCCGGTCCGCTCATCAACGTCGAACCGGAGAGCTCGGCCGCGGCAGCAGCGATCAGGCCGGCGCACCTACACGGCATCCGGCTGGCCGTCATCGCGATGGCCGTGCTGCGCAGCGGTGTCGGATTCGTCGTGTTCCTGCTCGCCTTCGCTCTCAAGCGCGAAGGCGAGCCGGCGTGGTTCTACGGCCTGGTGATCGGCGTCAGCTCGCTCGGAGGACTGGTCGGCGCGATAGCTGCGCCCAGGTTGCGCAAGCTCCTGCGCGAGGAGGCTGTACTGGTCTTCTCCCTCGCCCTGCCGGCCGTCGCGGCCGTGTTGGGTGCGCGTTCGGAGGCGCGACCGGCCGCACTTATGGTGGCGTTCGCGCTCGGTGTCGGCGGATCGTGCGGACGCGCCGGGTTCGACAGCCTGGTGCAGCGCGACGCCCCGCACTCGTTGTGGGGCCGGTCGTTCGCGCGTTTCGAGGCCTACTTCCAGCTGGCCTGGGTCCTCGGAGCCTTCGTTCCCGTGCTGGTGACGATCTCACCCGGCATCGGGATGCTGGTGCTGGCGTTGATCTGCGGCGGGGGAGGCTTCGCTTACCTGGCCGGACTGGCCGCCGACAGCCTGCTACACGCGAACAGGCCGCCCGGGCGCTAGGAGAGCTTCTCCTCTATCGACGCGACCTTTGCGTCGAGAACATCGGTGAACCCCGGACGCACGTCGGCCTTGATGACGACGCTCACCCGATCGCACCGCTTCAGCACGGCGTCTACCGCGGCCTTGATGACGGCGAACACCTCGTCCCATTCGCCCTCGATCGTCGTGAACATCGCATCTGTGCGGTTGGGCAGACCGGACTCACGCACGACGCGTACGGCTTCGGCGACCTCGTCGCCTACGGAATCTTCGGATGTCCCGATCGGGGTGACGCTGAAGGCGACGATCATCTCCTTACCTGTATATCGCAAGGATCGCTCCGCGCTAAGCGTGGACTAGGCTCTGGTCCGTGACCGAGGGAGCAAAGCGCTGAGAGTCGGTCTGGTCGGTTGTGGGTTCATCGGCCGCGTGCACAGCTGGGCCTACTGGGCCCTTCGTAAAGCCAACCTGTTCGACGCCGCGATAACCGCGGTTTGCGATCGCGATCCCCGGCGCGCGGCCGATCTCGCCAAGCCCCACGACGCCGAGGTCCTTAGTCTCGACGCACTGATCGGATCCGTAGACGTCGTCTATGTGTGCACGCCGACCGTCGAGCACGTGGCCGTGTGCGAGGCCGCTGCCGATCGTGGTTTGGCGGTGTTCTGCGAGAAACCTCTGGCGCGCGACCTCGCGGGGGCCGAGCGTGTCGCCCGAGCGCTGAAGCGAGTTCCGCACCGCGTCGGGCTCGTCCTGCGGGCGGCTCCAGTCTTCTCCGCGCTCCGCGAGATCATCTCGTCCGGGCGCTACGGACGCCCGATGGCGTTGACGCTGCACGACGACCAATACTTCCCGATCCAAGGCCAGTACGCATCGACGTGGCGATCCGACCATGCCATCGCCGGTGGAGGAACGCTGATCGAGCATTCGATTCACGACGTCGATCTTTTCCGGTGGCTGCTGGGGGAGCCGGCATCGGTTTCGTGCCGCACCGCGTCGTTCTTCGGCCATCCGGGCATCGAGGACCTGGCCGTCGCGACCTTTGATTTCGACGGCGGGAGTGTGGCGAGCCTCACGTCGGTCTGGCACCAGGTCACGACACGCGGGTCCACGCGACGCGTCGAGGTCTTCTTCGAGCAGGCGCACTTATGGACCCAGGACGACAACACGGGCCCCTTGCATGTCGAGAACTCGTCCGGGACCGAGGTGATCGAGTGTCCGCCGCCGGCGTGGGTGGACGATCTTGAAGTGCCCGAACAATTCCGGCGGACGCTCGGCCTGTACACCGAGGCGAACCGGCGTTTCCTCGAGGCCGTGGCCTCGGGAAGCACCGGTTCGCCCGACGCCACAGACGCGGTCGCCGCCCATCTGCTGGTCGACGCCGCGTACCGCTCGGCCACCGAGGGGGGTCGGCTGACGGTCGTGTGAGGTTTACCCGATCGTCACCAACTCACCCATGGCGCCCGGGATGGGCTCGGGGATCATCACTGTCTCGTGTCCGACCGTCCACAGGATCTCGTCCATCGCGTCCTGAACACCGCCGGCGAGCATGCCGAGATCCGGGAGCAGGTCGAGGTCTCCGAGAAGACCGAACCCGAGCTTGCCGTCGTAGGACATGGCGCCGATGGACAGGCCCTGATTGCGAACGAGCGGTGCCTGCGGATAGAGCTCGACGAGCTTGCGTCCGAGCAGGTAGAGCGGGAACTGGGGCCCGGGCACGTTCGTGACGAGCAGGTTGAACGAGCGGTACCGCGACTGGAGCTGCGAGAGCCCGGCGACCGCGAACGGAGGCAGGGCACTCGACATCTTCAAGATCGCGTCACCCGCGCGGGCCTGGTGCGAGGCCTTCGCTTTCGTCATCACCTCGTGGATGCGGTCCAGCCGCACCAATGGATCGCGGATACCTACCGGCAGAGGCACGACGAGCATCACGACGCGGTTGCCGAGGGTGTCGTGCTCGTCCGCCCCGCGGACCGACACCGGAACCATCACCTTCACGTCGTGCGGATCAACGCCGCGCGAGACCTGCCAGCGCCGCAGACCGCCGGCCACCGCCGCGAGGATGGCGTCGTTGACGGAGGCACCGACGATGGACTTCAGCCCCTTGACGTCGTCGAGCGAGCTCCGCGCGACGGCGAAGCGCCGGCCCGAGCCGATGCGGCCGTTGATCTCCATGCGCGGTGCTTGGCGAAGGAGCGAAGAAGCCAGGTCGACGGCTCCGGTGGCTACGTCGGCGATCTGACGGATCGTCCGGCGAGGCTTGCGCAGCGCGCCGAGGACCCCGCGCACGCTGCCGATGCCCTCGGTGATGCGATCGCGCGCGGCCGCGGCGATCATCTCGACACCGCCCGGCGCCCGGCGCTGCTCGAACGAAACGCCGGGCTCGTCGGGCGCATCGGGGGTTGCGTCGAGGAGAACGGAATGGATGTCGGCTCCCGAGATGCCGTCCCACAGGCTGTGGTGAGTCTTGGAAAGAACCGCGAACCTGTCGTCGGACAGACCCTCGATCAGACACATCTCCCACAGAGGCCGCGACTTGGTCAGAGGCTGAGAAAGCATATAGCCGACAACGTGCATGAGCTCGTCGTCACTTCCGGTATCGGGCAAGCGCACGCGCTGCACGTGCGAGGAGATGTCGAAGCGTGGGTCGGGGACCCAGGCCGGCCGGTGCCCGTTGAAGGGAACCGAGGCCAGGCGCTGCCGGAATCGCGGCACGAGGTGCAGGCGCCCGACGAGCACGTCCATCAGCTCTTTGGTCTGCGGCGGCGGACCTTCGTAGACGGCGAGCGAGGAGATATGCATCGGTGTGCACGGTCCGTCCAAGTACAGGAAGCTTGCGTCCAATGCGGATAAGCGGTCGATCGACATAGGGACCGTTCCTCTTGTCTGGGGCGGGCTTCTTAGAAGCTGTTGCAGCGAGCGGACAGCGCTTCGTCCAGGGTCGGGTTGTCTACCGACCCATCGGCGCACCCGATGAGCTCGGGCTGCGCCGGACATCCGCCGAACCTGAGCGGGTGCACGGACGCGATCAGGACCATGACCTCCTGCCAGTCATCGACCTGCTCTCGCGATCGTTCGAGCAATCGAACGCTAGCCATACCGACCTCCCCGATTGGTCGTTCGTCCTCGGGATTCAAAGCGACGAAGGTCTGAGTAATACCCACCATCACGCGTTATCACAAGGGCCTAAGACCAGCACAAACGTGTTGCGCTACCACGTACCTGCGAAAACGTGATGTGAAGCTTTAGTTACAGATTGTCTCTTTGACGTAGATCCGCGGGGCAAGGACCATTCATGTTGGGCGTTTGCAAGATCCAGCTAACCCATATGGGGGGTAGGGATGGACCTGACGTGGAGTCCGGAAGAGGAAGCATTCCGGGCCGAGGTGCGCGACTGGCTCGAAACCAGTGTTCCGAAAGAGAACAGGGCATTAGGTGAGGACGAGTTCGACGACGACCCCGGCTCCTTCGAGTTCCGTCGCGAATGGCAGAGGAAGCTCGGCGAGGCCGGTTACCTAGCGATGCACTGGCCGAAGGAGTACGGCGGAGGCGGTCGTACGCTCGTCGAGCAGGTCATCTTCAACGAGGAGTATGCGAAGGCGAACGCGCCGCAACCGGTCAACAGCCTCGGGTTGAACCTTGTCGGGCCCACCCTGATGACCCACGGCACCGAGGAGCAGCGCAAACGCTTTCTGCGCAACATCCTCACCGCGGACGAGATCTGGTGCCAGGGCTATTCCGAGCCGAACGCCGGCTCCGACCTCGCGGGTCTCCAGACGAAAGCGGAGCTCGTGGGCGACGAGTTCGTCATCAACGGGCAGAAGATCTGGACGACGCTGGCTCCGTTCGGCGACTGGATCTTCGTCCTGTGCCGCACGGATCCGGAAGCGCCCAAGCACCAGGGGATCAGCTACATCCTGTGCGATATGCACCAGCCGGGAGTGGAGATGCGACCGATCAAGCAGATGACGGGGACGTCCGGCTTCGGCGAGGTGTTCTTCACCAACGCGAGGACGCCGAAGGACATGCTCGTCGGCAACCTCAACGACGGCTGGCGCGTGGCCATGACCACGCTGATGTTCGAGCGCGGCGGGAACATTCTCGGAAGCGCCGTCCGGTTCCGCCGGATGATGTCCGCTCTTCGGGAGCTGGCCGAGGAGACGAAGCGCAACGGCGGAGCGGCGATCGATGACCCCGTCCTGCGTCAAGAACTGGGTAAACGCCTGGTCGAGGTGGAGATCCTCCGCCGGAACTCCGAGCGGGCGATGTCGCCGCTCCTGCACGGCGAGGCCCCGGGCCCGGAGTCGTCGATGGGCAAGCTCTACTGGTCGGAGTGGTACGTGAAGGCGACCGAGCTCGCGATGGAGATCCTCGGACACGACGGCCTGGTGAACAAGCAATCCAACCAGTGGCTGATGGAATACATGGCCGCGCGGGCGTCCACGATCTACACGGGCACATCGGAGATCCAGCGCAACATCCTCGCGGAGCGCGTGCTCGGGCTTCCGAGGGGAGGGCGAAACTGATGATCGCGAAGCGGGGTGACTCCTAATGGACTTCCGACTCAACGAAGACCAGCAGGCGCTGCAGGCGGCAGCCAAGGACTTCCTGCGCAAGGAAGTCACGTCCACTGTGGTCCGCGCCGCCTTCGACAGTCCGGACGGCGACGCGCCCGAGCTCTACAAGAAGATGGCCGAGCTCGGCTGGCTCTGCATCTCGGTGCCCGAGGACCTCGGGGGCCTGGGCATGTCGATCATCGAGCAGGCCGTCGTGTGCGAGCAGCTCGGCTACGTGAACGCGCCCGGTCCCTACATGGTGACGGCGTGCGCCGCGATGCCGGCCTTGGTTGCTCTCGGCGCGTCCGACTTGTTGCCGCCGCTCCTCGACGGTTCCAAGCGCGCGACGGTCGCGTCGGGAACCGATCACATCATCGATGCGCAGATGGCCGATGCCGTGCTGATCGTTCAGGACGGAAAAGCGACGTGGTACGAGACCGACGAGTTCGAAGTTACGCCGTCTCCGTCGGTGGACGGCACGCGGCGCCAGGCGTCGGTTCGTCTGACGGGCAAAGGGCGCGAGCTCGGCCCATCGACCGAGCTCGAGTTCGCGAAGGAGCCGGGCCCCGCCCGCGCCATCGACGCGATAACCGCGTTGCTGTGCGCCGAGATGGTCGGCTGCATGCAGTGGGCGCTGGACACGACGGTGCAGTACCTCAAGGACCGCGAGGCTTTCGGCCGTCCGATCGGAGTGTTCCAAGCCGTGCAACACAAGGCGGCCGACATGCTGGTGCACACCGAGTCTTCGCGCTCGGCGGCGTACTACGCGGCCTACGCGTCGGCGAAGGGACTGCCCGACGGACGGTTCGCCGCCTCCGTCGCCAAGGCCTACTGCTCGGATGCCGTCCATTCGGTGACCGGTGAGTGCATCCAGCTGCACGGCGGGATCGGGTTCACGTGGGAGCACGACGCGCATCTTTATTTCAAGCGCGCCACGACGAACCGGATCCTTCTCGGCGACGCCGGCTTCCACCGGGACCGGGCTCTAGCGCTCGACCCCGCGCGCAAGCGAGCCGAAGCGGGCACGGGGTTCGTGGCACCCTCGATGGTGAGCCACCGGGTTCGGCTAGAGGAAAGGTAGGGACACGTGAAGCGACTTCTGGTGTTGCTCGCCGCGGGCGCGCTTGTCTTCGGCGGCGTTGCGTGCAGCGACGATGATCCAGAGAATGCCGGACAGACGACCGAGGATCAGAACGAGGGCATCTACGCCGACGACAGCCCCGCGGCGACGAGCCAAGCCGGTGGCGACTTCGACGTGAACATCGTGGACTTCGGCTACGAGCCGAAGGAGCTCACTGTGGCCGCCGGCGAGGAAGTCGTATGGGAGAACACGGGTGAGGCGCCGCACACCGTGACCTTCAAGGAAGGCGGTATCGACTCGGGCAACCTCGAGTCCGGCGAAGGCTTCAGCCAGCAGTTCGATGCGGCCGGGACTACCGAGTACTTCTGCAGCGTGCACGGCGAAGAACGGATGTCTGGAATGGTCGTCGTCCAGTAGGTTTCACGCCCAGCGACCTGGGGAATCAACTTCCGGACGAGCAGTTCTTGGGGAAAGGTCGAGAGGGGGGCTCCAGGCCCCCCTCTCACCACATCAGGTCATGTACCGCGTGACCCAGCCCCGCCTCCGCAACAGGTTGAACATCGACCGCGCGAAAGCCAGGCCGAGCACGATGTACACCACGTCCAGACCGAGAGCCAGCACCAAGCGGTCCCACGGCGGTGCTCCGCCCGCGATGACCGCCCTCATCGCTTCGAACACGTGCGATGTCGGCAGGCCCGAGCTGATCGCCTGCGCCCAGACGGGCAGCGCGCTCACCGGATAGAACACCGCTGAGATCGGCATGAGCAACACGGCCAGACCCCAGGCGAGGATGTCCGCACCCGGACCGAAGCGCAGGATGATGCCGAGCACGATCAATCCGACGGCGACGCCGAACAGCATCAGCGCCACCATGAACAGCGCGAGCACCGGTCCCATACCGAACGCTCCGAAGCCGAACAGAGCCCAGGCGATAGTCAGCATGATCGTCCATCCGCACAACACCTTCGTGAGCGACCAGGCCACCGCACCCGCCAGGTACTCCATGGGACGCAACGGCGACACCATCAGGTTCAGGATGTTGTGCGTCCACGACGTGTCGTCGAGGAACGTCACCCCGATCCCGAGGTTCGACCGGAAAACCAGGTCCCACAGCAGCACGCCGCCGATCAGGAAGCCGAAGGCCTGCGGGATCTGGGTGTTGGTCTGGACCATGTAGTGCGTGAGCATGCCCCAGAGCAACAGATCCATAGCCGGCCAGAACAGCATGTCGACCAGCCCCGGCGGTGAGTGCCGCAGCTCGTACGCGTGGCGCTTGTACAGCGCCCAGATGCGCCGTCCCGAGCGCGCAGCGCCCGAGTCCGGCGCGTCGCTATATCGTTCATCTCGTACCGCTACCTGAGTCATCTTCGGGCCTCCTCTGCAATCGATAGGAACGTCTTCTCCATGTCTTCCGCGCCGTATTTGGCCGCGATCTCCGTCGGCGAGCCGTCGGCCACAACACCACCGGCGACCACGAAGACGACCCGCCGGCACAGCCGCTCGATGTCGGCCATGTTGTGCGACGTCACCAGCAACGTGAACGTGCCCTTGGCGTGCTCCTCTCGGATCACCGCGCGCACGCGCTCGGAGACCTCCGGGTCGAGCGAGGCTGTCGGCTCGTCCAGCACGAGCAGCCGCGGCTCACTCATAAGCGACTTCGCCAAGCCGACGAGCGTCCTCTGCCCGCTGGAGAGCTGCGAGGCGTAACGCTCTCCGAACTCGTCGATCTGCAGCCGCTGAACCAGGTCGTCGACCTGGGCCTGGCTGGAGCCGTACAGCGTGCGGAAAACGTCCAGGATCTCCCGGACGCGCACCTTGTACGGCAGCCCGACGTACGCCGCCGTGAAGTTCGTCTGCTCCAGGGCCCGGGTCCGCTCCTCTGGGAGCGGGTGTCCGAGCAGCGTGACCTTGCCCTCGTCGGGCTCCGTCACGCCGAGCAGCATCATCAGCGTCGTCGTCTTGCCGGCACCGTTGGGACCCAGGAGGGCGACGACGTCGCCTTCCTCGATCTTCAGATCTATGCCGTTAACCGCGTATGTGTATTCCTCTGTCTGCTTCTTCGTCTTGTTCTTGAAGCGTTTGCGCAGGCCAACTGCATCTATGGCTAGCGTCATCTCACCCTCCTTGTGTAGTTCTGCCTCTCATCGCCTCCGCCTTCCTCGCTTCGGCACAAAGCGCCTCAGCGATGGCTAGGGACGGCGGATCCCGCTGGCGGGGAAAAGGAAAACCGCGCAGGCAACTTCGCGGTCCCCAGGCGGGGTCCGTCGGCCGGCGCGGTGGCGTTACCTATAACAAGACGTTGGTGAGCTTAACATCATCTGCCGCGGTTTTGTCTATTCGAACGCTCATGTGGCGCGAAACGTCCGGCTCCGCTTAGCTTTCGAGCGTGACATTTGAGCACTACAACCAGAAGGTCGCCGATGCGTTCGTGAAGATGGCGTCCCACACGGCGCTCCCGGACTTCCTGGGCGTGAGCTTCACCGATGCCGGTCCGGGCCGGCTGGTCGCCGAGATGGAGGTCCGGCCCGAGATGCTCACCCCGTTCGGGAACCTCCACGGCGGCGTGGTCGCGGTTCTCGTCGACCACGTCCTGGGCTCGGTGATGTACCCGGTCATGCCGCCGGGCTGGTGGGCGGCCACTACGGAGTACAAGGTCAACAACCTGGCCCCCGTGCGCGAGGGAGGCCTGCGGGCCGAAGCGACCATCGTGGCGATGACCCGGCGGACCTCTGTGGTACGCGTCGACGTGACGAATGGAGAGCGACTGGTCTGCGTGGCGCAGGGTACCTGTCTATTACAGGCGCCCCGGGCTGTAACCCCTTAGGCTTTCCGCCATGATGGGACGGGGGAAGGCTCTCTTGATCGCGGCCGTGGTCGGTGCGTCGGTCCTCGTGCCCGCGACGACCGAAGCCGCGCCCGAGTGGGCTCCGGCGGCGACGGCTCCCATCCACCCGGGAGTCCAGACCTTTTCCCCGAGCGGCCAGTGCACGGCGAACTTCATCTTCGCCAACGTGCGCGACGTGTTCATCGGGCAGGCGGCGCACTGCACCACGATGGGCGGCCCGCGTGACGTGAACGGGTGCACGACGCCGAGCCATCCATACGGCACAAAGGTGACGGTGGGCGGCGCGACCAGGCGCGGCACGATGATCTACAACTCCTGGAACACCATGAAGGCCAAGGGCGAGACGGACTCGACCATCTGTTCTTTCAACGACTTCGCGCTCGTGCGACTGGACCGGACCGACCACAAGCGGGTCAATCCGTCGCTGCCGTATTGGGGAGGACCGACAGGACTGACCTCGAACGGCGCCGGACTCGGGGCTCTCGTGTACAGCTACGGACGATCTGGGCTTCGCGACGGTCTGGAGATCCTGAGCCCACGGACCGGCATCAGCCTCGGGTTGGGTTCGGAGCTTCGAAATTGGGTGCATCTGATCGAGTTCATAACGCCGGGGCTTCCCGGCGACTCGGGCAGCGCCGTGCTCGACGCTTCGGGCAAGGCCCTCGGCATCCTGGCCACGCTCGGCGCCGGGTTCAACGGTGTAGGCGACATAAGCCGCGAGCTCCAGTACATGTGGTCGAAGACCAATCTCGACGCGATCAAGCTCGTGCCGGGGACCGTTGCATTCAACCCGAGCCAGTTGCCGCTCGAGCTCTAGATGCGCGGCGTCATCGAGGGGTACTACGGTCCGCCGTTCTCGCACGAGGCACGCATCGATTTCATGCAATGGATGGCAGGCGAAGGCCTGACCGTCTACGCCTACGCCCCCAAGGACGACCCCTTCCATCGCGACCGCTGGCGCGAGCCCTATCCCGACGACGAGATGCAGCGCTTCGAAGAGCTCGTCCGAAAAGGGAAGGAATGCGGCGTCGACTTCTGCTACACGATCTCGCCCGGGCTCGATATCTCCGATGGGGAGGAGGGCGTCCTCGTAGACAAGCTGCGAACGCTCGCCGACGTCGGGTTCGAGACGTTCGGCGTTTTGTGGGACGACGTGCCCGCCGGCGGAACCGAGCTCGGCGAGCGCCACGGCCGCGCCACGGCGGCAGCCGTCGATGCCATCGGCGGTGCGACGTGGTGGACGGTCGGAACCGACTACGCGATCTCCCGTCCGACGCCGTATCTCGAAGGGCTGTGCCGAACCGTTCCGGACGAGGTGCTGGTTTCGTGGACCGGGTCCGGAGTTACGCCGGCCTCGGTCACGGGGGCCGAGGCCGCGGGCCTGGGTGACGCGCTCGGACGCAAACTGCTGCTGTGGGAGAACTTCCCGGTCAACGACTCGGTGATGCGCGACGTGCTGCACATGGGTCCGTATCCGAATCGCTCACCGGATCTGGTCGACGCATCGTCCGGCGTTTTGCTGAACCTGATGCAGCATCCGTACGCGAGCCGCATCGGCGTCGCGTGCGGCGCGCGCTTCTGGAGGGATCCGAAAGCGGACCGGCAACGGGTGTGGCGCGACGTGATCGGCGGCTTCGGTGACCTGGCTCCGCTCGCGCGTGCGTGCCGCTCGTGGGCCGACGATCCCGGACCCGATCCCGATCTCCTGGAGTGGGCGGCCGCTGCGCCGCAGGACAAGCGGCTGCGCTCCTTCCTCGAAGCCGGTTGCCGCGGAGGTTTGAGCGCCGAGGTGCAAGCGGACCTGGAGCCGTGGCTCGCGGCCTGGGAACGCGAAGCGCAGCTGATGCTGATGTGCCTCGACATCCTCGAACGCGGCTATCGCTCGACCAACCGCGGCGTCGGCGCCGCTGTGCTCTGGTTCAACGCCCGTACGCAGCGCACCCAGACCTTCGGACTGCGCGCCGCCGCGTATCCGGTCACTTTGCAGTCGGGGGAGTTCGCGACCACGGGGGCTGAGGCCGCGATCATCGGCGAGAACCTCACCGACCGGTTGTGCCGGCGGGCGCTGCACGCGCCCCTCTAAGGAGCTTTGCCCAACGCATCGCGGACGGAGCCCGCGAATGCCTCCCCGTAGCTGACACCCTCTTCGTATCCCTCGCCCCACGGGTGCGGGAGATAGCCGTGCCAGGGAGCGATGCCGGCCAGGAGCACGCGGTCGTTGCGCGCGGCCGAGATCTCCTTGCCGAGCGCGTGGAACGCTTCACCCGGTATCGAGACGAGGCGTACATCGCCGATCGACCACTCAGTGAGGTCGACGTCCATCGCCGGCTCGCCCCACAGGACGGCGAGCCCGGTTCCGCCGACGGGCGCTTGGATCGTCTCGTGCTTCAGGAGGCGCAACACACCTTCGAACGGCTCGGCGCCCGCCAGGGTGCCGGCGACGACCGCAGCCAGCCTCTTTCCGTATCCGACCGTCTGTTCCCAACTCGCCCACGGCGCGTAGGTGTCATGGACGGCGCCGTCGAAGGGGACAGGGTTGATGTCACCGAGCGCACCGGTGAGCTCGATGGTCGTCCCACCGGCGAGCTCTTCCATCGATGTTCGAAACGTTCCCACCCAGTCAGTTGCAACCGACAGCCACTCCGGACCGAGCAGGACGGGGTGTATGGACAGATTCGCGACCGTACCGATGCGAGCTCGGTCTTCGTCGCGAAAGTCGAGCACGGCGAACCACGGGTCTGTGAAGGGGAGCGCGCGGCGGTTGAAGGCGAAGCCCTCGGGCAGCGGCGCGCGAGCGTAATGCAAGATTGCGTCTCGGCTCCCGTTCCTCGCAGCGGCGGCGGCGGCAACGCAACCCGTTCGCAACGTCTCGGTGAATCCCTCGGGCATGGGCCAGCCGATACGTTCGCTTCCGGCGATACCACTCGGCCCGTGATGGGTGTGGGTGCTCGCGACGATCACCGCGGCGGACTCCACGCCGAGCTCGGAGGCGATCGCCTCGCGAACGGGTTGGTTCACGTCGCGCGAGAGCGCGAGCAGGTCGCACACCACCAGGCACAGCTCGTTGTCGCCGTCGTTCAGGTACAGGGCGCGCGCTTCGAGGTCCTCTTTGATCTCTTGGGCCGGCTCGCTCCTGTCGCCGAAACCGGCCAGCCACACCGGCGGCTCCGGCGTGATCGACGCGACGCCGAAACCGGCTTTCACAGCGAAACCGTCTTCCGAGTGCGTGCCGACTCGTAGGCCGCGCACACGATGGCCAGCGCGGCCCGGCCGTCGTCCGCCGTGGCCGGTTGCGCCGAAGGCTCACCGCGGATGGCCCGCACGAAATCGTCGAACGGGCTCGAGACGTCGCCGGGCAGCTCGACCTTCTCGCTGTCGCCTTCGGCCGGACGGAACGTCAGCGGCGAACGCGCGTCGACGTGCATGGTGCCCTGGTGGCCGAAGACGGTCAGACCGAAATCGGGAGCCGGGCGCGCGACCCAGCTCGCGTGCACCGACCCGATCGCGCCGTCGGAGAAACGGATCGCGACCTGCGCGGCGTCTTCGGCCGGTTCTTCACCCAGCGTTACGGCCGTCACCTCGGTCGCATCGAGTCCGGTAACGAAGCGCAGCAGGTCGATCGCGTGGATACCGAGATCGATGAGCGCGCCACCTCCGGACAGCTTGGTGTCGAAGAACCACGTTGCGTCGGGAGCCCAGCCGCGGGGCCCGGCGTGTCCGAAAGCCGCCCGCACACCCACGATCTTGCCGACACGCGCGATCGATCGGTGCGCCGCGACGGCGACGGGAAGATAGCGGACGTTGTGCGCGACGTGCAGTACGACTCCACCGTCGCCGGCCGCGGCGATCATCGCGTCGGCTTCCTTAACCGTGCACGCGATCGGCTTCTCGACGAGCACGTGCTTGCCGGCCTGCGCCGCGGCGACCGTCTGCTCGTGGTGCAGCGAGTTCGGCGAGCAGATGTCGACGGCATCGATGTCGTCGCGCGCCACGACCTTGCGCCAGTCGTCGGATACGACAGCGTCGGTGGTTCCCCATTCACCGGCCGCGGCCTCGGCCGAGGCCAGGGAACGGGAAGCGAAGGCGACGACGTCGACGTCGGAGATGTTCTTGAGCGCCGGAACATGCGACCGGCGCGCGATCGCGCCGCAACCGACCAGCGCGACCCGGATGGTCACAACAGCACGTTTGCAACCTTGGCGATCGCCGTGGCGACGTCCTCGCAGTCCGAGGCCTCGTAAGCCACGCCGACGCCGATCGTGAACGAGCGAGCCACGAGCTCCTCGGTCCGCGGACACATCCCCATCTCGTAGGCCGCCTGCGTGGGGTGCTCCGCGCAGTGCCACGGGCCGCCCTTGTTGGTTGCCGTCCGCTTGGCCAGGATCGCGGGGTTCGAGTAAACGGGCGTGCCGTTGTAGACCTGTGCGCACGGAACGCCCTCGGCGAACAGCGCCTTGATGAAGGGCCGGCACGCATCCGGGCTCGGCAGGAACCACGTGATGGACGAGCCGCCGTCGCCGTCGGGGTCATGCGAGCCGCGGAGCTCGAGGACCGGCACGTCCCCGAGAATGCCGAGGATCTTGCGCCGGTTGGCTCGAAAGCGCTCGATGATCGACGGAAGCTTGCGCAGCTGTTCAAGGGCTATGGCTCCGGCGATCTCGGTCATGCGGAGGTTCTCGCCGCAGAACGGTTCGGACAGCTCCTCTCCCCGTTCGGAGCCGTAGCTCGTGACGAACTGGCCGCCCTGATCGGAGAACCGTGAAGCACGAACGTGGAGCTGCTCGTCGTTGGTTGCGAGGGCACCACCCTCGCCGGAGGTGACGTTCTTCTCGAGCTGAAGCGAGTACGCGCCACAATCACCGATCGTGCCGAGGGCCTTTCCCTTGTACGACGATCCGATGGCCTGGCACGCGTCCTCGATGATCGCGACACCGCGCCGCTGGGCGATCTCGAGCAGCGAGTCCAGGTCGCAGCCCTGGTTCTCAAGGTGCACGGGCATGATCGCCGCCGTGCGATCGGTGATCTTCGACTCGACGTCGGCCGGATCGGCTCCCAACGAGCTGTCCACCTCGCAGAAGACGGGAACCGCACCGGCGGCCACGACGGCGTTGACCGTGGCGATGAACGTGAAAGACGGAACGATCACCTCGTCTCCGCAGCCAACGCCGAGTGCTGCCAGTCCGGCGCGCAGAGCGGCCGTGCCGCTGGAAACACCGACGGCGTATCCAACATCGAGCTGTTCGCGCAACAGGTTCTCGAAGCCTTCGACCTTCTTGAGCAGATTGGGACCGTAGTAGCGGAATAGCGACTTCGAATCGAGCACCTCGGTCGCGGCGGCGCGCTCTTCGGAGCCGAACACGGCCAGCCCCCTGCCCATGGGGAGCCGCTTGCTGCGGACCGGAGTGCCGCCGTCGATCGCCAGCTTGTCGGTCATCACATGCAGTTTGCTACTAACGCACCCACACGCGCTCCCCGGCCACATAGGTCGCCAGCGCGCGCAGGTCCTCGCCGACCACGATGAAGTCGGCCGGCGCGCCCGGCTCGAGACGGCCGACCGGCACACGCAGCAGATCGGCCGGAGTCAGTGTCGCCGCCTGCAAGACGTCGCCGACATCCACGCCGGCGGCAACGGCTTCGCGAACGCCGTCGCCCAGGCTCGCGAACGCACCGGCCAGCGTGCCGTCCTTCAACCGCGCCGCACCGCCGGACGATCCGTCCGACCGGGATACGACGTCGGACACGAGCGCGACGCGGCCCGGCCCTTTCGTCCGGAAGATCATCGCGACGGTCGCGGGGTGAAGGTGGATCCCGTCGGCGATCACGCCGGCCACGACGCGTTGATCGTTGAGGACGGCGGCGACCACGCCCGGCTCCCGATGGTGCAACGGTCGCATGGCGTTGAAGAGATGCGTGGCCATGCGGGCACCGGCGTCGATCGCCACCGACGCCTCCTCGAAGGAGGCGTCGGTGTGGCCGATCGACGCGACCGCACCGGTGCCGACTACGTAACGGATAGCGTCGATCCCGCCGGTTAGCTCGGGAGCCAACGTCACGATGCGCACCAAACCTTTGTGGCGTTCGAGGCTGCGCGTCAGCGCAGTCTCGGTCGGCGCTTCAAGAGCGGCCTCATCGTGCGCGCCCTTTCGGAACTTCGAGATCCACGGACCCTCAAGGTGCACGCCGATGATGCGCGCGCCGTCCAGGCCCTTTCGTCCCGCTTCGACCACCGCCTCGAGCGCCGCGAAGCGGTCGGGCTCGCTCGAGGAGACGATGGTCGGACACCACGCCGTCACGCCGTGGGACACCAGGGCGCGCGAGATGGCGCGGATCGCGTCCGGGGATCCGGCACCCACGTCGTGCTTGCCCCAGCCGTTGACCTGGAGGTCGACGAGCCCCGGAAGGACGGTTCCGTTCAGCTCGACCGCGGCCCCGGTCGACCGGCCCGGCCGGCCCACCGCGACGATGCGGCCGTCGTCCACCCGAACCTCGGCCGGGCCCAGGGTGTTTCTGGGTGTGACGATCCGGGTGCAAACGAAGATCCGTTCGGGCATGGATTAGAGAGTCAACCATGCAGATAGGTACAGTTGTCACAAGAGGAGTCACTAGGGCACAGATGGGCGCACTGCTATGGTCATAAGTCTTCGTCGGCCGCCGGGTACCGAGCCGGTCCCCGACGGTGCCGCCATGGCCGCCGAGCTCCTGGCGCAACCGCGCCGGCGCCTTCGTAACGCCCTCATAGCCATCGGCTCCCTGATCGTCCTTGTGCTCATTGCCGCCTACCTTTACGACCGCGCCAGCGCCTCCCACCTGATGCCCGGAACACGGATCGGCGGCGTCCTGATCGGAAGCCGGACTATCGACGACGCCGAAGCGCTACTGCACGAACGGTTCGTGCTGCCACTGCGCGATCCGGTCGTGGTGAGCGCGCCCGACTTCCGCGAAACCGTGAGCGCGTGGGACCTGGGTTTGCGTCTGGACGTCCAGGAGTTCGTCCGCGACGAGCACGAACGCCAGCAGGGCCTTCCCGTCCCGACTCGCATCTGGCAACGCATCTTCGGCAACGACGGGAACGCATCGCTCGCGCCGCAGATGAACGAGAAGATGCTCGCGTCTTTCGTCGCGCGGATCGATCCGATCGTCGACCGTCCGCCGGCCGACGCGCGGCTCGAGATCGTTGGCGGCAAGATGAACGTCATCCCGCATGAGCTTGGCCGCGACATGCATAAGGATGCCGCCGCGGCTGCGATCATGACCGGGCTGAGCTCTGGACACACGAAGATCGATCTGCCCGTCGAGGTCACCGAGCCCGCGCTAAAAGCCGACGCGTTCACGAAGGTCATCGTCGTCAGCACGAGCGCCAACCATCTGACGTTCTACAAGGACGGCAAGGTGTCGAAGTCCTACCGCGTGGCAACTGGTACCGGGGGTTTCCCGACGCCGCACGGACAGTTCCGCATCACTGCGAAACGCATGAACCCGACGTGGGTTAACCCCGGCGGGGAGTGGGCCAAGGACATGCCACCGTCCATCGGTCCGGGGCCGAACAATCCGCTCGGGACGCGCGCGCTGAACATATCGGCGAGCGGGATCCGCATCCACGGGACGCCGAACGACGCCTCGATCGGAACCAACGCGTCGCATGGCTGCATCCGCATGCACATGCACGAGGTCGAAGAGCTCTTCGACCAGGTCGACGTCGGCACTCCGGTGCTGATCGTCGGTTAGCACCGCGGAGCGGTTTTTGCGGAGCGGGAGTTTTCTAAAGAACGGCGTCAGCTAATCTTTCAACCTGGCCCGGGTCGGCCGCCGCCGCCGAGAAGTTGAATTCGTCGTAGCCGGCGTCGCGGAAGTACTCGAGGATCCGCTTGGCCGCCTTCGGCGTTCGCGGCATGGCCCCGATGGCCGCGTTGCCCAGCGCGGGGAAGAAGTCGTCGTAGTAGGCATGGATGTTGCGCTCGGCCTCCTCTTCGTCGCCGAGCGCGAAGTAGGACGCCCCGATGATGCGCGGACTCCCGCCGCGGCTTTCGGCATCCCACGCCTCGCGTAGCGACGCGATGATCGGATCGACCATCTCGCGCGAGCCGACCGCCATGAATCCGTCACCCCAGCGCGCGATGCGCCTCACGGTGCGCACCGAGTTGGTGAGGGTGCCGAAGTAGATGGGGACCCGGCCGCGCACCGGTGGTGGACAGACGTCGCGTCCACCCTCCGGGGGCGGCTCGCCGCGCCACAGGGCGTGCATCGTGGCGAGCATGGTGTCGAGGCGGTCGCCCCGGTTGTCGAAGCGCGACCCCGTCGCCGCGAAATCGTCGGCCCGCATCCCGGCTCCCATGCCGAGGATCAACCGTCCGCCGGAGACGCGGTCGAGCGTGGCCGCCTGCTTGGCCAGGAGTACCGTCTCGCGCGCCGGCGCGATCAGCACCGAGGACAGGAGCCGGACGCTTTGAGTGACCCCGGCCATGGCTCCGAGCGTGATGAGCTCTTCGTAGGACGGATAAACGGTTCGTCCGATGACACCGACAGTGGCGAAGCCGCACTCCTCGGCTCGCCGGCCCCAGTCCAGCAAGACGTCGCCGGCGATGCCCGGCGCTGCGTTGGGGACGATGATCCCGACGTCCATCTATCTAGGCCTTCAGAAACGAAACGATCTTCGCGTTGACCTCGTCGGGTTGCTCGAGGTGGAGGAAGTGCCCGGCGTTGGCCACCAGGACGTACTCGCCGTCCGGGGACAGCACCTTGCGGACCAGGTCGTCGTCGATCAACTCGGCCCCCAAGCAGCCGTCGTCCGCGCCGTGGAAGTACAGGTGGGGGATGGTGATCGCGCCGCCCGTTACGGCGGCGGCCTCTTCGCTCGGGGCGGAGCGTGCGTGCATCGAGTCGCGGTAGTAGCCGATGGCCGCCTGGGCCCCGTCAACGGCGTAGGAGTCCTTGAGAGCGCGCATGAAGGACTCCGGCACCGCGTAGCCGGGCGACCAGTCGGCCCAGATCTTGTCGATGAAGGCGTAGTCGTTCATGGGGACCGCGATGTCGGCCAGCGGTGTGCCGAAGAACCAGATGTACCAGGAGCGCTTTAGCTGCTCGGGACTGCCGAGGAACTTGCCGTCTATCACACCGGGCGGCGGCACGGCCATGGTCACGAGCTTGCGGAAGCGCTCCGGACGATGGGCCACGGCCAGCGTGGCCGCGCCGGCGCCCCAATCGGATCCGACGAGGTAGGCATCGCCTGAGGGGGCCAATGCATCGGTCAATTCCAGCGCGTCTAGCGCGAGTGATTGCGTGTGGTACTTGCCGTCGGGGGCGGGCCCGGTCGGTGAGTAGCCCCGAAGCCAGGGCGCGACCGCGTGAAAGCCGGCGTCCCCAAGGGCGTCGAGCAGCGGCTCGAAGGTCGGTGCGTGATCGGGGAATCCGTGCAGGCATAGGACGAGTGGCCCGTCGGACGGACCCTTCTCGAGATATGCGAAATCGACCCCATTGGCCGTGACCCGCTTGACCACGGCGCAAGTCTGGCACTTGCCAGGATGTGGCTCCAACTGGCAATCGGGAGGACTTCAGCATGCAGTTCGGCAGCCGTTAAACGCGGGCCAGCGCTTCTTTGTAGCGCTTGTGATGTTTCTTCCAGACGTCCATATCCCAATCGATCGGACGTCCGTCCAGCGCAAGCGGCAGGCGGTGGTGCTAGTCGAGGTCGAGCTTGGATGTCGCGCGGATGTCGCGCGACGAAGAGCCGCAGCGGAGCTCGAAGGAGCCGGGCTCCACGACCCATCCGTTACGCCAGTACGCGAAGGCCCGCTCGTCGAGGTTGAAGCGCACGGCCTTGGTCTCACCGGGGTCGAGCGAGATCTTCTCGAAGGCCTTCAGCTCCTGTGGGGGCCGGGGCACGGATGCCTCGGGATCGCTCACGTAGAGCTGCACGACCTCCTTGCCCGCGACGCCGCCGGTGTTCGTCACCTCGATGGCCGCGCGCACCTCGTTGCCCGCGCGCTCGATGTTCAGCGGGCCGTAGTCGAAGGTCGTGTACGACAGGCCGTGTCCGAACGGGAAGCGCGGCTTCACCGCATTGGCGTCGTAGTGGCGGTAGCCGACGAAGACGCCCTCCTCGTAGCGGACCTCTCCGCCGTCGCCCGGATAGCTCGGCAGCGCCGGGTTGTCCTCGTAGCGCAGCGGGATCGTGGTCGGCAGCTTGCCGCAGGGATTCACCTTCCCGAACAACACGTCGGCCAGCGCGTTGCCGCATTCCTGGCCCGGGTACCACGCGTGGACGATCGCCGCCACGTTGTCGGCCCACGGCATCGACACGATCGAACCCGCGTTGACGACGACGACGGTGTTCGGCTGCGCGGCGGCGACGGCGCTTATCAGCTCGTTCTGATCGCCGGTGAGGTCCATGGACGCCCGGTCGTGTCCCTCCGTCTCCGATTCGGTGTCGAGCCCGACCACGACGACGGCGACATCGGCCGATCGTGCCGCCTCTACGGCTTCGGCGATGCGGTCGGTGCCGATCGGCGGGATGACCCCGACGTGCACTCCGGCCGCGAAGGTCGTGGCCGCGCGGTACTCGACGACGAGCTTGCGCGCCTGGCCGGCTTTCATCTCGACGGCGCCAGTCTTCTCCTTGCTGCCCATCCCGAAGAAAACGGGGCTCGGCTCGAACTCGGTCCAGTTGTCGATGACGAGCTCGTCGTCGACGAGCAACCGCGCACGGCCCGCGGCGACCAGGCCGAAGGTCCAGTCGCCGTCTTCGTCGGGAGTGAAGGTTGTCGTCAGCCGGGCCGAGAACCGTTCGCTTTTCACTGGGACGTTGCCGATCCACCGGTGGCTCGCGCGGTCGATCGCGGCCTGGTGCACAGCCTCGCCCTCGAGGTCGGTGTTGGGGAAGAAGTCGACGTCGAAGCCGGGCGCGCCGGCCGAGGTCGTGATGAACTCCTGCCGGATGGCCGGGAGCATCGTGTAGGGAACCGAGCCGCGCGCGAAGACGATTTCGGCGCCGGTAGCGTCGCGGATCCCGTCAAGAGGCGTGACCGTGTAGTGGGGGAGGACCTCGGAGCTCCCGCCGCCGCCGAAGCGCGCGACGTCGGCGTTGGGGCCGATGACGGCGATCTTCTTGACGTCCCGCACGGGCAGGACGCCATTATTCGACAGGAGCACCATGGCCTCGGCCGCCGCGCGCCGCATGAGCTCGCGATCTTCGGGACGGTCCAGCGCTTCCTCGACCGTGTTTTCCGGCGACGCGAAGCGACCGCCGGCCTTCATCGTCAGCAACAGCCGGCGCACCTTCCAGTCGATGGTTTCCTCGCTCACCTCGGCCTTCTCCACAGCTTCGAGAAGTGCGTCGCCGAAGTAGAAGCCGGGCCCGGGCATCTCGAGGTCGAGTCCGGCATTGGCCGATGCGACGGTGCTCTTCGTCCCCCACCAGTCGCTGATGACGTAGCCCTGGAATCCCCATTCCTCGCGGAGGATGTCCTTGAGGAGCCAGGGGTGCTCGGCGCAGTACGTGCCGTTGAGCTTGTTGTAGGCGGTCATGATCGACCACGCGTGCGCGTCCTTCACGCAGTGCTCGAAGGGCAGCAGGTAGATCTCGCGCAGCGTGCGCTCGTCGACCTGCGAGCTGATGGTCATGCGCTCGAACTCGGAGTCGTTGGCGACGAAATGCTTGATGCAGGCGCCGATCCCATCGACCGATTGCAGGCCTTTGACGAACGAGCTCGCTAAGCGCGCCGACAGGTAGGGGTCCTCGGAATAGCACTCGAAGTTGCGACCGGCCAGGGGGGAGCGGTGGATGTTCATCGTGGGACCGAGCAGGATGTTCGCGCCCTTGGAGCGGACCTGCTCGCCGACGGCTGCGCCGATCTCACGCAGGAGTTCGGTGTCCCACAAGGCCCCCATGGCCGTGCCGCACGGGATGGCGAGAGATGTGGTGTTGCCCCAGCCGCGCCCGCGGGCGCCGTGCGGACCGTCGGTGACCCACATGCGCGGGATGCCGAGGCGGTCGATGCCGACGGTGGACATGAAGTCCGATCCGTGACAGAGCGAGACCTTCTCTTCGAGCGTGAGCTCGGCGATGAGCTGGTCGATCGTCCGACTGCCGGTTTCGGTCACGGGGCCCGAACCTAGAAGGCCACGGCGCCCGTCGGCAAACCGCTGCCCTCAGAAAGCGAGCCCGTGTTTCTCCACGATCGGGAACGTCTTCTCGAAGTCGACCTTCGCTCCGAAGCGGCCGGCCAATTCCGCCATCGCTTCGGGATCGGGCTCGGCCCCCATCTCGCCCAGCTCGCGGAAGAGCTTCTCCAAGCCGCCGGGAGAGATGAGCTCGAGGATCCGCGTCGGCTCGTCGCTTGCGTTCCAGAACGTGTGCCACTGTCCGCGCGGCTTGAAGACGAGGTCTCCCACTTCACCGAAGACCTCTTCGTCCCCGAGAAGCGCCCCGAGCCGGCCCTCGAGCACGAAGCTGTATTCGTCCTCGTCGGTATGGATGTGCAACGGCGCGGCCAGTGCGCGCGGCGGCAGGTAGTGCTCGACCACCGAGAATCGGCCGCCTGTCTCTTCGGTGGTGATCATGATGCGGTCGGTGGGTTCGCCCGGTGTTCCGATGATCTCCCCGTCGTTGGGGCCGAGCACTCGTGGCTTCGTCATCGCTCCTCCTTGTTGGACAAAGGATGCCACCGAGGCCCGCCAAGAGCCTCCGGGAACTCCCCTATTTGGAGACTGATCTTTGCCTCGCGATACGCTCGGGACCGTGACCGAGACCAAGACGCAGGTCGGCATCGAGGTCACCGCCGACGGTCCGTACCACGTCACGGGCGGCATCAAGCTCGTGCGCGTCGACAAGATCACCAACGAGAAGAAGGAACACGTCGGCTGGCAGGTCTACGAGGAGATCGGTACCGAAGACGAGTACTGGCTGTGCCGGTGCGGACAATCGACAACGAAGCCCTTCTGCTCGGACATGCACCTGCAGGTCGGATTCGACGGGACCGAGACCGCACAAACCAACAGCTACGCCGACCGGGCCGAGATCCTGGGCGGTACCAAGGTCACGGTTCGCGACGACCGCGGGATCTGCGCGCACGCGGCGTTCTGCTCGAACCGCATGACCAACGTATGGAAGGCGGCTCCGAAAGGCGACGACGACGAGAACCTGCGCGAGATGCTCGTCGAGATGATCTCGCATTGCCCGTCCGGCGCTTTGACCGTGGAGTCGGACGGCGCCGCCATCGAACCCGATCTGCCCGTGCAGATCGCGGTGCAGAAGGACGCGTCCTACCTCGTCACCAGCGGACAGATCCCGATCACGCGACCCGACGGTCAGCACCTGGAGATCCGGAACCGCATGGCGCTCTGCCGGTGCGGACAGTCGAAGAACAAGCCGTTGTGCGACGGCTCCCACTTCGACGCCGAGTTCAAGGACGGCTGAGATCGGCTACGACGAGGTCTACCGGCGGAGCATCAGCGACCCGGAAGGCTTCTGGGGCGAAGCGGCGCAACTCATCGACTGGTACGTCGAGCCGAAGCAGATCCTCGACGACTCGCGGCCCCCGTTCTACCGGTGGTTCGTCGGCGGCGAGCTGAACACCTGTCACAACGCGCTGGACCGGCACGTCGAAGGCGGACGCGCGGACCAGGTCGCGCTGATCTACGACTCTCCCGTCACGCTGACGGTGGAGAAGTTCACGTACCGCGAGCTACTCGACGACGTCGCGCGGTTCGCCGGGGTGCTCAAAGGGCTCGGTGTGGGCAAGGGCGACCGCGTCGTCATCTACATGCCGATGGTTCCGCAGTCCGTTGTGGCGATGCTCGCGTGCGCGCGCCTGGGCGCCATCCACTCCGTTGTATTCGGAGGGTTTGCTTCCAACGAGCTGGCCGTGCGCATCGACGACGCGAAGCCGAAAGTGATCGTATCCGGCTCGTGCGGGATCGAAGTGACCCGCGTGATCGGCTACATGCCGCTGCTCGAGAACGCGCTGGAGCTCGCGTCGCACGCACCGGACGCAGTGGTGATGCTGCAGCGTCCGATGGAGGAGGCGGCGTTGAAGCCCGGCCGCGATCACGATTGGAACGAGGCGATGTCGGCTGCGTCGGCCGCCGATTGCGTGGCCGTCGAGGCCACCGACCCGCTCTACGTCTTGTATACGTCGGGAACCACGGCCATGCCCAAGGGCGTGGTGCGCGACAACGGCGGACACGCCGTTGCCCTGCGCTGGAGCATGCCGAATGTCTACGACACGCACCCGGGCGAGGTGTTCTGGGCGGCGTCCGACGTGGGATGGGCCGTGGGGCACAGCTACATCACGTATGCGCCTCTGCTGACCGGATGCACGGCGATCCTGTACGAGGGCAAGCCCGTGGGAACGCCCGATCCCGGCGCGTTCTGGCGCGTGGCCAGCGAGCACGGTGTGAAGGCTCTGTTCTGCGCGCCGACGGCGTTCCGCGCGATCAAGAAGGAAGACCCGTCCGGCGAGCATCTGAAGAGCTACGAGCTTTCGTCCTTCGAGTACCTGTACCTGGCCGGCGAGCGCACCGATCCGGACACGTTGCATTGGGCCGAGGACCTGCTCGGCGTCCCCGTGATCGACCACTGGTGGCAGACGGAGACGGGCTGGCCGATGTGCGCGAACCTCATGGGGATCGAGGCGATGAGTGTGAAGCCGGGTTCGCCGACGAAGGCGGTGCCGGGATACGACGTGCGAATCCTGGACGAGTCGGGGGCCGAGTGTCCGCCGAACACCGACGGCGCGGTGGTCGTTCGTTCGCCGCTGCCGCCCGGGACGCTGCTCACTTTGTGGAACGACGACGATCGCTTCGAGCGCTCGTACTTCTCTACCTATCCCGGCTTCTATCTGACGGGCGACGGCGGGCGCATCGACGACGACGGCTACCTGTTTGTCATGGGACGCATCGACGACGTGATCAACGTGGCCGGACACCGCCTGTCGACGGGCGCCATGGAGGAGATCATCGCGACGCACACGAGCGTCGCGGAGTGCGCGGTGATCGGAGTGGCCGACGACCTAAAGGGACAGGTGCCGGTGGGATTCGTCGTGCTGAAGGCCGGTGTCGAGTGCGACGACGCCGAGCTGGAGGCCGAGCTGGTTGCGATGGTGCGGGAGAAGATCGGCCCGGTGGCGGTGTTCAAGCGCGCGATGGTGGTGCAGCGCCTGCCGAAGACGAGGTCGGGAAAGATCCTTCGCGCCACGATGCGCGCAATAGCGGACGGGCGCGAGTACAAGGTGCCGTCGACGATCGACGACCCCGTGATCCTGGAAGAGATCGGTAACGCACTGGCGGGCTGATATATCATTCGCGGCGTTCCTAACCCCCGGGAGGCCCCTGTGAAGAGGATCATCATCGTTGCACTTTGTCTCGTCGCTGCTTCGTGCAGCCAGGGCGTGAGTGGAGCTCAGACCTACAACGTCGGCGTCGACCAGGCGTCGCCCGAGGGGGAGAAGTTCCAGTACTCGGCCTACTACCCGGCGTCGGTCGCCGCTGCGCCCGGCGATGAGATCGTCTTCACCAACGACTCGACCGAGGCTCCCCACACGATCTCGTTCGGCGTGGAGGCCGACCGCTCCAACTCGCCGCCCGTCGTCACCCCCCAGGGCGAGAATCCCGTCGTCTTCAGCCCCTGCTACACGCCCGAGGCTCCGACGGCCGAGCTCCTGGAGTGTCCCGACACCGACCTGCCCGAGTACAACGGCGAGGGCTTCTGGAACTCCGGGGTCCTGCAGCCGGCACCGGTGCCAGATGAGGCGGGGGCGAAAGAAGTCACCGTCCAGCTGTCCAACGACATCCCCGAGGGGAGCTACATCTACGTCTGCATCCTGCACTCGTTGATGGCCGGCACGATCGAAGTCGCCGAGGAAGATCGCATCTCACCCGACGAAGTGGACGAGGCCGGCGACGAAGCCGCGCGGGAAGGACGCGAAAGCTCCGAGGAGATCACCGAGCCGGAGGCCGAGCGCGAAGGGGACACCGTGACCGTGAGCGCCGGGTTCGGCGACCGCGTGGTGTCGGTCAACCGGTTCGCTCCCGCGGAGCTCGAGGTGGAAACCGGAACCACCGTGCAGTGGGTCGCGCGCAGCCCGTACGAGCCGCACACGGTGACCTTCGAGTCGACCTTCGAGACGCCGAACGACGAGGGAGCCTTGGCGCCGGGCGGCGTCGCGTCCGGTGGCGAGTACACCGGCGGCTTCTCGAGCTCCGGGATCCTCGGTCCCGAGGGTGGGCCGTTCCCGTCCGGGCCTTTCGCGCTGAGGTTCACGGAGGCCGGTGCCTTCGAGTATTCGTGCGTCTTGCATCCCGGGCAGGTTGGGAAGGTCACGGTTACCTAAAGGCGTTTGCCGGTTCGAACGCGATATATCGCGTCTGGTATATTTTCGGCCCTATGGAAACGCCCGATGCCGCGGCCGACGTAGAGCACTTCTCGTTCACCGATCGGGGGCCGTGGGTCGTCGAGCCCGACAAGATGTCGTGGCGGCGGGGGATAGACGAGCTCCGGGCCCGGACGAAGGCCGAAGGCAACAAGCTCGCCCGGCCCCCACTGGCGCCACCGGTTCTGCGATTGCTCCGCACCGGCGCGTCGCTCGGCGCCGCGATCGGCGGCTGGCAGCTGTTCGAGCGACGTAAGGGCGGTTCGATCTCCCGGACCGGTGTGTCGCGCCGGCTCCGCAAGTCCTTCGAGAGCCTCGGCCCGACCTACATCAAGCTCGGACAGATCCTGTCGGCGGGCGAAGGGATCTTTCCCGAGGAATTGGTCGCCGAGTTCAGGCTGTGTCGCGACGAGGTTCCGGCGGAATCGTTCGAAGACGTCCGTCGCGTCGTCGAGGAAGACCTAGGTAAGCCGCTCGGCGAGGTGTTCGCAGAGTTCAGGACGACGCCGGTTGCCGCAGCGTCCATCGCACAGGTGCACGTCGCGAAGCTGGTCACCGGCGAAGAGGTGGTGGTGAAGGTGCAGCGTCCGGCCATCGACGCGATGGTTCGACTCGACCTCAAGGCCATGAGCTGGATCTCACCGAAGATGATCGGGCGCATCCCGATCGCCGCGCTCGCCAATCCTCCGGCCATCGTCGAGCTGTTCGCGGACACGATCGTCGAGGAGCTCGACTTCCGTCTCGAAGCCCAGAACATGCTCGACATCGCCCACGTTCTCGCCGAGACCGGGCAGCGCTCGATGGTTTGTCCGAGACCGCATCCCGAGCTCGTGACCAAACGCGTTCTGGTCATGGAGCGGCTCAAGGGACACAAGTTCGACGACGTCGAATCCATCAAGGCCGCCGGCGTCGACATGAAGGCCGTCATCCGCGCCGGCATGGTGACCACCCTCGAGGGCTCCATGCTCTACGGCGTCTTCCACGGAGACCTCCATGCCGGCAACCTCCTGGTGGACGACGACGGTCGCGTTGCCCTCCTCGACCACGGCATCACCGGACGTCTCGACGAAGGCCGCCGGCTCGCCTTCATCCGCATGCTCATGGGCGCCGTGACCAACGACATCCAGGCGCAGCTCGCGGCTTTCCGCGACCTCGGCGCCCTGCCCATGGACACCGATCTCGTCGCATTGGCCAAGGACCTCGGCGTCGACCAGCCGGTGAAGGATCCGACGCAGATGTCCGCGCACGAGCTCGTCGAGGAGATCCGCGACATAGTGAAGAAGCTCGTGAGCTACGGCGCGAGAGCGCCGAAGGAGCTCATGCTCTTCGTCAAGAACCTGCTCTTCTTGGACGGTTCGATCGCCATGCACGCACCCGACCTGGATCTCATTTCCGAGACGTTCCAAGTCGCTTCGTACATGGCCACACGCCACGGCGAGCGACTGGCGGCGGAAGCGGGAACCGACCCGCAGAAGGAGATCGATCTCGACGGCTTCAAGGCCTCGTTCGGTTTGGAATCGGACGTCGAGACGTTGACCTACGCCGACCTCCAAGAGCGGCGCAAGATCATCCGCCAGCGGCTGGAAGCCAACCGCAAGGAAACGCGTCGCAGTCTGTTCCGCCGCAAGTAGCCGCGCTCGTTACGGAGCCGGGCCCGGGCTGAGTCGCTCGGCGTCGCCTCTCGCGTCTTCCTCTTCGCCGTTGCCGAAGAAGCGCGTGCGGATCTCGGCCCGCAGTGCGAGCGGGCCCGGGTCCAGTGCGCGGCCGTCGGGCCGGATGAACTCGAGCGTTCGGTCGTCGTGGGCTTTCATCACCCAGCCGCCGTCGTGGACAAGGCGGTGGTGGTAGCCGCAGAGCATCACGAGGTTCTCGCTGTCCGTCGGGCCACCGCTTGCCCAATGACGGATGTGGTGAGCGTGCAGCCAGCGGTCGTACGTGCAGCCGGGGAAGCGGCAGCCACCGTCGCGGTCTTTTACGTGACGGAGCAGCCATACCGGGAGCTTGCGGCTCGCTCGTCCGACCCCGAAGGGACGCCGGCCGCCGTTCTCGACGAGCGGTTGTAGGCGTCCGTCGCATGCCAGCCTGCGAACCTGCTCGGCGTGCAGCGGGATCCCGTTCTCCAGGTGTCCGATGCCTTCGCCCGATTCCAGCGCTTTCGCGTCGACGTGCGCGACGATCGTCGCCCGGTCGACGTCGGGATCGGCTCCCAGGCGAATCGACGCCAGCTGCACCAGCGCGTCTGCGCACGAGCGCTCGAAGTTGTACGTGTCGCTGTTCGCTTCGGGAGGTGCCTGCTGCGCGATGCGCGTCAGAGCCTTCTCGACCACGGCGCCGTCGGAGTCCGAAACCTGTCCCCAGATGCGCAGCGTCCGCGCTGCTTCGTCCCAGCGCAACCGGAGGTAGCGTTCGCGGTACGTCTGGTTGGCTTCGTCTTTCGATAGAGAGCGTTCGGTCACTGCGCGGCGCTTCAGATCGGCCGCCGACCAGCCGGGCGCTTCGCGCGCGAGCTCTTCGTCCTTATCGGGCGTCGCGAATCGCGTGAGCTCGCGCGTCTGGTCCCATGAGAGTCGGCCTTCGCCGAATGCTTCGGCGGTCTGCGGCAGCGTATGCAATGCGCGCGCGGAGTCGACCCAATCTTTGGCGGTGCGATAGGAGACCGACAGGCGCATGATCAGCCAGTGCTCCATCGTCGTCGCTCCGTCACCGCGCCACAGCTCCATGCGGTCGAACTCTTCGACGAACTTGAGCAGGTGGCGAAGCGAAGCGGACATCATGCCGTGCAGTTGGGTGATGGCGTCCTCGATCTCGAGAGCGCGTCGCGGATCGGCGGAAGGTCGCATCCGCACTCCTTCGTCGAAACGACCCAGGAGCCCGAGGCCCTCCGCCTCTGGGAACTACGAAACGATCATACGTTCCGGTAGTGACAAAACCGTCCATGGGGCGCGGCTAACGTAGCCACTGATGACGCTCCTGGCCGACGTGGTCGAAGCATCCAAGGACGTAACCGCTACGTCCTCGCGATCCAAAAAGGTCGCGCGGCTTGCCGAGCTCCTCCAAGCCCTCGGCCCCCACGAAGTCCCCGTCGCCGTGGGCATGCTGTCCGGCTCCCCGCGACAGGGACGAATCGGCGTCGGCTGGTCGACGATCTACGGGATCGAAACCGAGCACGCACCAAAACCGTCGGTGACCATCGACGAGCTCGACCGCGCGATCACCGAAGTCCAAAAGACCACCGGCGCCGGCTCGGCCGGACAAAGAAAGAAGATCCTCACCGAACTTCTGCAACGCGCGACCCAACAAGAAGCAGACTTCATACGACGTCTCTTCACCGGCGAGCTCCGCCAGGGCGCCCTGGCCGGACTCATGATCGACGCCGTGGCCAAAGCCGCCGACGTCCCCGGAACCCTCGCAAGAAGAGCGCTCATGCTGTCCGGCGACCTGACGAAGACGGCCGAGATCGCGATGACGCAAGGACCGAAAGGACTAAGAGAGGTCGGCTTCCAGATCTTCCGTCCCGTCCTTCCCATGCTGGCCTCCACCGCCGACCGAGTAGCAACCGCCATCGAAGGCTTCGAGCTCGCCTCGGTCGAGTGGAAGCTCGACGGCATCCGCATCCAGGTCCACTCCGACGACGGGGAGGTCCGCATCTACACGCGCAACCTCAACGACATAACGGGATCCCTGCCCGGGATCGTCGAAACGGTGCTCGCTCTACCCGTCCGGCAAGCGGTGTTCGACGGCGAGGCCATCTGGATGGACACCGACGGGCCCGCGTCCTTCCAGGAGACGATGCAGAAGATCGACCACACCTCGACGCCCGAGGGGATCAAGACGCACTTCTTCGACGTCCTCCACGTCGACGGCGACGACCTCCTCGACACTGCGTTGCGCGACCGCATCGCGCGGCTCGAAGCCGTGGCGCCCGCGCTCAAGATCCCGGGAACGTTTACCAACGATCCGGACGAAGCGCAAAACGTTCTGGACGAATCACTCGCTGCCGGACACGAAGGCGTCGTCGTGAAGGACGCCGACTCCCTCTACGTGGCCGGGCGGCGCGGCAAGGCGTGGCGGAAGGTGAAGCCGGTGAAGACCTACGACCTCGTCGTGCTCGGCGCGGAGTGGGGGCACGGACGACGGCAGGGCCGGCTCTCCAACCTCTACCTCGGCGCCCGCGACCCGAACACGGGCGAGTTCGTGATGGTCGGCAAGTGCTTCAAGGGTCTTACCGACGAGCTCCTGGAGTGGCAGACCAAGGAGCTCCTGCAAAGAGAGAAGGGTCGCGAAGGCATAACGGTCCACGTCCAGCCCGAGATGGTCGTCGAGATCGCACTGGACGGTGTGCAGAAGTCGACGCGCTACCCGGGCGGCGTTGCGCTGCGCTTCGCGCGCGTGAAGAGGTACCGGCCGGACAAGAACCCCGAGGAGGCCGACACGATCGGCGACCTCCGCGCGCTGCTCTAAGCTGGCTCCGCCATGCCGGCCGTGATCGTCGAGACCTCGGGTGCCGTTCGCCGGATCCGCCTCAACCGGCCGGACAAGCTCAACGCGCTGAACGACGACGTGCGCCGCGAGCTGACCGAGGCGTTCGAAGCGCTGCGAGATGACATAAGCGTTCGCGTCGCCGTGATCGACGGCGCCGGACGATGCTTCTCTGCTGGAGCGGATCTGGTCGGCGGCGCGATCGCCGCCACGCCGGAGCGAAGCGGAGGCACAAAGAGCAGCACGTGGTCGCAGCGCCGGCACACCTTCGGTGGTTGGCAGCGCCTGCTCGAGCTAATCGAGTCGGTTCCCCAAGTGACGGTGGCCAGCATCCGCAGTCACTGCATCGGCGGGGCGGCGCTTCTGGCCGCGTCGTGCGATCTGCGCATCGCGGCCGACGACGTGGCCGTGCGCATCCCGGAGCTCGCGATCGGGATCCCGCTGACGTGGTCTGGCGTCCCGCGTCTGGTCCGAGAGGTCGGACTGCCGGTGGCCCGCGATCTCGTGATGACCGGACGAACCCTCGACGCGCGCGAGGCATTGCATTGCGGCTTCGTGCAGCGAGTCTGCCGTCCCGACGAGCTCGAAAAGGCCACCGACGGGCTCGTCCAAGAGCTGCTCGACATGCCGCCCGGGCCGCTGGCCATCACGCGCAGCATGTTCGCGGCCATAAGCCGGGACGCCATGGGCGCGGCGGGCTGGGCCGACGCCGACCTGCTGTCGTGGTCGGGGCGGGAGCCCGAGTCGCGCGAGGCCGCTGCCGACTACGCGAAGCGCCTGGGAGCCAAGCGCCCGAAGGACTCTTAGGTTCGACCGGTTCCGACCCCTCGGCTCTTACGCTCGTTATCAGATGCGACTTCTGATGGCGGCCGTCCTGCTGCTCGCTGCGGCCGGAGCATGCTCAACGGAAACGGCCGGTGAGGTCGTTCCCGTCGACATCATGTATGACCCGCCGCCGCTTGCTGCCGAGCCGTCACCCTCGCCCACTCCGAGCCCCACGCCGTCACCGTCCACCGGGTCGGGCGGTAGATCGGGCGGCTCGCAAGCGGCCGCCGGACAGGGGTCGGGGCAGAGCACCGTCCCGCGGATTTCGGCGCCGAAGGTGCAGTGCCCGACCGGATCGGTTACCGCGACCGCCAACACGATGCAGGTGCACGAGAACAAGATCGCGGGCTCGGAGCAAAGCCGGTGGGATGTCCTCGTCGGCGGCAATGCCACCAACGGGACGACGCGTCAGGTCGGCAACGTGCAAGTGCGCGTGGACATACGCGTCCCGAACGCCGCCGTCACGTCGGGCTCGGCGACCGTGTCCTCGGCCGGCCCGGGCAAATCGGTCAGATGGACGGATAACTTGAGCGTGGTGAGCGACGAGAATCCGCAGTTCGAGCACGTCCACGTGAGCGTCAGCGGTTGGTCGTGGGGCGACCCCGCCATGGACGCCGCCTGCCCGCACGGCTGACTCGCGCCACTAGCGCGGGCGCGTACCATGGCCGACGAATGCCCGACATATCCGAATCAGTCGCGTCCTACCAGGCCGCTTGGGGTGAATCCGACGAAGGCGCGCGCCGCTCTTTGCTCGATACGGCCTGGGCCGGCGACGGTCTCTACCTCGACCCGTCCGGCCGTGCCGACGGACGCGACGCGCTGATCGAGCACATCGGCGGATTCCAGAAGACCTTCGCCGGGCACACGATGGAGCCGACCAGCGCGGTCGACGCTCACGACGGCTACCTGCGCTTCGGATGGCGGCTGCTGGATCCCGACGGCAAGCAGATCCTCGAGGGCGTCGACTTCGGCGCCTACGACGACGCCGGCCGCATCACGCTGATCGTCGGCTTCTTTGGACCGTGGCCGGAGCTCGCGGTATGAGTCACGTCCTCGTCCTCGGAGCCGGACCGTGCGGGCTCATGACCGCCATGCTGCTGGCCCGCGACGGGCACCGGGTGACCCTGCTCGAGCGCGATTCCGCCCCGCCGCCCGACGACGCCGCGTCCGCTGCCGGCGCCTGGGAGCGCAAAGGTGTCGCGCAGTTCGAGCAGGCGCATTTCATGCACGCCCGCTTCAGGCAACTCCTCGATGCCGAGCTCCCGAACGTGCGCGATGTGCTGAAGGAGTCCGGTGCCACCACGTGGAACCAGCTGGGTTCGCTCCCGCCGTTCATCGAGGACCAGCAGCCGCGACCCGACGACGACCGGTTCTGGACGATCACGGCGCGGCGACCGGTGCTGGAGGCGGCGATCGCTCACGCGGCGTTCCGCGAGCCGAGCGTGACGATCCGGCGCGGGACCAAGGTTGCCTCGCTGCTGACGGGGGCCGAGGTGGTCTCCGGCGCTCCTCATGTGACCGGGGTGAGGACGCAGGGCGGCGAGGACATCGAGGCGGAGCTCGTCGTCGATGCGATGGGACGGCGGACGCCGATGCCCGATCTATTGAAGGCTACCGGCGGACGCCCGCCGGAAGCCGAGGCCTTCGACTGCGGCTTCACCTACTACACGCGGTACTTCAGATCCAGGGACGGCAAATACCCGGACATGATCGGCCCGCCTCTGGCCCCGCTCGGGACCATCAGCTGCCTGACGCTGCCCGCGGACAACCAGACGTGGTTCATCGTCCTGTTCACCAACTCGCGCGACGCTCCGCTCAAAGCCCTTAGGCACGCCGACAAGTGGGAGGCTGTAGTCCGCGCGGTCCCCTTCCAGGCGCACTGGCTGGAAGGGGAGCCGGTCAGCGGCGTGCTTCCGATGAGCGGCATCGTCGATGGTTTGCGCCGCTACGTGGTGGACGGTGCGCCCGTGGTGACGGGGATGGTTCCGGTAGCGGATGCATGGGCGTGCACGAATCCGTCCCTCGGACGGGGCGTGACGATGGGCCTGACGCACGCGGTGCAGCTGCGCGACGCTGTGCGCAAAGATCTCGACGATCCGAAGAGGCTGGCCGAGTCCTTCGACGCGGTCACGACCACCGAGCTCGAGCCGTGGTTCCGAGCGCAGGTGCAGATGGACCGCGCGCGGTTCGCGGAGATGGACGCGCTGCGCGAGGGACGTGAGCCGCCACCGCCGCCCGACACCGAGGACGGCAGGCTGATGCGGGCGTTCCTTACCGCCGCTCCCTACGACGGAGATCTGTTCCGGGCATTCATGGAGTACGTGTCGAGCCAGTCACTGCCGTCCGAGATCCTGAGTCGTCCTGGCATGGCCGAGCGGGCTCTCGAGGTGGCCGAGGGGAAGGAAGCCTTCGCGCCTCCGGCACCGGACCGCAGCGAGCTGCTCGCGCTCTTGTCCTGAGCCCCCGAAGGTGCAGTGACCAATCCGTTTAGGCATCCTGGTAGCTCGTCGAGCTCAGGAGATGAGGATGCGGAAGGTCGTTCACGGGCTGCTGGTGCTGGGCATCGCCGGCGGAGCCCTGGTCTTCGGTGCCGGACAAGCGTCAGCTGAGGCTTGTCCCACCTTCACGGTGTCCGTGAGCCCGCCCATCGTCCAGGAGGGCGGCGAGGCAAGTGTCACCGTTAGCCGCCGCGGAGTCGGATTCAACTCCGTCGACCTGAACACGGTGAGCGTGTCGGCCACCGCCGGCATCGACTTCGAATCCCTTGATCTGACGGTGCACTTCGGAAGTGAAACCTCGCGCGCTTTCGGCGTGGAGATCTTCGACGACGACGACAAAGAGGGAGAAGAGAGATTCAAGTTGCACCTGTCCAATCCGCAGGGATGCGAACCCGGCGACAATGATCTGGGCGGGGACAAGTCGGTGAAGATCGTAGCCTCAGACCAGTCGTCGGGGGGGACGCCCTCACCGACGTCGAGCCCCTCGCCGACGCCCGCACCGACCGCGACGGCGACGGCCAGCGCCTCACCATCCCCATCGCCGAGCCCGTCGGTCAGCCCGTCGCCTTCGCCGACTCCGACGCTTTCACCGACCCCACTGGCCACGTCGATCGCCGCCAGCGTTGACCAAGACGACGATGACGGGCTGGGGGGCCTGGCCATAGCCGGGATCGTGGTGGCGGCTCTGGCGCTGCTGGCGGGCACGGGCTTGCTCCTGCGGATCCGGCAGGATCGCCTATGAGCATGCGAAAGCTAGCCCGGGCGTCGCTGGTGGTCGGTGTGGTAGGGATGGCGGTGATCTTCGGCTCCCATAGCGCTTCCGCGGCCTGTCACTCGTTCACGATCGGCACGGTGTCGCCCAGCCCGGTGCAGGAGGGCGGGAAGGTGACGGTGACGGTCACCAGGGACGCCGGTGTCGCCGACTCGCATGTGGATATCGAAACTGTCGACGGAACCGCGAAGGCTGGGAGCGATTTCACGAAGCTGGACACCACGGTGAGCTTCACGGGCGGGACGACGTCCAAGAACGTGTCGGTGCAGACGACCAACGATGCGACGATGGAGGGGTCCGAGACGTTCAAGCTGCACCTCTCGAACCCCGGTGGGTGCGCGCCGAACCCGAACTTCCAGCTCGGCCCGGACAAGACGGTGACGATCGCGGCGAATGATCAGCAGGTGGTGCAGCCCACGCCTGAGCCGACGGCCGCTCCGACCGCGGCGCCGCCGGCAACGGCCTCGCCGAGCCCGTCGCCGTCGCCGTCGCCATCACCTTCGGCTTCGCCCTCGCCGTCGCCGACATTCACTCCGTTCCCGACGGCGACGCCGGGCGACGACGGGGGACTGTCCGGTCTGGGTATAGCGGGGATCATCGTCGGTGCGGGAGCGGTGGGGAGCTTGGCGGCGGTGGGCTTCTTCCGCTGGAGAGCCGGGCGCTAGGGGGACGAGGATGCGAAAGCTCTTTTCTGCGGTGATGGTTGTCGGTCTGGCCGGGATGGTGCTGGTGCTCGGTGCCGGCTACGCGGCGGCCGACTGTCACCAGATCACGATCACCCGGACCCCGGCGACAGTGCAGGAAGGCAACAAGGTCGAAGTCCGGGTCGAGCGTGACGGGATCAACGGCAGGTCGGCATTTCGCGTTCGTTCCGTCGACGGATCGGCTAAAGGCGGTACGGACTATCCGAAGCTCGACGAGATCGTCGACTGGCCGAGCGGCGGCGACAAAGCGCACACGTACGTGTTGACGATCACCAACGACACGGCGTCTGAAGGGGCCGAGACATTCTTCGTGCGGCTCTCGGAGGTGCATAACGTCCCGAACAACTGCGTGACGACGTTCGTCCCGGCGGACCGTCAGCGGACGATCACCATAGCGGCGAGCGATCAGAACATCGCGCAGCCGACACCGGCGCCCACGCCGACAACCACTGCGACGGCAACGCCGTCGGCTTCGCCGAGTGTTTCCCCGTCGGTCTCACCCTCGGTGTCGCCGAGCGTCTCGCCGTCGCCGTTCGAGACGTTCACGCCGTTCCCGACGTCGACGCCCGACGGTGACGACGACGGTCTGTCGGGTCTGGCCATAGCTGGGATCGTCGTGGGAGCCGGAGTGCTCGGCGGCGGGGCCGTTGGGGCGCTCTGGTACTTCCGGAGACGCGCCGCCGGTTGACGGATGGCTGAAGTCCTGGTCCTCGGCGGCGCCGTGTGCGGTTTGGCGACCGCGATGATGCTGGCGCGCGACGGTCACGACGTTACGGTGCTCGAGCGCGACGCTGCCGACGTGCCGGACACCGTCGACGCTGCGTGGTCCAGCTGGGAGCGCAAGGGCGTCCCGCAGTTCCGTCAGGCGCACGTGCTGTTCCCGCGCTTTCGCAAGCACCTCGAGGAGGAATTGCCCGACGTCAACGAGGCCTTCCTGGCCAACGGGGTGAACCAGCTGAGCTTCCTGGGCATCATGCCGCCGATGATCACCGACCGGTCGCCGCGCCCAGGGGACGACAAGCTGGTGTCGTTATGCGCGCGGCGTCCGTTCATGGACTGGGCGGTGACGCACGCGGCGCGAGACGTGCCGCGGCTGACGATCCGTCGGGGGGTTCAGGTGACGGAGCTGGTCACCGGAACCTCAGCGGTCGACTCGGTACCGCACGTGGTCGGCGTCCGCACGGCCGGCGGCGAGGAGCTGGGGGCCGACCTGGTGGTCGATGCCATGGGCCGCCGGTCGAAGACGGTGGAGTGGATCGGGGGTCTTGGCGGACCGCCGCCGTACGAGGAGGCGGAGGAGCCGGGGTTCACGTATTACTCGCGCTACTTCCGCGGGGATGCGCTGCCGCAGTACATGGGCCCGGTGGGGATGGAGCTGGGGACGATAACGGTCCTGACCTTCTGGTGCGACAACGGCACGTGGGGGATGGTGCTGAACACGTCGTCGGGCGATCAGCCGCTCAAGCAGCTGCGAAAGAACGACGTTTGGATGTCGGTAATGCGGTCGTGTCCGCTGCAGGCGCACTGGGCGGACGGGGAGCCGATCACCGACGTCATGCCGATGAGCGGACAGATGGACAAGTACCGGCGATTCGTTGTGGACGGCAAGCCTGTGGTGACGGGTCTGCTGGCCGTGGCAGACGCGTGGGCGTGCACGAACCCGTCCGCGGGACGTGGGCTGTCGGTTGGTCTGGGTCACGCGGTGGCGCTGAGGGATACGGTGCGGAAGCATCTGGGCTCGCCGGTGGAGTTGGCGCATGCGTTCGACGCGGTGACCGAAGAGGAGTTCAAGCCCTTCTACTACGACCAGGTGCAGGCGGACCGGGCCCGGGTGGCGGCGATGGACGCCAACCGTGAGGGCCGGGAGCCGCCGCCGCCGAAAGGTGAGTACGCGCAGCGGAGGGTGGACCTGTTCGCGGGTGTGCCGTTGGATCCGGACATCTTCCGCTCCGCGATGTCGTGGCTGTCGTGCCTGGTGCGTCCGGACAAGATCTTGTGGGACGAGGAGCTGCTGGAGCGTTCACGCAAGGTTGCCGAAGACGCGGGAGTGGGGGCCGGGCCGCCGATGCAGATGCCGGGCCCGACGCGGGAGCAGCTGCTGGAGATCGTCGGCGGCTAAGGTTTCTTCCGGGATTCCTCGAGCACTGCTTCGACGGTGCTCGCGGTCACCATGTCGAGCAAACGGACCTTCCCCACAGCATCATGCGGGAATGAAGGAGAGCAGGACGCGTCGTTGCATGCCGTAGAAGCGGTCGACCAGCAGGATCGACTGAGAACCGCTCAGCATGATTCGGCCCTGGATCACCGGAAATGTCAGCGACGGACTGAGCAGGACGGGCATCAGATGATCGGAGCCCTCGTCGCCTCGGCCGCAAGAATTTTCATAAGCAGCTGCTTGGGGCGCGAGTTTCTCGACCAACGGGATGATGTCGTTCTCGGTGCCATTGCCAAGCTCGATCGCGACCAATCCCGCTGTTGCGTGACGCACGAGGACGTTGACAAGCCCGTCCCCGAGCTCCTGGCAAAAGCTGATGACGTCGGTGGTGATGTCGGCGGTCTCCCTCGAGGTCATGTCGACCTCTAGCTCGACTGCCCGCATGCGCTCGCCCTCGTACGAGGTGCTTACAGTTGTCGGGGCGGGCGCAAGGTCGACCTGCGTGGGCTGGGGCATCATCACGCCTTCTCTGTCGATCAGCCAGGGCCGCCCGTCCTCCTTCTCGAAGGTCGGACGAGAGCAGTAAGAGCACGTCGGCGACCCGTGCTGGTCGCAGCGCCAGGCCATTAGTGATCTGTCGAACCTCCACCCGGGCGCGTTGCGCTGCCCGCCCTTGCGATGCGTCGTGTCCAATCCCGCGCCTTTCTTCTCGTCCCACAGAGAGTCGGCCGCTAGCGGCCTGGTCGTTAGCCGATACCTCGGAGGTCTTCGTCTGCAGGGGCCCCATCCCCGCTCTTCGCCGGCGATCGAGGAGATCGTCAGCTAGAGCTGCGCTGAGGCGCGCGGAGCTGCCAGTCGTGACCGCAGGAATTGCAGTGCCTGTCGGGGTCGAGGTCGACGGTCATGCAGCATCCACCGAGGAGCGGTGACTTCGCGGTCATAGTCGCGAGTCAAGCTTCGAGAAGCGACTTAGTCGGAGTCGTCCCGCGGAGTCTTCCGCGATTCCTCGAGCACTGCTTCGACGGTGCTCGCGAGCACTTCGCGGTGCGAGGGCTTGATGATGTAACGGACGGCGCCGCCGGCCATGGCCGTGAGCTCGTTGTCGATGTCGTCCTTGGCCGTGAGCATGACCACGGGGATGCGGCTGAGGCGCTCCGACATCTTGAGGCCGCGCAGGAAGGTGAGCCCGTCGGTCCCGGGCATGACGATGTCGAGGACGATGGTGTCGAAGCTGTAGGTCTTGAGGAGCTCGAGGGCGTCGTTGACGTTTCCGGCCTCGAAGACGCGGAAACCGGCCTCTTCGAGGTCCAGGACGTTGAGCTTCCGATCGAGCTCGTGATCGTCAATGATGAGAACGCGGCCCTTGCCCATGCAACCCCCTCTCCCTGTCTCTAGAGTCTCGCATCGAGCACGACTCGGCAACGCTTAACGTCGCCCGCACGTTTGGGTGATCGAGGGCGGGGCTATGACTCCTGACGACCTGGATGGGCGAGAACTGGGACCTGTTCAGGCACTCACGCGAGCGAGGGGGATCCATGACGCTCGACACGCATGTAGCGGATCGCGAGGACGAGCCCGCGATCTCGCTGTTTACGAAGGTCGTTGCCATCTTCGCCGTGGTCGGGGCGGGCCTCGGAGCGGCAACGCTCATCTTCCTGTGGGCGACAGGATTCTTCGATGCGACCGAGGCCGAGGGGCTCGACGCTCTCGGGGAGCAGTTCCTCGGCGGGATAGCCATCGCGACGGTGCTCGTCTTCGCTCTGCTCGTCGGGGTTGTATTGGCGGCGCTCGGCGGGATGCACGTAGCGAACTACGGGACGAGCCGTGGTGCGGCGGCGCTTGCCGGTGCCCTCGCCGGCGCCGTCGGGCACGTGGCGCTGGTAGCGGTTCTCGGGGCCATCCTCGTGTTCGGGATCGATGCGCTCACTTCCTCCACGGCGGACGAAGCGGTCCCGACGCCGACGCCGGTGGAGACGCAAAGTCCGGAAGAGCTCGCTTCGTGTCGAGAGTTGTTCGGACAAGACTCGCCGCTGTGCGTCGACCAAGCGGCGGAGGAGGCCGATACCGACGACGGGGACGACGATGCCGTGAGCTTCGAGGACGTCTCGAGGATCGGTCTCGGTCTGATTCCGGCCGCGCTCGTGGGCGGACTAACGGCAGCGATCCTTTTCCGTCGTCGGTACGGGCCGGAGGCTCACAGACGGATCGACTAAGCAATGGCACCATCGGAGGGAACGACGGACTGGAATCGTCGTCGAACCGCTCGAACATGTCGCCCTCCTCGTCCCGGCGCGAACGAGTGGCTCGACGAGCCCGGAGGAAAAACAAAGACCCCTCCCGAGAGGGGTCGGGACTTGCAGCATCGTCCCCGTCGCCGGCTAACGGGCTGCTGGAGACGATCGAGCTAGATATCGACGCCAACCGTGCGGTCGTCCGCCTTCGCACGTCGTAGTGCAATATGTTATACAAGTTGCATGACACAGCTCGTGGCCAGGATCCCCGATGAGGTGGCCAGGGCCCTGGACGATCTCGTCGCGTCGGGTGCCTTCGCTACGCGATCGGACGCGGTCCGCGAGGCCTTGCTGGAATTGCTCGATCGACATCGGCGGGGCGAAACCGCCCGGCGCATCGTCGAGGGGTATCGGCGACGTCCGCAGAGTGAGGACGAGATCGAGTGGGCCGAGGCAGCCACGGTCGCGATGATCGCCGACGAGCCGTGGTGATTCCGCGCCAGGGGGATGTCTGGTGGGCGGAGGCCGAGAACAAACGTCGTCCGGTCCTCGTCGTCACCCGGAGCGAAGCGATAGGGGTGCTGCGCTGGATCGTCGTCGCTCCAGTCACGCGTACGATCCGCGACATCCCGACCGAGGTCAAGCTCGGGCCTGAGGACGGTCTCCGCGATGACTGCGCGGCGACGTTCGACAACCTGCAACCCATCGGCCGGGCGTTTCTGACTGAGCGGATCGGCGCTCTTGGGCCGCGACGGGGCGAGATCTGCCGGGCCCTCGTGGCTCTCGCGGACTGCTAGGCAACTACCTGGGCGGCAAGTCCGCGTCCACGAAGCACAGAACGGCTGTGATCGGCGTCGGAGGGTTAGGCATCAATGTTCTGCGACATCAAGGGATGACGCGAAGGCGAGCGGTATTCATCGCGTCGATCGGCGGCGTCATTGGTCTAGCGGTTGCGCCGTGGGTTGGAGACGCCTGGCGAAGCTGAAATCGCCAGCTTAGTTGGCTAAGGGCATTGCTCTTCGTCCTTGACCGCGCCCAGGTCGATCTCTTGAGACTCTGGGACTTTCGTTCCCGCCGCCGGTTCTTGATCGCAAACCTTCCAGTTGTTATCGATGATTTGATTTCGGCCCTCTCTCTTCGCGTCATGTGACGTTAGGACGTACAGGCCTTCGGCCTGAAGTAGATCCTGCGCTTCCTGCAAGTCCATTCCGACGACGTTAGGCACTACGATCAACAGAGACTCGGTTGGTGTGGGCGTGGCAATGGGCGAAGAATCCACCGGGGCTTCAGTCGAAGGGGTAGCGTCGAACTTATCTTCGGCTCCGCAGCTCCGGTCAATCAGCAATCGGACGGCGTCGAGGGCTGCTCCCTCAGCTGGATCCTGATCACACACGGTCCAGGCAGACTCATCGATCGTTCCTTGGGCGCCACCTCCGACGATTTCGATAGCGTCGCGATCGTTGAGCCCAACCTTGTTCAGGTTGCTCCTCGCAACGTCGAGCCGCTGCCCGGCGACGTTGGGCATCAGCTTGTCGATAGATCCTTCGTTGCTCGAACAAGAGGCAAGCAATGCGGCGATTGCCAAAGAGAGTGCGATGGCCCGCGCAATAGCTCCCCATGCAGAGTTCGTCTTCGCGCACTCGACGCCGCTAACCAAGCGAATTCGGCGTGATGTTCTTGACATCAACCGTCCGTGACGTCGATTGTCCATTTTCCGTCTGCGTCGATATCCAACCAATAAATCCCAGGTGTAACGCCCGTCGGCTTCGTTGCCGAGTGCGGAGCTAGATCATTCGCGAGCAATTCCACCCGGTCTCCGCTTGCATCGTAAAGCCAGACGGAGCAGGTCCCTTCTGTCCCCACGCAATTGATCTTGAACGTCACCAAGCCGCCAGGCAGCTCAAAGGGCCCCTTCGAGCGTTGATCTGTGTCTTCAAAGCGCAAGGGGACACTGGGGCCCGCTCTGTCCCTTGGCTGTTCGATTACGACCTCCCAAGCACCGTCCGTGTCGACATCTAGTAGATAGGCGCCCGACTCATGGCCCCGGATAGTGCTCGCAACCAGTGGTGAGAAATCGTTCGCGATCAGTTCGATTCTTTCTCCCGAGGCGGCCGATAACACCCAGATCGAGCACGTGCCTTCGGCTCGGCAAGTCGTCTTGTACTGGACCAGTCCTGTCGAAAGCTCGAACTTCGTCGACGCACTCTGGCCCGTGCCGCTCAGCGTTATCGGTGGAGGAGCTTGGATCGGATTGGGCGTATCGGAAAAGTCATCGTTGACCGCTACGGGAGCAGACGCCGTTGATGGAGGGGTGTAGAAATCGCCTCCGTATTCATAGCCTGGTCGCGGTGTCGGGCCAACCGTTGCCAATGGTCGCTGTTCACCAACCCGATTAGAATCGCCGGAGTTGCACGCGGCTATGGTCGCTGTCAGTAGAAGCAGACCAACGCGGTATGCGAGAACGACGTGCAAAGCGCCCTCCGCCGCCCCTAGTGGCTGGGGGACCAATCTAACAACTCAGTGTGCCTCTGGGCGGGCAGTGGACTAAGGCGCGATGCGACTGATGCTTTCACCGGTTGTTGATGATTTTCACCCTCATCGCCTTCGGACTTATGCCGTCTTGCGGCATCAAGGAATCATCCGTTGATGCGCCGTCATTAGCGCAACTCTGGGCGGGATACTCGGTGATGCTGACTTCGTCGCTACGAGCTCTTCCCGGTCCCTTCTGAGGAGCTATCAGCGCTTGAGCTGTCGCTCGACGCCGAGGTGGACCCATCGGAGGTAGACCCTCCAGTTGAACCGGCTCCCGGTGCGCCGGGTGCTTTCGGGTTGAATCCGGCGGCGTGTCCCTGTGGTCGACGCGGCGGTGCACCCCGTAACGGCGACCCCCGATAACCTCCACGCTTCTCGAAGTGCCTAGCGGCTTGTGTCGACTGTGGAGTTGCCGATGGTGGATCGCTCTTTGCAGGTTCAGCCATCTGTCTCTTCCTCTTCGTCTTCATCGTGAATGAACTCCAACACCTTCACTTCTTCCCAGCGTACCAACGCCGCTGATCCGATCTCGTCATAGCCGCCCTCGGTGTCTCCTTCGGCGAACGACCCATCCTCCAAGACGCGATACATCCGCTCGAGGTAGAAGTCCTGCGGTTCCTCCGGATATCCGGCCGCGTACGAGCTATCGGCGAAAAGCCCTCCTGCATATCGACCGTCTTTGAACTGGATCCGCACGACGCCTGTTGGTCTAGGTGAAAACAGGAAGTCCCAGGCTCTCGGCGCCGGGTCGCGCCCGACGAGTACCCGCGAAAGTCCTGGCCATCGATGAATCGACAGGCCGGATACCGTCCCGAGTGCGATGGGAGCCACGACGTACGCGATCGGGACGAGCCACAGCCACCAAGGGACGTCGTGACCTTCCAATAGAGGGTTTCTGACTCTTCCCGGGCGTAATTAGAGGGTTGTGAATGTACGCAATCCACAAACGGTACGCGGGGTACGCCGCTGCTGAGAGGAAGATCGCGGACACGCCGACGAACCGCAAGACACGATCGGCAAGACCGATGCCCCACTGTCCGGCCTCACGTTCGAGAGACCACGTGTAAAGGGCTCCGGGTAACACCGCCACCACGAACACGAACAAGGCAGTGAATGACTGTGGCATTTCGATCCTTCCCCAACACGAACGAGTGTACGAGTCGGTGCCGACAGCCTTGAAGGGATTGCGTGAGATCTGCGGCGGTCGCGGATAATCCGAGCGATGCGTTCTCAGTGGGGGTGGGCCGGAACCGCTCGAGAGTTCCTCCAGTTCTCGCGCGACCTCTGGCTTCGCTCCCTCGAGGAGCACTGCGAAGCATTAGCCGCGCAGAGGCCCTCGCAGTCACAGCGCCGCGTCTGGATCAACGAGCACGAAGCCATGGCCAACGCTCTGCGCACGTGTTGCACGGCCGAGCCCGGCGCCCAGGACTGGGGCGTCGTCTTCGAGTACGAGCTACCGCTCGAGGGCGGCCGCCGTCCCGACGTCGTCGTTCTCGCCGGCGCAACGATCATCGTCTGCGAGTTCAAGGAGAACCCCCAGCACTTCGCCGCCCACTTCGATCAGGTCGAGGCCTACGCGCGCGACCTGTCCGAGTACCACGAGGCCAGCCACGGCCGTCGCGTCGTGCCGATCTTGGTGTTCGTCGGCACGGAGCCGGTGGCGGGCACCCGCGACGGCACGATCCTCACCGACGCTGCGGGGCTCGATCAGTACCTCATGGCCAACGCTTCAACGGGGACGATCGATCTCGACGCTTGGCTCGACTCCCCCTATGTTCCGTTGCCGACGTTGGTCGAGGCGGCCCGGAGCATCTTCCGGGAGGAGCCGCTGCCGCACGTGAAGCGCGCCGTCGACGCCGACATCCCCGGGACGCTCGAGCTCATCGATCGGCTCATCTCCGACACCGAGGGAGAGGACGGACGCGCGCTGGTCTTCGTGGCCGGCGTTCCCGGATCGGGGAAGACGCTCCTCGGCCTGCGCGTGGTGTACGAGCGTCCGGTCGCGCACGGCCGGGCCATCTTCTTGTCCGGCAACGGTCCGCTGGTGAAGGTGCTGCAGGACGCGCTGTCCGGTTCGCGCGGCCGCGGCAACGGACGATCAGCCGGACGGGCCTTCGTGAGGGATCTCCATCAGTTCATCAAGACCTACGGGATGGGGACGAAGGTGCCGCGGGAGCACGTGATCGTGTTCGACGAGGCGCAGCGCGCGTGGGACCGCGGGTACATGGCGGCCAAGCGCGGCGTGACGAAGTCGGAGCCGGATCTCCTCGTTGAAGCGGGCGAACGAGTGGAGCGCTGGGCGGTGCTCCTCGGCCTGGTCGGCGAGGGTCAGGAGATCCACTCGGGCGAGGAAGGCGGGATCGGACAGTGGCGGGAGGCGGCGAAGTCCTCGCCCGCGGCGACGTGGCGGGTGTTCTGTCCTCCGCGGCTGGCCGATGAGTTCCACGGGCTCGAGGTGCAGACGCACGAGCGACTCGATCTGGATGTATCGCTGCGCAGCCGGCGTTTGGAGCAGCATCACAACTGGGTGAGTTTGCTGCTACAGGGGAGCCTTTCGCTGGCCGCACGGCAGGCCGCGCGAGTGTCGGCGACCGACGGGTGGGCGATGTATCTGACGCGCGACCTGGAGGAGGCGAAGGCGTACGTCCGGGCGCGTTACGCCGAAGAGCCGGAGAAGCGGTTCGGGCTGATGGCGTCGTCCCACGCGCGCAACCTGCCGAAGTACGGCGTGCTGAATTCGTTCCTGGACACGAGGAAGGTGCGCGAGGCGCGCTGGTTCAACGCTCCGGCTGAAGATCCGATGTCGTCGAACGCGCTCGAGGTGCCGATGACGGAGTTCGGGTGCCAGGGTCTCGAGGTGGACATGCCGGTGGTGTGCTGGGGAAGCGACTACACCTGGGACGGCCGGGAGTGGTCGGCGAAGGCGGTCCGGCGGAAGTACCCGCTGACCGATCCGATGCAGATCGTGAGGAACGCGTATCGCGTGTTGCTTACACGCGGCCGGGACGGATTCGTGGTCTTCATGCCGCCGGAGTCGGAGCTCGACACCACCGAACACGCACTTCTGGCGGCGGGCGTGCGTCCACTGCCGGAGCCGATGGAGTTGGGGGCCGAAGTCGTGCTGGCGACAAATGGGGGCTGATTGGTTGAAGGCGTATGTAGCCGTCACGGACGGCGATTGGTATCGGTACTTGAGCCGGTTACCTGATCTCGACGAGGTCAACTTCTGGCAACCGAGTCCGAGCGGCGCGTTTCGAGCGGTCCAACCCGGAGAGTTGTTCCTGTTCAAGCTGCACCATCCCGAGAATTACATCGTTGGCGGTGGCTTCTTCGCCGACTACAGTGTGCTTCCGGCGAGTCTGACTTGGGAGTCGTTTGGCGAGAAGAACGGGGCAAGCAGCCTTGAAGATATGAAGTTACGGATCCGGAAGTATCGTCGATCCTCTGACCTAACAGAGGACCCTGATGTAGGTTGCATCGTCTTAGTACAGCCCTTCTTCTTCGATCGCAGAGATTGGATCAGTGCTCCGCTAAGTTTTGCGAAGAACATTGTTCGGGGGAAGACGTACGATTTCGAATCGCTCGAAGGACGCGCGCTGTGGCGAGACCTCGAGGCTCGACTCTTAGCCGTTCGTCAAGACGAATGGCAGGAGGTCGCGGCGCTCGGTGCTTTCGCTATGGTCCGTCGCAGGCTGGGCCAGGGCGCCTTCCGCGTCCTCGTAACGGACACCTATCGCCGCCAGTGTGCAATCTCCGGCGAGAAGGTGTTGCCGGTTCTTCAAGCCGCGCACATCCAACCGGTTGCCAGCGGTGGTTTGCACCGCATCGAGAACGGCCTTCTGCTTCGCTCCGATATCCACACGCTCTTCGATCGTGGGTACGTGACGGTGACTCCGCGTTACGAAGTCAGGGTGAGCAATCGACTCAAGAAGGACTTTGCTGACGGCGAGTACTACGGCCAGTTCGATGGCCAAGGGATTTGGCTGCCAACCGCTGAGCAGGAACGGCCAGACGCGCAGCTTCTCGAGTGGCACTCCGACACAGTTTTCCGTGCGTCATAGGGTCGGGTAGGTCAGCCGTTCGCTTGGACCGCAAGCCGCTCGTCTAATTTGGTGCGAACGAGGTTTCGCTTGTCGTCGTCGAGTGCTTTTGGTAATTGAAGAAGCCAGTTCACGAGATCTGGACCTTGGACAATCGGAACGCCATTGTGAATCTGGTCACTGGTTGCGATCGCACTTGACCCTTGTCCCCAAACCACAACGATCGGACGAACCTTGACGTCCACACCTGAGTGCTTGAGTAGCAGCCCGACGCTGCGTGCATTGGCGGCCGCTTGACCCGCATAGGCCGTCTGGATCCTCAGAACCTGGCCGTTCGTTCGCGGTCGATCGTTGATCCACTTGACCTCCAGAGCGAGAACGCCTCCCGGCCCCACAACGATTGCGTCTACGTCTCCACGCGTGAGCAAGATGCCTTGGACGAGATTCCACCCGTGTTTGCGCAGCTTCTTGAGCTCGTCGTGGGTGGCCTCCTCGCCCCAAGCGCCGAATCTGTGATTGATGGAGCCCGATCCGAACATGATCGCGTTGAAGACGGCCCATGCAGCGCCGACGGTCAAGGCGCCAAGCGCGAACATTCGGACGGAAGCATTTGAGTTGAGCCAGAGCAAGCTTCCGGGCACTGCCAGTACCGCGAGGATCATGCTAAGCCTTGGGAGCTCACGCCTAACGAAGGCTCGTTCGCGCTTTTGCAGCTCGGCTCGTGGATACGTCTTGACTTTCATACCTTCGTCATCGGCGAAGGTGCAGTGGAACTAAACGGTCCGGCTGATGCCCAGCTCCACCACTTGCCGAACAAAGGAACGAGCTCGATCTCCATGGAAAGCCGGGCGTCCGGCTCCGGAGACGTAAGCCAATTACTACTTGAGAGCTAGCTCTCGGAAGCTAGTCCTCGTGGCGATGAATATCCGAGGGCCGGTTAGCGCCGTAACCCGCTCGATGTCAGACCATCGAGCGACGGCGATGCCAAGCTCCCCCCAAGTAGTTGGATCGCGACGAACGTCGAGTACCACCAGACGAAGAGCGTTCTCTTTAACTGCGTTTATCTCCACCGACTTCTTCGTGATCTGCCGGTCGCGCGAGATAACGATCCAATGTCGAGCGGCGACCTCTGGGATCCATTCCGGATCCTTGGCTTGCCGGCGTATCGGACACTTCGGACGGCCGCGGCTTGGATCTCCGGGATCTCCCGCGTATGTGGTGTCGTAACGCGCCTGAACTAGACTCTTACCGAGAGCTATTAGATCCGCGTCGATGTAATAGCGGATGTCTGCCATCGACCGACATCACGCCGCAGTGAGAATGTGGGGCCAGTCGGTTGCTTCGTAGGCGAGAGCGGCGATCACATCGTCTTTCGTCAAACCGTATGCATCGGCCAACGCCTCAACGGGCTCTCCCGCATCGGCCTTCTCCTTAAGGACGGAAGTCGAAACGCCCCCGACGGCTGGAACTCCAAAACGGATCTCGGGATCAATCACGACCGGTGAGGATTTGCCAAGAGGACGAATCCGAGCGGCGATCGCCGCGGGGCCTCGTCCGTCAAATTCCACGCGCGCCAAGAAGTGCTCAGCGATCGGCAGGAAGACTTCTTGGCCGGTCGTCGGCTCGAGAAGGATGGGCATAAGCCCGGGCTCGCCGCGGATGTGCTCACTTGCTTCGAGCAAGAGCCTCCGCCCCGGCCCAACCCAAGGCCGAGCTGTTGCAAGAGGGTAGGGGACCTTGAGCTCGGTTCTGAGCTTTGTCATGAACTCTCTTAGGCGCCACAGCTTCACCTGTAGCGCCTTTCGGTATCCGGCGAGATAGCCGGCTTCGACCACCTCACCCCAGGTCAATACAGCCGAGCCGGTTGGTTCCGCCCGCAAGACCGGGGGATAGGTCTTCCCTCTGCGCTCGCCTCCTTCGAGCCACCAGCGCAGGGTGGACGGAGGCACGCGGAGAACGCCGGCGGCGACGCTCACCTCGTACAGCTCTCGATCCAGGGCGGATGGCGCGGCCATGTTTGGACTCTAGCGTGCCCTACCGGCAGACAGAACTATCAGCTCTGTCTCCTCTTCTTGTTCGCGACGATGTTCGTCAGGAACCGGGCCGAAGAAGCGGCCGACTCCACATCGCCGGCGCTGAGGTCGTCCATGTCGACGTCGGTCACAGCGACCCCCTTCGCGCACGCGTAGTCCATGGCCGACTCCTTGTGCCGCTGGTCGCGGAGCTCGGTTCGCTGCAAGTAGTAGTGGCTGATCATGTGGAAGACCTCGCCGTGGCCGTACGAGAAGAGAACCGCCACTGGCGCTTCGCCGTACTTGCCCTCGAGCTCCTTCGAGCGCACGAGCACCTTCACGCGCTCGGCGTTCAGGACGCGGATCGGGTAGGACGAACCCTCGAGCCACCACAGCGGCTCCTCGCCAGGGTCGATCACGCCCTGGAGGAACGGGTTGTCCGGCTCGGCGATCTCGATGCGCACGACGTCGTCCGAGGTCGGACGGTCATTATACGCGACCGTGTTCTGGAAGGCCGGCTCGATCACGTTGCGCAGAGCCCAGTCGGTGGTGAACAGGCTCCCGCCGTCGGCGACGAAGTCGCGGATCTGAACGATCGCGCCGGGGGAGACGTTGCCCGGGCAGTTGATGACGACTAGCTGCTCGAGACGCAGGACGATCGATTCGACCTGCGATGCCTGGACGCGCGTGTGCGGCATCTCGAGGGCGTCGAGGACGAGGTGGATGTGGTCGTAGGTGCCGTCCACGACGACGATGTCCGAGGCCTGGACGGTCCGGACGGCCTCGGCGTCCAAGGGGGCCTCGTTGGCCAGCCGTTCCCGGGCAATCTGGGCGCCGGCCCGGTAGGCGCGTGTTCGCTTCTCATCCATGACTCCCTCCTCGCATCGTACGTATGCTAATAGCATAATACTAACGCTAATAGCGACAAAATGCGTATTGAGAGCGTAGGACGCGGGATATAGTCGAGGCCATGGTTGAGCGAAGCCGCAGGTCAGAGCGTCCGCCGGGCCCCGACGCGCACGCCGCCGCGCTGGGTCACGCGATCAAGGTTCTCCGGACCGATCAGGGGATGGACCGGGCCGAGCTGGCCGAGGCGAGCGGGCTGTCGTACCCCTACCTGTCCGAGATCGAGAACGGGAAGAAGCGTCCGTCGTCGCGAGCTCTCGAGTCGCTGGCCGAGGCGCTGGGCCTGCGGGCGCACGAGCTCCTGGCGGCCGCGGACTCCCGTGTCGAGATGGTCGAGGGGGCCGAGGTGGATGCCGCCTACCTTATGGCCGAAGCTCCGGCCCCGGGCTCACCTCGCCGGCGGAGCTGGTTCAGGGACGAACCGATGAGGGTTGCTTCATTGCGGGCTTCGGCTCCGGGCCACACCGCGGATCTTGCGCGGGAGCTGGGAGAACTGCTGACGAGGCTGACGGCCGAGGACGCCGATAGAGTGCTCGATCTCGCACGGCGACTGGCGCGCTGAAGCTTGCAGAGGCAGGAATGTCACACTTGATCATCACGCTCGATTGAGGGGGTTCTGACTCGAGCAGCGAATGCGGGAGACAATTGATCAATGGGAACTAGGGTTCGAGCGGGACTTCGTGGGGCTTCGGCTCGCTTGGGAGTAGTAGAAGCGGCGGACGTCGCGCGGCTCATCCTGGATTTGGAGCGGGCAATGCAACAGTCCGCGCTCGCAGTCCTCGGGCGGCCGGACGCCCGAGGCCGACGTGGCCGAACGATCGAACAGTCCGCGAGGTGGCGCCTCCGGGCGATCTCCGAGGGCAGTGTTGTGGTGGAAATGGAGCTTCCGGAGAGGGTCGCAGAAGCGGACGCGCTCGAACTTGACGTACAGAACCTCGCGGAGGAAGCAATCCACAAAGCGTTGCGAGTCGTGACCAACGAGGACGCCACTCCTGAAGTGGCTGCCTCCCTTGCCGAATTGTCTAACGACCTCGATATCGGCGAGCGCTACGAAGGGCTCTGGATTGAGGTCGATGGTCCGAAGCCACGCCGTGCCGAGATTGATTCGGGCGTGCGTGAACGCCTGCGGGAGTTAGCGACGACGCGTGCTGATCGCAATGCCAAGCGTGACAAGGTGACCGGAACTTTGTATGAGGCCGACTTCGAGAAGAACACCGCTCATCTCCGTATTCCTGAGGGCAAGTCCGTAAGGGTGTCTTTTCGAGATGCGATGGCGGACGACATCCAGATGGCGCTTCGTCATCCAGCAGAACTCGAGGGCGAGATCGAATATGACCCTCGGACGTCGATGGCGGTCGCTGTCGAGCTTCGCTCAGTTCGGCGAGCCGATCAGCTCATGATTGGGCTTGACACAGGTGAGTTCTGGCGCAACCCGACGATTGAAGAACTCAGGCAGGCGCACGGTGTGGCGCCGATTGAAGATCTCGACTCCTTGCGCATTTCAGACGCCTCGGATGAGGAGCTGGAGGCCTTCCTCGAAGCGCTGAGCGGGTGAACGCATCTGAAGTTCGCCCAGGTCCCCTTCTATTGGACACCGACGTCGTCTCATTTCTCATCTCTGGTAAAGGTGAGCACGCACGGTTCGGAGAGCTCATCCGCGGGCATCTTCTGGTGGTGTCGTTCGCGACGGTGGCCGAATTGCTTGTCGGTGCGGCCATCGCGGGGTGGGGCGAGCGGAAGATCAGCCAACTCGAAGACAGTCTGAAAGCGTATGTGGTCGTTCCCGGAACTGAGGCAGTGGCGCGAGCGTGGGCGAGGCTCTCTGCCAGATTCAGGGATCAGGTGAGCGAGAACGACCTCTGGATCGCTGCCTCGTCGCTGGCTCAAGTCGATCCGCCGCCAATCGTGACGAACAATCTCCGGCACTTCCGACCGATCGCCGACGAGTTTGCCTTGGAGCTCGTCCACCCCGATTTGTAGGCCCCAGAAGTGGGGCCGTTGACGGTGTAGGTGGCCCGGTCATACGGTGCTCGCGGAGGGCTTAATGAACGTCTTTGAGTTGCGGAAGCGTCTCATCAATGACTATTCGTCGTACGTCCGCAGCTTCATCAATATCCGCGATGAGCGAATCCGCCAGACGGTCGACCGCGACCTCGATGCGGGACTACTCTGGCCCGAGCCTCGTATCGGTCTGAACCCCTCGTTCGAAACGGGTGGCTGGATCGACGAACTCGTCGATTCCGGGCTCCTGCTCGAGGAGTGTCGCCGCATCTTCCGCATCCGCAAGACCGCCGAAGGTGCTGAAGGCGAACCAATGCGACTGCACCGCCATCAGGTCGATGCGATCAACGCCGCGAAGACGGGCAAGAACTACGTCCTCACGACGGGGACCGGTTCGGGCAAGAGCCTCGCGTACATCGTCCCGATCGTGGACCACGTCCTTCGCGCGGGTAGCGGTCGCGGCATAAAAGCGATCGTCGTGTATCCGATGAACGCACTGGCCAACAGCCAGGCCGGCGAGCTCACGAAGTTCCTCAGCTTCGGCTACCCGGATGGGAGGGGTCCGGTCACCTTCCGGAAGTACACGGGCCAGGAGTCCGACGAGGAGCGCAACGAGATCATCGCGTCACCGCCAGACATCCTCTTGACGAACTACGTGATGCTCGAGCTGATCCTCACGCGCGTGAAGGAGAAGGGACTCATCCTCGCGGCTCGTGGCTTGCGGTTCCTTGTTCTGGATGAGCTCCACACGTACCGAGGCAGGCAGGGCGCGGATGTAGCACTGCTTGTCCGCCGGACGCGCGAAGCGTGCGAGGCACGAGAGCTCCAATGCGTCGGGACGTCCGCGACGCTCGCAACGCAGGGCTCCTTCCCGGAGCAGCGCGAAGAGATCGCGCGCGTCGCTTCGTTGCTCTTCGGTTCCGTAGTCCCCGACGAGAACGTGATCGGTGAGACCCTCAGGCGAGAGACGGGCGGCATCCCGAACGCAGAGCAACTGACGACGCGGCTCGGCTCCCAAGCCGATCCGCCAGCTGACTACGACGGGTTCGTCGCCGATCCGCTGTCGTCGTGGATCGAGACGACGTTCGGCATCGAAGAGCGTGAAGGGCGCTTGGTCCGAACTCCTCCACGCGCGGTCGGCGGTCCCGGAGGCGCCGCCGAGCAGCTCAGCACGTTAACTGAAGTCGGCGCGGAGACGTGCCAGACCGCGATCGAGCGCCAGCTCCTCGCCGGGTACGGCGCGGAGAACCCCGACACCCGGTTCCCGGTGTTCGCCTTCCGGCTCCACCAGTTCATCAGCCGTGGCGACACCGCGTACGCGACGATCGAGCCAGAGGACGAGCGCTACATCACGACGCAACCACAACAGTTCGTTCCCGGCGATCGCAGCAAGCGCCTCTTCCCACTGGTCTTCTGTCGCGAGTGCGGTCAGGAGTACTACTCGGGACAACTCGCACAGCGCGAGGGCGCACCGGTTCTGGAGCAGCGCGATCCCGAGGAACGGATCGCGACCGAGGAGGAGGTCCCAGGCTACCTGTACTTCAACACCGCTTCGCCGTGGTCCGAGACCGACGAATCACGCGTCCCTGAGGACTGGATCGAGGAGCGTCCGGACGGCAAGCGCATCCGTCTCGACCGACGCAAGTGGCTCCCCAAGCCTCTTGAGGTCGATCCGCTCGGGCACATCGACCGAGGCGGGCTACAAGGCCACTTCATCGAAGCGCCGTTCAGGTTCTGCTTGACGTGTGGTGTCACGTACGGTGGGAGGCTCAGACAGGACTTCACCAAGGTCGGGATGCTCGGCTCGGAAGGTCGAAGTACGGCGACGACGATCCTCAGCCAATCGGTCGTCCGGACGCTCCGGGAGATGGTCGAGGGCGCTCCCGAGAACGAGATCCAGAACGTCACACCGAAACTGCTTTCTTTCACCGACAACCGACAGGACGCGGCTCTTCAGGCCGGACACTTCAACGACTTTGTCGATGTGGGGCTTCTCCGGTCCGCGCTGTACAGAGCGGTACTCGCTGCCGGAACCCCGGGCCTCACACACGACGTGCTCACGCAGCGCGTCTTCGACGAGCTCGCACTTCCGTTCGAGAACTATGCGGCCAATCCCGCGGCCGAGTTCAAAGCCCGGACCGACACCGAGCGCGCGCTGCGCGACGTCCTCGGCTACCGCTTGTACCTCGACCTTCGGCGGGGATGGCGCATCAGCTCGCCGAACCTGGAGCAGTGCGGGCTGCTCGAGGTCGCCTACGAATCGCTCGACGAGGTCTGCGAGGCGGAACGCGTCTGGAACGACTGCCACGACGCGCTAGTGGGTGCGACCGCAGAGAGGCGGAAGCAAGTGTCGCGCACCCTTCTGGACCACATGCGCCGCGAGCTCGCGATCAAGGTCGACTACCTGGGTGCCGACTTCCAGGAGCGCTTGCGTCAGACGTCGAGCCAACGGCTCATCTCCCCATGGGCGCTCGACGATCAAGAGGAGCCGGAGCACGCCGCGGTCATGCTGCCGCGCGCGCGGCGGCCCGACGACTACCGCGGCTGGAGCTACCTCTCGCCTCGCAGCGGGTTCGGCATCTACCTACGCCGCGAGCTCGGGTTCAAAGGTCTGGCGGACACCGAGGTCGTCACGAAGCAGCTCCTCGCCGCGCTGGAGCGTGGAGGGCTCGTCGAGAAGGTTCTCGAGACGAAGGACGACGGTCCTGATGGCTACCAGATCCCGGCCTCAGCGTTCGTCTGGACGGCAGGCGACGGCACGCGAGCCTTCCATGACCCGATCCGTGTTCCGCATCCTTCGAAGGAAGGCGTTCGACCGAACCCGTTCTTCGTGGCCTTCTACAAGACGATCGCCGCGCAGGGTCGAGGCTTGCGAGCAGGTGAGCACACCGCCGCCGTGCCCTACGACAAGCGCATCGAGCGCGAGGAAGCGTTCAGGCAAGCACGCCTCCCCGTTCTGTTCTGCTCGCCGACGATGGAGCTCGGCGTCGACATCGCCGACCTGAACATCGTCAACATGCGGAACGTCCCGCCGACTCCGGCCAACTACGCTCAGCGGTCAGGCCGCGCGGGACGGAGCGGCCAACCGGCGCTCGTGTTCACCTACTGCTCGGCCGGGAGTCCCCACGACCAGTACTTCTTCCGCCACCAGCAGGAGATGGTCTCCGGACAGGTAGCGCCGCCGCGGATCGACCTCACGAACGAGGACCTGATCCGTTCCCACGTTCATGCGATCTGGCTCACCGCAGCTGGGATGAGCCTCGGTGGATCGCTCAAGGACGTACTCGAGCTGTCGGGCGAGCCGCCGACGCTCCGCTTGCTCGACTACATCCAGGCAGATCTCTCGAAGCCGGAAGCCCGCGCGGCCGGCAGGGACAGATCCGCTCGCGTGCTCGCCGACGTCGAGTCGCTGTTAGCGGGGTCAGACTGGTGGACCCCCGAGTGGTTGGACGACGTACTGAATGCGATGCCGCAATCGTTCGAGGCGGCGTGCGATCGGTGGCGCAGCCTATACAGCGCGGCCCGGAATCAAGCCGAGCTCCAGCACAAGATCATCATCGACCACTCTCGACAACCCGCCGACAAGCGCCAGGCGGAACGGCTTCGCCGAGAGGCGGTCGCGCAGATGGATCTCCTCACCGCTGACACGGGCGACGCGCTCTTCCAATCCGACTTCTACAGCTACCGGTACTTCGCGAGCGAGGGCTTCCTGCCCGGCTACAGCTTCCCGCGGCTCCCGCTATCAGCGTTCGTGCCCGGCCGGCGTGGCACCCGTGGCACAGACGAGTTCCTCAACCGCCCTCGTTTCCTCGCCATCAGTGAGTTCGGCCCGCGCAACATCATCTATTACGAAGGTTCGAGGTTCGTAATCAACAAGGTGATCCTCCCGGTCGGAACGGAGGTCGAGGGGAGTGATCAACCCGTCCTCACGCGTTCGGTGAAGCAGTGCGACTCCTGCGGATACCTCCATCCTTTGGAGGGAGACGTCGGCCCGGATCTCTGTGAGGGATGCGGCGAGCCCCTCAACGCCGCGATGGACCACCTCTTCCGTCTGCAGAATGTCGCCACGAAACGCCGAGATCGCATCAACAGCGACGAGGAAGAGCGCACACGCCACGGTTACGACCTGCGTACGGGCCTCCGCTTCGCCCGCAAAGACGGGAGGACGCTGAAGCGGACGGCCTCGGTGCAGGCCGGCGACACGGAGATCGGTCGCCTCGAGTACGGCCACACAGCAACGCTCTGGCGGATCAACCTGGGCTGGCGTCGCCGGGCCAACAAGCACGAGCACGGGTTCGTGCTCGACATGGAGCGCGGTTTCTGGGCGAGACGACAGGACGACCCTGTCAACGACGATCCCGACGACCCAATGAGCGCGAGGACGATGCGCGTGATCCCGTTCGTCGAGGATCGGAAGAACTGTCTCACCCTGGAGCTCGGCGATCGCGCCTCGGCCGAGCTTCTTTCATCGCTCCAGGCCGCGTTGAAGAACGCGATCACGGTGACCTATCAACTGGAGGACCACGAGTTGGCCGCCGAGCCTTTGCCGTCGCCGCAGGATCGGCGTCGACTGCTCATCTACGAGGCATCGGAGGGCGGGGCCGGCGTTCTCCGCAGACTCGTCGAAGACCCGGGCGCACTCGGCGTCGTCGCGAAGCGAGCTCTGGAGCTCTGCCACTACGACCCAGAAACCTTCGAAGACCGAGGACGCGCGCCGGGCGCAACGGAGGCTTGCGAAGCGGCTTGCTACGACTGCCTGATGAGCTATATGAACCAACCGGAGCACCGGCTCCTCGACCGCAAGCTCGTGAAGGACCTGCTCGTGAATCTCGCGGGCGCACGCATCATGACGTCGCCTGTACAGATCGGTCGTGGCGAGCACCTCGACCGACTCAAGCGCGTCGCAGCATCGGAGCTTGAGCGGCGCTGGCTCGACTTCATCGACGGAGCCGGGCACACCCTTCCCGATCGGGCGGGCACGCTCCTCGAAGCGGCCGGGACGAGGCCCGACTTCCTGTACGACAGCGACTTCGCGGCGATCTACATCGACGGCCCGCCGCACGACTTCCCCGATCGGCAGGTACGCGACCGTGAGAAACACGCACGACTCGAGGACCTCGGCTACACCGTGATCCGTTTCGCCGCGGATGCGCAGTGGGCCGAGCTCATCGGCCGCTATCCGTGGGTGTTTGGCAAGAGGAACGGATGAGCTTCGCTGTCGGAACGCTCGTCAGAGCCCGCGGACGCGAATGGGTCGTTCTCCCTGAGTCGGAGGGGGATCTACTCGTCTTGCGACCGCTCGGCGGGACGGACGAAGAGGTCGCCGGTGTTCTGACATCGATCGAGGACGTCGAGCCGGCGACATTCGCGCTGCCCGATCCGGAGCGCGTCGGCGACTTCGTCTCGGCCCGTCTGCTGCGTGATGCGCTCCGGCTCGGTTTCCGGTCGTCAGCAGGCCCGTTCCGCTCGTTCGGACGGATTGCGGTCGACCCTCGTCCGTATCAGCTCGTTCCGTTACTCATGGCTCTGCGGATGGACCCCGTTCGGCTTCTCATTGCCGACGACGTCGGCATCGGGAAGACCGTGGAAGCCGGGTTGATCGCTCGTGAGCTGCTGGACCGGGGCCTCGCGAAGCGGATGGCGGTGCTGTGCCCGCCGCACCTCGCGGAGCAGTGGCAGAACGAGCTCGCGTCGAAGTTCCATCTGGACGCCGAACTCGTGCTCGCATCGACCGCATCACGGCTCGAGCGAGGCCTTCCGCGCGACCTCACGATCTTCGACGTGAATCCGTGGGTCATCGTGTCGACCGACTTCATCAAGGCGGAGCGACGACGGCACGAGTTCCAGCGGACGTGCCCGGAGCTCGTGATCGTCGACGAGGCGCACACGTGCGCGTTCGATCCAGCGACGCGGAGCGCCCGTCACCAGCGCCACGAGCTCATCAAGGGACTCACGTCGGACGAGAGCAGACACCTCATCCTCGTCACGGCGACACCGCACAGTGGCAACGAGGGAGCGTTCCGTTCGCTCCTCGAGCTGCTGGACCCGAAGCTCGGCGCGCTGCCCGAAGATCTCAGCGGGCCGGAGAACCAGCGACACCGCCGCGAGCTCGCGCGTTACCTCGTCCAGCGGCAGCGCGGCGACATCAAGCACTTCCTCGGTGACACCCCGTTCCCAGATCGAGAAGAAGGGGAAGCTGACTACCGCTTGAGTCCCGAGTACCGGAAGCTCTTCGACCGGGTCGTCGACTACGCCCGCGAGACCGTGCGGGACCCGGCCGGCGGCGCCCATCGCCAGCGTGTCCGTTGGTGGTCGGCGCTCGCTCTGCTGCGGTCGATGGCATCGAGCCCAGCGGCGGCGGCCGCGACACTCCGCGAACGATCGAAGACCGCGGACACCGACAGCGTCGACCGGGCGGACGAGATCGGTCGGCGCGAGATCCTCGATGAGGGCGACACCGAAGAGGACGAGGTCTCCGATGTCACGCCCGGCGGGGACTTCAGTGAGAACGGTGACGCCAAAGGTCCTCGCAAGCGGCTGCTCGGGTTCGCTCGCGAGGCGGACAAGCTGTGCGGCGACAAGGACGCCAAGCTCATCAAGGCCGTCGCGCTCATCAAGGGTCTCTTGAAAGACGGCTATAGCCCGATCGTGTTCTGCAGGTACATCCCGACCGCGGACTACCTCGCGGCCGAACTGCGTAAGCGGCTCGCTAAGACGGTCACGGTCGAGGCGGTGACGGGTCGGCTGCCCGCGCCGGAGCGCGAAGCGCGGGTCGATGCGCTCGGAGAGAGCGAACCCCGTGTGCTCGTCGCCACGGACTGCCTCTCGGAAGGGATCAACCTCCAGGACCATTTCGACGCCGTGCTGCACTACGACCTCTCGTGGAACCCAACCCGTCACGAGCAACGCGCGGGCCGCGTCGACCGGTTCGGCCAGAGTCGCGACTTCGTCCGTGTGCTGACGTACTACGGGACGGACAACAGGATCGACGGCATCGTGCTGGACGTCCTACTGCGCAAGCACGAAGCCATTCGGAAGCGCTTGGGCGTGTCGGTGCCGGTGCCGGCCAATTCGCAGAGCGTCGTCGAGGCGATCCTCGAGGGGTTGCTCCTCCGGAGGGAGGAACAGGCCGGCCTGGAGCAGCTCGTCCTGTCCGAGGAGATGTTCCAGCCGGAACGTCACGGCCTGCACGACGACTGGGAGCAGGCGGCCGAACGCGAGAGGCGCTCGCGCTCGATCTTCGCTCAGGAGTCAATCAAGGTCGAAGAGGTCGCCGCCGAGTTGGACGAGGCACGAGCCGCCGTGGGCGGTGGCGCAGACCTGGCCGACTTCGTCCGTTCGGCACTGAAGGTCCATCGTGCCGTCGTGTCGGGAACCGATCCGGTGAGGATCGATCTGAAGGACGTCCCGCGCGCGCTCAAGGATCTCCTCGGCGAGTCGGGGAGTCTCACCGCGACATTCGAGCCCGCGGGCAACGCAGACATGTACCTCCAGCGGACCCATCCGTTCGTCGAAGGCCTCGCCTCCTACGTCATCGACTCCGCACTCGATCCGGTCGGTGATGGCGTCGCTCGGAGATGCGGCGCCATCCGCACGAAAGCCGTTACGTCACGCACCACGCTGTTGCTGTGCCGCCTCCGCATGCACCTCATCACGGTGCGAGAAGGCACGGAACACGCGCTGCTCGCCGAAGATGCGGCGTTGATGGCCTTCGAGGGATCACCGGAGTCACCCAATTGGCTCGATCCGAACGCCGCCGAAGCTCTCCTCGACACGAAGCCGGACGCCAACGTCCCGGCCGGTCAGGCCACGGAGTTCGTCCGCAAAGTGATCGATGCCTACGACCGATGGGCAACGGCACTCGACGCGCACGCGAAGTCCCGAGCCGAGGAGCTCCTCGACGCGCACAAGCGGGTTCGCGCGGCGACGCGGTCAACCGGCGTTCGGTACACCGTTGAACCCCAGCTCCCACCGGACATCCTTGGCATCTACGTCTTCTTGCCGGCCTGACCTGATGGCACGTAAGCCGCTCTTTGCGACGATCCGCACCGAAGGCGGGTTGCTGCCATCGGACCTCCTCGCGCGAGTAGCGAGCGATGACCGCGACCTGCCGGGACTGGGTCCTGAGGACTACCACCTGGCGAAGGGCGAGCGGATCGGCGAGGCCATCACGAGGTCATGGAACCGGCTGATCGGCGCCTGGGCATCCTTGCGGACCCACCTTGGCGAGACGAAGTCGGACGACGCCGCGACCGGACTTACCCGAGACCGTTTCCTGCTCCCGTTGTTCGCCGAGCTCGGCTTCGGGCGCCTGGCCCCATCGAAGGGGATCGCGGTCGGCGACGCGAGCTTCCCCGTCTCTCACGCGTGGGGCGCGGTCCCGATCCATCTCGTCGGGGCTCGCGTCGACCTCGACCGTCGCACCGCCGGCGTCGCGGGCGCCGCGCGGAGCTCGCCGCACTCGCTCGTGCAGGACCTACTCAACCGGTCCGACGAGTACCTGTGGGGCATCGTCGCGAACGGTGAGCGGCTGCGGTTGCTGCGGGACAACTCGTCGATGACTAGGCAAGCGTTCGTCGAGTTCGATCTGGTCGCCATGTTCGAGGGCGAGGTCTACGCCGACTTCGTCGTGCTGTGGCTGACTTGCCACCAGTCACGTTTCGAGGCCGAGCGTCCGGAAGCGTGCCTTCTTGAGCGATGGACGCAAGCTGCTGTTGAGCAGGGAACGCGCGCCCTCGAACAGCTCAGGGACGGCGTCGAGCGAGCCATCCAAGATCTGGGCCAGGGGCTCCTCTCGAATGCCTCGAATGGCGCGCTGCGAGATCGCCTGCGCTCTGGCGAACTGTCGACGCAGGACTACTACCGGCAACTCCTGCGTGTGGTGTACCGGTTGCTGTTCCTCTTCGCCGCCGAGGACCGCAACCTCCTTCTCACGAGGGAGCACGACGCTGACGCCTCGCGGGAGCGATACGTGCGCTACTATTCAACAACCCGGTTGCGTTCTCTCGCGCGAACACGACGAGGTTCGACGCATCCGGACCTGTGGCGAGCGCTGCGGGTCGTGATGGACGCCCTGGGTAGCGAAGGTCGACCCGAGCTCGGCCTTCCCGTGCTAGGCAGCTTCCTTTGGTCGAAGGAAGCCGTCGGCGCTCTCGAAGGCTGTGAGATCGCGAACAAGGATCTTCTCGCTGCCGTTGCGGCGCTCGCGTTCACAAAAGACCGACACGAGAAGGTCGCGCGCGATGTCGACTACCGCAACCTCGGTGCGGAAGAGCTCGGCTCCGTCTACGAGTCGCTCCTCGAGCTGCACCCTGAGATCAACCTCGAGGCGGCGACGTTCACGCTTTCGTCCGCTGCCGGTCACGAGCGGAAGGTGACGGGTTCCTACTACACGCCGACGAGCCTGATCACCGTGCTGCTGGACTCGTCGCTCGACCCGCTGCTCGACGAGGCGGTGAAGGCCGACGATCCAGAACGCGCGCTCCTCGCGTTGAAGGTTTGCGATCCCGCATGCGGGAGCGGGCACTTCCTCATCGCCGCTGCACACCGCATCGCACGGCAGCTGGCAATGGTCCGGACGGCCGACCCGGAACCGGCACCGGATTCGATGCGCACGGCCCTGCGTGACGTGATCGGTCAGTGCATCTACGGGATCGACGTTAACCCGATGGCTGTCGAGCTCTGCAAGGTGTCGATGTGGTTGGAGACCCTCGAGCCCGGCAAGCCGCTGTCGTTCCTCGACCATCGGATCGTGTGCGGGAACTCGCTCCTGGGTGCGACGCCGAAGCTCTTGGAGGCCGGCATCCCCGATGACGCCTTCAAGGCGCTGACCGGGGACGACAAGGTCGTGGTGACTGCCCTGAAGAAGCGCAACCGGGCCGAGCGCAAGGAGCACCGGGGCCAGGGCGTGCTCGAGCTCACCTCACCGCGTGACCTCGTCGCGCCTCTTGCCTCCGAGGTCGAGGCCATCGACGCCCTCGACGACTCCTCAATCGAAGGAGTCCGCGAGAAGGAGGAGCGCTGGCGCAAGCTCACGGATTCCCCGGACGCAGCCCACGCTGCCTTCGTAGCGGACGCCTGGTGTGCGGCCTTCGTGATCCCCAAGCGCAGGGGCGTGCAGGCGTTGACCGAAGGGGTCTTCCGCCGACTCCGGGACGAGCCTGAAAAGATTGATGCCGATCTGGCCGATGAGATCGAGCGGCTCAAACGTGAGCACCGCTTCCTGCACTGGCACCTCGCGTTCCCTGACGTCTTCCACTTCATCGGCGACGGAGCGCCAAACGAACGAACGGGTTGGCACGGCGGCTTCGACGTCATATCCGGGAACCCACCGTGGGAGCAGCTGCAGTACGACCCTCGCGAGGTCTTCGCCTCAAGTCATCCCGAGATTGCGCAGGCACCGACGATGGCCAAGCGCAACAGGCTACTAGCGGCTCTTGAGCAGGAGGACCAACCCGCTTTCGGGCAGCACCTCGAGAACCTGCGGCGGATGGAGGGTGACCAGCACTTCGTGCATGCATCGGGTCGATTCCCGCTCACGAGCTTTGGGCGGCTGAACACAGCCCCGCTGTTCGTGGAGTTGATGCGCGACGCGATATCGCCAGTTGGGCGAGTTGGAGTCGTCGTGCCTACTGGGATCGCGACGGATTCGTTCAACCAGTACTTCTTCCAGGACATCGTCGAGCGCAAGGCCCTGGCCAGCCTGTACGACTTCGAGAACAAGGTGTTGTTCCCCGAAGTGCACAAGAGCTACAAGTTCTGTCTGCTGACGCTAACCGGGACCAAGCGCCCGGTGAAGGAAGCGACGTTCGTCTTCTTCGCCCACGAGACCCCCGACCTCGCCGACCCCGAGCGCCGCTTCACACTCACGGCGTCCGACTTCGAGCTGCTCAATCCCAACACGCGCACGTGCCCGGTCTTCCGCACCCGCCGCGACGCCGAGATCACGAAGAAGATCTACCGCAACGTGCCGGTCCTGGTGAAGGAGGGCCCGCCCGAAGAGAATCCCTGGGGCATCAAGTTCCTTCTGATGTTCATGATGAACACCGACTCTCACCTCTTCCGCACCCGCGACGAGCTCGAAGCCGACGGCTGGGTCCTGAACGGCAATGTGTTCGAGAGGCCCGCGGATTCGGGGCGGGGGGGGGGGGGGGGG
>JBBDRJ010000014.1:0-25452 GCA_040905525.1 Actinomycetota bacterium
CGGTACTCCTTGTACAGCTGGAGCTCCATCTCGGTCTCGTACTTCTCGAGATCCTCGGTGGACATTTCCGCCCCCGCTCTTACCGGTCTAAGGGCACAAATCTACCACCGGCACAAGTCACTTCCTACAGATCAGCCAGGCTCGGTTGGTAGGATGCCACGCCCTTGAACGAGCGCCTGTGCACGGGCGACGGTCCCAGCGCTCGTATGGCCGCCCAGTGCTCGTCCGACCCGTAACCCTTGTTGGATGTGAAGTTGTACCCGGGATAGGAGGCGTCGAGCGTCCGCATGAAGGCGTCCCGCGAGACCTTCGCGACGATGGAGGCCGCAGCGACGGCCGCCGACATGGCGTCGGCCTTCGGCAAGCTCACGTGGGGCGTCACCATGGACGACCGCTCCATCGTTGCCTGGTGAGCGTCTTCGAGCGGGAAGTGATCACTGATCACGTAGTCGGGAATCGGAGAAAGCTTGCGCACGGCCAGGCGAAGGGCAGCCAAGTTCGATACGCCGAGTCGCTGATCGTCTATGTCCTCTGAGTCAACGACCACGTAGGACACGGCGACGGCTAGACGCAGGATCTGCGCGGCGCTTGCTTCGCGCTCGGAAGGTTCGAGCATCTTGCAGTCGAACAGGTCGGAGGGCATCTCGTTCACGTCGAGGGTCACAGCCGCGCACACCAGCGGTCCGGCCAGGGCTCCGCGACCGACCTCGTCCACTCCGGCCACCAACCGGAATCCCTGCCGGCGAAGGATCTCCTCCAAGCGACCGGCGGGAGCGCGCACAACCGGCGGGCGAACAGCCGGCCTACGGACAGCACGTTTACGCGTTGCCTTCTTCTTGCGGGTTGTTACTGCCTTACGCCGCACTGGTTTGCGTCCGCTCGAGCTAGCCGGCACGGGACGCCTCCCTCGAACCGGGACCCAAGTGGCGAGCTCTAGATGGTGTTGAAGCGCGAGAACGGCCAGATGACGACGAAGGCCTTGCCGACGATCTCGTCACGTTCGATGCCACGGAATACCCGGCTGTCCCTGGAGTTGGCCCGGTTGTCACCGAGAACGTAGTACTCGTCGTCGGGAACGGTGAACGCAAGCTGATCGTCCTCGTCGATCTGCGGTCCCTCCTCGTCCGTCTGAGGGAAATCGATCTTGCGGCCCTCGAACGGCTCACCTTCGCTGTCGATCGGTCGGCAGCCCGGATCGGGACAGACGTATACCTCACCGTCCTGTATCGCGATGGTCTCGCCGGGCAGCGCGACGATGCGCTTGATGAAGTCACGCGTCTCCCCGGTAGGCAAACCGAAGACTTCGGCGATCCAATTGAGGGAACGCTGGAGCAAGCTGTCGTCACAGCCGGCCGAAGCTCCGTCTTCATCGCAGGGATCAGGGTACGGGTCGCGGAAGACGATGATGTCGCCGCGCTCCGGCTCCCCCAGCCGGTAGCTCAGCTTGTTCACAAGTACCCGGTCGCCGACGTGAAGCGTGGGTTCCATCGAGGCCGATGGGATGAAGAACGCTTGGACCAGGAAGGCCTTGATGAGCAGCGCGATCAGTAAAGCCAGCGCGATGAGAACGGGTAGCTCTTTCAGCAAGCGGAGCGCGCCGCCTCTGCGCTCGCGCCGGGGGCCGCCCACGGGTGCGGGAACGACGACCTCTTGGGGCTGCGACAAGCTCAGTCCCGCTTTTCTTTGATCCGCGCCGCTTTCCCCACCCGGTCCCGGAGGTAGTAGAGCTTGCTGCGCCGGACCGCACCGCGGGTCACGACCTCGATCGATGCGATCGACGGCGAGTGCACCGGGAAGGTCCGCTCCACGCCCACGCCGAACGAGATCTTTCGCACCGTGAACGACTCACGAACACCGCCACCACGCCGACGGATGACTACGCCCTGGAAGGTCTGAACGCGCTCGCGGTTTCCTTCAACGACACGGACGTTCACCTTCACTGTGTCGCCCGGCCCGAAGGACGGTAGGTCGGCGCGAATGAGCTCGCGCTCGACGGCGTCGGACAGATTGATCTTGGCCATGAGGGTCATAGGGTTCGCTTGGGGTGCTGAGGGATGATACCGCGGAAGCGCCGGGCCAGTGTCGGAGCTGCTTACAGCCCGCGGAAGCGGCTCGGCGGCCAGATCAGGACGAAAACCTTTCCGACGAAGTCTTCACGGGGCACAGTGCCGAACACACGGCTGTCGGCCGACTGGGCGCGGTTGTCCCCCATCACCAAGTACTCATCCTTCGGGATCGTCACGGCCGCCTCCTCGGAGTCGTCCGTCTGCGGACCACCGTCTGCATCATGCGGGAACCGAACGATGTGTCCGTCCTCGGGTTCCAGCTCGGCGTTGAGCGGCTCGCACCCAGGTTCGTCGCAGACGTAGACCTCTCCGTTGTGGATGGCGACGGTCTCTCCAGGAAGGCCGACGATGCGCTTGACGAGGTCTTCCTTTCCGGTGGGAAGACCGAACGTGCCCGCGATCCATGTCGCGATCCGCTTGCCGAGGCCCGGGTGGCATTCGGGGAGCTCGTTGGGCTGGTCGCACGGATCGCGTGGATCGCGAAAGATCACGACGTCGCCGCGTGAAGGCTCACCGAACCGGTAGTGGAACTTGCTGACCAGAACGCGATTGCCGGGGTTGAGCGTGGGCAGCATCGACTGCTGCTCGATGTAAAAGGCTTGGACCACGAACGCTTTGAGGACGAGCGTTATCACCAGGGCGATCGCGACGAGGATGGGCAGCTCCGCGGCGAAGCGCCACGCGCCGTGCTTCCGATCAGGCGATGGCTCGCCCTCCTCGGACCCGTCGGACACCGGCGGCGGGCCGGCGCGAGATTCGCTCATCCCATGTGTTTACACGGGCCGCCGTGGCTGTATCGAATAGGCGCTACTCGCCCTTCTCCACGGGTGCACCGACCAGGGAGCCCCACTCCGTCCACGAGCCGTCGTAGTTGCGCACCTTGGGCACGCCAAGGAGCTCGTAGAGCACGAACCACGTGTGAGCTGAGCGCTCACCGATGCGGCAGTACGCCACGATCTCCTTGTTGAGATCGACGCCTTCGCTCTCGTAGAGCTCCTTGAGCTCGTCGGATGACTTGAATGCGCCGTCGTCCTCCCGGACCGTCTTCGACCAGGGGATGTTCTTGGCCCCCGGGATGTGTCCGGGAACCATGGCCGACTCCTGCGGAAGGTGGGGCGGTGCGAGGAGCTCACCGGCGAACTCCTGAGGTGAGCGGACATCGACGAGGTTGACTTTGTCCAGGTTGTCCCGGACGTAGTCCCGCAGAGCCCGGATGTCCTTGTTTGGCTCGGCCGCCTGGTACGTAGTGGGTTCACGCTGGATCACATCGGTGGAAAGCTCTCGGCCCTCGAGCTCCCACTTCTTTCGGCCTCCATTCATCAGCTTCACGCTGTCGTGGCCGTAGTAGCGCAGGTACCAGTAAGCGTACGCGGCGAACCAATTGTTGTTGCCTCCGTACAGGACGATGAGCGTGTCGTTGGAGATCCCGTCGCGGCCGAGCAACTTTTCGAGGTCCTGCTGGGAGATGAAGTCGCGTCGCACCGGATCCTGCAGGTCCGAGCGCCAGTTCCAGGCGATCGCGCCGGGGACGTGACCGCGACCGTGGGCTTCGGTGTCCTCGTCCACCTCGACTATCACGAGGTTGGGGTCGCTGCGATGCTCCTCGACCCAATCCGTCGAAACCAGCACGTCCTTCGCATATTCGCCCACGTATTTCCTCCTCATCGCGATCGTAGTGTTCGCTGCTCTCGGGGGAGCTTAGGAGAAAGGTCATGGTAGCGGCTCAGGGCGCACGCTCGTACCAAGCTCTCCAAAAGCGTTCTCATCGGCGCTCTCGAACTCAGAGAACAAGCTCCGCTGTCGAAAGAGTTCCGCTTACGGTGTCAGGAGCAGTTCAAAAAGCCCAGTACGAACCCTGCCCCGACTAAGAGGCCACCCACAAGTCGTCGGGCGACCTTGTTCCAGGGAGGTCCGAGCGCCCAGACGATTATCCCCGCAATACTTACGATCCACCCTGCGAGGCACATACAAGAGTCGCCCTTAGGTCGTCCGCCATCAGATTGCAAATCAGTCTTGCGTAACGAGAATCGTCCACACTCTCCTTGGCATTCACCACCGGCAGTGGCAAGCCCGTATGTCAGGCTTCGTGCTTCATTGACATCGGAGTAAAAGTGCTGTGATACGTCGCAGCTTCGTGTGTAACCGATCGATAGGGTCGATGTCGTTTCGGTGGGCCTAGTCTCGAACCGAGGTCCAAGGTCACACTCTCCTTGCTTCAGTCCCGATCTTCAATTGCTGGAGAATCATCGAATTCCGAGCAATCAAGCCCCACTTCATATGTCGCGTCTGAGTCAATACCTAGAGGCGGCCAGCAAAAGTAGACGGGAATATTTCTTTTGGATGCCGCAATTGTTCTCAGTCGCGCGGGCGGCGAATAAGCGACAAGGAACAACCCATCGACTGGTTCCACCGAAATCTCCCTGTCCGTAAGGTGGACGATTACCTCATCGACGCTTGGGTTCGCATGGCCATACACGAATCGCTCGCTGCCAACTACTGAATCATCTCCTCGTAGGAGATTCAATGAATTCTCCGGTAAAGCGCACGATACTGCCCGAGGAGAATCGGGGAGTTCGTCTAGTGGCGCATCTTCATCCGATGATTGATTCCCCTTCAAGAACGTCAAGCAAACCCCGCCGTCAGTTCCGGGATCCAAACGCAACTGCCACGACCAATCGCGAGTCGAGCCAGTCAGCTCTTGGAGAGCGTCAGGCGAACGCGAAAGAGATGTCCGCACTGGGGCTGCGCAAGCCACTGAAAATACCACCGCCGCGGCAGAAGCAACGGCGACGACTATCGCTCTATAAAACTTCCTCAAAGGCTGAATTCGAAAACGCATGGCTAGGGTTTGTGTATACAGGCGGATCCACACCACGACTCGGTACGGGAATAGCTAACTAGCGTCGCTGAACGCTTGGTTCCGCAGAAGGCGCCGAGAACAGCCCGCCTGGAACGGTTCCGCTGTCGTTCCTAACGATGACAACGAGTGAGTCGGCCGAGGGATACGTCGGTCAACTTAAGCCGGGATGAATTCAGCACACGCCTCGGATACGTGGGCGGATGGATTCGCACCGCTGGTGGACACCGGACTGTGAAATCCATCACACCCAGGAATCGCTCGTGCGAAGACGGGTTACTTTTCTAAGAGACGCCTACCCCAAAGGAGGCGAACGAGCATGGGTCGCGGTCCGTCGGAGCAGCGATGTGACGAACCGGGCTGGATCAGGCCCGTCGAGCCCGCAGACGCAGAAGCCCTCGTCCGTATGTTCGACCGGCTGTCACCCGAATCGGTCTACCGGCGCTTCTTCACCCGTCTGCCGAAGCTCGAGGGCAAGTTCCTCGAATGGTTCGCCGTCGCCGATCACGATAGGCACGAGGGCGTCGTCTACACAGCTGGCAGCGAGATCCTCGGCGTCGCGCACTACCAGCGTCTGGACTCCGATCCGTTCACGGCGGAGATCGCAGTGATCGTTGAGGACGACTGTCAGCGCCGCGGCATCGCCAAGAAGCTGATGAATCGACTGACCAGGCTCGCGCGCGAGCGAGGAATCTCGCACTTATCCGCGGTGATCCTTTCGAACAACAAAGCCGCACAGTCCCTGGCAACCGCCATGGTGCCGGACGTGAAACCGACGTGGGACGGAGCCGAACTCGCGTACTCGATCCCCGTCCGACCGGCCGACCCCGGCTCTTATCCGAGCCCGGCCGCTTAGAGCTTCGCTAGGGCTGCGCGAAGAAAACTGCGCGCCAGAGCGGTGTGCCCCCGTCGAGTGACACGAGTCGGTACGTCTTGTGCAGACGCACGCTGGAGAACCCGGCGTCGAGGATCATCTGTGCATTCGTGCGCAGCGAAGGGATCCACCATATGGTGTCTGCCCATCCGCCGAGGTATCGGACCACGTGACCACCCGCACCTTCGAGGTCTGGGTCAAACGTCATGATCAGCATGGCTTGACCACCGGTGACGCTTCTGACCGCCTGCAGCGCCCTGGTCGGAAACTCGAGGTGAAGAAGCACGTCGGCGACGTGCACGAGGTCGAACGTGCCCAAGTCGTCCGGGTTCAGATCGTAGATGTTTCGCTCGATCCGGTCGACCTTCGACCCGAGTGCGTTCTTAGCGACTTCGAACCCTTCGCCGTACACGTAGTCGAAACCGCTTGATTCAATCCGACGGCGGTACGCGGCTGGGACATCCACCCGGCTGAACCTGTCCAGATCGACGGCTTTTACCTCTGCCCCACGTCGCTCGAACTCGAAGGCCCAGAAGCCGTCCCAGGTCCCGACGTCCAACACCCGCTTGCCTTTTAGATCGTCGGGGATCCCGTAGGACGGAACGAGAGCCCGGTGGTCGTTCATTCCACCGGTGACGACTCCGCCGGGGAGCTCGATGGTGTGATACCAGTACATCGCGGTGACCCGATCAGCGAGTGATGTGGCGGCCTCCCGCTCAGGTCGAGCATCCGCGTAGGAACGAAGCTCGTTGATCCCCTCATCGAACTTCTTGATGCTCTCTTGGCGCGACACCGTGCGCAGTTCGGGGATCGGGCCGTCTTGTATGAGCTCTTCCGGGGAGAGTCGGCTGGGGTCCGGCGCAGGACGGGTCGGGAGAGGCACGCTGACTTCGAAGCCTCGCCAGCGCCAGGTCTTCTTCCGCATCGCGGCAGTTTAGTCGCTCTGAAGATCCGGCCGGCGCTCGGTCGTCCGGCTCTCGGCTTGCTCGCGTCGCCAGCGATCGACGGCTCCGTGGTCCCCGGAGACCAACACTTCGGGCACCATCAGTCCACGGAAGTCGGCCGGACGCGTGTAGTGCGGATGATCCAGCAGCCCTTCCTCGAAGGACTCTTGCACGATCGAGTCGGGCTCACCGACTACCCCCGGCATCAGCCGAGCGACGGCGTCGATGACCACGAGCGCGGCCACCTCTCCTCCCGCGAGTACGAAGTCGCCGATCGACAGCTCCTCGTCGACCAGGTGTTGCGCGACTCGCTCGTCCACACCTTCGTACCGGCCGCAGAGCAGGAGCAATGAAGGGAGAGCCGCAAGCTCGCGCGCGATCGCCTGAGTCAGCCGGCGGCCCTGCGGGCTGAGGAGTATCACTCTCGGGTCGTCGGGCTTTCGATCGGGGACGATCTCCTCGACCGCCTTGAAGAAGGGCTCGGGCGTCATTACCATCCCCGGCCCGCCGCCGTAGGGCTCGTCGTCCACTTTGCGGTGAGGGTCGCTCGTGTAGTTGCGCAGGTTGTGAACGGCCGTGTGAAGCAGGCCTTTCTCGGCGGCCTTGCCCAGCAAAGAGGCGCGAAGGAACGGCTCGAGCGCTTCCGGGAAGATCGTTACAACATCGATCCGCATGAACTAAGCGTCGATCGTTTCGGAGACGTCCGGTGACAGATCTTCGTCCGCTCCCCCGCTGCTCGGTTCGAGCTCGGCCCGCACTACGATGCGTTCCCGTGCGGTCCCAAGCGAGCGGTCGAACACGCCGTCGCATGTGATGAGCGTGGCAACGGGTTTGCCGTCCTTCCCGTAAGTCTCCTCTTCACCCTGGGAGCCGAGCACCTCGGTGGCGTCGATGTCGCGCTTCATCGTCTTCTTCCAGGTGACATAGAAAGTGAGCACCTTGCCGGGCTTGTCGCCGTTCACGATGATCTCGTCACCCACTTCCAGCTCCTTGAGCCGGTAGAAGGAGCCGAGCCTTCCACTCCAGTCTCGGTGCGCTGCGAGCAACACGTTTCCCTGCCCTGCCTTCCTGCCGGCCCACCACGCGATGTCGGTGGCATTGGACGGTGTCCCCATCGCACCGTCGGCCGTGGTGCCGACCGGCACGGTCGGCGCTTCCATGTCGATCTTCGGGATCGAGACCGCCTGAGGGGTGAAGGGTGAGACGGCCTTGGGCTTCGGAGTGTCGACGGGCGTGACGGACAGCTTCTCTTCGGGCGGGCCGGTGAACCCACCGAACAGGAGCGCGGCGCCCACCGCACCGATACAAGCCACGATGATCGCGGGCGTGCGGAAGCGGCCGAGTGCCTGGGTCATCTCTTCGAGAGTAGCGTTCAGTCGCCCAGTAGTCCGGGGATCGGCTCGATCGTGATCAGAACGCCCGGCTCCACTGAGCGGATCACCTCCTGGATGAGCGGGACGAGGTGCTCGCCGCCTGCGTTCTTGACGACCAGCAGGCTTCCGGACGGCTGCTGAAGAACGTCCGTAACCTGCCCCACCCTTTCGCCCTGAACGGTAACGACGGCGCAGCCTATGAGGTCGTGGTCCCAGTACTCACCGGTCTCGAGCTCGCGGGCCTGGGCCAGCGGGATGACCAGCTCGGCCCCCCTGAGCGACTCGGCCGCCGTTCGTTCGTCTATCTCGGCGAACTTCACGACCGTGCGATCGCCCCGGCTGCGCGACGCCTCGACCGTCAGCACTTTGGACCCGCCGTCGTCGACGTAGACCGTGCCACCCGCGGCGAAGCGATCTGGTGCATCGCTCGATACGAGAACCTCGACCTCGCCCTTCAATCCAACGGCACGGCCGACGCGGCCGACCAGAAGGTGGGACGGGTTACTGGATGATCTCGACGATCGCGGATTTTCCTTCACGCATCGCCGCCGCACGGATCAGCTCGCGCAGGGCCTTGGCCACGCGGCCGTTGCGGCCGATCACCTTGCCCATGTCCTCGGGTGCGACGTAGATCTGCAAGATCATCGCGCGCTGACCTTCGAGGGTTTCGATCCGAACCTGCGCGGTGTCGTCGACCAGATATCCGGTGATGAACTGAAGTAGTTCCTTCACTCCGCCTCCTCCGGCGTGGCCGTCTCCGGCTCCGCGGGCGCTTCGGTGGCCTTGGCTTCGGCTTCCGCCCTCGCGCGTGCAGCGGCGGCCTTCTTGCGCGGTGGGGGCTTGCGGGCCGGGCCCTTGTCCGCGACGAACGTACTCCAGATCCCCGTCCGCTTCAGCAGAGCGGTGACCGAGTCGCTGGGCTTGGCTCCCTTGCGGAGCCACTCGAGAGCTTTGTCGGTGTCGAGGGTGATCCCGCTCGGGTTCTCCAGCGGCTTGTACTGCCCGATGATCTCGATGAACCGGCCGTCGCGCGGCGCGCGCGCGTCGGCAACGACGACACGATAGACGGGCTGCTTCCGCTTCCCGACGCGCCTCAATCTGATTCTGACCATTGTTTTGTCCCTGACTGGCCCAGAGTCGGGCCGACGAGACACGATACCAACCATGCCTACCAAGCGTGGAATGCTCCCGGAAGACGTCTACGAGCTCGTCGGCGTCTCCGATCCACGGCTATCGCCCGACGGGAAAACGTGCGCCTACGTCGTCACGACCATCGACCGGGACAAGAACGCCTACCTGAGCAGCATCTGGATGGTGCCGGCCGACGGATCGGCTCCCGCGAGACGCTTCACGCGCGGAAAGCGCCGCGACTCCTCTCCGCGCTGGTCCCCCGACGGCACTCGCCTGGCCTTCACCTCCTCGCGCGACGAGGACAAGGCGGCGCAGCTGTACGTGATCCCCGTCGCCGGAGGTGAAGCACTCAAGCTCACCGACCTCAAGGAGTCTGCTGACGCACCCGAATGGTCGCCCGACGGCACGCGAATCGCCTTCACTTCCCGCGTTCGAGACGAGACCTACGACGAGGAGGACGACCGCAAGCGCAAGCCCCGCCACATCAAGCGGCTCAAATACAAGCTCGACAGCGTCGGCTGGACGTTCGACCGGCCCCGCCACGTATTCGTCGTCGATGCCGAAGGGGTCGGCGAAGCCAGACAGATAACGTCCGGCGACTTCGAGGACTCGAGCGCGACATGGTCCCCGGACGGCAAAAGCATCGCGTTCGTCTCGGCGCGTCATCGGGACTGGGACACCGACCTCGGCGCAAACGACATCTTCATCGTCGGAGCACGTGGTGGACGCCCGAGAAGGCTCACCAAGACGGAAGGCAGGTACGCAGTGCCGTCCTGGTCGCCGGACGGGACGAAGATCGCCTGTCTGTACTCGGAGGGGCGCTTCAAGACACGTCATCCGCACGTCGCCGTCATCGGTGTGACTTCGGGAAGGCGGCGCATGCTCACGAAACCGGTCGACCGCAACTGCGCACCCTTCGGTGCCACACGGGAGCCGATATGGATAGGCGATAGGGACTTGTTGTTCGCCATCGAGGACGCCGGCAACAACGCGATCTACCGCGTGCCGGTAACCGGTACGGCGAGGCCGAAGCTCGTCCGAACAGGAGATTGGCAGCTGCGCGGACACGATCTCCGCAACGGGATCGGCGTACACGTGCGTACGGCACCGACGAGTCCGCCCGCGCTGTTCTTCCGCGACAAGCAGCTCGCCGACCACGGTGGAGCGTTCGTCCGGCCGCGGACTTTCGCTTCACCCGTACGCTTCACTGCGAGGTCGGCCGACGGATCGGAGGTCGAGGCGTGGATCATGCGTCCCGCCGGCTTCCGCAATCACCGGAAGTACCCAGTGCTGCTGAACATCCACGGAGGGCCCTTCACGCAGTACGGGAACACTTTCTTCGACGAGTTCCAGGTGTACGCATCCGCCGGCTACGTCGTCCTGTATTGCAACCCGCGCGGATCGTCCGGTTACGGCGAAGCCTGGGGTGCGGCCATCAACGGGCCGAAGCTCGGCGGATCGGGGTGGGGAACGGTCGACTACGAGGACGTGATGGCCGTCACCGATGAGGCGCTGCGCCGCTTCGATTTCTGCGACGGACGCCGTCTCGGCGTTATGGGCGGGTCGTACGGCGGCTATCTCACTTCCTGGATCGTGTCGCACACCCATCGGTTCAAGGCGGCGTGCTCCGAGCGCTCCGTGAACGCATGGCATTCGATGCACGGCTCGTCGGACTTCGGGTGGCCATTCGCGTCCCAGATCGGGACCTTCGAGTTCGACGATCCGGACGGAGAGTGGACCCGCATGTCGCCGATCACCTACACGACCGACATCCGGACGCCTTTGTTGATCCTGCACTCGGAGAACGATCTGCGCTGCCCGATCGAACAGGCCGAGCAGCTGTTCACAACGCTGCGCTTGCTGAAACGCGATGTGGAGTTCGTAAGGTTCCCGGCCGAGTCCCACGAACTCTCGCGCGGCGGCTCGCCCGCTCACCGCGTGATTCGGTTCGAGGTCATCCTGGACTGGTTCGATAGGAAGCTGAAGCGCTGAGGGGAATCGCCTTCGGTTGTCATACCCGTGCGTTATGAATATAGAATGCATACATGGTTCGTAGGACGATATCGGTGACAGAGGACCTCGACCGGCGCATCCGCGAGCTTGCGGCGTCGAAGGGCCGCAGCTACTCCGCGATCGTGGCCGATCTGATCGAGCAGCGACTGGACGATCCGCTCCCCTACGAGGCCGCGGGCGCCGGGCCACGCGATCTTGCGCGCAACGCCGAGCGATACCTCGACCGGCAAGCCTCGGAGCGCAAGCGCTGATCGTAGATACCGGTCCACTCATCGCCGCCATCAACGCTAAGGATCGACTCCACCAAGTCGCCGTCACTCACCTACGTCGTGCACGAGGGCGGGCCCTCGTCCCCGATCCCGTCGTGGTCGAGGTCGACATCCTTGCTCGGCGCTGGGTTGGGGCCGAAGCAGCTCGTCGCTTCCTCGCCGCGATCGCCTCAGGCGTTCACGATCGCGTCGTCCTCGACGATGCGCTGTGGCGCCGCGCACTGGAGATCGACGCAACCTACGCGGACGTCGACCTCGGCCTCGTTGACTGCTCGGTCATGGCTCTGGCCGAGGAACGCCGCCTTCCGGTCTTCACGTTCGACTTCCGCGCATTCAGAGCAGTACCTGGACCCGCTCGCGGCAAGAGCTGGCGCTTGGTGGTCGACGAGAGCGATCTGACATAACCCGCGCTGCGACCCGGCACCGTCGGTAGGCGGTGCTAGGTCACCTTCGCATCAAGCGCGACCGCTATGAGCGATTCGGTGTCCCCGAGTACTGGGCCGTCCTTCCCGAAGCCGAGCAGCTCCAGGTCTTCCGGGAGCGCGACGGGCGCTACGGTTCACCAACCGTGCACGAAGCACCCGGGTCGATGTCCTGCCTCGTACTTCCCAACCTCGCCATCGACCTGGACGAGCTATTCAGACGCTGAACGTCTCTTAAGTCGGGATCGGTTCGGCGTCGTTGATCACGCGGCGCGCTTCGTCCTCATCGATGTCGCGGACCAGGACGCGCGTTCCCTGAGAGAAGGCGAGAGCGGCTTGGTAGGCACCGCCACCACTGTCCGACGTCACCGTCGCCTCTATTCCGTTCGTCACGAGCAATCCCATGATCGCGTTCGCCTCGCCCCAACCGCCGCGAAAGACGCAGACAAGGTCGTCCGTCAACCCTCAGAAGCCCTTCATCTTGGGAAGCGCTTTGCGCGCCTTGCGGCTCTTGCGTCCGAGCCCCGGTATCCCGCCCATCGCTTGCCGCATCATCTTGCGCATCTGATCGAACTGCTTAAGCAATGTGGAAACGTCCTGCGGCCGCGTGCCCGATCCGTCGGCGATGCGTTTGCGGCGTGAGGCGTTGATGAGCTGCGGCTTGGCGCGCTCGGTCGGCGTCATCGACTGGATGATCGCCTCGGTCTGGACCAATGCGCCCTCGTCGATGTCTTCGTCCGAGATCTTGCCGATGCCTGGGATCTTGGGGAGCATCCCGAGAACACCGGTCAGCGGTCCCATCTTCTTGATCATGTTCAGTTGCTCGAGGAAGTCGGACAGGTCGAAGCTCGCCTCGCGCATACGGCGTTCCATCGCCTCGGCGTCCTCTACCGCGATCGACGCCTCCGCCTTCTCGACGAGCGTCAAGACGTCGCCCATACCGAGGATCCGCGACGCCATGCGGTCCGGATGGAAAGGCTCGAGGTCTTCGATCCGCTCGCCGATCCCGGCGAAAAGGATCGGGACACCCGTCGTTTCGACGAGCGACAACGCCGCGCCTCCGCGCGCATCGCCATCGAGTTTCGTGAGGATCGCGCCGGTCGGCGTCAGCTGTTCGCCGAAGGCGGCCGCGGCGTGGACGGCGTCCTGACCGGTCATCGCGTCGAGCACGAGGATCGTTTCGTGAGGCTCGAGCGCGTCGCGGATGCGCTTGGCCTCGTCCATCAGCTCCTCGTCGACGTGAAGACGGCCGGCCGAGTCGCAGATGAGCACGGCGTACCCCTCGTCGCGTGCGCGGTCCAGGGACCGTTTGGCCACAGGGACCGGATCGCCACCGGGCTGGCCCGCTTCGACGTCGACGCCGATCTGGGAGCCGAGCTGCACAAGTTGTTCGATAGCGGCCGGACGCTGCAGGTCGCACGCTGCGAGTAGTGGACGAAGGCCGCGGCTTTTCAAATTTGCGGCGAGCTTGGCCGCCGCCGTCGTCTTGCCGGAGCCCTGCAGACCGACGAGCAGGATGACGGTCGGGGGCTTCTCTGCGATCTGGAGCGCGCGGTGCTCGCGTCCCAGCAATCGGACGAGCTCGTCGTTGACGATCTTGACTATCTGCTGGCCCGGAGTGATGGAACGGAGGACCTCCTCGCCCACGGACTGCTCGCGCACTCGGTCCACGAAGGTCCGGACCACAGGAAGGGCCACGTCGGCCTCGAGCAGGGCGAGACGGATCTCGCGCATGCCCTCCTCGACGTCGGCCTTGCTGAGCTTGCCCTTGCCACGCAGGCGCTTGAACGCGTTGTCGAGGCGCGTGGAGAGGTTGTCGAACATCGAATCAGGCTACCTTTCTAGGTGAAATGGAGCTGACCGACGTCGCCTACGACGTTGCCGACGGCATCGCCACCATCACGATCAACCGTCCGGACGTGTACAACGCGTTCCGCGCGCATACCGTCGACGAGCTGATCCGCTGCTTCAAATCGGCCTGGGCGGATTCGTCCGTCGGGGTGGTGATCCTCACGGGGACCGGCGACAAGGCTTTCTGCACGGGCGGCGACCAGAAGCAGCGGGCGTCCACGGGCGACTACGGACCGTCCGAATCGGGGTTGTTCGAGATCGAGACCCTGCATCGCGTGATCCGCGACATCCCCAAGCCGGTCATAGCCGCCGTGAACGGATTCGCGATCGGCGGCGGACACGTCCTGCATGTCGTGTGCGACCTGACGATCGCTTCGGAGACGGCACGCTTCGGACAAAGCGGGCCGCGCGTGGGCTCGTTCGACGCGGGATTCGGCAGTGCCTATCTCGCGCGCATCGTCGGCGAGAAGCGAGCCCGGGAGATCTGGTACCTGTGCCGGCAGTACACGGCGGAGCAGATGCAGAAGTGGGGCCTGGTGAATGCGGTGGTTCCCCCGGATCGCCTGATGGACGAAGCCCGCGCCTGGGCCGGCGAGATCCTCACGAAGTCGCCGACCGCGATTCGCTTCCTCAAGCGCTCTTTCAACGCCGACTCGGAGTCGATCGCCGGTATCTCGCAGCTTTCCTTCGACGCGCTCGAGATGTTCGTGGACTCCGATGAGGCTCAGGAAGGCGTACGGGCCTTCTCCGAGAAGCGCGATCCCGACTTTGGGCCGTTTCGCTAGTTACTCTTTATTGATGACGAAGGAGCAGAAGGTCAGAGCCATCCACGCGACCGAGGCGGCTGAGAGCCGTACCTCCATCCGCATGACCAACGACCGCTTGCTCGTACGGCAGCCGGGATCGGAGGAGCGGAAGTCGAAGGCGGGACTGCTCATCCCAGCGACCGCGGCAAACGATGCCAAGCGCTGCGTGTGGGCCGAGGTCGTTGCCGTTGGACCAAACGTTCGAACCATCGAGCCCGGTGACTACGTCCTCGTGTCGCTGGAGGCCGGTTTCGAGGCTCAGATCCGAGGCGAGGAGTATTTGCTCCTGCGCGAGCGTGAGGTGCACGCGGTGGCGTCCGAATCGCAGGACAGCGGCACCGGCCTGTACTTGTAGCTTCCGGCTCTATGCCTTCTCCGTCGGCTCGTCGTCCTCGTCGCTCCCGATAAGCGCATCAACGAAGGTCTCGGGGTCGAACGGGACCAGATCCGTCGCCGACTCCCCCACCCCGACGGCTTTGACCGGCACGGCCAGCTCGTGCTCGACGGCGAAGGCGATACCGCCCTTGGCCGTTCCGTCCAGCTTGGACAGCACCAGCCCGCTCACCTTCACCGCGTCGCCGAACGCGCTCGCCTGAGCGATGCCGTTTTGCCCGGTCGTCGCGTCGATTACGAGCAGGCACTCCGCAAGCACAGCTTCCTCCTCGCGCTCGATCACGCGGAGAACCTTCTGCAGCTCCTCCATCAACGGCTTCTTTGTATGCAGACGTCCGGCTGTGTCGACGATGAGGAGGGTCTGTCCCTTCGCGCGCGCGTGCGCGATGGCATCGAACACGACCGCGCCGGGATCGGCTCCCTGCTTCTGACGCACGACGTCGATGTCGAGCCGCTTGCCCCACTCCTGTAGCTGCTCGACTCCGGCCGCCCGGAACGTGTCGGCGGCAGCCAGACACACGCTCAGTCCGAGCTCCTTGGCCCGGGCGCCGAGCTTGGCGATGGTCGTCGTCTTCCCCGTGCCGTTGACGCCGGCCACAAGCCAAACGGATAGGCGTCCGCGCACCAGTCGCAAGCGACGGTCCGCAGAGGCGAGATGTCCGACCATCACCGACTTCAGGGCGCCGGGTAGCGCATCCTTGCTCAGTCCGACCTGCGATCGCAGCTCGTCGACCAGAGCCGTGGACGTCGCCAGCCCGACATCGGCGGCAATGAGCGCCTCCTCCAATGCCTCGAACGCTTCGGGCGTCGCGCCCATGAACAGCGCTGTGCGCATCTCGCGTCCGAAGCGATCGCGCGTGCGCTTGAGCCCGCGGCGGAATCGCTTGCGGAACGCGACCTTTGGCTCGTCGCCGGGCTCGGGCTCGGAGGTCTCGTCGCTCAGCGGTACGTGATCTTCCTCCGACTCGGCGACCGTGGGGATCGGTGGCTCGGACGTCACCGGAGGTTCAGCCTTTGCCCGCCGTGTGCGCTTGGGCTTCGGCTTGGGCTTCGGCTTGGCCTTCGGTTTGGCCTTGGGACGAGGTTTGGCTTTCGGCTGGGCCGTCGCCTTGGCCGCGGGAACGGGCTCGGGAGCCGGCTCCCTTTCGAACTTCGGCTTGAGCTTGAGTGTCGGCCACGGCTTGCGCTCGGGGAGCGGCTTGCGTCTGGACGGCGGAGCGCCCTTGCCCTTGGGCTTGCCCTTGGGCTTGCCCTTCGGCTTTGCGCGCGCGCGTTTCTGAGCCCGCGACGGTGAGACCAGCCGGACGACGAAAGTCGCGAGCGGGTCGGGGCCGTTCTCGGTTCCCCAGCGCCGCACGGCCAGCAAGCACACGATGACACCGACCACGAGGGCGACCGTGGTGAATGCAAGCTGCTCGACCGTCTGCGGCACGGCATCAGGCTAGTAAAGGTACGCGCCACGGCCTGAGAGCGGGGTTGAGCGTCTAGGTCGAGACGCCGTTGGCCACTACGTGCTCGACGTGGGATTGCAAGCGCTGTGTGATCACGCGCGAGGTGCCGTCTGGGTTGAGCGTCACGCCGATCAGCGTGTCCGAGCGCTCCATCGTCCGCTTCTGGTGCGTGATGACCACGACCTGCGTGCGCGACCGCAGCGAGTCGAGCAAGCGCAGGAAGCGTCCGAGGTTCGCGTCGTCCAGCGGCGCGTCGACCTCGTCTAGGACCATGAAGGGCGTGGGACGCGCAAGGTGCAGCGCGAACAAGAAGGCCAGTCCCGCCAGCGCCTTCTCGCCGCCGGACAGGAAGGACAGACGCCGGTGGCCCTTGCGGCCGAGTCGGACCTCGATCTCGATGCCGGCTTCGAGCGGATCGTCCGAGCCGGTGAGTCGGATGCGGCCTCCGCCTTCGGGGAAGAGCAGACCGATCACGTCCTGGAACGAGTTGTTGGCGTCCTCGGCGGCGCGTACGAGCAGCTCACGCATCTCGACGTCGGCCGCGCGCACGACCTTCAGCAGATCGCGCCGGCTCGACCGGAGATCCTCGAGCTGGGTCTCCAAGAACTCGCGTCTTTCGTCCAGCGTTGAGATCTCGCGCACGGCCAGAGGATTAACCGGGCCCATGCGGCGAAGCTCGCGATCGAGCCGGCGTTCTTCTTCGTGAAGTGCTTCGTCCTCGCCCGCGGGTGGGAACTCTTCGCGTGCCCGCGACGGCGGGATCTCGAACTCGTGCGCGAGGCGGGAGCCGATCTCTTCGAGGCGGACGTCGAGCCGGGCGAGCTCTTCGCTAGCGAGGAGCGAGCGCGGCTCGATGGACGCGACCTGCACCTCGACGCGCGAGGTCTCCTCGGACTTTCCACGAAGATCAACTTCAACGGCTTCTTCCCCCTCCAGAAGCTCGCGCACCTTGGCCTCGGCAGCGGTGACGAATGCGTCGAGAGCCTGCAGGTTCTGCTCGGCCGTTCGCAGGTCCTCCGGATCGGTTGGTCCGGTCTCGACGTCCACGCGCTCCTCCGCAAGCTCGCTGCGTGTGCGGCCGATCCCGCGCAGACGCTCCTCGAGGGACGCCTTGCGAGTGAGCAGCTCGGTACGGGAGACGTCGCCCGCGCTCAGCCCCATCTCGATCTCGTCCAGCGATCGTTGCGATTCGGCGAGCGCGGTCGAAACCGACTCGAGGTTCGATGCCAGCTCCTGACGCCGCGCGGCGAGCTGGTTCTGCGTCAACGCGGCTTGCTCGGCTCGGCGCAGTCGGTCGTCGCGGTCGCGCTCGGCGAGATCGCGCTCGAGTGAGGTTGCACGTTCGGCTGCGCCGATCTCGCGCAAGCGATCGGCGGCGGCGGCGATGCGGCCCTCGATCTCCGCGAGCTCGGAACGTGCACCGCGCAGCTCGCGATCGATGCGCTCGACCTCGCGCTTGCATCGATCGGCGTTCTGCGTCCAGCGGTTGCGTTCGGACTCAACCCGGCGCAGACCTTGCTCGGCCCGCTCCATCGCGGTGTGCATCGCCAGCGCGGCGGCTTCGCCCGACGGAGCCGGACGAGACGGGCCCTTCGCGCGCAGGACACGTCCGCTGCGCGCGACGAAGGTCTCGTCGGGGTGACGCGCCGAAAGGACGCGGGCCTCCTCCGGCGATTCCACGACGTAGGTCCCGTCGCAGAGAGCATCGATGGTCCCGCGCAACCACGCGGGAGCGTCGATGATCACCGCGAGTGGCCGTGCACCTCCGACATCGGATGGACGTTCACCTCCGGGAAGGGTGGGGACGATCAAAAGGTCGGCCATCTCCACCTCGGCGAAGGCGACGGCGTCGGCGACCTTGGACCCCGATACGACGAGTGCGTCGAGCAGGGGGCCGAGCACGGCTTCAACGGTTCTCTCGTAACCGGTCGGCACCTTGATGAGCTCGCCCAGCACGCCGCGCGCGTCGAGCTCGGCGCCGTGCGTCGATCGCAGGGTCTCGGCCCCCTTACGCCGGTGCGAAGCCAGATCCTGGGCAACGCGCAGGGTCTCGGCGCGCCCCTCCAGAACGGTCTTCTCGCTTTCGAGAGAACGGAGCTTGCGGTCGGCCTCGTCCAGAGCTGTCGCGGCTTCGCGCTGCTCGGTCTCCAAACGCTCGACGGTCATCGATGCGCGGCCCTCGGCCGTATCGAGGTCTTCGATCTCCTTGTGGACGACCTGGGCCTGGTCGCCGAGGCGTGCGATCTCTGCGTTCGCGCGCTCCGCGCGCTCGCTCGATGCGCGCCCTTCGGCCCGGGCGGTAATCTCGGCCTGTTCGGCGGCGCGGGACTCGGCCTCGATTGTGGTGAGCTCGCCGCGAACTTGGGTGAGACGCTCCCCGTCGGTCGCGAGCGCGAGCCGCAGTTGGCCGCGGCGCTGTTGCGAACCGGCGACCTGCCTCTCGCGCTCCCCCAGCTCACCGGAGACCTCCTCCAACGCCGACCGAACCTCCGCTTCGTCGGCGTCGAGCTCCTGTTGTTTGGACACGATCGCATCGCGGCGACGGATGTCCGGCTGTGCGTGCGCGCGTTCGCGCAGCACTATGGCCGCGCGCAACGTCGAGGCCTGCGCCGAGCGCAGGTGCTCGAGTCCCTTCCGCATCCCCGAAGACGCCCGCCGCGCCGAATCGAGCCGGCGGTCGGCCTCCAGGCGCCCGGAACGCAAGGACTCCAAGCGCGATCGGAGATCGCCGAGCTGTGCTGAGGCGCTCTCTCGGCCCTCCATGGCCCGCGCGCGTTCGCGCTCGAGACCCTCGAGCTCGCCCACCAGGCGCCGGATATGGATCTCGCGGAGGCGATCGGTGATCTCGGTATGCCGGCGGGCCTGCTCGGCTTGGGCGCGCAACGGTCGCAGCTGTCTCCGCAGCTCGCCGGCCACGTCGGCCGCGCGATCGATGTCGAGGGAAACCTGGTCTATGCGCCGCAGGGCCCGCTCCTTGCGCCGGCGGTGCTTGGAGATGCCGGCGGCTTCCTCTATGTAGGCCCGGAGCTCGGTGGGCTTGGACTGCACGATGTCGTCCACCTGGCCTTGAGCCACTACAGCGTGGAGCTCGCGCCCGAGGCCGGCCTCGGCCAGAAGCTCCTGGACGTCCAGGAGCCGGCATTGCGTCCCGTTGATGGAGTACTCGCTGGCGCCGTCCCTATAGAGGGTGCGCCCGATCTGGATCTCGGAGAAGTCGAGGGGGAAGGTGCCGTCGGCGTTGTCGAAGGTGATGGTGACCTGGGCCATGCCGAGGGTCTTGCGTCCCTCGGTTCCCATGAAGATGACGTCCTCCATGCGGTCGGCCCGCAGGGTGCGCGTGGACAGGGTGCCGAGGCTCCACATCAGAGCGTCGATGAGGTTGGACTTGCCGGCGCCGTTGGGTCCGACGATGCCCATCAGGCCGGGCTCGATATTCAGCGTCGTTCGGTCGGCGAACGACTTGAAGCCACGCAGGGTGATGGAACGGAGGTGCATCGAAAGCCAGGATACGGGCAGCTAGGACAGGAGACTCAGAACTCGTAATCGAACTCGAACAGCCCTTCCTCCTCTTCCCAATCGACCTCGACGTCGCTGACGCGGGCGTGCCGGGGGCCGGTACGGATCCATTCGACCATCGATTCGACGGCTTCGCGGTCGCCTTCGAAGACGGCTTCGACCCGCCCGTCGGGAAGATTGCGCACCCATCCGCCAAGACCCCGGTGCCGCGCCTGCTCCACCGTGTACCAGCGGAAGCTCACCCCCTGGACGAGCCCGGAAACGAAAACGTGTGCGCGCACCCTCATAAGCTCCTCGCTACCATTCTTTCGTGAAGCTCCTCAGGCGACGAAGTGAGCCGCCGCTGCCCAGGAAGCCCTCCATCACACATTCGGCGGTGGCGTGCCGGGACCTGTCGAAGCGATACGGAGACATCGCGGCCGTCGAGGGCGTCACCCTCGAAGTGCCACGCGGCGAGCTCCTTGCCCTGCTCGGTCCGTCCGGGTGCGGAAAGACAACGTTCCTTCGACTCATCGCGGGGTTCGAGCGTCCGGACTCCGGATCGATCGAGATGAGCGGGCGTTCCGTCGCCGACAAAGGCATCTTCGTCGCGCCGGAGAGGCGCCGGGTCGGTGTCGTTTTCCAGGACTATGCCCTCTTCCCGCACCTTTGTGTCGGTGACAACGTGGGTTTCGGCCTGCGGGGCCCCGATTGCGCATCGCGCGTGCGTGACGTGCTGCACTTCGTCGGTCTCATGGCAGTGGCCGATCGCTTCCCCCACGAGCTGTCAGGTGGTCAGCAGCAACGTGTCGCGCTCGCGCGCGCGCTGGCGCCGCAGCCCGAACTGATCCTGCTGGACGAGCCCTTCTCCAACCTCGACGCCACCCTGCGCGAAAGAGTGCGAACCGAAGTGCGTGAGATCCTGAGGCGCGCGGAGGCCACGGCGATATTCGTCACGCACGACCAGGAAGAGGCATTGAGCCTGGCCGATCGCGTCGCGATCATGGCGGAAGGCCGGATCCACCAGGTCGCGACACCCGAACGGATCTACACCCGGCCCGACGATCTCTTCGTAGCCGCTTTCGTCGGCGGCGCGAACATCGTCAACGGGCGGGGCGACGGCGAGAAGGCGAGGTCGCCGTTGGGCAACTTCCGACCGCTGAATCCTGCGCCGACAGGCGTCGTCCGTCTCGTGGTTCGGCCCGAGAGCATCCGCCTGCGCATCGACGACGGCGGGGACGCTGAGGTCCAGGCGACCATCTACTACGGACACGATCAGATCGTCGACGTGCGCTTGTCCGATGGCCAGCGTGTGAACGTCCGCATCGGTCCCGGCCTGTTCTTCGAGGCCGGAGACCGTGTCGCGATCTCCGTCGTGCCCGACGAAGTCCTGGCTTTCAGCGCGCCTTAAGAGGGGCGCTCATTGACAGCCGGGCCGCTTTTCTCTTAATCTCACGCCCGTTGGTTTTATTAAGGTGCCCTAATAGGCGACATTCAGGGGGCTTAATGTGAGGAAGCGACCGGCAGGGTTGGTGCTCGGCCTGACTCTGGCCGTTGTGGCTGCGGCCTGCGGGAACGGGCAGGACGGAGCAGAGGTGCCCGACGGCGAGGGCCCCGTGACCGTCTACTCGGGCCGGTCCGAGGAGCTCGTGGGACCGATCATCGAGCAGTTCGAGGAGAGCTCGGGTGTCGACGTCGAGGTCCGGTACGGCGACACGGCCGAGCTCGCCGCCCAGATCCTCGAGGAGGGGGGCAACAGCCCGGCCGACATCTTCTTCGCCCAGGACGCCGGCGCCCTGGGGGCCCTGGCCTCCGCGGGCCGATTCGCGAGCCTTCCGGACGAAACCCTCGAGCAGGTCCCCGATGCCTACCGGTCTCCCGACGGTCTATGGGTGGGAACGTCTGGTCGCGCGCGCGTCCTGGTCTACAACGTCGAAGCCGTGGAGGAATCAGCATTGCCCGACTCGGTGCTCGACCTGATCGGCGACGCGTGGTCGGGCCGGGTGGGCTGGGCCCCCACCAACGGATCATTCCAGGCCTTCATCACGGCGCTTCGACTGGTGGAAGGTGAGGACGAAGCCCGCGCGTGGCTGGAAGGAATGGAAGCGGGCGGCGCACAGGATTACGAGGGCAACTCCCAGATCGTCCAAGCCGTGGCCGCCGGCGAGATCGACGCCGGGCTCGTGAACCACTACTACCTGCTCGAGCTCGGCAGCGAGGACGCCTCGATCAAGGAGAACGCAGCCAACCACTTCTTCCAAGACGGCGACGTCGGAAGCATCGTGAACGCAGCCGGGGTCGGCATCATCGAGGGCAGCGACGCACCGCAAGGCGCGCAGGCCTTCGTCGACTTCATGCTGTCTCGTACCGGCGAGCAGTACTTCGACGAGGAGGTCTACGAGTACCCGCTGTCCGGAGACCTCTCCCAGGACCCGAGCCTTCCCGACCTGGACGAGATCCAGCAGCCGGACATCGACCTGTCCGACCTCTCGGACCTCGAGGGAACGCTGGCTCTTCTCCGCGACACCGGTGTGCTCTAGTCATGTCGATGCACAGCGCCTTCGAGGTTTCGTGATCGGCGTGACGTGAGCACACCGCTCGAGGTGCTGAAGCCCGACGCGGCGCTCGCTGCCCCTCGGCGAGCACCTTCTCGGCGGCCATCGCCCCTGCTGGCCGGCGGCGGCATCGTCGTCGCGGCGGCTGCGGCTCTGCCCACCGCCTACCTCCTGATCAGATCAGGCACCGCCGGACTGACGGTGCTCGGGGACACCCTCTTGTCGGCGAAGACGGCCGGGCTGCTGATGCGCACGACGCTCTTGTGTGTGGCGGTCACGGCAACGGCGATCGCCATCAGCGTCCCGCTGGCTTGGCTTACCGTTCGCACCGACCTGCCCGGGCGCCGCACGTGGGTCGTCGTCTCCGCGCTCCCGCTCGTGATCCCATCCTTCGTTGGTGGGTACGCGTTCGTCGCCGCTCTCGGCCCTCGAGGCATCGTGCAGGGCTGGCTCGAGCCCCTTGGCGTCGACCGGCTGCCGAGCATCTACGGGTTCGGCGGAGCGTGGCTCGTGCTCACGCTCTTCACCTATCCGCTCGTTCTGCTGCCAGTACGCGCCGCGCTCGGTGGGCTCGATCCGGCTCTCGAAGAGGCGGCGCGTTCGCTCGGACGGTCGAGGCTGGAGACTCTGGTTCACGTGACCATGCCCCAGCTCAGGCCGGCCATCGTGTCCGGCGGCCTGCTCGTGGCGCTGTACACGTTGAGCGACTTCGGCGCTGTGTCACTCTTGCGGTTCGACTCGTTCACCCGCGCGATCTACATCGCCTACCGGTCGTCCTTCGACCGCGGCGTCGCAGCGATCCTAGGCCTGGTGCTCGTTGCGCTGGCCGCACTGGTCTTCGTCGCCGAAGCAAGGACACGTGGACGCACCGTCTACCACCCGGCCCACCGGGGTCCGCAGCGACGACCGCGGATCACACGGCTCGGAACGTGGCGCTGGCCGGCCTTCGCCGCGTGCGGCGCGCTCGTGACCGTGGCGCTGCTCTTACCGATCGGCGTGATCGTTCTATGGCTCGGCCGCGGCGCGGCGGCCGGTGAGTCGTTCGGATTCGCGTTCGGCGCCGCCGTGCGGAGCGTCGAGGCCTCCCTCCTCGGGGCTAGCGCCGGGCTCGTGTGCGCGTGGCCCGTCGCGTACTTGAGCGCGCGCTATCCGGGCCGGCTCAGCCGGTCCGTGGAAGGCGCGTCGTACGCGGGCTATGCGCTGCCGGGCATCGTGGTTGCGCTTGCACTCGTATTCTTCGGCGCGCGCTACACGCCGGCCGTATACCAAACGCTCGGGATCTTGACCTTCGCCTACGTCGTTCATTTCCTCCCGCAGGCGACGGGAACGCTGCGCGCGTCGATCTCTCAGGTGCATCCGGCCATTGAAGAAGCCGCGCGGTCCCTCGGTGCCTCTCCGCGTGAAGTGCTGCGTCGGATCACGCTGCCCCTCGTGCGGCCCGGAGCTCTAACAGCGTTCGCTCTCCTCTTCCTCACGGTCATGAAGGAGCTACCGGCCACCCTCCTGCTCGCGCCGACGGGCTTCTCGACACTGGCGACCGAGGTTTGGGACGCCGCGTCGGCCGCGTCCTTCGCCCAGGCGGCCGCGCCGGCGCTAGCGCTCGTGCTGTTGTCGTCGGCACCGATGGCATTGCTCGTGGTGCGCGAAGGGCAGGCGATCAGCCCGACGTCGTGACCGAGCGTTGTTCGATCGGCGGCGGAACGTCGGCGACGACCGCCGGCTTAGCCGGGAACGCCAGGATGCTCAGGCCCACACCCTCGAGCACGGCGAGGATTACCATCCCCGTCCAGATCTCGACGGGCCATTGGACACCGACGGTGAGCTCGAGCGAGACCAACCACGAGCTCCACAACACCAGTGGAACCAGCGCGGAGAACCACCGCACCGCCGCCACGCGATCCACGGACGGCCGTAGCCGCACCACGAGGTAGTCCGCGAACGCGCCGGCCACGAGCGCAGCCGGCACGTGCTTGATGAGCCCCCACCAGAGCATCGCGACCATGCTGAAGGCAAGCGTGCCGAACATCAGGGTGAAGGCGCCGGGAGGCGTCCTCCATCGGCGGAGGGTGATCAGCGCTGTGCCCAGGATGACGAGGTTCGTGATCAGAACCGAGGCGACCCCGCCCGACTGAAGCAACACGTTGAAGAACTGCTCGTCCTCGTTTTGGAGTAGCCCACCCCACCGGAATGCAGAGACGTATTGCAGGAAGAACGACACGACCGCGGCCGAAAGAGTGAGACAGACGAGGGCCGGGAAGAACGAACGTAGAGACGGTGAATCGTCTCCCGGTCGCTGCATCGCAGAACGGATGGGCCCGCCGACCATGAGCAGACCGCCCGTCATGAGGGCCAGATGCGTCGGACTGAGCAGGGCCTCGAGGCTCACCTCGATGCCGAAGATCTGATGCCAGGCGAAGTCGCCGAAGGCGCCGGCGACGAACACGAAGAACCCGATCGCGACCAGCTTGTCGAAGGCCCTCTCGCGGCTCGGCTGCCGGAATCCCGTGATCGCGAAATAGGCCACCGCCGCACCGAAGCCCGAGTAGAGGATCAGATGCCAGGGGGTGAAGAAGGTCTCGGGTTTTTCGTGGGCGTGGGCCCAGCCATCGACGTAAAGGCCGGTGACCATCCACGTGCCGAAGATGGCGATGGCAATCTCGTCGCGACGCTTCACAAGGACACGTTACGCCTCACAAGCGTCCTGGAAGCGGCACGTATAATCGGGTCTTCGCGGACGTAGCTCAGTTGGTAGAGCGCCACGTTGCCAACGTGGGGGTCGTGGGTTCGAATCCCATCGTCCGCTCCAAATCCCGCAGGTCACGCGCGGTTTCGCATGCGCGTGTCGGCCCCGCATGGCGGGGTGCCCATGGCTCTGTCAACGAAGCGAAGACGCTGACCTTGTGAAAGTTCGGCACGTCTGTCCCACAACGGATCCGGTAGGCGTGTCGCACT
>JBBDRJ010000015.1:0-24486 GCA_040905525.1 Actinomycetota bacterium
CCCCCGCGCCCGGCCTTGACACCAGAAGGCCTGCAGCAATCGGATGGGCCTCGCGAGACCAGATTCAAGGTTGCCGAGTCCGGCCGCGGCGAGCTCGGTGCGAAGCTCATCGTGCGTGAACGCGGCCGCCTCGCTTGCCAATCCATCCGCAAGAAGGAACGGAGGCACGTCTTGTTGAAGCACGTCTACGAGCGCACGGAAGGAATTTGGGTACCGCAAGCGGTGGAAGTCAAGGAGCCAGACAGCACTCCCGTCCCTGGCGCGGATCTCCGCGATCTGGCGCAGGGCAGCCCGTAGCACATCGCTGTCGGGCAGATGGTGCAGGGTCCAAACGGACGAGATCGCATCCCACTTCTCGTTTGTCACGTGGTCAGGGAGCGCCGTCATGTCACCGTCGATCAGCGTCACCCGATGACCGACTCCGGAGTCATCCAGAAAGCGGCGTGCCCTGGCGAGCATGTTTGGAGCGAGATCGACGCCGGTCGCGGCGACATCCGGCCGCATCGCGAGGAAGCGTTGGAGCGCGCGCCCCGAGCCGACCCCCAGGTCGAGAAGTCGGCCGCCCTCAGGCACGAGGGCATCAAGCGCCCGGGCATTGAGGTCATAGACCGCCAGCATGGCGCCCATCGTCGTCCCACCCTCATGGAACTGGTCCACCGACTCGGTTTCGTCCATGGCCATCGGTTCGGGAACACGTGAGCGCCCTTGCCCGTGCGCGGCCTCGCGCAGAGCGATCAGCGGCAATCTCCACAGCGGCCGAGGCATAGATCGACGCGAGCGTACAGCGGCGCTGACTGATGCCGACAAGTCGCGCGTACAAGCTCGCCCGCACAGCCACGACTAGTTGTGCAGTCGCGCCCGGGACCGATCTGCAAGTGGACAGGCGTCCCGTACTGAATCCAGGCCCCCCGGTGCCTCATCGGGAGGCACCACAAAAGGCACCATGGACACCACTTGTGTTTGCCCAGGCCAGGCGGCCCAAAATCTCGCTCCTCTCGAACGACGTGCATCTATTGGCATCGCATACCTAGCAACGAACTTTTCGAACCTCTTTCGAGTCCAGGCGGTCCAGCTCCATTTCACCGCCTCCGACTCTCGTATCGATTCGGGTCATCGCCAGTCGTCGATCGCGAAGACGTCCGGACGGTTGTAGCCGAACTCACCGCCGCGCTGCATGGCTACGCCGGTGAGATCGGTGCGGAAACCGGCGGTAATCATCGACCGGTAGGCGCCGAGACGGCCCATGCTCGTGCCTGCCGTGAGACGTTGCACACCTCGCTCTGCAGCGAACGACCCACAGGCTTGCAGCAAACGGTCGAAGGCGTCGGGCGCTCCGCCTCCGGGACGGACGGCGCCGAACTTCACGAAGCATGTTCCTGCTCCCGCCTCTGTGCCGCTTCCGACATGACAGACCGCGAATCCATCCCGATCGTCGAGGACGACGATGTCCCCGAGTTCAAGCTCGATAACCGAGCGGATCTCGTCTGAGAGATCGAGGCCGGGATAGATCGCTGCGGCCAGATCGCTGCACACGTCGAGATCATCGAAGTCTTGTGACAGCAGCCGATACGGCGTGCCTGCGCTCGTAGCGACCGGCTTCGACATGACCGCTGTGAGGAAGGTCGGATAGAAACCGAACTTCTGGTAGAGGCCGTGGTGCTTGGCGCTGTCCGACCATGTGAAGAGCGCGTTGTGATGCGTCCCCCACTCCGCGAACACGTCGATCGTCGCTTCCATCAACGCCGAGGCGATCCCGCGGTCCCAAAGGTCGACCTTGACAGACAGGGGACCGAAGAAGCCGAAGCTGCCCCATCTCGTGACGAAGTTCGTCCCGACGAGCTCGCCGTCGGCTTCCGCAGCCAGGGCGACCGTGTTGCGCGCGCGGAAGCGCGTGCGAACGTATTCGGCATCGCCGAAGAACGTCTCCGGCTCTGGGACGCCCACAAATGTTCCGAACGCCACGCGACAGATTCGGTCCGCCGCATCGAGCTGTCGTGGATCGAGCCTACCTATGGACAGATCCGTGGCGGTCATCGCCGTCGTCACCCAAACCTCCTAGGAATCGACCGGAATCATGCCGAGCTGCTGCATGAACGACAGGTTGTTTGGGTGCGCCCAGATCTCGACGATCCGTCCCTCGGCGACGCGGTGGACATGAATGCCGGTGACCAAGACGTTTCGTCCGGTCGGATCGCCGTACCCAGGGCCGGTGTGGCTGCCCTCGAACCGCCAGCGCGTGACGACCCTGTCGTCCTCGGCGATCTGGAAGTCGATCGTCACGCTGGTGTCTGGGAATGCCTCGTTCGACCGCGCGACCTCGTCCCGCTCGAATGCGGGATAACCCGTGTGGTCGGGCGCGTCGCCCCAGTGACCGACGGTAGCCGGGGAGTAGATCTCGTCGGCTACGCCGAGATCCCCCTTCAGCCAAAGCTCCTCGAAGTGACGTCGAACCAGGGCCTTGTTCGCCTCGAGCTTCATTTGCCTCCCTCCTTCAATGTATCTTGCTGGAAAGATACTTGACACTAAGATAGTAGTCAAGGGAAAATATCGACATGCCGTTAGCGGTGCGCGGTGGGGAGCAGGACCACCTCGGCGAGATGCTCGACGCTTGGCGTCGCGCCCGTCCCGAGACCGACGTCGAAGCGATGGAGATCGTCCCGCGGATCCTGCGGCTCGCCTACCTCTGGGACCAGTTCATCCAGGAATTGACATCCTCGTCCGGTCTCCAGCGTGGGTGGCTCGACGTGCTGTCCGCTCTTCGGCGCACCGGGCCACCGCACCGCCTTCCCGCCACCAGGCTGGCGCGCAGCGTCTTGCTATCGTCGGGCGGCATGACGGCGCGGCTCGACCGCATGGAGGAGGCCGGGTACGTTCGCCGGCTGCCTGACCCGAGCGATCGCCGCGGCGTACTGGTCGAGTTGACACGCAAAGGGAAGGACGCTGTCGAGAGAGTGATCGACGCCCAACGCAATCACTACGAGCCCGTTCTCTCGGTCTTGACACGCGCCGAGCGGAAGCTGTTCGCCGACATGCTCCGACGACAGCTGATTGCGTTCGAGCGCCGGGGCTAAGCCGACACCGTGGCTCTTGATGATGCGCGGTGGTCGCGGCGGTAGCGATTAGCTAATAGGTGGTTGCGATCCGCCGTTGAGCACGTGCAGCGGCATAGGTTCGCTCGGCGCCACCGCCTAACCTGTGCTGAAGCCACCGAGCCACCGAGCACCGAGCCACCGTCGCCGGAGGCCAGCTCCTACGAAGTCTTCCCGCTACCTTGTTCTGATGCGCGATCAGTCTCAGGGCTGCGTGATCGTCATCAGCGGGCCCGCTGCTTCCGGGAAGTCGACGCTTGCCCGCGCGCTACAGAAGCGATTCAGCCGTGACGACGAGCTCTGGATGCTGCTGGAGATGGACACGGGTCGCTCGTGGAGTACCTGGTGATTGGGTCGCGCTCGGTGCCGCGTTCTTGCCGCATTCCATAGGGCGGTCGCGGGTGCTGCCCGCATCGGGCATGCATGTCATCTGCGAGGTGACCGTCTACGACGATGCTGATTGGCAGGACTGGATGGAGGCGTTTGGTGACCTCGACGCAGTCTGGGTGCGCCTAGGTGCATCGGTTGACGTCTTGGAACAGCGCGAGCGAGCTGACGCATCGCGGATCTTCCAAGGGGTTGGCGCGCGGGATGAGCGCGCGGGTACCCGTTGGTGCGTGGGATGTTGAAGGTGATTCAGGGACCCAGTCGGTCGACGAGCTGGTGGAGCGCGTCGCGGAAATCGTGGTTCGAGAGAAGTCCAACTAGGCCAGCTTCCCGATATCGGTCTGACGTGCGGTTATGCATCGGGGCGCCTCGTGAGAGGCACTAGATTCCGCACTATGTGCGGCGAGTGACACGCCGTTGCACTCAAAAGCAGGCAACAACACGGGGCCGAAGCGGTGAACCTCGGCCCTCTCCTGGTTGTGAGCTCCGCATGGCGTCCATTGCGCGCCGTGAACGATGGGAGCCTAGACACGCAGAAGGTGCCTAAGCGCCCTCGGTCTTCGCCAGAAACTCGGCGACGACCGCGAGATACCGCTCCGGCTCCTCGAGGTGGGCGGTGTGTGAGCTGTTCTCGAAGATGATCAACTCGGCATTGGGCAATTTGTCACGCAGGACTTCGCCCTGCACGGGCGTGATGCTGTCGTACCGACCGTTTATTACGAGGGTCGGGGCCTCGATCTCGCTGAGCCTGGACGTGCGGTCGTAGTCCTTCATCGACCCGAGGCCGAAGAATTCGGTCGGGCCCCACATCGTTTCGTACGCTCCTCGGTTCATCGCCGCGAAGCCGCGAAGTATCGACAGCGGCCAATCGTCCATCCTGATGTTGTGCCTTCTAGTGAACTCGAGTCCGACGATCTGGTAGGTGGCACCACGCAGGAAGGGGATGGCAGATGCGCGAACGGCGAGTGCTTGCACGATGGGCCTTCGGAACAGTCGAGTGCCTGCAGCGGTGAAGTTTCCTGCGCGCTCAATGTGTTTCTCGGTCAGACGCTTCTTGACCTTGTTCGAACGACCCTTCGGTTCGCGAGGTGTGAAGTTGCGCTCATAGCGTTCCATCGCGCGTTTGATCCCTGCTGGTAAATCGTCTTGGAGTCGCTTGAGCTCGCGGATCATCAGGGGCCAGTCGACCGGTGTGCTCTGGAGCACGAGGCCGACGACTCCGGCCGGGTTTGTCAACATGTACTCGATGGCGAGCGTGCCTCCCCAAGACTGTCCAAGCAGATGGACGCGTTCGAGCCCGAGCTCACGTCGGACAGTAGCGAGCTCTTCAACGAACGTTTCCGGGGTCCACAGCGCTGGATCCGTCGGTCGATCGGAACGGCCACCACCAAGCTGGTCGTAGCGAATGACCGCCCGTCCGTCCTGGGCAAGGGCCTCCAGCGGCTCGAAATAGTCGGAAGTCCCGCCAGGTCCGCCGTGGAGACAGAGCAGCGGGACTTTGCCCGAATCGAGATCGCCGATGACCCGGTACCAGGTCTCGAATCCGCGAAAGAGAACGAATCCTTCGATCGCCCCGCCCATGACCGCCCCGTCGGAGTTGTGAATCTTCGCGGAGAACTTAGCAACCAGCGGCCGCCTGGCCGGAATCCACGCGGTCGCCCCCGAGCACATGAACCTGGAATGCGATGCGGTTGCGGACATCGCCCCTACGACCGCTCACTTCCGGCTGTACACAAGGTGATCCGACTTTCCCTACCGCCCTGGATCACGCCCGGCATCGTTCGGACAACGTGACGCGCGCGAGCAAGGCCCCAGACGCGTGACGTCCTAGCGGTTATCTCGCGGCCTTCTGCTGGAATGACTCCGGAGTCACGGGTTGCCCGTTCGCGAACGCGCTGATGCCTGCGTCGAGCGTCGTGAAGAACTGGTTCATGTGGTCGAGGCGGGCATCGACGAAGGCCGCCTCGGACTTCGGGCGCTTCCCTTCGCTCCTGGCGACGTTGCGCGTCTCGTCGACGGTTGCCATCACTTGCCGCACCATCCACCGGAACCGACGCTCGAAGATCTCCTGCATCACGCGCCAGAAGTCGGTCGCGGCCTCGTAATGGTCCTTCCGTGACCCGGGGACGTCGACGCGCCGCACGAGGTGCCACTCGACGAGCCCCCTGATCGTCGTCGAGATATTGCTCTTCGATTGCTGGAGCTGCGCGGCGATGTCGTCGAGCGACATCGGTGCCGGGTTCAGGTAGAGGAGTCCGAAGATCCGACCCTGGAGCTGCGACACCAGGCCGGACGGCCCGGCGCCCGCGCCCACGCCGTCGACGAAGATCGCGGTCATCCGATCCATCTCATCTCCTGTATATTCTGGATATTCAGGATATACCGAACGTACGGAGCATCATCAGCGTCAAAGATAGGAGGAGGGATCACGCATGACGACCGTCCTACAGCATCGGGAGATCTCCGAGCGGACCCGGTCGCTCAGCACGCTCGGTCGGATCGACTACTCCGACGTCGCGACGATCGAGACGTCGGTCCAGGCGGCACCGGAGACCTGGGCGCGGGCGATCATCGAGCAGACAGCCGGTACGGGGGCCCAGGTGTTCTGGCACGCGATCGGCTTGCGCTTGGACCGCCGGTCGCCCCGGAACATCGGCGGGTGGACGCTCGTGGCGACGGGCGGCGACCACATCGTCCTCGAGACGTCGTCGTTCTACGCGACGATCAACGCGATCGGCGAGGTCGACCAGGGCCGGGTGTCGCTCGCGCTCCTCGCCCGCTTCGACCACCCGTTCGCCCGGATCGCATGCCCGCCGATAACCCTCGTGCATCGTCGCGGTATCGGCCTGTTGTTGCGCGGAGCGGCCCACCGTCTCGGAAGGCACCAGCCGTGAGGGTCGCGAACGAGGTCCACCATCGACGCACATGGGTGATCGACGAGATCGCACACGACTTCGATCTGTTGGACGTCTGGGCGATCCCCGTTCGCGGCACGAAGTCCGAGTTGCTCGCTCTCGTCGAGCGGATCGCGGCCTTCGACCCGACCGCGAGCGGGCCGTCCGTTACCCGCGCCCTGTTCAGGGTGCGCGAGGTCCTCGGCCGCGTTTTTCGGTGGGACGACCCGGACAAGGAACGTCCGATTCCCGGATGCGCGGAGACCTCGCTCGCGGCCCGCGTCCCGCGCGCTCTCGCCGAGACCGCAGGTGACCTGTCGGTCGGCGCGGCGATCCGGCGCGCAGGCGCGAAGCCACTGTTTGCGACCGACGACGAGTGCGCGATCGAGATCGTGAACGACACCGTCCACGGCGTCCTGCACTTCGGGCTCGTCGAGGCCGGCGACGGTCGATCCCAGCCGCACATGGCGATCTACGTGAAGCCTCATGGGCTGTTGGGGCGCCTCTACGTCAAGGCGATCGCGCCGTTCCGGCACCTGATCGTGTATCCGGCTCTCATGCGACGGATAGAACGCATGGTGCCGAGCGTGTCCTACCGGGCGTAGCCGCGCATCTGGTCCGAGAAGTCGAGCGCCTCGAAGGGCTCGTCACCGACGACCCAGCCGTCGTGTCCGGGAGGAACGACGAAGACGTCCCCGGGGCCGACCTCGGCCTCGCTGCCGTCCTCCATGCGGACGCGGAGGCGCCCGCCGAGCACGTAGCCCTGGTGGGTGAACTGGCAGGTGTCGGTCCCCGCCGATTCGCTCAGCGACTCCGACCATCTGTATCCCGGCTCGTAACGCACCTTCACGCACCCGAAGCCGTCGAGGTCGATCACCTCCACGCGGCCGTCGCGGATCTTGCGTACCTCGTCGGGGTTCGAGAAGTTCTTCGTGAGTGGCTTGGTCATCTCATCTCCTTGAAGGGCGCGCGCGGCGTTCCTTCGCTGATTCGTTCCCAGTGGGGTTCACCGGGTGGGTGTCACAGGCGGAAGGCGTTGTCATCCCAGATGAAGGGCACGATCTGTTCATCCGGCGGACAGGACCGGCTGCACGCGCGATAACGAAGGAGATTCTCATGCGGGAGTCGAAGCTTCGACCGTTGTTCGCTCAACTCGCCGACGAATGTCGAGCTGACCACCACAAGGCTATCGGCGAGATGGTCGCGATCTCGGACTCACCGGACCCGAGCAACTTCATACGCTGGACCGTCAGGTCCGTCCACCCTCATCTTGAGATTCCGATCGAGCAGCATGAACGCCTCGGTGGGAGTGGGTCGGCACCATGCCCGGGGACCCTCATCGCGATGGCGCTCGCGGCATGCATGGACGGGACGATCCGCATGATCGCCGACAGCCGCGGAGTTGAGCTGGACTCCATACACGTCGAGGTCGTCAACCGCGGTGATATGCGGGCGATCATCGGTGTTGCCGACGAAGTGCCGGAGCCCGCGGACGCGGGGATCTCAATGAACATTGAAGTTGTGCCGTCGCCGGGACAGGATCGCGGCAAGGTTGCACGGGTGTTGGAGCTCTCCGAGGCGAGTTCAGCGGTGCTGCTCATGCTTCGCGGAGGGGTGCCGATCACGACCAACGCATCGATCATCTAACGCGCTCAAGGGCGACGTAGTCCGCGGGCGACATCCAAGAGGCCCAGCACGAACGCGCTATCGGCGCGAGACGTATCTCTCCAGCGCTTCCCGGGCTATTTCGCTCACCGTGCGACCTTCGGCGTCAGCCTTCTTCTTGGCCTGCTTGTACAAGCCTTGGCCGACGCGGTAGCTGATCCGCGGCGAGACGCCCTCCTCCAGTGAGGGCCGGCCTCGCTGGACTCGAGCGCGCTTCGACTTGGAGAGGTCGTAGCCCTTCTCAGCCTCCTTCGCGAGTCGTTCGTTGCGCTCCTTCGTAAGCGGAGTGCCCGACTTGGTCTTCAAGCGCGCCACTGTCTCGCCTCCTCGTACTCAGCCCGATACCGTTCTCGGAGCGGCATCACATGAATGACGTACAGATCCCCACCGTCCAGCTCGACCGCCATGATCTCCAGAGCGGCGCCGGACTGGTCGTCTCCGAGGAACAGCAGCCGTTCGTCCTGGTCGTCGACCGGCGGCGGGATGCAGAAGATCAAGCCGCAATGCTCGATGACGAATCGGCTTCTCGCGCTTTTGACTCGATGCTTGGTCGCTGATCGCGCCCATCTGATCCTCACTCTGTCAGCGTAGTTTTTATGTCTGACAGAATAACTCGGTCGAGGAACCCTGGCGCGAGGACAGGCGGCCCAGAGCGCCCGAATTGGGCACTACGAAAGGCACTATCGGCACTACCCGCGTTTGCCCAGGCCAGGCGGCCTGTCCAGTCGAACGCCGCGATTGACGTGTATCTCTTGGTAGTGCCTGACTAAGCGATGAACGCCTAGGACAAGATTCGAGTCCAGGCGGCCCACCTGCCGTTCTATGCGCATCTCTTGAGTCTGCGAACATCGTGAGATGAGCAGAGAGCGTTCCGCGGAGCGGATCGGACCCGCGATCTCGGTCGGTCACCGCGTCGTCGTCACAGGTATGGCGGGAGCGGGCAAGAGCACGTTCTCGCGAGCGCTCTCGGCGAAGACGGGCTTTCCTTTGATCCATCTCGACTTGCACTTCTGGAAACCGGGCTGGGTCGAGCCGCCGGACGACGAGTGGCGCGAGAAGCAGCGAAGCCTGCTCACCGGTGACGCATGGATCGCCGACGGCAACTACCACGACACACTCGAGCTTCGGCTCGAGCGCGCGGACACGGTTGTGTTCCTCGACACACCGTGGTGGACCTGCGCACGGCGTGCGTTCGTGCGTGGGATTCGCCGTCCTGCCGGCTTCCAGGTGCCCGAAGGCTGCGATGCCTCCGCCTGGCGACAGTTGCGCGACGAATGGTGCCTGGTCTGGCGGATCTGGCGAGTCCGCCGCTCGGAGCGCGAACGAGAGCTCGGGATCCTGTCGCGGCACGGGAAGCATGTGGCGCTGCACGTGTTCCGTTCCAAGAGAGCGGCACGCGAGTGTCTCGACGGCCTCGACCGCGTCTAGCCCGTCAATTCCGAAAGCGCGGCCTCGAACTCACGGTTCGAAAGCGGCCAACCAGGCGGCCCAGCTTTCCCACACCGCTGTGACGTCGACAACCTCGGGCGATCGCGGGAGGCTCTGCGTTAGGCACTAGTGGCTCAATCGGGCGCGCGTCCTCCGGGTGTTGCACCCTGAATGGGATGAGCTGGAGACGCAGGGTGGCATTGGGCCTCGCCGTTGCATTCGCTTTGATGATCGTGGGGGCGCCGTTGTTTGGTGGCTCAAGCCGTGGGCGCCGGACATCGTCCTCACCGTGCCCGGGGAGACGGGCGAGCGCGTCGACGAGGGTGGGCTCTTCGCGAATTACTTCCCGGTGGACGCGAAGCGCGGACCCGGCGTCCTGTTGCTCGGTGGGTCGGAGGGCGGGATCGGCGCCGACGTCACTCGGCGAGCCATCGATCTGCGGTCGAAGGGGTTTTCCGTTCTGAGCCCGTCATACTTCGGCGCTCCGGGACAGCTCGCGTCCCTCTCCAAGGGAGCCGAGGCCGCGCTGCTCGTGGCGGTTCGGCACCCGGAGCTTCGTGCGGTCGTCGCGGGCGCACCGTCGAGCGTCGTGTGGGACGGCATCGACTGGTCGAACCCGATCAACCCAGATTCGTCATGGACGTCGGAGGGCATGCCACTGGTCTCGTTGGCCTATGGGCTATTCCGCCCTTGGAACCACATCGGACGCGTCTATGAGGACGGACTCAAGAATCTGGACCAACACCGAGACTCAGAGATCCAGATCGAACGCTTGATCGTTCCGGTCCTCGTCTGCGGCGAAGCCGACACGCTGTGGCCGTCGTGCCGGATGTCACGTCGCCTACGTTCGCGCGCAGCAGAGGAAGGTGGTCCACGGGTCAGGATTCTCGCGTACGAGCGCGCGCGAACAGCTGGCCACTTGTCATCGACTTCCTGCGAGCGCGAACCGGCGCCCCGTAAACTTCGCCCGTGTTGCTCGAGCGCTTCGTGAACGGCCGGGCCCGGTCGAACGCCTATGTCTGCGCTCCGGACCAAGCCGGTCGTTCCGCTCTCATCGTCGACGCCGGTGCGGGCGCCGGAGACAAGATCATCGACCTCGTCGCAGCCGAATCTCTCACCCCGGAGGCGCTCGTCCTCACCCACGGACACCCCGATCACATCTGGACGGCCCGTCAGCTCTCCGATCGCTTCGAGATCCCTGCCTACATCCACGCACGTGACCTCAGATGGTTCCTCGTCCGCTGGCCGCGCCCGAAGCGCCTGCGAACGATCTCCGGGGGCCGCCGCCTGGAAGCCGGCCGGCTCGCCGTCGACGTCCTGCACACGCCCGGGCACTCGGGCGGAAGCGTTTGCTTCCGGCTGGACGATCTTCTTTTCTCCGGAGACACCGTCATGTCCGGCACCATCGGCCGGACGGCCTTTCCGGGCGGCAGCGCCCGCGCGCTCCGCGAGTCGATCCGCGCGAAGTTGCTACCGTTGCCCGACGACCTGCAGCTGCTCCCCGGTCACGGCGGGAAGACCACGGTGGGAGCCGAGCGGGAGCTCTGGGCGCGGTTAACAAGGGGGGACTAGATGGACATCCTGGCCATGCATGCGGATGGCCGGCCGGACGCTCCGGCCGTGATCGACGACCGGCTGGGGGAAGAGCCTCGGATCATCACCTACAAGGAGCTGAACGAACGAGCTAACCGGGTCGCCAACGCCTTGCTCGGGCTGGGGCTGAAGCTCGGCGACAAAGTCATAACCGTCGGAGCCAACGCCCCCGAGCACTTCGTATGCACCAACGCCGTAGCGAAGATGGCGGGGACTAACGTCCCGATGAACTATCGCCTCAAGCCGAAGGAGATGGCCTACCAGATCGACAACTCCGACTGTGTGGCGATCTTCGTCGGGCCGGGTCAGGTCGACCTGGTGGAAGCCGCGCGAAGCAGCGCACCGAACCTCCGGCACACGATCGCTTGGGGAACCGACAAGGTGCCGGACGGGTGGCTGCGCCTGGACGACCTGATGGAGCAGGGTTCATCGGCGCAGCCCGAGATACCCGAAGGGGCCACGGGCGGTCTCATGTTGTACACCGCGGGAACCACGGGCAATCCCAAGGGTGCTCACCGCCGCGCGGGGCTTGGGGGGACTTCGACCGGCGGCGGGGGCAGTTTCTTCAACGTGAAGCCGGGGACACCGCACTTGGCGGCCGGCCCGCTGTACCACTCGGCCCCCTACGCGTTCGCCAGCGCTGGAGTCATGCTCGGGGGCGGGGTCGTCATGATGCATCGGTTCGATCCCGAGGAGGCGCTGAGGCTCATCGACAAGCACAAAGCGGCCTGGACCTTCATGGCTCCGACCCTTCTGGCGCGCATCGTGAATCTTCCCGACGACGTGAAGGCGAAGTACGACGTGTCGCCCATGACTTCGATCGTGTGCGCGGCGGCACCCTGCCCGTTCGAGCTCAAGCGGAGGGTGCTCGACCTGTTCGGCCCGTCGCTGTGGGAGTTCTACGGGGCGTCGGAGACGGGGATGAACACGATCATGTCTCCCGAGGAGCATCTCAAGAAGCCGGGCGCGTGCGGCAAGGTCATCGACGGGCAGGACGTGAAGATCCTCGACGAGGAAGGCAACGAGTGTCCTCCCGGTATGCCGGGTGAGATCTACATCAAAGCCGCCGGCATGATCGACGAGTACTACAAGAACGAAGAAGCGACGAACGAAGCTTGGCGCGACGATTACTTCACCGTCGGCGACGTCGGATACTTCGACGAGGACGGCTACCTGTACATCTCCGACCGCAAGAAGGACATGATCATCTCGGGCGGAGTGAACATCTACGGAGCAGAGATCGAAAACGCCATCCACGCGCATCCTAAGGTGTGGGACGTCGCCGTGATCGGTATCCCTAACGAGGAGTTCGGCGAGCAGGTACACGCCATAGTGCAGCCAAAGCCCGGTGAGACGATCACCGAGGGCGAAATCATCCAATGGGTCGGCGAACAGATCGCCGACTACAAGAAGCCGAGGTCTGTCGAGTTCCGGGAGGATTTCCCCCGCGACGACGCGGGAAAGATCCGCAAGCGCGACTTGCGCGAGCCGTATTGGGAAGGCCGAACCACTCGGGTCTAGGTCAGGCGGCGACGGCTGCGGCCCGGTCCGGGACGGAGTCGTAGATCTTCCTGTTCCAGTCCTTGAGGCTCTGGCGGTAGAGGCCGCGGACGACCCAGAGGAAGTACACGACGGCCGGAACCGAGATCCAATCGATGATCAGTCCGTGCCAGTCGACGTCGTTGTACAAGCCCGTGGCGGCGTACGTCGCATAGAGGACGTGCATGAGCGCGCACGTCGGGAAGACGATGGAAAGGGAGACACCCGACAGCGACCAGCCTTGCAGCGACATGCGGTTCCGTAGCTGCGTCCGGATGAGGTAGTAGGCCACCCACAGATACATGGCTACGAGGACCACGTTGGGAATGACCTTGTCCGGGATACCGACGAAGCCCAAGCGCATGAGAGAGGCGGCGAGCACGGTGATGTAGACCGCAGCCGCCGGCGCGATCGCCTGCAGCCAGGCCGGGCTGTTCGCGATGTACCTGTCGCCCCGGCCTCCGAGGAGCGCCTCGATGCGTAGACCGACGAAGACTAGACCCGGGGGGACCCCGACGCCGACGGCGAGCACCTCTAGCCCACCGGCCTGACGATTCTCCATGAGCAGATGCGTGGCATGGATCAGGTGATGCGGACCGCACGTGAACGCCAGGCCCACCCAGGCCGCACCGAAGTGCGAGAACCCCATGGTCTTCCAGCCGCGTTTGAGGTCGGAGAGCGTCATGAAGCCGACCAGGAGATAGGCAAGCCCCAGAAGAGCGTTGAGCGAGCCCAGCGCGATCCTCATCTGGCTTGCTGGATCGGCCGGAGCAGTAGCTGAGCTTCAGCTATGGCGTTGCGGCGGATGCGGGTGCGCTCGGATGGCGTCCGGGCGAGGACCGCTTCGACCTCATCGATCAGAAGCTTCAGGTCGAACGGCTTCCAGATGTAGCCGTCGCAGCCCAAAGACCATCCGTGTAAGAGGTCACTGGGATGGCCTTTCACCGTGCACATAACGACCCGGGGGCCGAGATCGCCGTACTTCTCCCGGATCTGAGCGAGAGTCTCCCAGCCATCCATATCCGGCATCTGGACATCGAGGAGGATGAGATCGGGCAGCCGGGGTCCTTCTTCCATACGTGCCAATGCGTCCGATCCGCCGGGTGCCAGCTCGGCCCGGAAATTGCGGAACGTGAGGATCGTCTCGAGAAGCTCTCGGATGTCGAGCTGGTCGTCGACGACGAGGATGTTCTTCATGCTCCTTCCTTTCATACGGTCACGACGACCGCTCTGGTGTCTGCAACGGTGTCGAACATCTTCCGGTTCCAGTCCCTGATCGACCTGCGGTAGAGGCTGCGCACGACCCAGAGGAAGTAGACGGCCGCGGGCACCGCCAGCCAGTCGATGGTCAGGCCGTGCCAATCGACGTCGTGGTAGAGGCCGGTGGCCGCGTAGAGAGCGAACACACCGTGCATCAGTCCGCACGTCGGGAAGACGACTGTCAGCGCAACACCGGATGCCGACCAGCCTTGGGTCACGCCGCGGTTGCGGAGCTGGGTTCGAAGGAGGAAATAACCGATCATGAAGTACAGGACGATCAGCGCGATGTTCGGCGTCACTTTGTCGGGAAGCCCATAGGTACTCATGCGCAACACTGCGACGACGAGGATCGTGATGTACGTCGCCGCGAGCGTGGGAAGCGACCGCAGCCATAGTGGTGATCCGGAGATGAACCGGTCACCGCGCCCCCCAAGCGTTGCTTCCGCCCGCAGGCTGAGGAACACCACGCCCGCCGGGAGGCCGACGGCAACGGCGACTAGATCCAGCGGTCCGGCCATCCGACCCTCGAAGAGCAGATGTGTACCGTGAACGAGATGGTGCGGGCCGCAGGTGAAGGCCATCGCGATCCACGCGGCGCCGAAGTGCGAGAAGCCCATGGTCTTCCAGCCGCGCTTGAGGTCGACGATCGTGATCAAGCCGTACGTCGTGTACGCGAGGCCAAGGACGACGTTGAGAAGGCCTGCGGTGAACGTCATGATCCGCCCCCACCGCCGGCTTGAGGAACGCCGAGCTGCCTCATGAACTCCTGGATCATCGAAGCCTCGCCCTCGCCGCGAGGTCGCGCTTGCTCTTTTCTCGTCTGCGGCAGCGCTCCATCACGTGCGCGGGCGAGCGAAACGGTGAACGTGCTTCCCTCGACGGATGTGCTTCGCACGGAGATCGAGCCCCCCATGCCCTCGACGAGAGACTTGACGATGTAGAGCCCGATCCCGGTTCCCCCGAATCGGCGCACGTCGGATGCTTCGGCTTGCCAGAAGCGATCGAAGCAATGCGCGGCTTCCTCTGGATTCATACCGACGCCGGGGTCGGTCACCTCGATGATCACGTGCTCGCCGCGCTTCCTCGCACGAAGGACGACGTCGCCGCCGTCGGGGGAGTACTTAACGGCGTTGTCCAACAAGTGGTCGACTACCGTCGCGACTGCTTCGGGATCCCCGACGAGCTCGGGAACGTCGTCGGCTACTTCGCAGATGATCCGACGCTCAGTCGCGGTGGCCAGTGCGGCTGCGCGCTCGGGGAGTATCGCGCGAACGTCGACATGGGTGGCGGTCAACAGGATCCGTCCGCTGTCGATGCGACCGGTCATGAGTAGACGGTCGACGATGCGACTGAGCTCCTTCGCTCTCTTCTCGATGGCTTCGAGCGCGGTCTGTTGGTCGTCGTGCGGCAGGGAACCGTCGAGCAAGATCTGGGCAAAGCCGAGGATCACGGTCAGTGGAGTCTTGAGCTCATGGGACGCCGTGGAAAGGAACATCGTCTTGGCTTCGTCCGCCTTCTTGAGAGCGGTGATATCGCGGATGGTATGGACGATCTCAGCGACCTCGCCGTCGGCTCCCGGTACGCCTGAGACCCCGGCCAGCAGCTGCTGCTCGCGCCCGCCCCCTCTGCTCCTCTGGACCTCCGTCTCGAAGGCCAGCGACTCATCGCCGGAGTGCAGGCGCAACAGCGCGCAGCCGTTACGGCAATCGAGGGGCTCGCCGTTCATCTCCAGACCGAGGACCTCTTCGCATCCCCGGTTCAGGGCCCGGGACTCCCGGCAGCCGGTCAGCCGCTCGGCCGACTGGTTCCAGAGTCGGATCCGGCCGTCGGGATCGGTGATGTACACCCCGTCGGCGACCCCCTCGAGGATCGCCCGGGAGCGACCGAGGACGGCCAAGGCCTCCTCGTACAGGGGGACGGCGTCCGTGGCGTCCGGCTCGGTGTTGCGGCGGGCAGCGTTGAGCCCCCTCTCGGCTACCTGCCGGAGGTGCTCGTCATGGCTTGTTTTTCGCCCGAGTCGCGGCCGCAAAGCGTTCCTTCCTCGACCAAGATCAACCGGTCGACGGGACCGCGCCGACGATGATGATTCGGCCCCCGGCCCGCCTGGATGAGCGATCCGTCCTCATTCGCCACGCCGGGCGGCCGACCTTAAAGCGACAGCGTTGGAGGAGGAGATGTCTGAGTGGCACGTGTGATGGTCGTTGACGATGACCCGGATCTGCTGGCTCTCGTCGAGATCCAGCTGCGCCAGCACGGGCATCTGGTGAGCAAAGCGTCCAGCGGAGCCGAGGCTCTGGAGGTGATCGCCGCCAAAGGCGCGCCGGACATCGCCGTGCTCGACGTAGCCATGCCCGGCATGAACGGGTTCGACCTGCTGAAAGAGCTTCGAACCCGGGACTCGCTCAAGAATCTGCCGGTGATCTTTCTCAGCGCCCGAGTCAACCCCGAGGACGTTGAAGCCGGACGAGCTCTCGATGCCGTCTACCTCACGAAGCCATACGTGATGAGCGCTCTTCTGGACACGATCGACCAGCTTCTAAAGGCGCCGGCGGAAGTCAGACGCGCCAACTGATCGTTACGTCCTGACGTTCTCCTCCCGGCTAGAGTGGTTCGGCCGTGAGCCACTGGAAGGAACTATTTTCCGAGATCGTCGCCACCGACGTGTGTTGCGGATGTGCTGCGTGCGTCGTCGTGTGCCCACACCACGTTCTCGATTACGACTACGACCTGGAGAAGCCCTTCCAGACCGACGTGCAGAGGCCCGACAGCTGCTCACATGGGGAAACGGGGTGTGAGATCTGCGCTCTGGCCTGTCCCCGCCTCGATCACGAGCTCGGTATCTGGCGCTGGAACTGGCCGCAACTCGAGGAGGCGCTCCACGGCAAGACCAGAGGCTCGGACGACGTCTTTGGGTCCTACCTCGAGGTCGTTGTGGCCCGGGCGGCCGACCCCGAAGTCGTGAAGAAAGCCCAGGACGGGGGCATCGGTTCGGCCATCCTCATCCACGGGCTGGAGACCGGTGCGCTCGACGGCGCCGTCGTGTCGGCATTCGACGGAAAGCAGATGACGTCGCCGCAGCTCGTCAAGACCAAGGACGAAGTGCTCGGCACCGCACGCTCGCGTTACACGTATTGCGCCACTCCCTTGGCTTTGAAAGACGCGAAGGCTCAGCGACTGCGCAAGGTAGCGATGGTGGGTGTGTCGTGTGAGATCTCCTCCGCGCCGAAGATGGCCTACTCCGGCGTTCGCACGTGGTCGAATCGGATCGCACTCACCGTAGGCCTGATGTGCTCCGAGACCTTCCTGCCCCAGCCCTTCCTCGAGCAGAAGATCCAGGGCGATTACGGGATCGACATCTCGAAGGTGGAGAAGATCAACATCAAGGGCAAGGTCGTCGTCGAGATGAACGACGGCAGCGAGACGAACATCCCTCTCGACGAGTGCCGGAGCTTCGCGCGCGACTGGGGCTGCCCCTTCTGCCCGGACTTCGCAGCCGAGCACGCCGACATCTCGCTGGGCGGCTTGGGGATGGAAGGGTGGTCCATGGTCGTAATCCGCACAGATCGCGGCGCGGCCTTTTGGAAAAACCTTCTTGCATCGGGCGCCGTCGAGACGCGACCCGCGACCGAAGAGGCGAAGGCATACGACCTGATGGAGCGGCTCGCCAAGCGCCAGCGCCGGCGGACGCGCAACATCGAGCTCTGGATGGGTGAGGGGCGCGTCGAGCCCTGGAACGCCGAGGAGGTCGAGCAGACCCACAAGCGGGGCACACCCGAGGCAAAGTTCAAGCCCGAGGGCGCACGGACCATGGCGCCTCTGGCGCAGGTGTCGATAGTTGGGCCGTCGCCAAAGGGAAGCGCCTGAGGTACCGCGGTACCGAAACTGGGGTCAGCGCTGACAGCTGCGGCAGAAGAAAGTGGTTCGGCCCCCCAATCGGACCGAGCGAAGCGGGCGCCCGCAACGCGGACAACCCACCTTCGGAGATCCGGACAGCCCGAGCTGTTTCGATGCGTGCTTCCTGATGGAGAGCAAAGGGAAGCGCGCGCCGGTGCCTGCGCGCTGCGCCTTTACCGCCCGGGTGAGGATGCGCCGCAGCGCCCGATGCAGCCCCTCGATCTCCTGCCGCCGGAGTGTGCTCGCCGCTCGGCGCGGATCTATGCCGGCGGCGTGCAAAGCCTCGTCGGCATAGATGTTGCCGACGCCTGCAAGAAATGACTGATCCAGCAGCACGGCCTTGATCGCAGCGTCGCGGTGCGCAAGCACATCCACGAGATAGCCGGCCGGCGCCTCGAGCGCATCGGGACCGAAGCTCCACGCCATGTCGGCGATCTCGTTGCGCGTGACGACCTTCACGTAGCCCAGACGCCGGGAATTGCGATACCGGAACTGCTTGCCCGAATCAAGATCCAGGAGAACGCGGTCCCAATGGTGCACGGGGGAGTCGTGCAACTCCATTATCGGACGTCCCGTCATGCCGAAATGCAAGGCGAGCACCGGAGTATCGGGCTTCCCGCGCTTCGGTTCGGTGAAGATCGCGAGCATCTTTCCCCGGCGATCGACGGAGCTGATCCGGCGACCCTTCATTCGCCGTGCCGCCGTCCACGGCGTCGTGTTTTTTAGCATCCAATCGTCGAGAAAGCGCGCGCGCGTGACCGTGCGGCCGACGACGTGGGATTCGACTACGGCGCGGAACCCCTCGACTTCCGGAAGCTCTGGCATACTCTCGCCTTCGTGAAGATCGGTGTAGCGCTCCCACACTACGGCTCGGACTCCGAGCTGGATCGCGTCGTTCAGATCGCCAAAGAGTCTGAGCGGTTGGGCTTCGACTCGGTGTGGGTCTCCGACCATCTCGTATTCGATCTCGAGAAGTACGGCGGATCCGACCAGTTGATCGGGAGCGTAGATCCGCTGGCAACCCTAGCCGTCCTGGCCGCCGAGACGTCAGCGGTCCGGCTGGGGACGATGGTGCTCTGCAATGAGTTCCGTCATCCCGTCGTGCTGGCCAAGCAGGCCGCCACGATCGACATCGCCTCGGGCGGGCGCCTCGAGCTCGGTATCGGAGCGGGATGGTACGAGCGCGAGTTCAGGATGGCCGGCCTCGAGTTCCCACGAGCTGGCGTTCGGCTCGAGCGATTGCGGGAAGCGGCCGAGGTGCTGAAGCTCTGCTTCTCGGGTGAGCAGGTGTCGTTTGACGGTCGTCATTACCGGTTGGAAGGCCTGGTCTGTTTACCCAGGCCAACCCAGCGGCCACGACCGACGATCTGGATGGGTGGCAAAGGGGACCGGGCCATGCGAGTAATCGCTGGTACCGCCGACGGTTGGAACGCAGCGTGGTTCCAGGACGCTGCTGCCTACGCCGAGCGCGCCCGCCTGCTCGATGGCTCGAAGGTGCGCCGATCGATCGGTCAATATGCGCAAGGTTCGGCACAGGAGATGACCGATCGGCTCCGCGCCTTCGCCGATATGGATGTCGAGCACGCCGTGATGTGCTTCAGCGATGTCCCGTTCGGCCTGGATGAGCCCGACGATCTGGCGCGCTTCGCACAGGACGTGCTTCCGGCGCTGAGGTGAAGCGATGAGTGTGGTCGAAGCCGTTCTGCTCGATGCCGGTGGTGTGCTGCTCCTCCCCGATTCCTCCGTTATCGTCGGCGAGCTCGCCGACGCGGGCGTCGTTCTCGATCCAGCACTCCTCGAGCGCGCACATTACGCGGGCATACGCGCCACCGATCTCGACGCCTCCGACGAAATGTCGTGGTGGCCGTACAACCACGCCTACGTCGACGCGCTCGACGTTGCTGAGACCAAGGTCGACGCCGCGCGCGCGGCGGTGAACCGTGCCTTCGCCGCGATGGAGTGGAACGTCGTGATCGAAGGTGCGCTGGCTGCGATCGCCACGCTGCATGAACTTGTTCGCCACGTTGCGATCGTGTCGAACTCCGACGGCTCCGTCGAAAGGCTGCTTCGCTCACTGGGTGTGATCGGATCCAGCATCGAGACGGTGATCGACTCGCACATCACCGGAGTCGCCAAGCCGGATCCGGCGATCTTCGAGCTCGCGTTGCGTTCGCTAGGAGTGGAAGCGAGCCGCGCCTTGCACGTCGGCGACTCGGTGCGCTTCGATGTCGTCGGAGCGCGCGCCGCCGGGGTGCGTCCGCTGCACCTTGATCCCTACGGACTTTGCCCCGATGCGGACCACGAGCACATCGAGGCTCTGGCCGACGTGGCCCGGATCGTCTAGCGGCGGGTCTTAGTCCTTGCCGCGACGCGCCGCTGCGCGGATGCGCGCCGTCAGCTCGGCGACTCCAAAGGGTTTGACGATGTAGTCGTCGGCTCCCAAGTCGAGACCGGTCACCTTATCGGCCTCTTGACCCTTTGCCGTCAGGATCACGATCGGGACCGTTGAGTCTTCCCGGACTTTCTTGGCGACATCGAGTCCGCTCATGTCGGGCAGCATCAGGTCGAGGACGATGACGTCGGGGTCCCAGTCCTTGAACGCCTGCAGGCCTTGAGTGGCGGTCATCGTGTGTAAGACCTCCTGGCCGTCGCGCTCGAGAGCAGTTTTCACCAGGCGGCCAATCGACTCGTCGTCTTCGATGACTAGGACTCGCATGTGTTTGGAGTGTCGGCCCCTCTACCTTGGTCGGAAGGTCTTCAGCAGAATTTCAGTCTTTCAAATCGGGTCCCTGACGCCATTATCGCTCCTACACACGACTTGCCTACGCAGCGGCCCACGAGCGTATGGCAGGGGGCTGCGGACCGAGTGGGCTGGGGGATGTCGAGATCAGCCGTCGAAGCGATGTTGCGGTCTGCTGTGGGCGATGTGATCGGCAATCCCGGGAAGCATTAGCGTCTGGGCCCGATCTCCATGACCGGCAGCCGCCGACGAGGCCGGAACTCCGCGAGCTTTTCCGCCACGGACAGATAGGTTTTCGTCACGGGATGGTCGGGCTGCGACCACACGAACGGCATGCCTTCGTCCGAAGCCGCCCGCACTTCCGGCACGAGCGGCAGCTTCGCGAGGAGTGGGACCTCGAGCGCCTGAGCCAGTAGCTCGCCTCCGCCCTCGCCGAACACCGTTGTCACCTCTCCGCAGTGCGCACAAACGATCCCGGACATGTTCTCGATCACGCCGAGCAACCGCTGTTTCACCTTTTCCGACATGTTGGCCGCGCGTTCCGCGACCTTCTGAGCAACGGGCTGCGGCGTCGTAACGACGACCATCCCCATGTTCGGAAGGAAGGTCGCCAGGGAAAGGGATATGTCGCCGGTGCCCGGTGGCAGGTCGATGAGCAAGTACTCGAGGTCGCTGCCCCAGTAAACGTCGGACAGGAATTGTTCGAGCGCCTTGTGAAGCATCGGCCCCCGCCACACCACCGGCTCTTCTTCGTTGGGGAGGAAGAAGCCGATGGAGATCACTTTTACCCCGTTGCGGACGAGGGGCACGATCATGCCGTCGAAAGCGGCAGGACGCTCACCGCGTAGTCCCATCATGCGGGGTACCGAGAAGCCCCAGATGTCGGCGTCGAGGACTCCAACCTTGTGACCGAGCGTTTGCATCGCGGCGGCAAGGTTGGTCGTCACCGTCGACTTACCTACCCCGCCCTTGCCCGAGGAGACGCCGATAACCGTGGTGCGCGAGTCCGGACGACGGAACTGGATCTCTTCCTTCAGGGTTGAGGCGAGCTCGGCTCTCTTCTCAGGGTCCATCGCGCCGAGGCGCACCTCCACGTTCTCGACGTCTGGGGTGGAGCGCAGCGCATCGGTGACCCGCTGTTCGAGCTCGCCCCGGCGCGGGGAGTCGCTGACGGCCAGCAGGACGTCGACCCGGACGGTGGCGCCGTCGATCTCGAAGCCGCCGAGCATGCCGATCTCGTCGATCGGTTTGCCTATCTCGGGGTCGACGACCGTATGGAGCGCGTCGCGGACGGCCTGTTCGGAGATCATCGGGATCCTTCTAAAACCAACGCCGGACCTCAAAAGTATCAGAGGAGTATCGTGTTCCCATGGGAAGGATTGGTGCTCCAGAGATCCTGATCGTCCTGCTGATCGTCCTGCTGCTGTTCGGCGCGGCCCGGCTCCCGAAGCTGGCGCGATCCATGCGGGAGGCTCGCGACGAGTTCCAGAAGGGCGCCGACGAAGACGCTGCTGCGGAGAAGAAGGACCCGGAAAAGCCCTAAGCGGCCTTTCGGGAAGCTTTCCTCCCCGTCGATCCCCGTCAGACGAGGCTCCGTCGCGTCACGCGCCCTAGTGGGCGCCGCCGAACCTCCGTCCGGGGACCTGGGAAGACATCACCCCGATTGACCGCTTAGGTAACCCGAACATAGTCCTCGGCGTGCTTTGGGTCAATGGCCCCTGACCTGCGAGGACGCATAGCCTGGTAAAAAATGTGCATGCAGTGATCGCGTTATGGCGAAAGGTAGGGAGAACAATGTCGCATCACTCACACCTCGAGGAAACGGCGCGGGCGCTCGTTGCTCCGGGCAAGGGCATACTCGCTGCCGACGAGAGCTCGGGCACGATCAAGAAGCGCTTCGACTCGATCGACCTCGAGTCCACCGAGAACAACCGGCGTGCGTACCGCGAGATGCTTTTCACGACCAAAGGTCTGGGTGAGCACATCTCGGGCGTGATCCTGTACGACGAGACGATCAAACAGGCCGCGTCGACCGGTGAACCGTTGACGAAGATCCTCACCGACAACGGCATGATCCCGGGCATCAAGGTGGACACAGGGGCCAAAGTCCTGGCGGGCTTCCCTGGAGAGCAGGTAACCGAGGGCCTCGATGGGCTGCGGGAGCGTCTGGCCGAATACGTGGAGCTCGGCGCCCGATTCACGAAGTGGCGCGCTGTGATCAACATCGGAGACGGGATACCTACAGATTTCTGCATCGACGCCAACGCCCATGCGCTGGCTCGGTTCGCGGCACTGACGCAAGAAGCCGGCATGGTGCCGATCGTGGAGCCCGAAGTATTGATGGACGGCGACCACACGATCGAGCGGTGCTTCGAAGCAACCGAGTACACCCTGCGCTCGCTCTTCGACCAGCTCCACAGCCACCGCATCGTTTTCGAGGGCGCTCTGCTCAAGACCAACATGGTGCTGTCGGGCAAAGACTGTCCGACCCAGGCTTCGGATGCCGAGATCGCTCGCGAGACCCTCCGTTGCTTCCGTAACACGGTTCCTGCGGCGATCCCCGGCGTCGTTTTCCTCTCCGGCGGTCAGGACGACATCCCCGCGACGGCTCGCCTCAACCAGATGAATAAGGTCGGCCCCCACCCGTGGGAGCTTTCGTTCTCATATGGACGCGCACTGCAGGCGCCGGCCCTGAAGGAGTGGCAGGGCGAAGCGGTCAACGTGGATGCCGGTCAGCAGGCGTTGCTGCACCGTGCACGCTGCAACGGCGCCGCTCGCTCGGGAAGCTACAGCGACCAGATGGAGAGCGCGGCCTAGCCACCGCCGCGCATCGGCTTCGGCCTAGTCCGGAGCCGGCTCTTCGTCTTGGCCGGTCGTGGGCTCCGGGATCCCCTTCAGTTCCGAGTACGGGTTCGGCCGGATCTTCTTGCCCTCCTTGCCGAAACGCAGCACCAACGCATCGCCGTCGTGGGGCACGAACAAGCTGGGGTCCTCGTCGATCCGATCGCCTTTGTTCGTGAACACCCAGTCGTATTTCTTGCCGTCGGAACAGCGGTCGCCATCCGTGTAGGTCTTGCCGTCGGGAAGCGTGAGAGTGGTCTTGTCGTCTTCGTCTTTGGCCATGCCCGTTTCGTAAAGACGGAGGAACGTGCCCAACGAGGCGTTGATGCCGGTCGCCGCCGGCGTCGATGGATGGATGTGAATGAATCCGTCTCCGTGCGAGTGGACCTCGCCTTCGACGCTGGGATAGTTGGCCAGGCGCTGGCCGCAGATGAAGATGCGGTAGGACGCGTGCCAGTGCTCGCCGGCCGACGCGCCGCGCGTCAGGGGCGGGGGGTTGGCTCGGGAGAACAGGATGCCCGCGATCCCGAGCGCAAGAACGACGATAAGGGCCAGTGTGAACCACCTGGTTCCGCCTCGCCTCTTACGAAGCGGGCTCCGTGCCCGGGCGCGGCGTTGTTGGCGGCTCTTCGGCATAGAAACGCGAGTCTACCGGCGAGGGGGCCGAACCACGCGCCCGGCGCGGATCCGGCTCATCGGAACCGCGACCAAGCTGTCGTCCTTGCGGCGCACGTGAAGGACGGGCTCGCCCTCTTTGACCTCAGCCCGCTCGAGCTGACCAACGACCTCGTGGCGACCGCCGGCGTCGTCGAAGTACTGGAGGGTCACACGCTTGCCGACGTCGCCGGGCTTGATCGAAACCCTGGAGCTCAACCTTCGAGCTGCGGCGCGTACGGGCTCTGGGAGGCGCCGCCCTGGGCGTCCGGGTGCTCCGTGAAGAAGTTCGCGTTGATCGCGGTGTATTCCTTCCATTCGCCGGGGACATCGTCGGCGGGGAAGATCGCGTCCACGGGGCAGACGGGCATGCAGGCATCGCAGTCGACGCACTCCGTGGGGTGGATGTACAGCTGGGGTCCGTGCTCGTAGATGCAGTCGACCGGACACTCCTCGACGCAAGCCCGGTCCTTGATGTCGACGCAGGGCTCGCAGATCACAT
>JBBDRJ010000016.1:0-89925 GCA_040905525.1 Actinomycetota bacterium
TGTAAGAGGCCCCCACTGGGCCCCTCTTCTATGTGGCTTGGGTCTTACTTCTTAGAAGTCCATGCCTCCCATACCGCCGTCCGGCATTCCGCCGCCCGGCGGCATGGCAGGACCCTTCTCCGGCTTCTCCGCGACGACGGCTTCCGTCGTCAGGAACAGGGCCGCGATCGAAGCCGCATTCTGCAGAGCCGAACGCGTCACCTTGGCCGGGTCCGGGACACCGAACTTGAACATGTCTCCGTACTCGCCGGTCGCAGCGTTGAAGCCCTCGTTGGCTTTCAGGCCACGCACCTTCTCGATCACAACGCCGCCTTCGTAGCCGGCGTTGACGGCGATCTGCTTTAGGGGCTCCTCGAGTGCCTTGCGTACGATCAGCGCGCCGGTGCGCTCGTCGTCCTGCAGGCCGTCGGCTGCCTTCTCGACGGCGACGGCGGTACGGATTAGCGCCACACCGCCTCCGGGGACGATGCCTTCCTCGACTGCAGCCTTCGTGGACTGGACGGCGTCCTCGATGCGGTGTTTCTTCTCCTTAAGCTCGACCTCGGTGGCCGCGCCGACCTTGATCACCGCAACGCCGCCGGCGAGCTTCGCCAGCCTCTCCTGCAGCTTCTCGCGGTCGTAATCGGAGTCGGTGCGCTCGAGCTCACCCTTGATCTGGTTGATTCGACCCTTCACGTCGTCGGCCGAGCCGGCGCCCTCGACGATCGTCGTCTCGTCCTTCGTGACGATGATCTTGCGCGCCTTGCCGAGCATGTCCACACCGACGTTCTCGAGCTTGATGCCGAGCTCCTCGGAGATGACCTGGGCACCGCACAGGATCGCGATGTCCTGGAGCATCGCCTTGCGGCGCTCGCCGAAACCGGGAGCCTTGATCGCGACGGACTTGAACGTCCCCCGGATCTTGTTAACGACGAGCGTGGCCAGAGCCTCGCCCTCGACGTCCTCGGCGATGACCGCCAGGGGCTTGCCTGACTGCATGACGTTCTCGAGCACCGGAAGAAGATCGCGGACGTTCGAGATCTTCTGGTTCGCGATGAGCACGAACGGATCGTCGAGGATCGCTTCCATGCGGTCGGGGTCGGTCACGAAGTACGGAGAGATGTAGCCCTTGTCGAAGCGCATGCCCTCGACGAGCTCCAGCTCCATACCGAAGGTCTGCGATTCCTCAACGGTGATCACGCCGTCCTTGCCGACCTTGTCCATCGCTTCGGCGATCAGATCGCCGACATCTGGGTCGGCCGCGGAGTTGGCGGCGACGTGTGCGATCTCTTCCTTCGAGGCGAGCTCTCGGGACTGCGAGCGGATCGAGTCGACGGCGGCCTCGACGGCCAGCTCGATGCCGCGCCGAAGCGACATCGGATTCGCACCTGCCGCCAGGTTCTGCAGGCCCTGGCGAACCATGGCCCACGCGAGAACGGTGGCGGTCGTCGTGCCGTCACCGGCGACGTCGTCGGTCTTCTTGGCTACCTCCTTGACGAGCTCGGCACCGATCTTCTCGGCCGGATCCTCGAGCTCGATCTCCTTGGCGATCGTGACGCCGTCGTTGGTGATCGTGGGGGCTCCCCACTTCTTCTCGAGCACGACGTTTCGGCCCTTCGGGCCGAGAGTGACTCGTACGGCGTCGGCCAGCTTGTTCATGCCCTCCTCGAGGGCGCGACGAGCCTCGGCCGAGTACGTGATGGTCTTTGCCGGCATACCTCTACCTCCCTGAAGACGTCCCGATTAGCACTCCTAGGATAAGAGTGCTAGCACGCTCCGCGGGGCTCTGTCAATTGGAGGTAAGCCAGGGAAGCGTCGAAGGCGCCGGCGAGGGAGACGGTGTCGGGGCCGGGACCGTGGCCTGAATCACAGTTTTCGGCGTCGGAGGAGGCGCTTCCGGAGGGTTGTTCAGGGACAAGCTGACAGTAAGTGGATACGTGCCCTGAGGGACCGCCCCCGTCTCGACCACCATCGTGGCCTGGCGGGGCTTGCCCTGGAAGGGTTCCTGGAACCCCCCCTCGTGGAGCTCGAAGTAGAAGTCCTCGCGAGACCCGGGCACGGAGCCGTACCACGCTGGGGCCCATGGATAGCCGTTCACCGGGGTGAGCGTGCAAGTGAATGTCGTCGTTCCGGTCGAAGGGACCGTGATCTTCGCCGGACACGAGATCTTGACCGTCCGATCGCCTCTGACCACGGGACGGACTTCGTCGACGACGTGGTCGACGACGCCCGGCACGTCCGGACCTAGGTTCGGCGTGGGTCTAGGCGCGGGTTTTGGTCCGGGCTTGACGACGACGGGGAGGTCGACCCGCAGCGGCGCCAGCGGCCCCGGCAGGTACGGCTTGTCCGGAGGCGTCGCGATGACACTCACGGTATAGCTGCCCGGATCGACGCCCGGGCGGTCGAGGACGAGTCCGATGAGCGTCGCCTGTTTGTCCGCGGTGGGCGTCAGGCGGTAGCGGTCCAGCTCACAACGCATCCCATCAGGAACCTTGCACGCGATATCTAATGGGTCGTCGAAGCCGTTTAGCGCATGGGATGTGCAGAACAGCGGAGCTCCGGATTGCGGGGTTACGTCGCGAAGATCGGCACAACTGAACGAGAACCAAGGCGCGGTGATCGGACGGCCAGGACCGGGCTCGGGCTCCCGCTGGTTGTCGGCTCCAGCCAACGACGTGGCGGGAGCCGTCATAAGCAGGGCCACGACGCCGACCGCCACCGCGATCGTCAGCACGCTGAGTAGGGTGAGGCGAAGCCTCGACACGCGAGACATGCTGAGGAGTCGGTCGTCTGCAGCGAGAGGTGAGCGGCCGGCCCGCGCCGGTAGTGTGGCGTTATGAGGGTCGCTCTGGGTGTGGATCACCGCGGTTTCGCCATCAAGGACCAGCTCCTCGGCCTCCTCGAGCAGGGCGGCCACGAGGTCGTCGATCTCGGCACCCACTCCACCGGGTCGGTCGACTACCCGGACATAGCCAAAGCCGTCGGGGACGCCGTCCGAAACGGCGATGCCGACCGCGGCATCATCGTGTGCGGCTCGGGAGCCGGGGCCGTCATCGCCGCGAACAAGCTCCGCGGGATCCGTTGCGCGCAAGCGCACGACACCTACACGGCTCACCAGTCCGTCGAGCACGACGACGCGAACGTGCTCGCCCTCGGTTCGGGGATCATAGGCATCGAGGTGATCCGCGAGGTGGTCCAAACGTTCCTGGCTGCGCGATTCGACGGCGGCGAGCGCTACCGGCGGCGCAGAGAGAAGGTCGAAGCACTGGAACAAGAGGACTGATCGCTTCCACAAATCAGTTCTGACCGCCGGTCAGCACCGGTAGGCGTCCGTCAACCCGCTTCCCCTACTCTTGTCGCCCATGCTTGCTCGCTCGCTCGGTGGATATGCCCGAGCAACCAACAGGCCCGTGCTCGACCGGCGGCCGATCCAGAACCTCCTGGTTCTGGCCGCCCTGGGGATAAGCGTCTACATGCTTGCTCCGCCCGTCTCACCCCTGCTGTCCGACGCCGAGCTCCCGTTCTTCGGCGATCGAACCGAGCAGGCGCGCACGCTCTCGGTCGGTCCGCTGCCCTCCGACTTCGAACCCATCCGCCGCACGCCTCCCAGATCGCCGAAGGGCGTTCTCATGACGGGCTACTCGGCGGGCGGGACCAAGTTCGACAAGCTGCTCAGACTTCTGAACGAAACCGAGCTCAACGCGGTCGTCATCGACATCAAGGACGAGCGCGGCGAGATCTCGTGGATGCCGCGGTCACGCGAAGCCCGGATGGCCGGTGCCGGCCTGCCGAAGATCCTGGACCCGGCGCGCACGATCCGCCGCCTCAAGCGAGCCGGGGTCTACGTGATCGGGCGGATCGTGACGTTCCAGGACTCCATGCTGGCCGAGGTACGACCCGATCTGGCCGTCCAGGATCTCGGCGGCGGCATCTGGCGGACGGCGCCGAAGCCGGGGGCCGATAAGGGCCTGGCCTGGCTCGACCCCTATTCGACAGAAGCGCAGGACTACAACATCGCCCTCGGCGTCGAAGCCATCGAGCTCGGCTTCGACGAGATCCAGTGGGACTACGTCCGCTTCCCGACCGACGGGGACGCCAATCGCATGTGGTTCCGCCACCGCGACGAGCGTCTGCCCCACGACGTCATCCACGATTTCCTCGCCCGGGCCCGAGCGCAGATCGTGCCGCGGGGGGCCTACATGTCCACCGACCTGTTCGGGCTCGTCGCGCTCGTGTCCGACGATCTGGGCATCGGACAGAAGCTCGAGCTGATCGCTCGTCAGGTGGACTACATCTCGCTGATGCTCTACCCGTCCCACTACAACAAGCCCGAGTACGGGATCCCGGATCCGGAGAAGGAGCCGTACAAGACCGTCTCTTTGTCGATCAACGACGCCAAGCGACGGATCCAAGGCACCGGTGCGAAGCTGAGGCCTTGGCTACAGGACTTCTCGCTTCAGGTTCCCTACACACCGGCCGAGGTCCGAGCGCAGATCGACGCCGTCGAGGACGCCGGCATCAACGAATGGCTGCTTTGGAACGCGAGGAACGACTACACGGAGGACGCAGTCAAGTCGACGCTCAGCAAGCCCCCCGAGCCCGACGGCGGCGCCGGTACGTCGCGGGAGTGACACTGCATCCGTCCGCGTGGATCGCGTGGCTCACCGCGGTTTCGGTTTTCGCGTTCGTAGTTACGAACCCTCTGTACATCCTGCTGGCTCTGGCCGCGGTCGCCGTCGTGCATCTGTCTTTCCCGCGCGAGGACTCATCTGTCGGCCGCGTCGTGCGCATGTTCGTCGTAGCCGGGATGTTTCTGCTGGTCGTTCGCATCATCTTCGTGGCGTTGCTTCCGAACCCGGGCACCACCGAGTTGTTCGTCGTGCCGAGCTTGCAGACTCCGCGCTGGCTGGGTGGGCTCGAGCTTGGGGGAGCGGTGACGGCGGAAGTAGCAGCCCAAGCCGCGGTTGAGGGCAGCCGGTTCATCCTCGTGCTCGCCGCGTTCGGCGTCTTCAACGCCCGGGCCGATCTGGCCGGACTGGTGAGGTCGGTCCCGGCCGCCTTCCGCGATGTCGGACTCGTCGTCTCCATCGGTGTGGCTTTCGTGCCGGGGATGCTGCGCACCGTTCGTGACGTGCGCGACGCACAGCGACTGCGCGGCGAGCGCGGTCTTCGCCGGCTCGCACCGTCGCTCGCCGTGCCCGTCCTTGGTATGTCGCTGGAACGCGCGCTCCTGCTGGCCGAGTCGATGGACGCTCGCGGCTACGGCTACGGAGGGTCGTCGGGTACATCGCGCACCTCGCTCTGGGTGGGACTGGCTGCGATGCTCGCCTCCGTCGCCTCCTGGATCGCCGGCTTCGACGAGCTGGCGGCCGCGCTCGCGATCGGCGGAGCCGTGGCTATCGTCTTCGGCTACCGCACGGCGTCGGTCGCCTCGCCGACGACCAGACTGGCCGGGCGCCCGGTCACCGCCTTCGACGTGGTCGTGATGATCGCCGCGGCCGGCGTCTGCGTGTTCGCCGCGACGGCTGGATCGGACGCGCGGTACGACGCGTTCCCCGTCATCACCGCGCCCCCTTTCGTTTGGCGGACGGCGGCGCTCACCTTCCTGCTCGCACTGCCCGCGATCTCGGGAGCCGAGTCCAAGTGATCGAGCTGCGCGGCGTAACGTTCACCTACCCCGGCTCGGACGATCCCACCCTGCGGTCTATGAATCTGGAAGTACGGGACGGTGACCTCGTGCTCGTCGCCGGAGCTTCGGGGGCCGGCAAGTCGACGCTGCTGCGCATCCCACCCGGCCTCGTCCCCCATCATTCGGGAGGCACGTTCTCCGGACGGGTCACTCTCGACGGCCGCGACATAACGGGCGCGGCGCCCCGGGACCTGGCCGCGTCGATCGGATTCGTTCCTCAGGACCCCGAAGCTCACGCGACATCGGATCGCGTCATCCCCGAGCTCGCATTCGCCATGGAGAATCTCGGAACCCCGCCGACGACCATGCGCAAGCGGATCGAGGAGGTGCTCGACGCCCTCGGCATCGCGCACCTGCGCGATCGCCGGCTCGACACCCTGTCCGGTGGAGAGCGTCAGCGCGTGGCCATCGCCGCCGTGCTCACCGCGCAGCCGCGTTTGCTCATCCTGGACGAGCCGACGTCAGCATTGGATCCGCAGTCCTCCGAGGATGTCTTCAGCGTCCTCGGCCGACTGCGCGACGAGCTCGGCCTCACGATCCTGTGTGCCGAGCACCGGCTCGAAAGGGTCGTTGCATTCTCGGATCAGGTTGCATTCCTTCCGATCAGATCGGGGGGGCAAAACGGCGCCCCCCCGAACCCCCCCACGCAGCCGCTGGTTGGAGGTCCGCGGGAAGTGTTCGCGCACTCGGCCTTCGCTCCCCCCGTTTCCGTTCTCGGACGCAAGCTCGGTTGGAGTCCGCTGCCGCTCACCGTCCGTGAAGGCCGCGCCTTCGCTGCCGGTGTTCGATCGACGCCGCCGCACACCCGGTGGACGCGGACATCCGGCGAGAACGCTCTTTCGTGCGACGGGCTCGGCGTTAGCGCCGGAGGACGGGAAGTCGTGCGTGGCGTCTCACTCGAGCTGAAGCGCGGAGAGATCGCTGCGCTCGTCGGACGCAACGGCGCGGGCAAGACGACTCTGTTACGCGCGCTCGCCGGGCTGGTCGACTCTGCGGGCGGCACGATAACGCTCGGCGATAAAGAGGTCGGTCGCAAGCGCGATCGGGACACAGCCCGGCGCATCGCTTTCGTTCCCCAACGGGCCGAGATGCTGCTCTTCCGCGACTCAGTGCGGGCCGAGCTCGAGATGTCGGCACCGGGGCCGGCGGAGGCGCGCGTATGGCTGCGGCGACTCGGTCTGAGCGAGGTCGCCCATCGGCACCCCTGGACACTCTCCGCCGGACAGAGATTGTGGACGGCGCTGGGCACAGCTTTCGTCCGCTCGCCCGACGTCTATCTGCTCGACGAGCCAACACGCGGCCTCGATCCTCCCGGCAAGGATCGACTGGCCGCCATCCTGCGCGAGAAAGCCGACGACGGCGCCGCCGTCCTGCTCGTCACGCACGATGTCGAGCTCGTTGCGCGAACGGCCGACCGCGTGCACATGCTGGCGGAAGGCGACGTCGTCGCTTCGGGTCCCGTGCGCGAGGTGCTCGGAGAGTCGCTTCTGTTCTCCTCGCAGACATCCAAGGTGATGGGGGACGCGCGCTTCCTCACACCGGACGACGTGGTAAAGGGGTTGCCGCCAACGCAGCCTCCCGATCAGAGCGGCGCGCAGCAGTGATCGCTTTCGCGGCGGCGAACGTGCTCGGGCTGGCCGCTCTCGCTTGGCCCCTGCTCCTCGGCGTCGGGAGCCCGGCCGGCGAGAACCAGGCACACGCGACGGACGCCCCGGCCCTCATCGCGCTTTTCGTCCCGCTGCTGATCCTGGTTGCGCTGGACGCGGCGCGCGGAGAGAGGGGCGACGCGCGCCTCATCGCGTTGCTCGGCGTCTTGATCGCCGTCAACACCTTCCTTCGCATACCAAAGGGCCCTTCCGGCGAGGGATTGGTCTTCATCCTGCCGATCTTGTCCGGGTGGTACATCGGCGCGCGCTTCGCCTTCCTTCTCGGTGCGTTCTCGATCCTCACCTCGGCCGTGATCACCGGAGGGATCGGTCCGTGGATGCCGTTCCAGATGTTCGCTCTCGGTTGGGTGGGAGCCGGCTCCGGACTGATTCGCATCGCCGTGCGCGGCCGGCTGCCGGTCTTGGCGCTCGGCGCGTACGCGTACGCCTCGTCGGTCGCCTACGGCTTCGTGATGACGTTGTGGTTCTGGCCGTTCCTGGGCCAGGGCGGTGACATCTTCTTCTCGGCCGGCCTCGGCCCTCTGGAGACGCTGACGCGATATCTGCGCTTCTACTCGATCACGTCGCTTCCCTGGGACACGGGTCGCGCGATCCTCGCGAACGTCCCACTCGTGGTGATCCTCGCGCGGCCCGTAGGGAACCTGTTCGGGCGGGTGCGCGAACGCTTCGTCGCACGGATCGAGTTCGCCGAGCCCAGCGGTTCAGCCGCTTAGCCGCGTCTAGCCGGACTCCCGGCGGACAGCCCTGTAAGCCTCGTCCAGATCGTCGATCAACCGATCGGGCGAAAAGCACACCTGAAGCCTGTGCCGACCTGCGGCCCCCATATCACTCGCCTTCGAGGGGTCGTCCACCAGCTGCACCAGGTAGTCCGCTGCGGCATGCGCATCGCCGCCGGGGAAGAGGTAGCCGGTGACATCGTGTTCAACCACGTCTTTCGTGCCGACCACGTCCGAGGCAATGATGGGTCGCGCAAACCCCATAGCTTCAAGCAGGACGAAGGGCGCGCCCTCCCAGCGCGAAGTCAGGAGCAGCATTGAGCTCCCGGCGATCGCACTCCTTCCCTCCATCGTGGTGCCCGCCAGGTTGATGCCCGGGTCTAGTTCCCGAACCAGCGATGAGATCTTCTTCTCCAGCACTCCGTCGCCGACGATGATCGCCTCCAGGTTGGGACGGCGCCGACGAGCCAGGGCCATGGTCCTAACGGTCGTCGCCGGATCCTTCTGGTACACCAACCTGTTCACAGCCACTACCCGTGGGCGCGCGGGCATCGCCGGCACCTCGTCCGGAACAGGAATTGCGTTGCTTACGACAGCGATGCGTTCGGGTGGATACATCCGGCCCAAGACTTGCGCCTCGCTTGGTGAGACGGCGACGACCTTTCCCGTGATGGGTGCCAATAGTCGCTCGATCGCCCATTCCCCGATCCAGGGCAATCCCCGACGTTGATCCGCGAAACGAACGCCATTCGGCGTATGCACCGACGGGATCCCGAGTCGGCGCGCCACGGGCCTCGCGATGAAGCCGGCGGTCATGCTATGCGAATGGATAAGGTCCGGTGACCATTCACGGGCGTGCCTAGCAAGCTCGCGCGCCGCCAACGCGTTCCTGCCGTGCAACGGGAGTGTGTGGAACGGGATCCGGTACACGGTTACGCCGGAGCGACGTAGAGCTGGGATGAGCTGTGGGTCACTCAGGCCCCAAGCACGGCGATCGGGGAGCGCGACGGCCACTTCGTGTCCAGACCGCTGTTGCATCTCCGCGACGATCCCGACGTGAAGGCTGAGCCCGCCACCGACTGCTTCAATGACATGAAGGATTCTCACGTCGAGGGTTCAAGCGGCCGCGCCGGACACATTGGTCCGAACTCTTCATCGAGCATCTTTGCTCGACCTTGCTTCAGGACAACGACGGAGATCGTGGGAGCCGCGGAGCCGCGATCCAAGAAGCCTTGCTCAATGCTCGTGATGCTTCTGGATCAGAGCCGGTACTGTCTTGAGGATGATGTAGATATCCAGCAGAAGGCTCCAATTCCGCGTGTACGTCACGTCGAAGCGCAAGAGCTCTTCCGGGGACGTTTTGCTCTTCCTCTGAATCTGCCAAAGCCCAGTCATGCCAGGCGGCATCAAAAGTCGGCAAGCAAGTACCGGATCTGAAACCATTCCGGTTCCGAGAAGAGGGCGCGGTCCAACGATGCTCATGTCTCCCCTCAGTACATTCAAGAACTGAGGCAGCTCGTCCAGCGACAAACGCCTCAGCCAACGACCGACTCTAGTTACACGGGTTCTGTCGGCCGGCTGGAGGACGAATCCTAACTCGTCGTCGTCTCTCATCTCCGCGCCGTCGAGCATGGTCCTGAACTTCCAAACCGTGAATACTCGTCCGCCGCGACCCACTCTCACTTGCTTGAACAGGGCCGGCCCAGGTGAGTCGATCCGGATCAGAAAGGCGATGGTCAGCAGCGCGGGCAAGGTGACGAGTAGCGCGGCCGCGGAAAAAAGAAGGTCTATCGTGCGTTTCGCGATCCGCTGATATATGCGAAGAGACGCCGGTTCAAGCAACAGGCCCGGCTCTTCGCCAACCGGAACTACAGCGAGATTGTGCGCCAGCGTATAGTCGATGCCCGGAAGGACGAGAACCTGCACTGGCAACTGGTCGGCAATGGCTACGACGTGGTTCACCTCGTCACGCTCCATATCCGTCGTGACGATGACCACCGCGCTCGCCTGATTCATACGGACGATGTAGTTGAGTTCGCTAAAGTTTCCTTCGGGAAGGCCATCCCATCCGAAGCCGCACGTCGCCACCGGCTGCAGACCGCGGATAGGGTTCAGGACCAGTTCTTCCAGTACGGCTTTCGCTTCCCGGTGCCCAACCACGACGACTGGTGTTTGCCACCGACCCTTCACGCGTCTGCGCGAGACGAACCAGTCGAGCGCACGGCGCTCAAGGGCGACTACGGGGATTACCAGAAGCGTGCTCAAAGCGATCCAGAGACGACTTGGTTCCTGCCGCACAGCGAATGAGAGGCTCACCAACGCGATGGGCGCCGCCAGGCCGGCGGCCACCAGGCGCCTTGCTTGTTCGACCGGGTTCATGTTGCGCGCCGGTTTGTAGAGGCTGAAAGCGGCAAACGAAGCGATCCACAGAGGAACTGCCAAAATCATGTGGTCGAGGAGGGGTTCGGAATTCAGACCGGCGCTCGTCAAGTCGAAGCTTCTAAGGGGCCCAAAGCGCAGCAAAGCCGCGCCGCCTAATGCGAGGGCGACGCTTCCCGTGTCCGCGAACAACGCCACTGTCCGCCACCAACCGTGCCACGCCGGCTTCATCGTTTTCCCCCAGCCCCACTTAGACGGCTCAATGCCAAGTTGACTTCAGAACCCATCGATCGCGGGGGCGAACTGCTCGCGATCGCAATTGAATCGGCCCCGCCCGGAATGCTCGGCCCGAAGCGGAAGCCCATCCCGAGCGGCGCGAAATCCTATCACTTCGGGAAAACGACGGAGCCGCCAAATTGGTTCGGACTAGCCGGGCAAGAGGCTCTGATCAGGGCTTACACCCTGCCCCGTGGACGGCGGCGGTCGGGGTTGCGGCGTTCACAACAGCCGCCACGCTCCGCGATCCCGCTAAAGGCGTTCCTTGATCGAAGCCAAGATGGCGGCCTCGTCGTAGCCCTGAGCTTTGTCGAAGATCTCTTCGCCGTTAACGCGGATCTTGAACACACCCCTGTCACCGGTGACCAGCGCAACGGCGCGCAACTTCTGACCGAATTCTGTGAGGATGATGCGCTGAGTGTCGATCGCCTTTTCGAGGTGACCGCATGGAACGCAGTATTCGATCTCGACATCAGTGGGCATACCTATAGTTTACTTTGTCGCACCCCTCTTCCCACAACCGATCAAGCGCGGTAATACTGCGAATTTGTCCGGTCGAGGAGTCCGCTTGTCCACGTCTCAGCTCGAGGGAGAACAAGAGCACGTCGACCGTGCCTATGAACGCCTCGAAGTCCTTCGCTCGGAGGCGCAGTCGTCCTCGGTCCGCATGGCCGCATCGCCCGGCACCGGGAGCGCGCACGCGCTGTGGGAACGGGATGCGCTCTTCTCGCAGCGGCGCGACCGCGTCGTGGCTCTGACGATCGGTGACGACGAGCCGCTGGTCTTCGGACGCATCGATACCAACGACCGCGAGCGTTTCCACGTGGGCCGGGTGGGCGTACTGGACAGCGACCATTCGTCCCTCGTCGTGGACTGGCGTGCGCCGGCGGCCGCGGCCTTCTATCGGGCCACGCCGGGCGACCCCAAGGGCGTCGTGCGTCGCCGACACCTCCACTGCCGGGGACGACGCGTGCTGGGACTCGACGACGAGCTGCTCGACAGCCACGACCCGCTGGCTTCCGAGCTTCCGTTGGTCGGCGAGGCTGCTCTTCTGCGCGCGGTCGACCGCGAACGCACCGGACGTATGCGCGACATCGTCTCGACCATCCAGGTCGAGCAGGATCGCGTGATCCGCGCGCCGATCGACGGGATCCTAGTCGTGGCCGGCGGGCCGGGGACGGGCAAGACCGCCGTGGGACTTCACCGCGCGGCCTATCTCCTCTACACACACCGGCATCGCCTCGAGCGGTCGGGTGTTCTCCTCGTTGGTCCCGACCCGATCTTCCTGCGCTACGTCGAACACGTGCTTCCGTCCCTCGGCGAAGGATCGGTCCGGCTGGCCACCGCGGCCGAGCTCGTCGAAGGAGTGACGACATCGGGTCGCGATTCCGTCGCTGCCGAGGCGGTCAAAGGCGACCTGCGGATGACCAAGGTTGTGCGCGCCGCGGTTCGCGATCGCGAGCGCGCCATCCCGGAAACGGTGCGCGTCCTGCACGACGGCGAGATGCTCGAGCTCGAGCCCGCGGCCACGCAGCGCATAATCGAGCGCGTCGCCAAGATGCGCGGGACGCACAACGAACGACGGCAGCAGGTCGAGATGGCCCTCCTGCTTCATCTCCTCGATCTGTATCGCGCGGAGACCAAGCGTTCGGCGGCGGCGGGACGACGCGGACCGGCGCCGTGGGGGACGAAGGTTCCCAAAGCCGAGCAGATCGAGTTCTTCGAGGCGATGCTCGAGAGCCCGCGCGTCACCGAGGCCATCGATGCGATGTGGCCGATGCTGTCGCCGCAGCGTTTGCTGCGCGAGCTCTATGTGGACGCGAGCGCTTTGCAGCGGGTGACGAAAGGAGCGCTGACCGAAGACGAGAGCGACGCTTTGGGCCGGCCTCCGGAAGCCGCATGGACTCCCGCCGATGTCGCGTTGCTGGACGAAGCGCGCGTCCTTCTCGGCCCCCAGCGCGGACGCCGGCCCGAGTCGACCGAGCCACAGATGGACGAGGAAGAGCGCTGGATCATCGAGCGCATGCTCGACGACATATCCGAGTTCGAACCGATCGTCTCCGTGGAGCGCGGATGGATGGCCGAGCGCTACCTCGATCAGAGGGCCGACCTCGATCGCACGCGCGGCAAGCCTCCCGAGCGTTCGACCTTCGGACACGTCATCGTCGACGAGGCCCAGGACCTGTCGCCTATGCAGTGGCGGATGATCGCGCGCCGCTGTCCGTCGCGTTCGATGACGATCCTCGGCGATCTCGCGCAGGCCTCCGGTGCATGGGTACCCACGGAATGGACGGAGGTTCTCGAAGCGCTCCGGTCGCGCCGGGAGCCGAGCGTGGCCGAGCTGACCATCAACTACCGCACCCCGGCGGCGATCATGGACGTGGCCGACCGCGTGATCCGCGACGTGGCGCCCGGCCTGAGGCGACCGACGTCGGTGCGAGCGGGCGACGGACCTCCGCGGTTCCATCGTGTTCCGGTTTTGGACCTTGTGACGGAAGCGGCCCGCCACGCGCTGGCCGAGCGCGAAGACCTAACGGAAGGAACGTTAGCTCTGATCGTTCCCAGCGAGATCGTGCGCGACGCTTACGCACGCGTCGGCGAGAAGGCGGGGGCCGGACCCGGCGACCTCGACGCACCGATCGTCGTGATCGATCCTCGCCGCGCGAAAGGGTTGGAGTTCGACGTGGTCGTGGTGGCCGAGCCGCGAAAGATCCAGGACGAAGCGGGAGCGCGCGGGCTGTACGTCACGCTGACGCGTCCGACGCAACGCCTGGTCGTCGTGCACGCCAACGAACTACCGAAGGCGCTTCAGGGCGAGTAGATCCGAAGTTCGGAGTGCCGGGCGATGGCGTCGAAGTCGGAATCGTTATGCAAGAGCTCGGCCCCCGCCCGAATGACGGGAACCGCTATCAGGCAATCGATCTGACTTTTGAGCGTATGCCCCCAAGATCGGCAGGTCCTGTAGATCTGAGCCGCTTCTTTGAAGTCCGGTGGTCCGTTCAAACGCAGCGTCGGAAACGACGAGAACGTCTCCCTTAGTTCGATGGCGTCCTTCTCGGACTTTGCGCCGGCCAGGACTTCCATCAAAACGCACTCCGTTAGGAGCACGTCGGCTTGCTCTTCCAACAGCGCCTTGATCGCGTGCGTGGACGTATGGTCAGTGCTTCGGAGGAACTCGATCCAGGCCGATGTGTCCGGAACGATCAATCGAACGTTCTGGTCCGCCGCATCTCCTCAAGATCACCTTCCCAGCCGATCCCTTGGAGCTTGAGCACGTCGCGATGCCGTTGCGGTTTGTTGGCCGCAGCGCGGAGCGCAAAATCGATGGCTTCTCGCTTGCTCTTCAAGCCGTAGAGCTTCATCACCTGCTCGATGAGCTCGTCATCAACGACCACGTTCGTCCGTCCCATAATTCGAGAATACCGCTTCATACACATCAGTGTGTAGAGAGCCTCCACAGCTTGACAATAGACGAACACATGTTCGATTGTAGTTGGTCCGGATGACGGATCGACTCGGAGCCCTCCTGGCCGAAAACCCCGGTCTGGAGCGCGCCTCGCACCTGGCCCCCACCGTCCTGCCCGTCCTTCAGGCCTTCGAAGCACTGCTCCCCGAAGCCGGACTTCGCCCGGGAACGACGACGTGCGTGACCGGCGTCGGCGCGACATCGCTCGGCCTTTCTCTGGTATCGCGCGCCTCTCGCGACGCATGGACGGCGGCCGTCGGCATGCCAACGCTCGGCCTTCATGCCGCGGCCGAGCTCGGCATCGATCTCGATCGTCTCGTCGTCATCGAAGACCCCGGTAAGCAGTGGACGGACGTGCTCGCCGCCCTCGTCGACTCCTTCGACGTTGTGCTCGTAAACGCAACCATCGGGGCGGGGGGTTCGGGGGGCGCTGCGCCCCCCATAAGAAAGGTCAACGCAAGGGTCCGGGAACAAGGCAGCGTGCTGGTCGCCATCGGGCCCTGGCCGGAAAGCGACGTTCGATTCGTCGGAACGACGTCGGTGTGGCATGGGATCGGCCACGGTCACGGACACCTCACCGCACGCGCGCTCGGCGTAACCACGTCCGGACGACGCGCTGCGGCGCGTCCTCGCAACGCAACGCTGTGGCTCCCGGACGCCGACGGCAACATCACGACCTTCGAGCGCGACAACGTGGTGCCAATCGGGGGACACCCCCCAACCCCCGGGCTGGCGACATGACGCGCACGCTGGCCGTCGGATGCCCGCGGTGGCCGATCGTGGCGGCCGATCTCGATCCGTACGCGCCGGCCGCCGTCTTCTTCGACAACCGCGTCGCGTCTTCGTCCCCGGAAGCAGTTGGCTTCGGCATCCGCAAAGGCATGAGGCGCCGCGAAGCACAGGCCCGGTGTCCCGAGGTCAAGGTGCTCGTCCACGATCCCGCACGAGACATGCGTGCCTTCGAGGCCGTGGTATCAGTTGTCGAATCGTTCTCGCCGCGCGTGGAGATCGTGCGTCCGGGTTTGTGCGTTGTCTCCTCGCGCGGACCGGCGCGTTACTTCGGCGGTGAGGAGCATCTGCGCGAACGCGTGGCGAACGCCGTCGACGAAGCGATCGCCACGGTTCGGTCCCAGCCTTTGCATCCGGACGACCGGACGCGCACGGGCATAGCCGACGGACCGTTCGCCGCCGAGCTCGCCGCCATGCGCGGACGCGTTATCGCGCCGCTCGGGAGCCCGACTTTCCTTGCACCGTTCCCCATCGACCTCTTGGATCAACCAGATTTGTGCGACCTCCTGCATCGTCTCGGCATCCACACCCTCGGCGACCTCTCCGCTCTTCCCCGCGAACGCGTCGTCGCGCGTTTCGGAGCCGGAGGCGAGATCGCGCACCGTCTGGCCTCGGGCGACGACGACCGGCTGCTCGAGCCCCGACAGATCCCGCCCGACCTCGGCGTCGTGCGTGAGCTCGAGCATCCCGCCCGCCGCGTCGACGTGGCGATGTTCGCAGGCAAGGGAGCGGCCGACGAGCTCGCAGAGAAGTTGGGAGAGCTGGGGCTGGCCTGCGCGAAGCTCGCGATCAGTGTTGAGACCGAGCACGGCGAGGAACGAACACGAGTGTGGCGTTACTCGTCTGCCTTCACTCCCGTTGCGATCGCCGAACGCATCCGCTGGCAGCTCGAAGGATGGCTGCACGAAAACGATCGTCCGACCGGAGGCATCGCGTTCATCCGGCTGCTGCCCGAAGACGTCGGTCCCGCCACGGGAACCAAGGTCGGGTTCTGGAGCCGGCGCGGCGAGGTGAGCGATCGCGTGCGCCGCTCGATCGCGCGCGTGCAGGGTTTGCTCGGACAACGCGGAGCCCAGCAAGCCACGCTTTCCGGAGGACGGCATCCGAGCGAGCAGGCCCATCTGGTTCCGTGGGGCGATCCCGTCGAGGCAGCCAGGCCGGGACTCCCCGGGACGAAAACCGTGGCCGGTCCTGTCACCGTCGAGCTCCCGCCGTGGCCGGGCCGGCTGCCCACACCGGCGCCGGCGATCGTCTACGACGAGGCCCTGGGGGCCGAAGTTGTCGACGAAGAGAACCGCGCCGTTGGCGTGTCCGGGCGCTTCGCCGCGACATCGAAGCCGTCACGCGTTCGCTTCGCCGGACGCAGCTGGACGGACATCACGGCGTGGGCCGGTCCGTGGCCGGTGGACGAGAAGTGGTGGGACTCCGACGCGCACCGTCGCCGCGCGCGGTTCCAGATCGCGCTTTCGGACGGAACCGCACATCTCCTCGTCGTCGAAAAGGGACGCTGGTTCGTAGAGGCGACCTACGACTAAAGCCGACGGATGGCCATCAGGAGACCGAGAAGCTCCGGGTCGTCGGATTGATCCGAGTCGTCGGCGACGCGATTGACGCGCTCGACGCAGCACCGCTCGCACTTGTGGACGATCTGCAGTCCCTTCCGGGACCTCTTCACTGCAACGGCAATCATCACGCCGTCGCACGTTTCCATCCGATCGCCCGGCATCACGTCCACGTGACGCGACGACAAACAGAACGGACAGTGATTGCGATAGCTGCCGTTGGTAAGCGGCCTCACGTCGCGCTCACATACGGCGCAACGAAAGCCCGTGTTCTCAAATCTGCGACCCACGCCCAACTCCTTGGTTTCGCGTTCTGCGAGAACTCAAGGAGCTGGGTTCCGTTTCCTCTTGGCTCGTGGGCTTCCAGGCTTGCTCTCACCAGGGGCCTATTCACCCGGTTTCCCGGATTACTTCCGGTTCCTCCTTCACCGAGAAGGCACCTCTCGGATCCGAACCACGACCCGCTTGGACCGGGCCACTGTCGCGCGGCGCTAGCCACCCGCCACCGGTAGGCGTATGTGAAAGCTCACTGGCATCGGCGTCGTCCCCAGATCAGGACGGGGTCGCGAGCATCGATACCTTCCTCAATCTCACCTCCCTCGATTCGACGTCTAAGCGTAGCCGTGCGGATTGGCCCTCGACTGACATGCACCGCGACCATTGGTCCCAACGGGACAGGGAGGAAACATGTCACTTCAGGAGTTCACGCGGTCAGTGGGAAAGCGCATCGGGTCCACCGGCGGGGCTTACATGCTTCATCCGGAGACCGGGAAGCGCGGCGAGGAGGCCGGCCTTGACTTCTTCGGCTACTACGCGCTCGGCCGGGGTGGCGTGCTGGGGAATGTCGCGGGAGACGTGGTGGCTGCGGCCTTTTTCTTCTTCGAGCCCGAGCTCGTTTGCGGGATATGGAACGCGGCCCGAGAGAAGGTGGATCCGAAAGAGTGCGCCTCCCACTACTTCGAATCGTGCGCGAAGTGGGCAAGATCTCGTTTGGCGGATGTTGACGGGCTCGATGACTTCTGCAAGTCGGCCCAGCGCGTGTGCGAAGCCGCCGATGTTCGCGGACTGTCGCTATTCGCCGGCTGGCGATGCATGCCTCGGGTCGACGACGCCCCGGGCCGTGCACTGCAGCTGATCCACGTCTTGCGAGAATTCCGCGGAGGCGCGAACGGCATCGCGACGCGGGCGCTCGGACTGACCGCGCCGGAAGCGGTGGCCACGAACTCCCCGGGGATGTTCCAGATGTTCGGCTGGCAGGGCGACCCGCCGGACGCCGAGGCACTTCGCGACCGCGTAGCACAGGCCGAGGACCTCACCGATGAGATCGTTGGCCAGGCCTTCGGTGTGCTGAGCGAAAGCGAGCGAGAGCAGTTCGCGAAGGTCGTAGAGGACTGCGCGAAAGCTGCCGGCGTCTAATCCTGTTCCGTTGTGAGCCTATTTCCTAAGTCTGGGGCGGGAATAAAGATGTACTTTCGCCCAGAGATAGAATTCATCTACTAAGTTGGAAGGAGATATGCCACGTAGACACAGATTCAGATATCGCCGCCGACGGAAGAAACGCTCCGTCACCAAGTTCGTACTCGTGGATTGGTGGGCTAAGCCGCTGATTTACGTCACCAAAGCCACAGTTCTCACGACGGGAGCAATGGCCAAGGGAACCATCAAACCGTGGAAGTAGCGTGGAGCCTCGTTCGTGGAGAACAGTTAGGTCTGATTGCTATGCGAACAGGTGTTCGTATAGCATAACCGGCCCATGGGTTGGAGCAACGGGCCGCTTTCGTGGAAAGAGTTCCACCGGCGGCTGTCCGATGGGCGGCCAAGGCCCATTCCAGATTGGCCGCCGGGGGCCGAAGGCGACTCCCCGGCCTGGTCACGAAAGCGGCAGCCCTACGAGCCGCCTCCGAGATTCCGCAGCGGCAGTGGACTGCAGATCCCCTACGCCGAACTCCACTGCCATTCGGCCTTCTCGTTCCTAGACGGCGCTTCGCACCCCGAGGCTCTCGCCGAAGAAGCCGCCAGATTGGGACTGGAAGCCCTGGCTCTCACCGATCACGACGGCATGTACGGCGTCGTCCGTTTCGCCGAAGCCGCTCGCGCTGTCGGTCTGCCGACGATCTTCGGCGCCGAGCTAACGGTTGACGCACCGCGCATACCGGGCGGCATCGCCGACCCGGACGGAAACCACCTCGTCGCGATCGCGCGCGACCCGTTCGGCTACGCGCGCCTGTGCCGCGCCGTCTCGCTCGCGCAGCTGCGTGGTGAGAAGGGACGTCCCGTGCACGACCTCGCCGAGCTCTCGACGCTTCACGGCGATCGATGGCTCGTCCTCACCGGTTGCCGCAAAGGCGCGGTCCCCCGGGCACTGGTCGAACGCGGACCGAGCGCCGCCCGCATCGAGCTCGAGCGACTTATCGACGCTTTCGGAAGATCCAACGTCGTCGTCGAGCTGTGGGATCACGGCGATCCGCTCGACTCCCATCGCAACGATACCCTCGCCGAGATCGCAACCGACGTGGGCGTCGAGCTCGTCGCGACGAACAACGTCCACTATGCGACCCCGCGCTCCTACGGCCTATACACCGCACTCGCGGCCGTACGGGCGCGGCGGTCGCTGGACGAGATCGACGGATGGTTGCCGCCGGCCGGCACCGCCCACCTGCGCTCGGGGGCCGAGCAGCTCCGGCGTTTCGCGCGCTATCCCGGCGTCGTACAACGTGCCGCACAGCTGGGGAAGGAATGCGCGTTCGATCTCCGACTGATCGCGCCCAACCTGCCGCCGTTCCCCGTCCCGGTGGACGAAACGGAAGCGACCTGGCTGCGCCGTCTCACCTATGAAGGAGCGCTTCGGCGCTACGGCGCCCGCGAGTCGGAGCGCGTCGTCGGCGCGTGGGCACAGATCGACCGCGAGCTCCACGTGATCGAGCAGCTCGGCTTCCCGGGATACTTCCTGATCGTCTGGGACATCGTCGAGTTCTGCCGGCGAAACGACATCCTCTGTCAGGGACGCGGATCGGCCGCCAACTCCGCCGTCTGCTACGCGCTGGGTATCACCAACGCCGACGCTGTATCGCTCGGACTTCTCTTCGAGCGCTTCCTATCGCCGGCCCGCGACGGTCCTCCCGACATCGACGTCGACATCGAGGCCGGACGACGCGAAGAGGCCATCCAGTACGTCTACGAACGCTTCGGACGTCACAACGCCGCCCAGGTAGCCAACGTCATCACCTACCGGATGCGCGCGGCTGTGCGCGACGCAGGAAAAGCGCTAGGTCATTCGCAGGGACAGCTCGACGCGTGGTCAAAGCTCGTTGACGGCCACGGCGGAGGCGTAGCCGGAGCCGAGGGCCACGGCGGAGGCGTAGCCGGAGCCGAGGATGGGCTGGCCGAAGAAACAGGCATACCGCAAGCAGTGCTCCGTTTGGCCGCGGACATCGAGGACCTTCCGCGCCACCTCGGCATCCACTCGGGCGGGATGGTGCTGTGCTCACGTCCCGTGGTCGAGGTGTGTCCGGTGGAGTGGGGACGGATGGAGAACCGCTCCGTCCTGCAATGGGACAAGGACGACTGCGCCGCCGCCGGTCTCGTAAAGTTCGACCTGCTCGGCCTGGGGATGCTCACTGCGATCCACGAAGCCCTCGACATCGTCCGCGAAGCGCATGGAGTCGACATCGACATCGCGACGCTGCCGCAAGACCCGAAGGTGTACGACATGCTCTGCGAAGCCGACACCGTCGGCGTTTTCCAGATCGAGAGCCGCGCGCAGATGGCGACGCTTCCGCGGCTGAAGCCCCGCACCTTCTACGACATCGTGGTCGAGGTGGCGCTGATACGTCCCGGGCCGATCCAGGGCGGTTCGGTGCATCCCTACATCAGGCGGCGCAACGGAGCCGAGCCGATCACCTATCTGCATCCGTTGCTCGAGCCGGCCCTGCGCAAGACGCTCGGCGTTCCGCTGTTCCAGGAGCAGCTCATGCAGATCGCCATCGACGTTGCCGGGTTCTCGGCTGCCGACGCCGACGAGCTCCGACAGGCCATGGGATCCAAGCGCTCGCGCGAACGGATGAACCGTTTGAAGGACCGCTTCTACGACGGCATGGCCAAGCGCCGGGTCACCGGAGACATAGCCGACCAGATCTGGGACAAGCTCGAGGCCTTCGCGAACTTCGGGTTCCCGGAGAGCCACTCCGTATCGTTCGCCTATCTCGTTTACATCTCGGCCTGGCTCAAGTACCACTACCCGGCCGCCTTCTGCGCGGCGCTGCTGAACGCGCAGCCGATGGGCTTCTGGTCGCCGCACACGCTCGTGGCCGACGCGCGTCGTCACGGCGTGAAAGTTCTAGGCGTCGACGTCAACGCTTCCAAGGCCAAGGCGACGATCGAGGACGAGAAGCTGCGGCTCGGCATCGAATATGTGCGCACGATCGGCGAGGACCTGGCGAAGAAGATCGAGGCCGGACGTCCCTACGAATCTGTAGAGGACGTTGCCATCCGCTGTGAGCTCACTCACCCACAGGCCGAAGCCCTGGCGACGTCCGGAGCGTTCGGATGCTTCGACGTTTCCCGGCGAAAGACGTTGTGGACGGCCGGGGCGGCGGCGCAGGTGCGTCAGGGACAGTTGCCGGGACTCACCCCGGGGGCCGATCCGCCCGAGCTCGAGGAGATGACCGAGATCGAGGAGGCGGGAGCCGACCTGTGGTCGATGTCGATGATGCCCAACGGCTCACCGCTTCAGTTCGTCCGCGACCGATTGAGCGACCGAGGCATCCTCACGTCCGAAGCTCTGAAGACATGGGAGCACGGACGCAACGTCAAGGTCGCGGGAGTGGTGACGCACCGTCAGCGTCCTTCGACCGCGGACGGCATCACGTTCCTGAACCTGGAGGACGAGACGGGCCTGGTCAACGTGATCTGCTCGCGCGGTGTGTGGCGTCGCTATAGAAGAGTCGCGCGGGGCGCCAACGCGATGGTCGTCACCGGAAGGCTCGAGCGGATCGAAGGCGTTACCAACCTAGTGGCCTACCGGCTGGAGCAGCTGGACCTAGGTGTGACGACGACGTCACGCGACTTCCGCTAGCCGATGAATAGCTTGACGAGGCCCGCGGCAACCGCACTCCACAGCGGAAGAGCGAACAAGAGAAGGAAACGACGCTCGAATGATGACATCCGCCGTTCCAGTCTCATCTCGAACTCAGCGAATCGCGCTTCTAGACCCGAGAAATCAGTCTTAGTTGTCAGATCCCCAGCCGCTGGCACGATCTCGGCGATCATCCGCGCTGACTCCTCACTTACGTCCTTCTTCAACGCCTCGTACAACTCGATATTCGTCACAGCCATTGTGCCTCCAACGGCAATCAGAGGGAAGGCGGCGCGGGAAGGACCCAGAACTTAGCCGAGGCTACTGACGCTCAGAGATCGAGTACCCCGTCCACTACCGCACGGTCGTCCTCGATGTACTTGCGCGGATGGCGTCCGTCGACATTTCCGAGCAGTCCGTGCACGGAGTAGCCGAGCAGCTCTTGGAGCTTCGGATCGAGATCCTTCACGATCTGCTTGGGCACGCCGAGGATGTGGTTCTCCTGCGGACGAACCCAGGCCGCGCAGTACTCGAGGATCACGCCGAGTCGCGACTTGTCCGTCTTGTTCGCTCCGCCTCCGTGGAACACGCTCCCCACGAAGATAAGGACCGAGCCCGCGGGCATGACGGCGCGGACAAAGGATGTGTCCTTGTTCGGTCGCTCCTCGATCCACTTGTGACTACCTGGAACGATGACCGTCGCGCCGTTCTCCTCGGTGAAATCATCCAGGGCCCACATCGTGTTCACGACGAGATGCTTGTGCGGTCGCGGGATCGGATAAACGCCGTCGTCGGTGTGGACGGGCTGCGCCTTCTCACCCGGCCCGATCGAGATCCCCACGGGAGCACTGAGCTGGAAACCGGGGCCGAGGACCTGCTCGAGAACGCCGAGGATCAGCGGATCGGTCGCCTGCGCGTCGAAGGTTCGCGTCTTGGCGAACAACGCGTAGATGCGCTGGGTCGAGTAACCCTCGAAGTCGTTTCGTCCGGTCGGGTTCTTCGCGAGGACGCGCGCGAGATCCGCCCGCTTGGCGGCAACGTCGTCAGCGCTCAGGTAGCTCTCGAGGACGGCAAAGCCGTCGCGCTCGATCGAGTCGCAGACAGAATCGACGGTCGGTTCGCTCATCGGATCACTCATCGGATCACTCATCGGATAACTTATGGGTTCCCAAGGCTACGCTGAGCACGTGGACGAACGCATAGCCTTCGACGCGCTTTCAGAGGCCGTCCTGGCCATCGCTTCCGAAACGGAGCTCGAGCCCGTGCTGCTCAAGCTCGTCAACGCCGCGCGCGAGCTCGTCGGCGCACGTTACGCCGCGCTCGGCATGCCGGACGGCGAAGGCGGGTTCGAGCGCTTCCTCACCTCGGGCATGTCGGAGGAGTTGATCTCCGAGATCGGCCCCCTTCCGCGCACACACGGCCTTCTCGGAGCGATGCTCCAGGACACCGCGTCCTACCGCACGGACGACATCCGCGACGACCCGCGTTTCGAGTGGTGGCCAACGGCGCACCCGGAGATGACGTCGTTCCTCGGCGTGCCGATCGTGGCCAAGGGCTCGATCCTCGGCGCGATCTACCTGACCGACAAGGAGGGGACCGAAGAGTTCTCCGATGCCGACCAGCATTTGATCGAGCTCTTCGCTGCGCATGCCGCGATCGCGATCGAGAACGCAACACTGTTCGAGCGGAGCCGGGAGCTGACCGTGGTCGAGGAGCGCAACCGGCTCGCGCGCGACCTTCACGATTCGGTGGCACAGACCCTGTTCAGCCTGTCCTTGACTTCCGAAGCCGCGCTGACCCTCGCGCAGGATGGCGTCGAAAAGGCCACCGACGAGATCCGCAAGGTCAGTCGGCTCGCGCGCGACGCGTTGGCCGAGATGCGCTCGATCGTGTTCGAGCTGCGCCCGGCCGACCTTGCCGCCGACGGGTTGGTCCCCACGATCGTGAAGCACGCAGAGGTCTTGAGCCGAGTGTTCGGTCAACAGATAGAAGTCGACGTGCGGTCCGAAGGCCGGCTCACACCCGACGTCGAGCTCGAGCTTTTCCGGATCGCGCAGGAGGCGCTGTCCAACGCCTTGAAGCATGCGCAGGCTTCGAAGATCGAGATCCGCGCCGACTTGGCCAACCATCCCGCGCGTCTCGAGATCGCCGACGACGGCGTTGGGTTCGACACGGCGTCACCGTCCGTGCGGGCTCGGCACCTCGGGCTGACCACGATGGAGGAACGCGCGCACGGCATCGGAGCCCGGTTCGCTCTCGACTCGGCCCCCGGACGCGGAACAGCGGTAAAGGTGGAGATCGATGGCTGATGTGATCCGTCTGCTCATCGCCGACGACCACCCCGTCGTCCGCGGCGGCCTGCGAACGTTCTTCGACACGGTGGAAGGCATCGAAGTCGTAGCCGAAGCCTCGGACGGGGTCGAGGCGATCGCACTTGTCGCCGAACATTCGCCCGACATCGTCCTGATGGACTTGGCCATGCCCAACGTCGACGGCATCGAGGCCACGCGCCGGATCGTCGAATCCACTCCGTCCACCAAGGTCATCGCCCTCACGTCCTTCGCCACCGACGACAAGGTCTTCCCGGCGATCCGGGCCGGCGCAGCCGGTTACCTCCTCAAAGAGACGGAGCCGGCGGAGCTCGCCGAAGCGATCAAGAAGGTTCATCGTGGCGAGTCGATCCTTCATCCCAACGTGGCGGCGCGCCTCATGCAGGACGTTGCCGCCGCCACGCCCCGCGCGCACCGCACCGACCTGACGCGGCGGGAGCTCGAGGTGCTGCGACTCATCGCGCGTGGTATGTCGAACCGGGAGATCGCCTCGGAGCTGTCGGTGGCCGAGAAGACCGTGAAGACGCACGTCTCCAACGTGCTTGCCAAGCTCGGCGTGTCCGACCGGACGCAAGCCGCCCTCTACGCGGTCCAGCACGGTCTGGCCAGCCCTTCGTAGCCGGGCCCTAGGCCCAAAGACCTAGATTCACGCGCCGCCTTACGCCTGATGTGCATGCGCGGCTTCGCTCCTAACGTGAGCGAAAGGGAGACATCGATGAACAAGACCGCACTCATCACCGGAGCGAGCAAAGGACTCGGCGAGGTCGTCGCTACCTACCTGGCTCGCAGCGGCTACGCACTAGTACTCACCGCGCGGAACGAGGAACCCCTCGCGTCCGTTGCCGAGCGCTTGTCCAACCAAGGAGGTCGCATCGTCGCGATCGCCGGAGACGTCGCCGATCCCGCCCACCGAGCGAAGCTGGCCGGCGCGGCCGCGGAGCTGGGCGGGGCGGACGTCCTCGTCAACAACGCCTCGGATCTCGGCCCGTCACCGATGCCCGCACTCATCGACTACCCGACCGACGCACTCGAACGAGTCCTCGATGTGAATCTCATCGCGCCCATCAGGCTGACCGCGGAGCTGCTGCCTCAGCTGCGCGAGCACCGCGGCCTCGTCGTGAACATCACCTCCGACGCTGCCGTCGGCGCGTACGAGAACTGGGGCGGCTACGGCTCGAGCAAGGCGGCACTGGAGCTGGCGTCGAGAACGCTGGCGGCCGAGCTCAAAGAAGAAGGTGTCGGCGTCGTCATCGTCGACCCCGGCGACATGCGCACGGACATGCACCAAGCAGCGTTCCCCGGTGAGGACATCTCTGACCGCCCACTGCCGGACGTCACGGTTCCGTTCTGGGCTTGGCTCTTCTCGTGCAACCCCGCAGCGATAAGCGGACAGCGCTTCCAGGCGCAAGGCGAGCGCTGGGAAGTGGCGTCGTGAGGTCGGCCGAGCTGCAGTTCACTCGTCCGGACGGACTCGACGCCACCGAGCCCCCGGAGGCTCGCGGCGAGCGTCGCGACGACGTCCGTCTCTTGGTCAGTACTCCGAAGTCGCACACACACGCGCGGTTTCGCGACTTCCCGAAGTTCCTCGATCCCGGCGACCTGATCGTCGTCAACGACAGCGCGACGATGCCGGCGAGCCTTTCCGCTCACGGCGATGTCGGCCGTTTCGTCTTGAACGTCTCCACGAGGTTCGGACCGAGGCTGTGGCTGGCCGAGCCGCGCTGGGCCACGAACCTTCCCGGCCCCCTTCCGTTGCGCCCCGGCGACCACGTCCGGGCCTGCGACCAGAACGTACGGGTGATCGCGCCTTACCCGGGGGCCGAGCGGTTGTGGTTCGTGGAAGGCGATCTCGCACACGCGATGGCCCGGTGCGGGGAGCCGATCCGCTACGGATACGTCGAGCACCCCCAACCGCTAACGGCGTACCAGACGATGTTCGCGCGGGCCCCCGGATCGGCCGAGATGCCGAACGCGGCCCGGCCCTTCACGCCGGCGGTTGTCCAGGCCGTCACCGATCGGGGCATCGAGGTCGCGACGATCAGGTTGCACACCGGCGTGTCGTCGATCGAGGTCGAGACGGAGGTCGTCGAGGACCACACCCTTCCGCCCGAGCCGTTCCGTGTTCCGTCCGAGACGGCGAAGGCCGTCAACGCCGCGCGCGAACGTGGGAGCCGAGTCGTGGCTATCGGGACGACGGTGGTGCGTGCGCTCGAGTCGGCCTGGTCCGCAGAGGAAGGAAACGTCGTGCCGCGGACGGGCTACACGCGACTGCTCGTCTCGCCGGAGCGCGGAGTTTTCGCGGTGGACGGGATGCTCACGGGTCTGCACGATCCGGGAGCCAGTCACTTGGCGATGCTCTACGCGGTGGCCGGTAAGGATCTGGTTCGCGATGGATACGAGCAAGCGATCCGAGAGAGCTACCGCTGGCACGAGTTCGGCGACAGTCACCTCCTGCTGCCGAGCTGATCAGGCTTCGCCTATGAAGCCTTCGCGTTCGAGGTACAGGATGATCTCCTGCGCCGATTCCTCGGGGGACAGGTCCGCGGTGTCGATCACGATCTCCGCGTCCTCGGGAGCCTCGTAGGGGTCCGAGATCCCGGTGAACTCCTTGAGCACACCGGCCCTCGCCTTCGCGTACAAACCTTTACGATCACGCTCTTCGCACAGCTCGAGCGACGTCGCAACGTGGACGAGGACGAACCCTCCGGCCGGCTCGATCGTCGCCCGCACGTCCTTGCGCACGGAGTCGTACGGCGCGATCGGCGCGCACAACGCGATCCCGCCGTTCTTCGTTATCTCCGACGCCACCCAGCCGATCCGCCGGATGTTGATGTCGCGGTGCTCCTTCGAGAACCCGAGCTCGCTCGACAGGTGCTTCCGCACGAGATCGCCGTCCAGAAGCGTCACCGGGCGGCCGCCCATCTCGAGAAGCTTCACCAGCAAGGCGTTGGCGATCGTCGACTTGCCCGAGCCCGAGAGTCCGGTGAAGAAGACCGTGAACCCCTGATTGGCGCGCGGCGGATACGAACGTCGCAGCTCCTCCGCGACCTCAGGGAAGGTGAACCAACTGGGGATCTCCCGGCCCTGCGCCAGGCGCTGCCGCAGCTCGGTTCCCGAGATGTTGAGCGTTCGAGCACCCTCTGGAACCTGATCCACCGGGAAGTACGCATCGCGGTCCTCGACGAAGACCATCATCTGGAACGGGACCATCCGGACGCCGAGCTCTTCCTCATGCGAACGAAGCAGCTCCTGCGCCTCGTACGGTCCGTAGAACTCCTTACCGGACGAATCGGAACCCGGTCCGGCGTGATCGCGTCCGACGATGAAGTGTGTGCAGCCGTGATTCTTGCGGATGATCGCGTGCCAGACGGCCTCCCGCGGACCGCCCATCCGCATCGCCAGCGGCAGCAACGAGAGCGTCGCCGTCCCCTTCGGGTAGTGCCGGCGCAATGCTTCGTAGCAGCGCACGCGCGTGTAGTGATCGACGTCTCCCGGCTTGGTCATGCCAACAACCGGATGCACGAGCAGGTTGGCACCCGAATCCGTTGCCGCTCGCACGGTCAGCTCGAAATGCGCGCGGTGCATCGGGTTGCGCGTCTGGAACGCAACGATCTTCCGCCAGCCGAGCCGCGTGAACTCGGCCCGAAGCTCGGCCGGCCTGAGCCGGAGCTCGCGGTAGTCGTAGTGGGTCGGCGCTTCGGCGCCTTCGAGACGGCCGGAGACGTAAACGGGATTGGTGCGCTGGAGCACGTGAGAAACGCCCGGGTGCTCGGGCGAACCCGTGCCGTACACCGCCTCGGCCTCGGCTGCACGATCGGGAGTCCAAACGTCCTCGACGTGAAGAGCGGCGAGCATCGTCCCCTCCGGGTCGCGCAACGCGACCGACGCACCAGATCCCAAACCGGACGCGAACTCTTCGGTGACGTCGAGCACGACGGGGATCGGCCACAGCGTGCCATCGGCCAGACGCATGTTGTCCCGGACCGATTCGTAATCGGCTTGGCCCAGGAAACCGTCCAGCGGAGAGAACCCGCCGGACAAAAGAAGCTCGAGGTCGCAGATCTGGCGCTCGCTCAGGTCCCAGGACGCCCAGTCGCGGGACGCCTTACGGAGCTCGCCGCGACGGTCTTCGTCGACGATCAGGTTTCTCAGGACGCCGCCGTGCGGCGCAATCAGATGGTCGGTCACGACTCAGATCCCTTTCGATTGAGTGCCTGATTATCGCAAGAGGGGCCCCGGTGGCGCTTCCGAGCCCGATAGACAACGGAGTCGGCCCCCCGTGAATGTAGTCGCCCCATTAACATTCTGGCTGTGTATGCTAATGGCCAAACAGGAAACATAGCAGGAGGCTGATGTGGCTAATTGGGAGCCCACCGACGAGGACGTCATCCGGGTCCTGACGGACCAAAATCCGTGGCAGTCGACCGGTCGGGTGCCAGCCACGTTCGCCCCTCCAATCGAAAGAGAATTGGCTCGCGGACTCTACCAGCGCGTCCTGGATGCTGATCTGAGCCGCTTCCAGGTCGTCGTCGGCCCAAGGCGCGTTGGCAAAACCACCGCGATGTACCAGACAGTGAAGCGACTCTTGGGGCAGGGCGTTCCACGCAGGAGTCTCTGGTTCTTCCGGCTAGACCACCCCTTGCTTCTCGACTCGAGTCTGGATCAGTTGGTGCGAGCGGCAATCGATTTGGCCGGAGCAAGCGAGTCGGAGCCTGCACACCTCTTCTTCGACGAACTTGTGTATGCGAAGGATTGGGATCTCTGGCTGAAAACGTTTCACGACCAGAACTACCCAATACGCGTGATCGCGACATCCAGCGCAACCGCAGCCTTGGGGCGACGGCGCTTAGAGAGTGGTCTCGGTCGATGGGACGAGCACATCCTCATGCCGTACCTGTTTACCGAGTTCCTAGACCTTCTGAAAATCGAACCCCACGTGCATTTCGGCAAATCGCTCGCACGCACAATCGAATACACCTTTCAGGATCGCCTGGATCTCGGTGACTTGGAAGGGCAAAGGCAGGCCTACCTCTTGACTGGGGGGTTCCCAGAACTGCTGCTCCGTCTCAATAAGGACATCGGACCAGACGACTTGGAAACGCGCCTGCTTGAGTCTCAACGTGTACTACGCGGCGACGCGATCGAACGAGCAGTTTACAAGGACATCCCGCAGTCATACGCAATTGATGATCCAATGGCCCTTGAACGACTCCTCTATTCACTCGCAGGACAGGTCACGGGAATCATCTCCCCAAGCCGTATGTGCGGCGAGCTTAGGATTTCACAGCCAACGCTCGATCGCTATATCTCGTACCTCGAACGAGCATTCCTTGTCTTCACGCTTCCCAATTACTCAGGACGTGAAGCAAGTGTGCAGAAGCGAGGTCGACGGATTTACTTCGTCGACACGGCGCTCCGCAATGCCGCCCTGCAGAGAGGGCTGGCTCCGCTTCGTCGTCCGGAAGAGATGGGTCTGCTTCTCGAAAACCTTGTTGCTTCTCAGTTACACGTGATGACCCTGAACACGAATCAACGACTGTTCCACTGGCGTGACGGCAGAGATGAGGTCGACCTAGTTCTTGATGATCCGGAGAGCCCTCTGGCGATCGAGGTGTCGTCGTCTAGTGATCACTCTCGCCATGGCCTCCGCGCTCTGATGGAGCGCCATCCACGTTTCGCCGGTCATTCCTACTTGGTGTCGCCGGACGTTCCCCTTATGGATCCATCTAGGGGCGGCGGCGTTGGCACTATTCCGCTCGACCTATTCCTCGTACTTGTGGGACGTCAAGCCCAAGCGGCGATACGACTGCGTTTGGGTGGAATCGACGATTCAAGCGCCCAAGGTGAACTAGATCTTCGCCCTTAGCGCCGTCGCGGAACCGTCGGCACTACTAGCATCGACGCCGTTGCCGTTCCCAATCGAGTGGATGCCGCACTCGGCCTTGTCGAATCCGTCCCAGCGTCCCGAGCGTTCGTCCTCGCCGTTGGCCACGGGCTTGGTGCACGGCGCGCAACCGATGGACAGGTAGCCCTCGTCGTAGAGCGGGTGACGCGGCAGATCGTGCTGCTTCGAGTACTCCTCTACCTGCGCGCGCGTCCAGAAGGCCTGAGGGTTGACCTTCCAGATCTTGCGTCCCGACGTGAGCTCTTGGATCTCGAAGATCTCCGTGTTCGTCCTCGACGGTGACTGGTCGCGGCGCACACCGGTGACCCACCCGCCGAGCTCGTCGAGTGCCGCTTCCATCGGCAGCACCTTGTTGAGCTGGCAGCACTGGTCGGGGTCGACGCGGTACAGCTCGGGATGGATCTCGCGCGCCTGACGCTCCGGGCCGAGTGTGGGGGTCGTCTGGAGAAGCTCGAGCTTCCAGTCCTCAACGAGCCGGTCGCGGAACGCGAGTGTCTCAGGGAAATGGAAGCCGGTCTCGAGGAACAGCACGCGCACGGGATCCACGACATCGCGCGCGATGTGGATGTTGATCAGGCCGCCGAGCTGGAAGCTCGTGCCGATCGCCAGGTTCGGGATGTACTCGAACGCCCACGCGAGGATCTCCTCGGGATGCGCGTCGCGGAACCGCGTGCTCAGCTCGTGAAGGTCACCCGGATCCGGGTGAAGCTCAGCGAGCGGTAGTAGCGATTCTTTGGTGGAATCGCTCACGTTCCTCGTCACGATCGTCATTGGGACGGATGTCCTCCTCTGCGACGGGCTTGGGCCCGACGCGCTCGAGTCCTTTAGCTGCTTCTTGCGCCAATGCGTTGACCTTCTTGGGGTCGAGTGAGGTGATCCACTCACCGAAGCTTCGATGCCCGTTGCGTTGCGATTGGTACAGACGGATCACGCGCTCGGCGAACGACGAAAGCTCGTCGGCGCGCAAACGCAGACCCCGGACCTTCTGACCGAAGGCGCGCGGCTCTCCGAGGTGACCACCGAGGTGCACGTTGAACCCCTCGAGGCGGTCGACCTCGCCGTTGCCGTTCACCTTCTCGGTGACCAAGACGCCCATGAACCCGAGGTCCGCGAGCTGGTAGCGCGCGCATGAGTTCGGGCAACCATTCACGTTGATGCGGATCGGCTCGTCGAAATCTGGAAGGCGCTTCTCGAGGTCGCCGTACAGCCACTCGGCCCGGGCTTTGGTCTCGACGATCGACAGCTTGCAGAACTCGATGCCCGTGCAGGCCATCATCCCGTTGCGGAAAGCCGATGCGAACACGGGGAAGCCGAGGTCGTCGAGGGAGTCCATGGTCGCCGCGAGGCGCTCGTCGGGGATGTCGAGCAGCACCATCTTCTGTAGCGGCGTGGCGCGAAGACGTCCCTGACCTTCGGCGTCGGCGAGGTCGGCGAGTGCGTTGAGCTCCGTACCGGTGATGCGGCCGTTGCGCAACGCGAATCCGAGGTAGTTCTGTCCGTCCTTCTGACGGCCCACGCCGGTGTGGTCGCGGTGAACGTTGGACGAGGGCTTGGCCATCGGTCCGTCGGCGAGCTGGTAGCCGAGGTATTTCTCCTCGAGCACCCGGCGGAACAGGTCGGGTCCCCACTCGGCCATCAGGAACTTGAGCCGGGCCTTGTTGCGTGAACGTCGGTACCCGTAGTCGCGGAAGATCGAAGTCACTCCGACGAAGGTCTCGACGACCTGTTCGGGCTTGACGAAAACGCCGAGACGCTGGGCGAAGTGCGGCGTCGAGGACAAACCGCCGCCGACCCACAGATCGAAGCCCTTAGTTCCGTCGTCCAGCTCGTTGCCCACGTACGAGACATCGTTGGCCTCGTGCACGGCGCATTGGTGACGGCAACCCGTGATGGACGGCTTGTACTTGCGTGGGAGGTTCGAGAACTCGGGATCGCCGACGATCCGCTCGTTGCACTCGAGGACGAGCTCTGTGCCGTCGATGATCTCGTCGGCGTCCACACCGGCCAGCGGGCAACCGAGGATGTTGCGTGGCGTGTCCCCGCATGCTTCCGTCGTTTGAAGTCCGACGGCTTCCAGCCGCTCCCAGATCTCGGGGACGTCGGTCAGCCGGATCCAATGGAGCTGGATGTTCTGGCGGTCGGTGATGTCGGCGACGTCGCGACCGAACTCCTTCGAGATGTTGCCGATGGCTCGCGTCTGGTCCGAAGTAAGGACGCCGCCCGGGATACGGATGCGCCACATGAAGTAGCCGTCCTCCTCGGGACGCTGCGTGTACAGGCCGTACCAACGGAAGCGGGAACGCAAGTCGGCGACGAAGATGTTGTCGACGCTCGAGATCTCTCCGCGCTTCCACTGCTCGGCGTAGGAGAAGATGCGGTCCTTGACGTTCAGCGGGTTGTCGTCCCGCTTCATCTGCTCGGCAGCGTTCAGAGGCTCGCGGTAGCCCATACCCCATTGGCCTTCGCTGCCGCGCTTGGGACGCGGGATGTTGAGCGGTTCGCCGTTCATGAGATTGGCATCAGATCTGGAAGACGAGGTAGGAGGTTCGGTCGAGCTCGTCTTGGCGCTTGATGAGGTCGGCGAGCGTGACGCTCGCGAGGCGGTCGCGGATGGTGATCTGGACGTCCAGCCACAGCTCCTGGATGGCGGAGTGCGCCTGGGCCCGGGCGGCGTCGTCGAAGGGGTCGAGGCAGGCCTGGGTCACGACCGGGCCCTCGGCCACGTCGACGACCTCGCTCACGGTGAGCGTGGCTGGGTCCCGCACCAGCCGAACACCGCCGCAGGCGCCGCGCTGGCTGGAGATGAATCCGGCGCGGCGCAGGTCGGCCAGGATCTGCTCGCAGAAGCGCTCGGGGATGCGCTGAGCGGCAGCTATCTCCCGATTGGGCACGGGTGCCGGCTCGCCGTCGGCCTCGCCGGCCCGGCGGCCGAGCTCCAGCAGGGCCCGCAGGGCGTACTCCGTGCGCTGGGAAAACTTCATCTTCACTCCAGTCCTGGGTAGGGATATAATTACCCATAGCTTACTGGGATTTCAACTGGACAAATCCCTACCGGTTTCCTAGGATATCGGTCCAGTCAGGAGAAGGTGTAATGAGCGACCAGATCAGCGCGCCGAACGGCCCGAACGGGCACCACGCCGAAGCCAACGGCGGAGGCGCAAAGAAGATGACGATCATCGCCTGGTCGGGCGAGCTCGACAAGGTTTGGCCAACGCTGATCCTGGCCACCACCGCTGCCGCCTCAGGCATGGAGGTGGCCGTCTTCTTCACCTTCTGGGGCCTGCGGATCCTTCAAAAGAACGACAAGCGTGTCACGGGCAAGGGCTTCAAACAGAAGATGCTCTCGATCTTCAACCGCGGCGGCACCGAGCACCTCGGTCTGTCCAAGCTGAACATGGGCGGGATGGGGCCGATGATGATGCGCCAGCTCGCCAAGGAATACAAGGTCGCCGAGCCTCAGGAGCTGCTCGAGATGGCCCAGCAGCTCGGTGTGAAGCTCTGGCCGTGCCAGATGACTATGGATCTGATGGGCCTGAAGCGCGAGGACATGATCGACGGCCTGGACGAGACGGTGGGAGCCGCGACCGCGCTTCAGCGGATGTCGGAGTCGGACATCCAGCTCTTCATTTAATTACAGGGGGCGCGCTACGCGCGATTAATTACAGGGGCGCGCTACGCGCGATCCTGAGAAACAGAACTCTCGGGGGAGAGAAGTAGAAGGGGCCGGCGAACCGGCCCCTTCTGCATTTCTACAGCGCCCCCGAACTACGTGCCCGGCGGTTTGTAGCCAACCTTCTCGGACTTCTTCGCGGCGTCGTCCATCTCCTCCGGAGTGAGGAGGACGACCGTACGCGAACTTACCCCCCCGCTCGCCGAGACGACGAGACTTGCCGCGGCCGCTGACGCGTGGTCGGGCACGTCGATGATGACGTACACATCGTCGCTACCGAACCCGAAATAGAAGGACTCGACCTTTCCTCCCAAGTCCTTGGCCATCATCTCGACCGTCTTACGCCGCTTGGATCCTCCGTCCTCGAGGAGCCCCTTGGCCCCCTGGGCGGTGTAACTGGCGATCAGCAGGTACTTCGGCATCAATCACCTCCTACGACGAGAAGACATCAAGATTCGGATGCGCCAACTATCCAACACCCCGGCGCAAGGGGGGAGAGGCCGTGACTATCCGCCGGCTACCGCGGGAATGATCGACACCTGTTCCCCTTCGGGGATCTCGGTGTCCAACCCTTTCAGGAAGCGGATGTCTTCTTCGCCTACGTACACGTTCACGAATCGACGTAGCTCGCCGGCGTCGTCGCACATCCGCTCCTTGAACCCGGGAAATTGCTTCTCCAGGTCGTCGACGACGGCGCGGATGGTCGACCCCGCGGCATCGACCTCGGCCTGCTCCTTGGTCAGCTTGCGCAGTGGAGTCGGGATCCGGACCTTGACGCTCAATCCTTCTCCTTTCGGGCTGAACCTCGGCCGTTCGGGATGAGTCCCAGCTCGACCTTGTCCTCGAACTCATCGAGGGACGGTGTGATCGTAACCGCCGGGCCGGCGCGATCGGCTACGGCCTCGATGGTCTTCAATCCCATCCCCGTGATCAGCGCGACAACACGCTCACCGGGCGAGAACACGCCGGCTTGCGCCAGCTTCGCCAGCACACCGACGGTTACTCCACCGGCCGTCTCGGTGAAGATCCCTTCCGTGCGCGCGAGAAGCAGGATCGACTGGACGATCTCCTCCTCGGTGACCGTGTCTGCCCGGCCCCCGGTCTCGCGGATCGCCTGCAATGCGTAAGGACCGTCGGCCGGGTTCCCGATGGCGATCGACTTCGCGATCGTGTCCGGCTTCTGCGGACGGACGTGGTCCACGCCCTCTGCGAAGGCCTGCGCCACCGGAGAGCATCCGAGCGCCTGTGCGCCGTGCACCTTGGTGTGCGGCGCGGCGGGCATCAGTCTCACCTTGTCGAGCTCGTCCAGACCCTTGCGTACCTTCACGAGCTGCGAGCCGGAACCGATCGGAACGACGATGTGGTCGGGATACTTCCATCCCAGTTGCTCTACAACCTCGAAGGCCAAGGTCTTCGAGCCTTCTGAATAGAAGGGCCGGATGTTGGTATTTACGAAGGCCCAGGGATAGGAGTCGGCCACCTCGGCGCAGAGTCGATTCACTTCATCGTAGTTGCCCTTGATCGCCACGATCGTCGCGCCGTACACCGAAGTCGTGATGATCTTTCCGGCCTCGAGGTCGGCGGGCATGAACACAACCGCAGGCATCCCGGCCTTGGCGGCATGTGCAGCCACGGAGTTCCCGAGATTGCCCGTAGTGCCGGCCGCGGCCACGCGAAGCCCGAACTCGCGAGCCTTCGTCAACCCGACCGACACCACGCGGTCCTTGAAGGAGTAGGTCGGATTGACGGTGTCGTTCTTCAGCCACAGGTCGCTGATACCGAGCTCGGCTCCCAGGCGCGGGGCGGGCACAAGCGGTGTGAACCCAGCCCCGAGATCGACGCGCGGCGTCGACTCGGCGACGGGCAGGAGATCCACGTAGCGCCAGATCGAGCGCGGACCCGCCGCGATCTGCTCGCGGCTGATCGCTGCGTCGATGGCGGCGTAGTCGTAGTCGGCCTCCAGGGGGCCGAAACAGAATTCGCAGACGTGTATGGGCGCGACGTCGTAGGTCCGACCGCACTCCCTGCACTTGAGCTTGTCGATCTGCGCCAACTAATTCCTCCTAACGCCTCCGGCTTCGCCTTCGGCGCGGCACGGAGCCGAAAAACAAAAACCCCCGCCGACTAAGCGACGGGGGCGCTCTTCGCGCTCCTAGCTCATCGCCCCCGCGCTCGGGTCGGCGTTAGCACCTCGCTCGGCTGGCTGGCCAGCCTCACCGGTTGCCGGGGCTTCACAGGGCCGGTCCCTCCACCCCTCTTGATGAACCGCTACCCATGATTCCAGAAACACACAGTGTGGGCAATCGATGGGGCTTGTGCGCCTAAGTAACTGGGTCCGAGCCGCTCTGGGGCTTCGATCCACTCCCGTACGTGGATTCGGCAACGGTCTTGGCTTGTTCGCCGGCGCTCTTCGCCTCCACTTCGGAGGGAGTCGCCTGTACGTCCGGAACGAGCTCGGACTCTTCTTCGTCGGAGAAGACTTCGTGGCCCCACGGGACCCTGGTGCGCCAGAAGTGGCTCGCGATCATCTTGGCCGACGCAACCACCGGCACGGCCAGCAACATCCCGAAGAATCCGGCAAGAGTCGCGCCGGCGATCAGCGAGATCATGATCGTCACCGGATGCAATCGCACCGCCCAGCGCATGACGTTGGGCGAGATGAAATGGTTGTCGATCTGCTGGACGCCCGTCAGCGCCAAGGCCACCCAAAGGATGGTTATCGGCGGTGAAAGCGCTGCTGCGATGAGCATGGCCGGGACGGCACCGACGAAGGGCCCGATCATCGGAACGAGATTGAAGAAGCCCGCGATCATGCCCACCACTGCCCAGTACGGAAGGCCAATCAGCCACAGGGCGAGCGAAGACATGATTCCGACGACCAGCGCGACGAGGAGCTGCCCACGGAAGAATCCGCCCATCGCCGTCCCGACCTCGGAAGCGACCTCCTTCGCCTCGTCTCTGCGGTCCGGCGGTATGAGTCGCAAGGTCGCGCGACGCAGGCGCGGCAGATCGACCAGGAGGTAGAAGCCGAGGACGACACCGATCAGGATCAATCCGGCCGTCGTTGCCGCGCCCTGAAGGAACCGACCCACGCGGCCGAGGTTGTCGGTGATCAGGTCGGTTCGGCTTCCGATCCATTCGCGCACGTTCACCGTCACGCCGAAGCGATCGTCGAGCCACACCGAAAGGTTGTGCGACACGTCGGCGAACCGGTCCCACGTTTTCGGGAAGTCCTCGGCGAACTCTTGACCTTGATCGATGAGGACAGGGATGAGCAGCACGATCCCGACAGCGACGATCGTCATGAGGGCGAGGTAGGACAGACAGCTGCCGGCCAGGCGTGGCACTCCTCGTTTCTCGAGTCGAGAAACGACCGGATTGAGGATGTAGATCGTGATCAGCGCAACCACGAGCGAAGGGAAGATCTCTTGCACCCGAGTGAGGGCCCACAGCAGCCCGCCGGCGAGGATCACCACGCCGATCGTCGACCACGCGATGATCCCCCAGCGCCGGAAGCGCTCTTCTGTCGGCGGGTGTGTGCTCATTTGCGCCTGGCCGACTCATCGTAGTTGACTCATCCGCTGTTGACCTAGTACCCGAAACGACGCGCAACGTTGCAGGCAGGTATAGATAGAGTCCGCATCGCCTAGACCAGGGAGTTGGAAACCGAAGATGCGCATAGTCCCCGTGTGGCCGAGCCCGATCGACAACTTTCGCTCGATCGTGGCCAACGAGGTCATAAACGACCTCCAGCGCAAAGCGCTCCAGCTCGGAGGCAAGAGGGTCCTGCACATCAACTCCACCGAATACGGGGGCGGCGTCGCCGAGGTGCTGCTCGCCCAGATCCCACTACTGGAAGACCTGGGCCTGAACGCCAATTGGGGCGTCATCGATGGCGACGAGCGCTTCTTCGAGATCACAAAGGGCATCCACAACGGTTTCCAGGGAAACAAGCAGGCGCCCTGGGACCGCGACATGCAGGAGCACTACCTCGAGACCGTCCGGTCCAACCTGGAATCGCTCCCCGGCGGCTACGACATCGCCGTCGTCCACGATCCGCAGCCCATGGCCATACCCGCGCTGCTCGGCGACAGAAGGTTCGACATCGCCAAGCATTGGATCTGGCGCTGCCACATCGACTGCGCGGATCCCCATCCGGAGATCTGGAGCTTCGTCCGGCAGTTCCTCGAGCCGTATGAAGCGATGGTCTTCACCATGAAGGAGTTCGTCCAGCCGGATGTCCCGGGAGACCGCGTTGTTGTTTCGCCCCCATCGATCGACCCCACGTCACCCAAGAACTCGCATCTCGAGCAGGTCACGGTGGCCGACATCTGCCGTCAGTACGGCATCGACCTCAAGCGTCCGGTCATCACACAGGTCTCGCGCTTCGATCCGTGGAAGGACCCACGCGGCGTGATCCGCGCCTACCAGACCGTCAAGGAGAAGATCCCCGATGTGCAGCTTCTGCTCGCCGGCTCCCTCGCTCACGATGACCCCGAAGGGCTGGTCCTTTACGACGAGCTCCTCCGCGAGAGGGGTGACGATCGGGACTTGCTGATCCTGTCCAACTTCCAGCAGGTCGGGAACACGACCATCAACTGCTTCCAGCGCGCAGCGAACGTGGTGATCCAAAAGTCGATCCGCGAAGGATTCGGCCTGACCGTGTCGGAGGCGGCTTGGAAAGGCAAGCCCGTGCTCGGAGGACGCGCCGGCGGCATCACCCTGCAGGTCGAGGACGGGCGAACCGGGTATCTGATCGATTCCGTCGAGGAGTGCGCGAGCCGCACGATCGAGCTGCTCGAAAACCCGGAGCTCGCCGAATCCATGGGGGAGGCCGGGCGCGAGCTCGTCCGAGAGAAGTTCCTCACAACGCGAGAGCTCGGCGATTGGCTGAAGCTATTTGGTGATCTGGATCAGGCTTGATCGCAAGGGGCATGTACGGCGCTGCCTGAGTTGATCGTCTGCTCGAATCGTGGTCCTTTCGCATACGAGCGCTCGGACGGGGCCCTCGTCTCCAGACGCGGAGGCGGAGGGCTCATAGCGGCCATCTATCCCGTGCTGGAAGCCGCGGGGGGAACGTGGATCGCAGCCGCGCTCAGCGACACCGACCGCGAGGTCGCGCGCATGGCGCCCGAGGGACGCGAAGAGCAGCACTTCCGGGCGCTCCTCCTCGACCTGCCTCAGGAAGTCCACGCCGCGCACTACGAGATCGTTTCGAACGAGTACCTGTGGTTCCTGTTCCATTACCTGTTCGAGGAGACGGGCGAACCGGCATTCGACTCCACCTTCGCGCGGGCCTGGGAAGCCTACGCAGAGGTCAATCGACGCTTCGCCGTTGCCGCTGCGCAGACGCGGGCCGACGCCGTGCTGATCGACGACTACCACCTTCTGCTCGCCGGACGCATGCTCCGCGACGAGAAGGATGAGCGGCCGCTCAGCTACTTCCACCACACCCCGTGGTGTGACGCCGACTACTTCTCGCACTTCCCGGAGCCACTCACGGTCGAGATCCTCAGCTCGATGCTCGCCTACGACGCCGTTGGTTTTCACGCGCAGCGCTGGGCGGACGCTTTTCTCGCGAGCTGCCGGCGGTGGATACCCGGCACCCGAGTCACGCAAGATCGCGTCGAGCACGACGGCCGGTCGATCTCCATCTTCGTCGCACCGGTGCCCCTTGACGTTGCCAGGCTGGAAACCGACCTGGCGGATCCCCGGACCAAGTCTTGGGTCGAGGAGCACGAACGCGTCCGCGGCGATCGCAGCCTGGTCGTCCGAGTGGATCGGACGGACCTCTCGAAGAATCCGCTCCGAGGGTTCCTCGCCTACGAGCAGTTGCTCGAACGACGTGACGACCTCGCTTCGAAGGTGCATTTCCTGGCGCAGATGTACCCGTCGCGCCAAAGCGTCGCCGTCTATAGGCAGTACTTCGAGGAATGCCGCGTGGTGGCGGACAGGATCGCCGAGAGGTTCCCGGACACCATCGAGCTTCACACCGAGGACGACTTCTACAAATCGCTGGCCGCGCTCGAGCTGTTCGACGTCCTCTTGGTGAACCCGGTGATCGACGGACTGAACCTCGTGGCCAAGGAAGGTGCGGTGGCAAATCGCCGGGCCGGATCGATCGTCCTGTCCCGCAATGCGGGCGTGTACGAACAGATGGGCCCGGCCACGATCGGGATCGACCCCTTCGACGTCGCCGGCACTTCGGAAGCCATCGAGCAGGCGCTGGAGTTGCCGGACGCCGAGCGCTTCCAGATAAGAGACTTGCTGCGCCACTTGGCCACGCAGTCGTCCCCAAGAGAATGGGTGGCCAAACGGCTGGCGGCCGCGGGGTTAGCGACTTAGAGCGTCGAACGCTGCGGCGGCAGCCTTCACGGTCAGATCGATCTCCCGTTCGCCGTGGGCGAGGGACGGGAACCACGCCTCGAACGGTGAAGGTGCGATGAGCACTCCGGCGTCGCGCATGCGGCGATGGAAATCGGCGAAGGCGTCCCGGTCCGAAGAATGCGATCCCTCGAAGTCCCGTGGAGCTTCAGCGGAGAAGAACACCGAAAGGAAAGTCCCGGCCCGCACGATGCTCGCCGCGGCTCCGGCGTTCTTGGCCGCCGAGCTCAGCCCGTCGGCCAGCCTCGCCGCGGTGCCTTCGAGAGTGGCGTAGTCGTCGGCGGTCAGGGCATCGAGCACCGCGACCCCGGCGGCCATGGCGTGCGGATGAGCCGCGTATGTTCCCGCTTGATAAACGGGTCCAACGGGTGCGAGAAGATCCATCAGTTCGGCACGGCCGGCGACGGCGCCCACCGGCAACCCGCCGCCGAGCACCTTGCCGAGCATGGTCAGGTCGGGCCGGAGGGCGAACACCTCCTGAGCGCCACCCTGGGCGAGTCGGAAACCGGTAACGACCTCGTCGAAGACGCTCACGGCGCCGTGCACACCACAGGTATTGAGGATGGTGTCGAGGAATCCCGGTTCGGGAGTGATGACTCCCATGTTGGCCGCGACCGGTTCGACGAAGACCGCCGCGATCTCATCGCCTCGTTCTTCGAAAAACTTCTCAATCTGTGCAGTGTCGTTGAACGGCAGGACTACGGTGTCCTCGATGCTCGCGTGTGGGACACCGGCGGCCATCGGGATCGAGAGGGTTGCGACTCCCGAGCCGGCTCTGGCGAGGAACGCGTCGGAGTGGCCGTGGTAGCAGCCCTCGAACTTCACGATCAGGTTGCGTGACGTGGCCGCTCGCGCGATGCGCGCGGCCGTCATCGACGCCTCGGTTCCCGATGTCACGAAGCGAACCCGTTCCGCGGTCGGAACGCGCTCCACGACCAGCTCGGCCAGTCGGATCTCGGCTTCCGTGCTCAAGCCCACCGCGCCGCCACGTGTGGCCGCCGTAGCGACCGCTTCGGCTACGCGGGGATCGGCGTGTCCGAGGATCACCGCGCCGAATCCCTGGATGTAGTCGATGTAACGCTTCTCGTCGGCGTCGACGAGATAGGCGCCTTCGCCGTGGTCGGCGAACATCGGATCCCCGCCGACGGCGCCGAAAGCCCGGGCGGGCGAGGAAACACCGCCGGGGATCAGGGATCGAGCTCGCTGGTGCCGGTCGCTCATCCGGCCAGGCGCTCGGCGAGCTCCTTCGCAAAGTACGTGATCACGAGATCGGCCCCCGCGCGACGTATGGCGGTCAGGTGCTCGGTCGCAACGCGCTCGCCGTCGATCCATCCCCGCTCGGCCGCCGCTTTCACCATCGCGTACTCGCCGGACACGTTGTAGGCGGCTACAGGGACCGGCGAGATCTCGGAGACGGCGCGGATCACGTCGAGGTAGGCCAGCGCCGGCTTCACCATCACCACGTCGGCGCCTTCATCGATGTCGAGCACGGCTTCGCGCTGCGCTTCTCGAACGTTGGACGAGTCCATCTGGTATCCGGCTCGATCGCCGGATTGCGGCGCGCACTCGGCCGCTTCGCGGAAAGGTCCGTAGTGGGCCGACGCGTACTTCGCGGCGTAGGCCATGATCGCCGTGTCTTGATGTCCGGCGGCGTCGAGGGCGTCACGGATGGCGGCAACCTGTCCGTCCATCATTCCGGACGGTGCCACCAGATCGATGCCGGCCTCGGCCTGCGCGACCGCGGTGCGCGCGTAGAGCTCGAGCGTTGCGTCGTTGCGAACCGATCCATCCTCCAGTACGCCGCAATGTCCGTGGTCTGTGTACTCGCACAGACAGAGATCGCCGATGAGGACGGCTTCGTCGCCGAGCTCGTCGCGAAGGGCACGAAGACCGACCTGAGAGATGCCGCCGGCGTCGTAGGCGGCCGAGCCAACCGCATCCTTCTTGGCCGGGATCCCGAAGAGCAGGAAGGCCCGCACGCCGCGCGAGGAGATCTCCCTCGCCTCCTTTACCAACGACTCGATCGTGTGCTGGGCGTGGCCGGGCATCGAAGAGATCGGCTCGGGGTCGCTTAGCCCCTCCTTGACGAAGAGCGGTGCGATCAAGTGCCGGGGCAATACGTCGGTTTCGCGCGCAAGCTCGCGCAGCGCAGGAGTGCGTCGCAACCGCCGGGGGCGCTGGATGGGAAACGGCATCGGGTGTCTAGCGTCCCACAGCAGAGATGAGCGCGTTGACCAGACCGTCGATCGTGTGCTCATCGGCCGTTGCGTCGACGTGGACGCCCGCTTCACGGGCGGCCTGCTCGGTGCGGGGGCCGATGCAGCAAACGATCGTGGACGCCGGGGGCTGACCCCAGAGCTCTACGAAATTGCTCGCGGTGCTGGCCGAGGTGAAGACAACGGCATCGACGCCGGCGTCCAGGGCTTCGCGTCCGGTCGACACGCTCGAGTCGTCGACCTCGGTTCGGTAGGCCGGCACGACGATGCAGCCCCAACCTTGCGCGCCCAATCGCGCGTGCAGATCGTCGGGTGCGTTCTCCGCCTGCGGCAACAGAACAACCGAGCTGCCGGTCGCATCGCCCATGGCTTGGGCTAGAGCCTCGGAGGTGAACGTCTCCGGGACGAGGTTCGCCTCGATGCCGTGGGCACGCAACGCATCGGCCGTCGACGGACCGACGGCCGCGATCCTGTTGGGGGCCAGAGCGCGAGCATCCTTTCGTTGCCTATCCAAACGCGCGAAGACCGCGTCGACGGTGTTCGTGCTCGTAAAGATGATCCATCCGAAGCTGGACAGACCGGCCAGCGCCGTGTCGAGGGGCTCGAAGCTGGAGGGCTCGACGATCTTGATCGCCGGGAACTCGAGGGCGTCGGCTCCCAGCTCGCGAAGGCGTGCGGACAAGTGTCCGGCCTGAGATCGCGTTCGCGTTACGAACACGCGCTTACCGAACAAGGGCTTCCGGCTGATCCAATCGATCCGGTCGTTGAGCGTGACGACGTCGCCAACGATCAGCACGGCCGGTGGTCCGATCTCGGCGCTCTCCACCGCGTCGGCGATCTTCTCGAGCGTCGAGCGCACAACGCGTTGCTGCGGCCACGTGGCCCACGACACGACCGCCGCTGGTGTGTCCGGCGAGCGTCCGGCCGTTTGTAGCTCGCCGGCGATCTCGCCCAGACGCTGGGTCCCCATCAGGAACACGGCCGTGGGAGCGCGCGCGAGCGCTTCCCAGTCGAGGGCCGATGAATCCTTGGTGGGATCCCCGGATCCGCCGTCAGGCGGCCCCTCAGATAGGTGACCGGTGGCGATCGCCGCCCACGACGCGTGATCGCGGTGGGTCAGCGGGATGCCGGCGTAAGCCGGCCCGGCTACGGCCGAGGTCACTCCGGGGACGATCTCGAACGGGACACCGGCGCCGGCTAGAAGCTCCGCCTCTTCACCACCGCGCCCGAAAACGAAGGGATCGCCGCCCTTGAGACGCACAACGATCTTCCCCGCGCGCGCTTCGTCGATGAGCAACTGGTTGATGCGCGCCTGACCCTCGGCGCTGGATCCCGGCTGCTTGCCGACATCGACGAGCTCAGCGTTCGCCGCGAGCTTCAGGAGATCGGGATGGACGAGCCGGTCGTAGGCGACGAGGTCGGCCCGCGCGAGCAACTCGGCTCCCCGGAGCGTGATGAGCCCAGGGTCCCCGGGTCCGGCGCCCACCAGGTAAACGATTCCCCGGCTCTCAGGATGGCGCGTAGCGCCCCCCTCTAAGGAACCCAAGCGAGCCCGCAGCCGACGACGTTGGTGCGTACCTGACTAACGCGGCCGCCGCTGGCTTCGGCGGCGTACAGGAGTCCGTCGCCAACAGCTACGTAGACCCACCTTCCGTTCTCGTCCCACGTGGGCACCGGCGGGCAATCGTGATAACGGGCGTCCAGCGGTTTCAGCGCGACGTTGCCGCGAAGGTTCGATATGGCGAGCGTGAGCTCGCCGTCGGAGCGAAGCACCATCGCCACGCGAGCGCCGGAGGGCTCGTAGCTCGCGCCGACGACGTCGGTGGAGTCCACGTGAACGCGTTCGAGAGAACGCCCGTTCCAGAACGCCGGTCCGTCGTTGTCGACGAAGGCTTGCTTGCCGTCGGGTGACACAGAGAGCACGCGTCCCGACGGCGGATGTCTGAGCCCGCGGCCCCGGAGGGCTTGTGATCCGTTGCGGATGAGTCCGTCGCTCATCACGACGGCTCCGTCCGGCGTCTGCCACAGCCGGTCGGCTCGACCCGCGGCCTCCGAGCGCAAAGAGTCCCCGTCGATGATCCATCTCGTCAACGAACGATCGCGATGGCGGACCAAGAGCTCGTTGGACGAGACCCACGCCGCCTCCGAGCCCGAGACCCAACCGTGCGGCGCCGCGCCTTGAGCAGCGAAGGCGACGTGGGAATCGCGCTCGTCTCCCGCTATGAGCGCGACGTTGCGGCCGAGCGTGACCATCTTGGTCTGGACCTCACCCAGCGAAACGGGAGCCGAAAGCCGGAGCCGCGGAACGACATCGCCGTTGGCGAGATCCTGCGCGGCCACCGTGGCCAGCGCATCCCGCGACCACAAGGCGTAGACGGCCGAGCCTTCGACGCCCGGCAGAGCCAACGGCTCCACGTTGGGCAGCGCGCGGACCGTGGGCCCGGCCGGCGGATCGACGGTAGCGAGTCTCCCGAGCAGGAATCCGACCGCGAACACCAGCATGAAGACGGCAAGACCCAGGACCCGAGGCGAGGGTCCCGTCGGTCCGGACAAACGCTGGAGCGCGCGCCGGTAGCGGCGCGAGACCTTCAGACCTCGCAACGCGGGGACCGTCTCGATCGTGTCGGCCATGCTCTCCGTCTCGCGCTGGACCAGGCGAGCGCTGCAACGCGGACACGCGGGCCCCTCGGGGAAGGTCTCATCACACCGGGGGCACCAGGGCATGGGGCACCAGCGTACCGCCCGCCCGCCGCGATAAAGCCGGCTCGATTCAGCGCCGGGCCGTGAGCTCGCCGGCGCCCGCTTCGAGGAAGCGGCGGGCGAGATCGGTTCCGACCAGTTGAGGGTTGCGGCCACGGGCCGCGTCGCGGATGTGCTTGGTCCCGTCCGACGACGACAAGAACCCCTCGCAAACCACCTCGTCTCCGTCGATGCGCGCCCACGCTCCGAGCGGAACCTCGCATCCGCCTTCTACGCCGCGCATGAACGCGCGCTCGGCATCGATACAGATGCGCGTTGGTGAGTGGTCGGTTTCACCGACCCAGGCCAGGTCATCGGCCGCGCGATCCGTGCGCGCCTCGATCGCGAGCGTCCCTTGTCCCGGTGCAGGAACGAACTGCATGGGGTCGAGCCATTCCGTGATCTCGTCGGTTCTCGACAGTCGAACCAGACCAGCTCCCGCGAGCACACCGGCATCCATCTCGCCGTTGCGGATCTTCTCCAGTCGCGTATCGACGTTGCCTCGCAGCGGCACCGTTCGCAGGTCGGGACGCGCGATCCCCAGGAGAGCGCGACGGCGCGAGGACGACGTCCCGATCACCGCATCCGGTGCGAGGTCGGCAAGCAACGCACCACGGCGCGAGACGAGAACATCGCGGGCGTCTTCGCGTTCCAGGACGGCGGCGATCACCAGGCCCTCGGGTTCGTCGGACGGAAGGTCCTTCAAGGAGTGCACGGCCACGTCGATCTCGTCGTCGAGCAACGCGCGCTCGATCTCCTTGGCGAAAACGCCCTTGGGGCCGATGGCCTCGAACGGACGGTCGGTGATCTCGTCGCCGCGCGTCGTGATGCGGACTACCTCGACTTCGAGCTCGATCCCGCGATCGCGCGCAGCGCTGCGCAGGGCTTCAGCCGCGAGTCCGGTCTGCGTCAGCGCAAGTGCGCTCCCTCGGGTGCCGACCCGGAGGACGCTACTTGGCATCTAGATCGAAGATCTCCTGGAAGGCTTCGAGATAGACCTGGCCGTCCTTGCCGCGCACGAGGTCGCGCATCTGCGTCATCGGGCGGTGAAGAAGCTTGTTCACCAACGCCTTCGTAACCCGCTCGAGCTCTTCTACGTCCATGCCCGCCTTGCGCGCCAGCTTCGCTACCTCGTCGGTTCTGATGCGTTCCGCCCATTCCCGCAACTCGGTGATGGCCGGACCGAGGGCGAGCGAACGCTCCCAGGCGCAGAAGTCCTCGACCTCTTCGTCCACGATCGCGGAGACCTTGGGGAGCTCGGCCTTACGCGCCTCGGCCCCCGCGTCGACGAACGATCGGAGGTCGTCCAGGTCGCGCAGCTCGACGCCTTCCAGCTCACGGGCCGACGGGTCGATGTCGCGCGGCACAGCAACGTCAACGACAACCAGGCGCCGGCCGTTCGTCGCGTCGGCGATAGTCTGCGCGTCGACGACCGGACCGGCCGACGACGTTCCGGAGATCAGAACGTCGGTCGAGGCGAGAAGCTCGGCCAGCGCATCCAGGGACGCGCCGCTGCCGCCGAGCTCCGCGGCCAGACGCTCGGCCTTCTCCGGAGTCCGGTTGGCGATCGTGATGTTCGTGCATCCGCCGTCGAGCGAAGCGCGCGCGGCGAGCTCGCCCATACGCCCGGCTCCGATGACAAGTACACGCTTGCCTTCGAGTCCGCTGGCCAGGTCGGCGGCCACGCGGGCCGCGGCTTGAGGCAGCGACACGACGTGGCGCGAGATAGCCGTCTCACTTCGCGCGCGCTTCCCAACACGCAGCGCTCGCTGGAAAAGTGCGCCGAGCATCCGGCGCGCCGTGCCTTCCTCGGAGGCGATGCGGAAGGCTTCGCGCACCTGTCCGAGGATCTGTGGCTCGCCGACGACCATGGAATCGGTTCCGGACGCAACGTTGAACAGGTGCCGCACGGCCGCCGTGTCGTAGTAGGTGTACAGGCCGTCGGACACCCGGTCTTGCGCCACGCCGCTGATGTCGGAGACGAATCGGCGGACGGCTTGAACGGCCGGATGGAAGCGATGCACCGTCGCGTATATCTCGGTTCGGTTGCACGTCGACAGGATCACGGCTTCGTGGATCGGCTCGTGATCGACCAGGTGCGTCAACGCCTTCGGCAACGCCTCGGGCGTGAACGCAACCTGCTCGAGTATCGGAAGCGGAACGGTCTTGTGGCTCAGTCCGCAGACGACGATGGCCATATCGGGGTCAGTCTAGCTGCCCGAGGCTTCAGGCTTTCGGGGCCTTGCGCGTGGACCCACGCTGCTCGTAGAAGGCGAGGATCTGCAGCTCTACGGACAGGTCGACCTGTCTCAAGTGGATCTTGTCCGGGACGGTCAGAACCGTCGGTGCGAAGTTCAGGACCGACCTCACACCGGCCGCGACGAGACGTTCGGCCGTCTCCTGGGCGGCCGGCGCCGGAGTAGCGATGATCGCGATGGAGATGTCCTTCTCCTTGAGGGAGCGTTCGAGGTCGTCGATGTGCTCGATGGGAAGATCGCCGACCTTGTGTCCGATGCGGCCTTCGTCCTTGTCGAAGAGGGCAGAGATGCGGAAACCGCGCTCCGGGAAGCCTTTGTAACCGGCGAGCGCCTGCCCCAAGTTGCCCATGCCCACGATCGCGACCGGCCAGTCCTGGGTGAGACCGAGCTCGCGCGAGATCTGGTACACGAGGTAGGAGACGTCGTAGCCCACACCGCGCGTGCCGTAGCTGCCGAGGTACGAAAGATCTTTCCGAACCTTCGGCGGGTTCACGCCGGCGGCTTCGGCCAGGCGCTCGGAGGACACCGTCTGGATCTGCTGGACCCCGAGCTCGCCGAGGACCCTGAGATATACAGGGAGCCGGGCGACTGTTGCCTCGGGGATCGGCTTCGTCCGGACCCGAGCCCCCGTGCGCGTCCGGTCGGCTGGCGGATTGCTCATTTGGTGGCGGATGCTAGCCGGGGCAAGCGCTCGTACACAAGTTCACAAACTTTCTAGAAGTTCCAGAAGTCCAGGCCCACGTCACCCATCACGCGCTGCGCCCAGATCGTGATGTCGGTGAGCCTTCCGGTGATCATCAAGACTCCGACGCCGACGAGCAGCACACCCCCTACGAGCTGGATGGTCGCGCCGTGACGTTTGAGACGGCCGCCGAACGTCACCAGTCCCAGCCCGGCTGCGATGAATGGAAGGCCGATGCCGAGTGAGTAGGCGAAGAGCAGACCGATGCCGTCGACCAAGCCGTCCGACGTCGCCGCGAGATTGAGCGCCGCACCCAGAGTGGGACCGATGCACGGCGTCCACGCGAAAGCGAAGGCCGCACCGAGGGCGAACGTGCGACCCACTCCCCCTCCGGGCCGTAAGTAGAACCGGCGCTCCCGCAGGAACGGCGACCGGGGGCCGAGCACCATCAGTGTTCCGAGAACTATGACGAAGCTCCCGCTCACGATCTCGATGCCGCGTTTGTGATCGAGAAGGAAGGACGAAAGCACCGACGCCGTCGCGCCGAGCGAGACGAAGACGACCGTCAGTCCGGCAACGAAGGCCAGAGTGCCGGGCAGCGCCTTGCGCATGGGCACACGCTCCCCGACGGCCGAGCCGGTAATGAACCCGACGTAACCGGGGAGCAAGGGAAGGACGCACGGCGAGAGGAATCCGACCAGCCCGGCGCCGAACGTGATCAGCGAATCGACGAACACGCGTTCACCGTACTCACGTCCTGGTCCTGACGAAGCCCCCGTACATCAGACCGATCCCAACCGCCAGGCCGATCGCGAAGACCGCGACGTAACCGGCCCGGGCGAACTCGCTCGCCACACCGGCCACCACGACGCCGGAGGCCAGGAGCGCCAGACCGAGGCTGTTGCGCCCTTGGGCGAGCGACATCCCCAACCCGGCAAGAACAACCACGGATCCGGTGATCGAGAACCAGCGAGACAGATTCCTGACGAGCACGGGCATCACGTCGCGCGCAGCCGGGAGCTCGTCGGTAACGAAGGCTGCCGCAGCGCCGGGGATGAAGTCGGTGGTGAAGACGACGCCGAGCGCCCACGCACTCAAACCCACCAGGACCATAGTCATCGCGATGGCCGCCGAACGTTCCCAGACCAGCCACAGGGTGCCGAGGCCGAGCCAACCAACGTTGAGCACCGCACCGAAACCGTAGAAAACGCGATACGTCGTCGGTGTCCAACCCGATAGCGTCCCCCACACAACCGCCCCAGATCCGATCGCGAACTGAGCGAGCGCCACCGACCACATACGCAGTGCCATACCGCGTCCTTTCGCAGCGCGCCACGTCGCGAGGCTGAACGCTGCGGCGACAATCGTCGCCGCGATCGAAAAAAAGACCACTAGTTGTGACGCAATTCGCGGCGCAGGACCTTGCCGGCGGCGTTCCGCGGGATCTGGCCGACGATGTCGACGACGCGCGGGAGCTTGTAGTGGGCGAGGCTGTGCTCGCAGAAGGCCACGATCTCTTCAGCGGTAACCGTTTGATCCGGCTCGGGAACGACAACAGCGCGGACGTGCTCACCCGTGGTCGGATCGGTGTCTCCGACGACCGCAACTTCGCGGACCTTGGGGTGTCTGCCGATCACGTCCTCGACCTCGCGTGGGTAAACGTTGAAGCCCGACACCAGGATCAGGTCACGGCGACGGTCGACAATGTAGAGGTCGCCGTCGTCGTCGGCTACGCCTACGTCTCCGGTGCGGAACCATCCGTCGACCAACGACCGTTCGGTGTACTCGGGGTCGTTCCAATAGCCGCGGAAGACGTTCGGCCCCCGGACGACGATCTCGCCCGGATCTCCCTCCTCGACCTCCTCGCCCGCCTCGTCGACCAGTCGGATCTCGACGCCGTCCAGAGGCCGGCCGATCGAGCCCGGCTTCGCCACTCCGCCGATGCCGGTGAACGTCAGAGCCGGCGCGGTCTCGGTGAGCCCGTAACCCTCCCAGATCGTCACATCGAAGCGTTCGCGGAAGGCCTCGAGTACATGCTTGGACAACGGTGCGGCGCCGGACACCGCGACGCGGACGTTGGCGAAGGCGTCGGGCTTCTTATCGGCCAGCCCGAGCCACGCGATGTAGACGGGCGGCGCTCCGGCGATCACGGTTACGGCCTCCTTCGAAATGGCGTCGATCGAGGCCGCGGGATCGAAGCGCTCCATCAAGACGATCTTGGCTCCCACCATCACCGCCAGGTTCAGCACGACGTTCAGCCCAAAGATGTGGAACAACGGCAACACGCAGAGCACGGCGTCTTCTGGACCGACGGCGATGGGCGAAGATCTCATCTGCTCGAGGTTCGCGCGCAGGTTCGCGTGCGTGAGCATCGCGCCCTTCGGGAGCCCGGACGTTCCCGAGGTGTAGGCGATCAGCGCGAGGTCGTCTGGATCGACGGCGGCGATCGGCGGCACATCGTCCGGCTCGGGAGCCGAGTCGGCATCCGCACCGTCCGGAGCGTCCTTCGGAAGGAGCACGCCGGGGATTCCGAGCTCGCTCACCAGCTCCCGGCCGCCGGCGTCCGCCTGATCTTGTCCGAGGAAGACGGCCTTGACTCCGGCGTCGGTCAGGATGTGCTGCGCTTCCGGCTTGGTCAGCGCCGCGTGCACCGGCACCACGACGGCCCCGAGACGCAGCACGGCATACATCGCCGAAGCGAAGGCCGGATGATTGGGCAGCCACAAAGCGACGCGGTCGCCCTTCTCGATCCCGAGGTCGGCCAGGTTCGCCGCGGCGCGCCGGGCTTGCAGGGCCAGACCGGTGTACGTCGTAGTCGAGCCCTTCCTCGCCTCCGGCTTCACCTCCGTCGGGGCAAAGACGATCGCGGGGGCGTCGGGAGTGCGCTCGGCTGTTGCCTCGAGGTTGTTCGCGAGGTTCGTCATGGTCCGGACAAGGCCCCGCCGGCCACCAGTTCGGCCCGCAACTTCTCACCGTCGATCTCACGCGGCATGCGCTGCTCGGCGATGCACATCGCAGCCGCCGACCCGGCCGCCTCGCCGATCGCCATGCACGTTCCGGTGACGCGGGACGATGCCAGCGCCTCGTGCGTAGCGGACATGCACCGGCCGGCCACGAGGACGTTCGAAACGTCGCGGGCGATCAGGCTGCGCAGCGGGATCTCGAACCAGTCACCGTCCGGCAGGAACTCCCAGCGTGTCTCGGCCCCTTGCGTGTGGAACTCGAAGGGCCACGCGCTCGCCGCGACGCCGTCGGAAAACTTCGTGCAGTTCATCGCCTCGTCGAAGCTCAGGACGTGGTCGCCGATCGCGTGCCGCGTCTCCCTGATGCCGACGGTCACGGCCGTGTCCTGCAAGTAAGCCGACGCGAATCCCGGCATCTCGTCGACGAGGAACCGGGCCGACTCTTCGGCGATGGCCCGACCCTTCATCTCGGCCTCGGTCAGCTCGAAGACGTCGGTGCCGTCCGGCGGGGCGCCGGATGCTTTGGCGACTCGCGTCATCGCGCCGACGATCTCGCCTTCGCGCATGGTAGGGATCACCGCGCCGGCGGCTCGCGTGAGATCGTGCGATCTGCTTTCGTACGCAGTTCGGATCTTCTCGGCCAGCAGGCCCAAGCCGGCCTTCATCGCCTCGGCGAGGTCAACGTTCTGCATATAAAACTGCATCGACGGATATTGCAGGCGTCCCGGCTCGCCCATCTCCCACGGACATCCGGCGTGATAGACGATGTCGGCATCCCCCGTGGCGTCCACGAACACTTTTCCGCGAACGGCTTTCGGTCCCTGCTTGGTCGCCACAACGACGGCCTCGATCGCGTCGCCGGATCTAACTACGCCGGAGATGAAAGCGTGCAGCAGCGGGGTGATCCGTTCCTCTTCGGATATGAGCCGATCGGCCAGACGCTTGTAACCCCAGGGGACATAGGGCATCACCGCGGTTTCCTTGTATGGGATCGGCCCGAGCCCCCAGCCCGACGCAGCGAGGCCCTGAGCCCACTCGCGCGCGATGCCGTTGCTGAGATGGTCGAAGGTGTCGTTCGTGCGGACGTAGAGCCCGCAGATCGAGCCGAGGCTCGCTGCCGTAGCGTTTCCGCCGAAGAACGGCCAGCGTTCCACGAGTGCGACCTTGGCCCCGCGTCGTGCCGCGGCGAGTGCGGCACCCAATCCGGCCGACCCCGCGCCGCAGACGACGACGTCGGCTTCGAGCACAACGGGTGCGTCGAGCGAAGGAAGATTCACGTGTTCACTCACTCGGGGCTCCCTTCCCCGACCATGAGCTCTACCTCGGCGCCCTGGACTTCCACGACGACGACACCCTCGCCGAGGCGGGCCACGGCGGACAACCCCTCCGGGATCTGTGGAAGCTCGATCAGGTTCCTGATGCGCTCGGCTTCGGCTCTGAACCTCCGGTCGATCTGAGACACGCTGGTTGGGACAAGCACGATGCGTCCGGCCTCGACCTTGGGTAGGTAGCGTGCCGGCTTCGAGATCTCCTCTTCCGAAGGCTCGTCATCGTCGGACAGGCTGGCGCCCTCTGTGAGGAAGTGGACCTCGATGCCCGATGCCCTCACCTGGAGCGAACCGATCAGGGGAACCGAGCGCTGCACGAAGTCCTCGAGGTCGTCCTCGGCGATCTCAATCGATCCCAGAGGCTGTGACGCCTCAACCTTCGTCCGCGCGGCGAAGCTCGATCGCGCCAGCGCGAACATTCGCCCCGGAGAGAAGTGGACGTCGCGGAGCGTCGTCGTGACGGACTGGACGCGCAGACCACCCGGGGCCGACGCGCCCCGGACCTTCACCTCGGCCCGGCCCAAGCGCCCGGTGATAAAGCCCGGGAGGAACGGAACGTTGCCGAGGTCGAGCGTTGCGCTCTCGGCGGCCATCGTTCGAGCGATCTGATCGGCTCCGCGCGACTCCAGATATTGAAGCGACACGACATCGACGACGAAGTACAGACCAACGGCAACGAGCAGGCCGACGGCCACCCATCGCAATCCCCGCCGACGTCGCATTCCTCAGAGGCTAATCTGGAACCTCTCCATGGTTCCCAACCCAAAGCTCGCCATTTCCACAGGTCCCCTTTGGCGCCTGGATCTCGATGTCGCGTTCTCGGCTTTGAAGGGCGCGGGGGCCGAGGGCGTGGAGATCATGGTCACCCAGAGCCCCGAGACCCAGTCGGCCAACGAGCTCGAGCGGCTGGCCGAGCGCCACGACCTTCCCATCATCGCCGTGCATGCGCCCCAGCTGCTCCTGACGCGCGGCGTCTTTTCGACCAACCCTTTGGAGAAGATCAGACGGACGGCCGAGCTGTGCAAAGCGCTGGACGTCCAGACGATCGTTCTTCATCCGCCGTACTTCTGGCAGCCGCGCTATGCCTTGTGGCTTCTGCACGAGCTCGAGGACGTACTGCAGGAAGACGGCCCGGCGATCACCATGGAGAACATGTTCCCGGTGCACGTCGGGCGCCGGCGCATGTCCTTTCACCGCTTCCGGGGCCTCGAGGGGCTCCGCCGTTTCCGTTACGTCACGCTGGACACGTCGCACTTGGCCGTGGCCGAGCAAGACCTGGTGTCGTCCTACCGCGAGCTGGCCGATCGCATCGTCCACATCCACCTGTCCGACAATCGCGGAAAGGGCCGGGACAGCCACGCGCCCATCGGCCAAGGCATGTTGCCCATCGAGGATTTCGTGCGCGCCCTCGACGGAGAAGCCCTTCGATCTATCGCGCTCGAGATCGAGCCCGGGCCCAACGTCCAGGATCCGCACACCCTCGAGCAACTGTTCGGTGAGTCCCTGGACCTCGTCCGCCGAAACCTTCAGGTCCGCCAGCGGCCGGAACAGCCCCGAACGCCCGGCTGAAGTCCCCGCGCATAACCTAGGCGGACACATGGATGCCATGGAAGCTTTGCGATCCAGCGTGCTGTTCGGCGGTCTGGACGAGCGAGCGCAAGCGCGCATCGCCGAGATCGCCATTCATCGCCGGTACCGCAAGGGAAGCGTGCTGTTCGTCCAGGGCGAGCAAGCCGAACGATGCTTCGCGATCGTTTCCGGAGCCGTGAAGATCAGCGCCTACCACCCAGACGGCCGCGAAGCCGTTCTGGCCGTCCTCGGCCCGGGTGACGTTTTCGGCGAGCTCGCGTTGTTCGACCAGGCGCCGCGGTCGGCCGACGCGACGGCGCTCGAAGACTCCGAGCTGCTGTCCATCGACGCTCAGGGATTGAACGAAGCGATCTCGACCAACCCCAAGCTCGGCCTGGCCATGTTGCGCGTGCTCGGCGAGCGTCTGCGCCAATCGAACGAGGCTTTCCAGGACATCGCCTTCTTCGACGTGCCGGGCCGCGTGGCTCGCCGCCTGGCCGATCTCGCCGATGCCCATGGGAGGGAGGCCGCCGAAGGGATAATCATCGACATCTTCCTTTCGCAAGAGAGCCTTGCTCAGATGGTCGGCGCGACGCGGGAAAGCGTTAACAAGGCCCTGGCTCTGTTGAAGAGACGAGGACTGGTCGCCCGTATCGGCAAGCGCTACCTCGTCAGCGACGTCGTCCGGCTGCGCGAACGCGCACGGTAGAGATCAGCTCGGGGCGAGTTTTTCGAGGATCTCGCGCGACGGCGGCGAATAGAAGGACAGCACCACGTGATGGACGCCCGCCTCTTCCAAGGCATCGAGCTGCCCCGGAAGCGCAGCGAGGGTCGCGTCGTCGTTGGTGAAGATGAACTGCTGGACCGATCTGCGGATCTCGGCGGGGTCGCGGCCGACGTCTGAGCAATGCTCCTCGAGGATGCCGGACAGCCTCCGGTACTCGTCGGCCGAAGCCGCCGGAGCATTCCATTCGTCGGCGTGCTTGGCCACAACGCGCAGCGTCTTGCGCGGCCCCGAGCCCCCGATGACGATCGGGATCTTCGCTTGGACGGGCTTCGGCTCGCAGATGGCGTCGTGAAGCGTCCAGAACCGTCCGGCGTGATCGACCTTGTCCTCGGTCCACAACCGGCGGATGATCTCGCACGCCTCGTCGAGCATCGCGATACGGGTACCGGCCGACGGAAACGGGATCCCATACGTCAGATGCTCGGGCTCGTGCCAGGCCGCCCCGATCCCGAAATCCAGCCGCCCGCCCGAGATGTGGTCCACCGACACCGCCATGTTCGCGAGGATAGCGGGATGGCGGTAGGTGACACCGGTGACCATGCATCCGATGCGAGCACGCTTGGTGACCTTGCCCATGGCGGCGAGCGTCGTCCAGCCCTCGAGGGTCGGCAGCTCGAGGGGCTGCCCGGCCAGGTACAAACCGTAGAAGTGGTCGTAGTTCCAGACCGCGTGGTAACCGAGGTCGTCTGCGTCGCCCCAGAACCGCTCCAGAACGTCGTAGGAGAACACGGGCGCGATCTTGGCCGAGCGGAGCACGCCGCCGATGCTATAGAACCTGCCTCGTGACGGTTCGGGCGTGGTTCACCATCTCGGTCCTCGTGCTCGTTGCGCTGAGCGCGGCGGTCGTCGTGCGTTTCCTGGCTCCCGTCGATCCCCCGCCGATCTTCGTGAGGTCGGGCCAGACACGCCTGGTCGGCGTGCTCGACAAAGGCTGTTGGCCGCAGCGCGGTGGGGACCTGCGCTGCCAAGACGGCCCGGACGAAAGGCCGCGCGCAGGAACCCTCGCGCGCGAGGGGAAGCTCCGTGTCGTCGTCGCCTATCCGGCACAGCCCGATGACGGAACGATCCGCATCGAGCGCGAGCCCGGAAAAGAGATCTTGGACGAGGAGTGGGATGAGTCCTTCGACTACGAGCTCAAGGCCGGCAGCTACGTGCTGACGGCCGACGCGAGGTATCCGGAGAAGGCTTACACCCGGTACGTGTTCAGGTTCCGCGTGCGCTGACCCGGCTAGGACGTGATGGTCACCGCGGCGGGATCGCCGAGCAGCTCGCGCGCGCTAGAACCGTTGCAGGCAACGGCGACGTGGCCGCCCGAGTCGATGTAGACCACAAGGGCGCCGGGCTCGCCGTCCGCGAACGTCCGACCGAGGCGAGCGTCGAAGCTTTCTGCGCCGTTGGAGACCGAGAGTTCGTCCCCAAAGTCGGCGGTGGCTAGATCAACATCGGTGGCGGCGAGCTGTAGGTTCCCGTACCAATCGACGCGCAGGACATCGGCGGTCAGCTTCCCCGTTGATACGTCGACGTGCGCCGGCCGAAGACGAACGAGGTCGCCGATGTCGACGGCCGGACCGAACGCCTCCGGGGTGACACCGAGCGCAAGGTGCGCCGCGGCCGGCGCGAAGACGTCACGCCCGTGAAAGGTGGATGAAAGAGGCGCAAGCTGGTAGCGCTCCTCGGTCAGCTCGTGAGCCGCGACCGCTCCGCCCAGGGCGTCGGCCGCCGGCGGAAGGAGCCCGTTGTCGGGGCCGACCAGAAGCGCACCGGCGTTCGTCTGGATCACAACGGCGCGGCGCTGTGTTCCCACGCCCGGATCCACGACGGCGAGGTGTACGGCCGTCGTCGGGGCGAAGGGCAGGCTCTGGCGAAGCAGAGTCGCGCCGGCACGAACGCCTCGGATCCCGTGGACGAGATCGACGATCCGCACCTCCGGAGCGATCCCGGCGATGACGAGACGGCACACGCCGACGTATTCGTCGGTGGGGCCGTAGTCGCTGGAGAAAGTGACGAGCTTCGTGATTACTTCTTGTGGAGACGTTCCCAGCGCGTCTTCTTGAGGAGCTTCTTGTGCTTCTTCTTCCGCATCTTCTTGCGGCGCTTCTTCAGTACCGAGCCCAAACAGTTTCTCCTATTCTCGCTTCGGCAAAAAGCGCCTCAGCGATGGTTAGTCGGTCCCGAGCACCGAGCGCAGATCCACACGCTCGGTGATCTTTCCGTCTTGCGTCACGCGGACCGATCCAAGACGGAGCGCGCGAACACCCTCGGATACCGGCGTCAAAAGACGCAAGGCATCCTCGCGGTACTCAAGGATACCCAACCCCAGGCAGTCGCCCTCTCCGTTGTCCACGCCCACTAGTAGGCCGTCCAGATCCGACTGGTCGAAGATCGGAGGCAGGACGGGCATGAAGACCGTGGGCTTCACCCGCCACCGGTAGACCTGGGGGCCCAGGAAGGCCTTCAGGCGCTCCTCCCGGTACGCCGCCCTCTCGTCGACCGAGCGCATCCCGATCCCCGGGTGGACGCCGAGCTTGAGCACCTCGGCTCCCAGGAAGCGCTCCAGAACCCCCACGATCGGATCGAGCTCACCTCCCCGGGCCAGGGCCACGACGTGGCGGGGACGGCACAGCTCGGCCTTGGCCAGCTTGAGGAGCTGCCCCGACACCCCGTCGATCAGGCCTGAGGTGTCCACGATGATCAGTCGGGCCCCCATCTCGATGGCCCGCATGACGAGCTTGGCCGTTCCCGTCACCAAGGGGAGGTGGAAACCGCGGGGAGACACCGCTCCAACGAAGGCCAGGGCGTCCGGTGGGGCATCTTCGGCCAGGTCGGCGCCTTCGCGGACGAGCTTCAGGCCGACGGTTCCCGGTGGGCCGATCGTGGACTGCGCAAGGTCGGCGTCGATGAGGGCTACTCCGTGTCCGGCATCCAGACCCGCGCGAGCCAGCGTCCGAGAGAAGGTCGTCTTCCCCGAATCGACTGCGCCCAGGACGAAAACGCGTCCCGGCTGCGCCGCAAGTGTCGCGATCGCGTCGGCGTGCGACTTTTCGATGTCTTCCATGCGCCCTTCCAAGTTTCGGAGGAGCGCGGACGTCGACTACAGCTCTAAGGAAGGATCAGAGACCGGTTACGGCTTGCGACTCCAGATACTCGTTCAGGTCGTATTCCCGAACTCTGTAGTTCCTGCCGACCCTGATGGCCTTGAGCTGTCCTCGCCGGATCAATCGGTAAACGGTCATCCTCGAAACACGCATCGCCAATGCAACTTCGGCGACGGTGAGTAGCCGAGCGACCATCATTCGGGGATTTTCCCCGAACCCCCGGGGTTCGTCCGCCTCATCCTCAGCTTTCCTGTGAGTGAAGCGCTAAGGGTACTTCCCGCACCCCGGGGAGCGCCAAGGGAATCTAGAGGCGTTCGATCACGAAACGTGCTAACGCTTCGTATGACGCCGCCGGACGGTTGTCGTCGCACAGGATCGGTGTCACTTTCAGCCCTCGGGCCCACGCGAGCACCAGTGCGGGGTCGTTCGTGTCGACAACGGCGACGGCATCGAGGCCTTGGGCAAGGGCGGCGCCGGTGAATCCGTGATCACCGACGACGAGATCGGCGCGCAATCCGTTCGACAGAAGGAATTCCATCGCCCGCGGTGAGTGTGTGTGCACAAGGTCACCGCTCATCGACACGCACGCCACGTCGCACACGTAACGGATCTGCGCACCGTTGATATATCCCTCGTAGGACTCACCTTCTGCAAAGCGCACGATCTCGGCTCCGCGATCGTTCATGGCTTGCGCTACGCGTGCATACATCTCCAGAGGACCGGTGGGATGACCGGTACCGAAGAAGACGCGCTCGCCCCGCGCGCACGCTTCGCTGAGTCGCGGTATGGCGAGCTCGATCTGTGCGACCGTCGCCGCCGGTGTTACCCACGACTTCCCGCCCGAGCCGTTGGTCCCCAAGAAGTCCCAATCGGCGAGCCGATTGAGGGCCTCCACGATCTCCTCGGTGGTGGCCGGGAGCAGGTCGCCCAGACCGAAGGTCGTTCCGGGATCGCCGCCGACCAGCATCCGGATCTTGCGATGGACGTCGTGCACCGGGGTGTCGATCCACCCGACCACCCGGTTGCTCTCCAGCGTTTCCGCCAGGCGTTGGGGGCTCAGGACCCCAACTCCTTGCTGCGCCGGTGGGCTGCGCGCAGAGCCTCCCCGAAGGCCGCGCGAACGGCCATCGCCTCGAGCACGCTAAGGGCAGCGGCCGTCGTGCCGCCGGGTGATGTGACCTGTGCGCGCAAGATCGCCGGTGGATCCCCCGTCGTGCGCAGCATGGTCCCCGATCCTTCTATCGTCGCGAACGTCAGAGTCTCGGCTACGTCCCTCGGCAGGCCGAGAGCAACGGCGGCCTCGACCATCGCCTCGGCGACCAGGAAGATGTACGCCGGACCCGAGCCCGAAAGGGCGGTAACGGCGTCGAGCTTGTCTTCGTCGAGCCACACGACGGGACCGACCGCGCGGAAGATGTCGTCGGCCAAGGTCTTGGTCTCATCGGTTGCGTAGCGCCCGGCGGCCAGCGCGGTCACGCCGCGTCCGACGCGCGCCGGCGTGTTCGGCATCGCACGAACGACGGAGGCGCCCTTGCCGAGCTGGTCCTCGATAGCCGACGTCTTCAGGCCGGCGACGATCGACACGATCCCGGCCGCGTCGGCAGATCCGCCGATCGTGTCCAGAGCCGCCGCCGCGTCCTGCGGCTTCACGGCCAGCAGAACGCCGGTGGCGTCGATGGCGGCCTCGGCCGGACTGGTCGTTGTTCGTACGCCGAGAGCCTTGCCCACCTGCTCGAGGCGATCCGCTGCGATGTCGGCAAGGATCATCTCGTCGGCCGACCATCCCGCGTCGAGCAGCCCGCGGGCGAGGGCTTCCCCCATCATCCCCGCACCGATGAACGCTACGCGTCGTGTCATAGCTGCCTCCCGATGCGTTCTATCTCCGCACCCTCTAGACAAGAGCTCACGAGTGCGTCGATGTCGAGTGAAGCTTCTGCTGCCACGCACGCTTCGACGGTGGCTCGGGTTGCGGGAGCCCTGGGGACGAAAAGCGAGCAGCAGTCTTCGTACGGAAGGATCGATGTCTCGTAGGTGCCGATCCGCTTGGCCTGCTCGACGATCTCTTGCTTGTCATCGCCGATCAACGGACGCAACAGCGGCACCGGCGCGACATCGTCCACGCACCCGATGTTTTCCAGGGTCTGGGACGCGACCTGCCCGAGGCTGTCACCCGTCACCAGGGCCCGGGCTCCCTGGCTCCGCGCGATCTCGGCCCCCACTCTGACCATCAGGCGGCGATACAGGACGACGCGAAGGTCGGGCGAGGCGGTCAGCACGATCTGCTGCTGGGCGTCGCCGAGCGGGACGAGATACAGGGTCGTGTCGCCCTGCCAGTTCGCGATCATGCCGGCGAGCTCCGTGGCCTTCCGCACGCTCGAGCGGTCGGTGAAGGGGGCCGAATGGAAGTGGCAAAGGATCGCCTTCGCGCCGCGCTTGAGGATGCGGTAGGTGGCAACCGGAGAGTCGATGCCTCCGGACAGAAGGGATACGACCTTCCCGGACACGCCGACGGGAAGGCCACCCGGACCCTCGCGGCGGTCGACGTAGACGAACGCGCGAGCGCCGACCACTTCGACGTAAACCGTCGCGTCCGGGGAGCCGAGGTTGACCGCTGCTCCCGTCGCGCCCTGGATCGCCGCACCGAGCTCAACGTTGATCTGTCTGGACGTGATCGGCAGCTCCTTCGTGGCGCGTCGAGCAGCCACGGCGAAGGTGGAGAACTCGCGGGGCTCCAGTCGCGCGAGTGCGGCATCGATCATCGCGCCGATCGCGACTTCGGTCACGGTGCACGGCGCAAACGCCGCAACACCGAACGTCGTGCCGATCCGGTCCAAGACTCCCTCGCTCGGTTCGGCCGATGTATGCAGAACCAGACGGCCGGTAAGAGCCTCGACCGTGGCCTCACCTCCGATGACGGACTCGAGGTTTCGCACGAGCCGGCGTTCGAAGAATCCACGGTTGCGGCCTTTCAGGCCGATCTCGTTGTAATGAACGACGACGCCAAGGTCACCGGACGTCCGGACGACGTGTCCGAAAGGCTGATCGAGTGCGGCGTTCTCCATGTCCATAGGCTACGGCTCCGAACGGGCTCCCATCCCTTTACACTGTCTGGCACCCGGGGAGGGGAAAGCTTGCCAGACCGGATACCGCTCTTTCCGCTCCATACGCTGTTACTCCCGCATACAGATCTCGGTGTTCACGTCTTCGAGGACAGGTACCGGTCCCTCGTTGCGGACTGCCTGAGCAACGGGCAGACGTTCGGTGTCTCGCTCATACGAAACGGTCGCGAGGTGGGCGGTCCGGCCGACCCTCATACGATCGGCACCCTCGCGACGATCAGCGGTTACGCACGGCTGCCCGACGGACGTTACCTGCTCGAGGTCGAGGGCACGCGCAGGTTCCAGATCGAGTCGTCGGTGCGCAACGGGTCCTATCCCGCCGCAAAGGTCAGCTGGTTGCCCGAGCCCATAGGAAACTTCGCGAGGGCCCGGGTCGCCTCGAGCGAGGTCGCTCGCTTATTCCGGCTCTACCGCGCGCACAACGGCGACGGCGACCTGCCCGTGCACCTGCCTGTCGACCCGGTGGTCCGCTCCTACGTGATCGCGTCGCTGCTCCGCATCGAGCAGCCGGCCAAGCAGCGGCTGCTCGAGGCGGAGTCGGCCGCCGAGCGCCTGGGGGCCGAGGTGGAGATCCTGCGCCGTGAGATCGCGCTCCTGGATCACCTGCGTTTGCGGCGCGGCTAGCTCTTCGCCCGCGCTCGCCGCCGCTTAACTGCGCGCCCGCTTACGCAGAACATCGGCGATACCGTCGGCCAGCTCGTCTGAGGACAGCTCGCCGTTGTGCTCCAGGGCCAGGTCGCCCTCAGCGTCGTAGAACTGCGTGACCGGCAGACCCAACAGGCCCTCCTTTCTGCGGATCTCACCCCGCTGGTCGGACAGGCTCGGGAACGGCATCCGGTAGCGCCGGACGAAGTCGACCGCCGCGTCCGGGTCGTCCTGCACGTCGATGCCGAGGAAGTGGATCCGTCCCTCGTAGCGCTTCGCGGCCGCCACCAGGCGCGGCATCTCCTCCTTGCATGGTTCGCACCACGTTGCCCAGAAGTTCACGACGACCGGCCTGCCACGTAAGGCAAGCAGGGTCGACTCGAACTTGGCCGGCGATCCGGCTTCGATCTTGCCGCCGACGAAGTCGTCGTCGACCGGCGGCTCGCCCCCGCCGCACGACACGGCCAGGACGGCGACGACCGTCGCTACAACTGCTCGACGCACCCCGGTCCGGACCCTCAGCTCGTGCCGAGCTCCTCCGAGATCCGCTCCAGCTGGTCGAGACGGCGCTCGAGTGACGGGTGACTGGAGAAGATCTCCTTGATGCTTGTTGGGACGATGAAGAACGCGTTCATCGATTCAACCTGACGTTTCGCCTCCGGAGCGGTGTGTGCCATGTCGCCGGAGATCTTGACCAGCGCCGAGGCCAGATCCTTGGGCTTGCGTGTCAGATGCGCTCCACCGCGGTCGGCGGCGAGCTCGCGGTAACGGCCGAGCGCAAGGATCAGGATCTGCGACACGAAGTAAACGAGCATCGACACGAGGTAGACCATCCAGATCGATCCGCCGCCCTGGTCGTTGCTTCGCCGTCCACCGCCGAAGAGTCCGGTGAAGAAGAACATCCGCATCATGAAGAAGGCGATCATCGCGAAGAAGGATGCGAGGGTCATGACCGCTACGTCGCGGTTCACGACGTGGAAGATCTCGTGGCCGATGACGGCTTCCACCTCGTGTGGTTCCAGCCGCTGCAGGAGGCCCTCCGTTACAGCGACCACCGAGTGCTTGGGACTGCGCCCGGTGGCGAACGCGTTGGGGATCGGCATCTTCGATATCGCGACCTTCGGCTTCGGGATCCCGGCGTCTCTTGCGAGCCGCTCGACCATGGCGTGTAGCTCCGGTGCCTCCTCAGGCGTCACTTCCTTGGCGCGCATGCCCCACATCGCGAGCTTGTGCGAGAAGAAGTACTGCAGGCCGAGCATGAGCGCGGCGATGGCGATCAGCGGGCCGAAGGAAACCCCGCGGGACGAGAGGTAGGACAGGAAGCCTAGGTAGAGCGCAGCGAGCAGGGCCATCGTGAACAACATCCGAAACCGAAGGCCCCAGTCCGCCTGAGTGACCCGACGTGCCATCTTTCGTCCTCCGTTCTTTGGTCGGCCATTGTCGCACCTACTTGCCTGTACCCTCGCTCCGCATGAGTTTCCAGATGAGTAACGATCCCCAGCCCCCCGCGGGTCCACACCGCTTGCGCCTCGGCTCTGGGGCGCACGTCTGGGTAGCCGGCGACGACGGCTCCGAGGACCGGCCGCGCGTGATGCTCCTGCACGGCTGGGGATTGCGTCCGCAGGTTTTCCTCCCCAGCGTCAGGCATCTGGCGCAGCGAGGCTTCGAGGTGGCCGCGCCGACCCTCGCCGTCGTCGGACGCACCTGGGACATGGATCGGGCTATGCACCGGACGAAGAAGACGATGGACGAGCTCGGCTGGGACAAGGCGATCGTCGTCGGGTACTCGCTCGGCGGTGCCATCTCGACGTCGCTCGCAGCGGCTCATCCCGAGCGAGTGCGGTTGCTCGTGCTCGTGAACTCCGTGGGTCTGCGCATCCAGCGAGGGATGCTCGGCTGGGCAACGCCCTTCACGCGCTACGCGCGGACTGGAAACCTCAAAGCCTTGCGTGCCTTCGGTCTCAACGCTTTGCAGATCGGAGGACTCCAGAACTTGGCCGCCGCGGGCCGCTACGCACGCGTGGCCACGCTGGACGACGAGCTGGCACGGGTGAAGGAGCACAAGGTCCCGTCGGTTGTTCTGTGGGGCGCCAACGACCGTCTGCTTCCGGCCGAGATGGGTCGCGCCATGGCGGACGCGCTCGGCGCTCCCTTACACCTGATCCCGAATGCCGACCACGACTGGCCGGTGATCGATCCCGCGCTGTTCGCTCGCGAGCTGGATCACCTTCTGCGCTCGGCGCTCCTGGACGAACGGAAGCCCGGGCTCAGCGCGCGGCGGCCAAAGCGCGCCGCACGTCGGGGCATGCGGTAACGGACGCGAATGCGTCCAGGATCCCATCGGCCGTACGGGTCCACGGAAACTTGTGAGCGAGACGAACCGCGTTGGCTCCCAATCTGGAGCGGGCGGATGGGTCGGTGAGGATGCGCGACAGCGCCGCGGCGAAGGCCTGCGGGTCACGTCTATCGACGAGGTAGCCCGTCTCCGAATCGCGCACGGTAAGCCGCAGCCCACCCACCGCCGTAGCAACTACCGGAGTCCCGCACGCCTCTGCCTCGAGCGCGACCAAGCCGAAGGACTCCGACGCCGACGGTACGACTACGACGTCGGCCGCTCGATACAGGTCCGGTAGCTCGTCGTGTGTGACCGGTTCGAGGAAACGCAAGCGGTCACTCACGCCAAGTCTCCGCGCTTGGAGCCGCAACCTAACGCGTTCCCCCCGGCTCCCGCGCGGCGAGTCGCCACCGACTATCGCGAGCTGCGCGTCGGGGACCATGCGGCGCAGACGGGCCAGAGCATCAACGGCCACATCCGTTCCCTTGAACGGCTGAAGTCGTCCCACGAAGACGACGAGTGGGTCGTCGGTGAATCCGAACCGGCGCCGAGCCGCCTCGCGATCACCCGGACGGAACCGCTCGAGGTCGACGCCGGGCGGAGCCACGAAGATGTTGGCCGCGTCGGCACCGTAGAGCTCGAGGAGCTGTCCGCGCTCGATCTCGGTCGGCGCGATGATGCGATCGGCCGCACGGATCACGCGCGCCTCACCGCGCTTCCGGAACAAAGGCTCTGGTTGGTCGCCGGTGCTCGCCCCATCCTTCACGCGCGCCAGCGTGTGGAAGGAAACCACCAAAGGCACGTCCCACTCTTGCTTCAGCAACGATCCGGCGACGCCGGACAACCAGTAGTGAGCGTGGATCACGTCGTACGGCCCGTAGGAGGCAACACCGTCGGCGAAGCGCCGGACGAGACGCGGCAACAGGTCCTTGGGCAACGGTCTGGGAAGTCCGGCCCGGATCTGGATGACGCGAACACCCGGCGCCACCTGGAGGACCTCGGGGGCATCGGGATCGGTCCGCCGCGTGAAGATGTCGGAAGCCACACCGCGCCGGGCCATCTCCGCCGCCACTTCGCGGATGTAGACGTTCATCCCGCCGGCGTCCCCCGAACCCGGGGCCTCGAGCGGCGAGGTGTGCAGGGATAGAACGGCTACTCGGCAGGACGTCGCCGACTCTGGGTAGTCCTCGATATCCAGCGTCATCGCGGAGTCAATCGTGGCACGCGGCCGCAGGTGCTACAAACCCTTGCCCAGAACCACCTCGTAGACGGGACGGGGCACGGGGCCGAATCGACGCTTGTAGGGCTCGTCTCCTCGAAGGAAGTCGAAGGTGCGCTGGCCCTCCTCGATGGCCTGCTCGATGAGCGATCCGACCAGAACCATCCCGGGTGCCTGCTTGGCGAGGTCCGGACGGAACGATGAGTTGTAAAGGGCGAGGGTGTCGCGGAAGTCGTAGGAGAACGTGCACGCCACCGGTTCGCCCTCGAGATCGAGAACGTCCAACCGGGCCAGCCCGAACAAGAAGAGGTCTGCCGCCAAGCGCCGGAAGAACCTCTCGCGCTCGGGTGTGAAGAAGCCGGCCTTCTCGCCTGGTGCTTGACGGTGGAACTCGAAGAACGCGGCGAGGTCGCTCTCCCAGCCGATCTCGTCCGCGCGCCGGATACGCCACTCTCCGACCTCGCCGAGACGCCGTCGCTTTCGCCTCAACTCGTGGCGATCGTGGCCGGAGAGACCTTGCAAGTACTCATCGAAGGACTTCGGCAAGGTGATGGCCGGGGCGATGTCCACCTGTTGCTGCGTGAAGGAAAGATCGGTCTTCTTGGCGATCTCCTCGACGACGCCGAGCCATCGCGTCCCTTCCAGCACCGAGTGGAAGCGCACGCGCTCGAAGCCACCGTCGCTGAATGCCCACTCGAGGAAGAAGCGCAATGCGTCTGCTTCCCGGCCGGGCACGGCCGTCGGCACCTGCTCGTCGGTGACGTCCTGGGAGCCGAGGAAGCTCAGCAGGCCCGCTTCGTCGACGCAGTTACACGTCGGGAAGACGCCGATCGGCTCGTCGTCGTCCCAAACCAGGGCCAGGAGCAGATCTCCCGTGCCCAGCGACTCCCACCACGCGCGCAGCCAGGCCGGGTGACAGAAGACGCCGGCCTCCAGGTCCTGTTCGATGATGCGTTCCCACGGCCGGACCACGTCCGGCGAGAAGGCGTCGAAAAGACCGATGCGTAGCCCCATGCTTCCTCTTCTCCCGCTCCCTCAGCGTCGAGCGTAACGACTCCCTGTAGTTCCGAACGTATGGGCACCCGGCATCGTCCTACTACCCAGACGCTGCGGGGAGGGCTCGGGAGGGGCACCGACGAAGCCCACGTGGGTGCGCCCACCCCTCCCGATAGAAAGAGAAGAGGGCCCCCCGGGGGGGGGGGGGGGGGTGGGGGGGGGGGGGGGGGGCCCCTCTTCGGGGGTGCGGGGAGGGGTTCTAGGAAGCCTCGGTTTGCGACTTGGCGGCAGCCGCCGCCTTCGAGACTGAGGACTTGCGAGCAGGCGCCTTACCGTTGTCGCGTCCGATGGCCTTCTCGATGCGGCCGCGGATCTCGGTTACCTGCTTGCGGGCGTCGGTCCGGATGGATTCGACCTGCTTGCGCGCATTGCCCGGTAGCTCCTGGATCTGCTTGCGGGCTTCGCTCGGGAGCTCGCGGATCTTCTCACGACGCTCCTTGGCCTCGCTGCGAATCCGCTTCACAACGGTCTCGCCGCGGGCCTGAAGCTCGGATGCCTGCTTGCGGAACCTCGGCTCGATCTCGCGAGCCTGGTCGATCAATGACGTCTCGCGAAGCTTCGACGTCCGCTCGACTACTACCTTCACCGCCGGCAGCTCGCGCACCTTCTCGGCCGCAAGGTCGGCAGCACCAACTGCTACGTACAAACCACGCTCGATAGCGCTCATGCGTCACCTCCTGTGACTTCTGCTGTTGTCTGCCGCCGCGCCCGCCGTTCGACGGTTTCCGTGCGGAACCGCTCGTAGGTCACGGCGAGCTCGCGACGCTGTCCTTCCGTCAATTCGGGGTCCCGGAAGATGGCCCGAAGGACGCCGGTCTCGCGGGCGTCCTCGGGTTCAACATCGAGGATCCCGGCCTGAGCGAAGATCGTCTCCGCCGACACCTGCAGCGCGGTCGCGATCCCCTTGAGGATCTTCGCGCTCGGCTGCCGGAGCCCTCGCTCTATCTGGCTGAGATAGGGATTCGACACCCCGGCGCGTTCGGCCAGCTTGCGCAACGAGAGCTGAGCGTTGCGCCGGTGCTCACGGATGTAGGTACCAACGTCCGGGAGCCGCTGGGGCCGGGAGCCGTTGTCGCTCGTCATGCCTCCAACCCTAGCAAGGTCGATAGCCTTTTGCAAGCGCTCGTGAACACAAGCACAAGGTTGTGGGATTGTTCGAGGAGGCAAAACCCCAGGTCAGATGGTCTCGACGACCAAGTTAGCCTCTCAGGGAACGATGCGATAGGTGCGCTTGCTGCTCGGAAGGTTGCTAGCGCGCGGGCGTGGGCGGCTCGAGGCCTTCCTTGTACCGGCGTGCGAGCTCGTCCTCCAGGGCGTCGATCACGCCGTGCAGCCGTCCGCGCATCGACGAGAGCTCCTTCTCGGCTTCGTCGACCCTGCTGAGCAGCGATTCGATCTGCTCTTCGGAGAGCTCGGGCAGCTGCGTGAGGTCGGCCTCGGATAACACCTTTTCGGCGTCGCGTCGGCCCGCAACGGCCGAAGCACGCAAGGCGATACCCTGCCGGGCGCCGCGCGTCCGGAGACCGTTGGAGCCGAGAACGGCGGCGAGCGCCTCCACGCTGTGGCCGGTACCCCGGCCCCCACGCCGGGCGTCGAGCTCGTCGGCGAGGACGGCGAACTTCCCGTGCAGGTTCCGGCGGACGTAGGAGACCGCGTCCTCTTCCTCCCGAGCGTCGCGGAGCTTCGAGCGCAGCTCGACCGGGTTCACGTGATCGAGCGCCTCCACATATGTCGGGTCGAGGACTTTGTCGATCCGGCGACGGATTGGGTTGGCCATCGACTTGCTCATCGTAACGCGGCGGTCACGCCTGCAGCCCCCGTAAGGACTTCCACGCGTCGGCCGAAGGTAGGACGGACCATCGACGCCGTGAGGCTCAACAAACGCGGCTGAGGCTCGGGTAGGGATCGATGGCCCGGCCACCGCCGGGGTGGATCTCGAAGTGCACATGAGGGGGACCCCCACTGGCATTACCCGTGTTGCCGTTGGAACCGAGCCTCTGCCCCGCCGATACCGACTGGCCGGCGCCCACCGACAGGTTCGAAAGGTGCGCGTAGTAGAACTCCGTTCCGCCGCCAAACAGGTAGAGCGCGATCCCTCCGAGACCACCTCTGCCCGTCCTCGTCACACGCCCGGAAACCGTAGCTACGACCGGCGCGCCCATGGGGGCCATGATGTCGTTGCCCTGATGCCGCCGCGTACCGCCACCACGCGGCGCTCCGAAGCTGTTCGTCACTGTGTGCGGACCGCTCACCGGACAGGCATCGAGGGGGATCGTGATCCCGCGCACACCACTTCCTCCCACGCGGAACAACGCGTTGATCTGTTCCCGGCTCAGCTGGCCTTGAAGGTCTCGGACGAGTGAGTTCGCTTGCTCGAGACTGATACGGAGCTGCCGTCCCTGTGATGCGTAACCCTCCTTCTGGGATGCGAAGATCCCGCGCTGTCGATCCAACTCGCGCTGGCGCAGGTCGAGCTCGGCGCGCTTCTTCCTGAGTTGCAAGATCAAGTCTTCGTCGGTGAGTGTCTGCTGTTGCAGCGTCACGAGTCGCAGGCTGAAATCCCGGAATGACTCGGCTTCGAGGAGGAACTGGAAGAAGCCGACGCCGCGCATGCGGTAGGCCTGGCGAACGCGATCCTTGAGACTTTCCTGAAGCTTCCCCAGATCGTCTTCGGCCCGGGAGATCTCGCCCTGAGTGCGCGTGATCCGTCCCTGAGTCTCTTGAAGGTCCTGCTCGGCCTGCGCGTACGCCTGAGCGATGCGTTGGTACGCGGCCTTCGCACGACCCGCCTGTTGCCGCGCGGAGTCGAGCCGGGACTGCGTCGACTGCGCGCCGGTCGGAGCCGTCCCCACTAGGAGACCGAGTGCGCACACGATCGCAACGAACCAAAGACGGTGAGCACGCCGTGGTCTTGACCTCATCCGCGGCGCTAGATCGTTCGGACGATCGCTGAGATCGCGAGCCCGACGATGAATAGCGCTCCGGCGCGCCGCGAGTGCACGAAGGCGACCGGCGCGTACCACAGCGGCCACACCGGATAGCCCTTGGGGGGCTCGGCTGGTTTCGGTTGCATGTAGGCACGCCACACCTGCACCAGACGCGGAAGGGCGAGGAAGGAAAGAAGCGACCACAGCGGAAGGGCGCCGGCGGCGACGAGCGCCCCGACCGCAACGTAGAACCCCAGCATCATGCCGAGCGTCGCCGCGCGCGCGGTGTGTTCGCCGAGAAGGACGGGGAGCGTCCCGATCTTGGCCGGACCATCCCACGGGAGCTTGTCGATGTGCTTGCCCATAAGGACGGTGGTCGCAAGAAGGGCAAAGGGAACGGAGGCGGCGATGATCTCCGCGGGGATGGATCCCGTCGACGCGTAGTAGGTGCCTCCGACCATCAGCGGGCCCCAGACGATGAAGACGCCGGGTTCCCCGAGGCCGCGCTTCTTGAGCCGGAAGGGCGGAGCTGCGTAACCGGCGCTGACGAAGAACCCACCGAGGGCGAACGCCGGTACCGCCCATCCGCGCTCGATGGTGAGCACGACGAGAACACCGAGAGAGGACAGGTTCGCCACGAGCGAGGCCACAACGAGCCCGCGCTTGGAGATGAGTCCGGACAGCACAGGATGGGGTGCGTACAAAGCCCGTGGATAGCTCTGGGTATCGATAGCCGACTCGAGGTCGAACAGGTCGTTCATCAAATTGTTCGCTGCATGCGCGAGCAGCAATCCGGCTCCGGCCAATCCGAAGAGCCAGGGATCGAAGCCGGGCTGTCCGACGGCGAGCAGTCCTCCGATGGCCGCGGACGTCACGGTCAGTGGGAAAACGCACGCGCGAACCAGAACCAGCCACTTCGAAACAACATCCACACGACCGGGTGGTGGGTTGCACGTCCTGAGAACGAAACCCCATCGCCAGAACACGCTGCGGTCTGCGACAGGCGTGCGCGGTTGCGTCTTCGCCATGGGCGCTAAGACTACAGAGCTATGGTCCGGAAGGCCCAGTAGAAGGCGGGAGCCGCAAACAGCACGCTGTCGACGGTGTCGAGGGCACCGCCGAGGGGGCCGAGGTAACGGCCGGAGCTGCGCACGCCGGCGCTGCGCTTGATCACGGAGAACACCAGATCGCCCACCGGCGCCAGCACTCCCATGCCCACACCGAACGCGGCCCCCGAGACCACGTCGAACGGAGGGTCAAGGACCAGACCCAACACGATCCCCGCGCCGACGCTGGCGGCAAACCCGGCAGCCAGCCCCTCCCAAGTCTTGTTGGGAGAGACGGCCGTGGCCATCGGCCGCCGGCCGCGCCATCGGCCGACGAAGAAGGCAAAGGCGTCGTTCAGGATCACCATCAGGCCGAACGCCAACAGTCCACGCAATCCCACACGTGGAATCGAGCGGATGAGCAGCACGTGGGCGCCCAGAACGCCAACGACACCGGCGGCACCGAGCGTCGCTGCGACGTCCGTCGTAACGCCGTCGGCTCTCCCGCTCGCTTCGTGCAATGCGATGCGGCTTAGCAGGAGAGAGAGGATCAGCACGGCGGCCGTCGCTGGAAGCAGGTCGAGGCGTCCGGCGTATCCCGACCACAAGAAAGCCAGGACGCCTGCCCCTCCTAGGGCGAAAGTGATGATGTGTCCCCACGTGGCGAGTAAGCGGCGAAGGTCGCTGTAGGCAACTACGCACAGCGCGGCGACGAAGATCGACACGGCGAGACGGCCCGCGAGGAAGGAGCCGAGGGCCGCGGCGCCGAGCGCGAGACCGACGATCACCTGCGCCCCGGCGCTCGGGGGCGCAAGCATCGGCTCGTGTCTCGCACTCATGCCGCCTCCACTACGCTCCGGCGTGGGGTGGGCCGCCAGGGAATCGAACCCCGGACACCCGGGTTAAAAGCCCGGTGCTCTGCCAACTGAGCTAGCGGCCCTAATCGCTTCGGCAACAAGCACTGCAGCGACCACACAAATCTAGCTGCCTGCAACCCGCACCGGTTCGAGGAGTTGGCCGGTGATACCCTGAATCGCTCCGGGGGCGTGGAGCAGCGTGGAGTGCTCGCCACCCTGTCAAGGTGGAGGTCGCGGGTTCAAGTCCCGTCGCCCCCGCAAACCCTCGCGAGGAGTCAAGCGACTCGCGAGCGCAACAAGGCCAGGTAGCTCAGTTGGTAGAGCACGGCACTGAAAATGCCGGTGTCGGCAGTTCGATTCTGCCCCTGGCCACAAAGGTGGACTGTCCCAACTGCGGTGCCCTCGTGGCGGGCGAGCGGTCGCCGCGCTTCTGCTCCGAATGCGGAGCCCGGCTTCGAAACGACCGGCGTGGCCTCATCATCGCCATCGTCGTGCTCCTGACGGTGGCCGGGATTGCGGCCACAGCGGCCGTCAACAGCACGAGGGATCGCACCGATGCGGCGGCGACGTCTCCGTCGGCTCCCCGCCGCACGCTCACTCCGCAGGCCGCCACGGCCACACCCTTCCCAGCGGAGGCAACAGCAGTCGCCGGCGGCCCGCGTCCATCGGCTGATGCGCTCGCCGTGGAGGTCACCCGGGTCGTCGACGGCGACACGGTTGCGTTATTCGGGCTCGAGATCGGAAAACCGGACGGAAGGTCATCCAGTCGTCTGGCGCGGCTGATCGGGATAGATACACCGGAGATGAGCTCGGGAGGCGAGTGCTACGGGCGCGAGGCCTCCGAATTCACCAAGCGGTCGCTGCTGGGCAAGCGCGTCTTCATCGATTTCGACGTCGAGCGAGTGGACCGCTACGGCCGAGCGCTCGTCTACATCTGGGAGCCCGAAGGTGCATTCTTCAACGCACGCTTGGCCGCTGAGGGCTTCGCACAACAGCTGACGGTCCCGCCCAACGTGCGCTACGCCGAGCTCTTCTCAACCCTGGTTCGTGATGCGCGCGAGCAAAGCCGTGGGCTTTGGTCCGGTTGCGAAGTGAGCCTCTCGCCCTTCCCTTCGCCCTGAGGATCGCGAGTCGGCCTACGCCAGGTCGTCTCCAGCGCCGGCTTGGGGCGTCGGAGTCGGACTCGGGCTCGGCGTGGCCGCACCGTCATCACCTGCCGGCTCGCCCCCGGTTGGACCTGCGGGATCAGGGCTGGGCGACGGGCTGGGCGAGGAGTCCCCGGCAGGCTCCTCGTCGATGGCTTCGTCCAGCACGGGTTCGTCTTCCGAAACCGAGGGGTTCGTTTCATCGAGGTACTCGAGGAACTCCTCGCCCGACATCGTCTCGCACCCGTCCTCGTCGCAGACCTGCACGGCATCCATCCGTTCGATGCGCGACCGATACAGCTCCATACAGCTCGCATCGCAGTCTTGAACCTTGCTGTCGTTGTCGGTGACCGCCCTTCCGGTTTCGAGATCGACGTCGCGAACATCGTTGAGCGCGTCGATATCCACACCGCCACACGGGCCGCCCCCACCGCTCACGCCGATCACCTGTCCGGCCATGGCAACACCGCTTTCGGCATCGGCGTCTTGATCTATGTCGAGATCGACGACCTCGCGATCCACGCTCGGGTCGAAGAGCACGACGCTCTTGTTCTTCGCGATCGCGTCACCGCTCTCGACGTCGGCGTCCTCAACGACGTTGCGAGCTTTGACGATGACATTTGCGCAGCCGTCACCGGCGTCGATCGCGATGATCTGCCCGGCTATCGCGTCCCCCGAGATGGCTTCGGCCTCTTGCTCGATCTCGACCTCGCCCTCGAACCCCGGTGCGATGTAGGTGAGAAGAGAGTTCCTGACCTCTGCGTCTCCCGACTCGATATCGGCGTCGCGCACCTCGTTCGTCGCGTTGACGACGACGCTCCGGCACGTGCAGCCACCGCCGGCTCTTCGAGCAACCGGACCGTCGTCGGCCTGTGCGGCAAGAAGGCGGGGGAATCGGAAGGAGACCGGGCCCGATGGCCCGAACGTCGGGGCCGCCGTGCTTCCGAGGGAGCCGGCCAGTCCGAGCCATGGGCCGACGGACAGGCTCGCCAGGGCAATCCCGACCACCGCTTTCCTCATCTACCCAACACCCCTCCGGGACGGGCGGAGCGTATCACCAGGGGGGCCCAGCGCTCAGGAAATCAGACGCTAGTTGAGCGACTCGTGGCGTCTCGGATGGGCCCACCGCTCGTTGACGCGACGGTAGTACAAGCTCGCGTTCATGCCGTTGCCCTCACCCAGAGCGGCGATGGAGCTCCAAACATCGGCAGCTGAATGGTCGTCGGCGAGCTCGTCGGGCTCGAACAGCGTGGCGACGCTGGCGTAGTCGAGCTCGAGCAGGGACAGCACGTTGAAGGTGCTCAGCCATTCCTTCAGCTCGTAGATCATGCCCACGATCACTGGATGGACGATCCCGCCGGTCAGCGTGTCGAGTGCACGCGCCACTCGCTCCCGAGCCAGGCCGATGCGGGTCTCGTAGCGGATGGACGGGTGATCATCGGCCTGCTCGACCCTCCGTTCGGCGTCGTCGAAGCAGACGAACCATCGGACCGGGACGTGCCACACACTTTGCACGACGCACGGCCTGATGTCGGGTTGCGTTCGCTGGATCGTTTCCAGCTCGACCCGGGCGCGCGAGACCTCTCGCTCCGAAAAGAAGGACGAAACAACAGCATCCGGGATCGAACGCTCGAAGGCCACCAGGCTGAGGAGGGTCCGAAGCCGGTTGTGTGAGGGACACACGTACACGGCGCCGTCGACGACCTTCTCGTAGACCTCTCGACACTCTTCAGGTGGAAGCAGATCGAGCGCGGGCATCCTGCTCATGCGATTCGCCTGTTCGGGATGCTTCCGCGCCTGCTCGACGATCGCTTGTTCGATGTTCGTCAGAGCGGATATGGGCTGGTACACCCGTAGGTATGCGCAAGAAAGACGCGCCTTCATGAGTCCAAAGTGTAGTTGGCTCCACGCCCGTCGAGTTTCAACCGAGTGCTTCCTTCATGGCCTCTTCCAAGCGAGCGGCTGCGACCGCCGGGGCAAACTCGCGCTCCATCCTGGAACGTCCGGCACCGCCGAGCAGCGCGCATCGGGCGGGATCCTTGCGCAGGTCGACGAGCGCCGACCCCACCGTTTGTGGCGTGGGCTCGTCGAGAACGACTCCCGTCACGCCGTCCTCGACGGCCTCGGCCGACCCTCCACAGCGTCCGGCGACGCAAGGAAGTCCCGTCGCCTGCGCCTCGAGGTAGACGACACCAAACCCTTCGGTATCCAGGCCGCCGTAACGAGATGTGCACGGCATACAGAAAACGTCGGCCGCCGCATAGTACGAAGGCAACGCCTCATCGGAGATCCTTCCGGCGAACACGACCCTGTCGGCGGCATCGCTTTCGCGCACCAATCGTTGCAAGGACGCGTTTTCCGGTCCCGTACCAACGATCAGCGCCGACGTTCCTCTCATCCCGACAATCGCTCGGATGAGGACGTCGGCGCCCTTTCGTTTGACGAGCCGGCTGACGAACGCGACTACGAAGCTGCTCCCGAGCTGGTGCTTGGCTCTTACTTCCGCGCCGCTCACATCCAAGGAAAATCGCTCGGTGTCGACCGAAGGAGGGAGCAGCACCGTGCGTGCCTTGCTCCGAGTCACACGGTCGACCTCAGCTCGTGTGAACTCGCTGACGGGCAGCACGACGTCCGCGGACACCAATACGTTGCGAAGAGCACGTCTCGCCAGGGGGACGCGCGCCGGCAGCAAGATCTCACCCGTCCCGTGCGCGACGACGCTCCAGGCCACGCCGGTCTGGGCGCCCAAACGGGGGCCGAGCCGACCCAGTGGAAGCGCGGCCAGGAAAAGGACGGCCTTCGGCTTCCTGCGGCGGATCGTGTCGACCAGCGCCGAGTAGACGCGTCGGGTAGCGCGCAGGTACGAGGCGGGGAGCCTGACCACTTCGTAGGGAAGCTCTGCGTCGACCTCTTCGTGACCTTCTCGGGTGGGAGCGACTACGGTCACGTCTTTCGGATCGAAGCCCTTGAGGAGGTTCGTGAGATATGACTCGATCCCGCCGAGCTTGGGCGGAAAATCGTTGGTGACGAACAGGTGCCGCAAGGTACTAAGCCCGCACTTCGGCGACGAACTCGATCTCGACCGGGATGTTGAAGGGGAGCTCGGCTACTCCAACGGCCGAGCGCGCGTGACGCCCGTCGGATCCGAAGACCTGCTCGAGCAGCTCTGAGGCCCCGTTGGCGACGAGCGGCTGATCGTTGAACCCAGGAGCGCTGGCCACGAAAACGGTGAGCTTGACCATGCGCTTGATCCCGGCGAGATCGCCGACCTCGGCCTTGATGACGGCTAAGCCGTTGAGACACGTGGCCTTGGCTGCCTCCTGAGCTTGTTCGAGGGAAACCTCGGCTCCCACCTTCCCCGTCACGCCACCGAACGGTCCTTGCCCCGCGGTGAAGATCAAGTTGCCCACGCGTACGGCAGGGATGTAGGCCGCGGCCGGCTTGGGCGGTGCGGGGAGCTCGAGGCCGAGCTCGCGCAGCCGGTCCTCAGGATTCATGGGGATCCCCCTGTCCGTTGGGGTGCGGATGAGCTTCGGTGACCTCCAGCTCGCCGCGCGCAACGGCGCGCAGGTCGCGAAGAACGCGCGTCATCGCGCCGAGTAAGAACGCAACCATGCTCACGATGCCGAACGCGAGGACCCACGGAGACACGCTCAAGAACGTCCCTGAAAACAGAAGTAGCGATCCGGCAACAAGTGCAGCAAAGCCGAGGATCGTCGCTACGCCAAGCGCCTGGAATCGAAGATCGATGCAGAACCCAACGACACCGATGACGATCAATGCGAAGCCGATCCACGATCCGCCGAGCGTGACGATTCCGTACCCGGCAAGTCCGAGTGCGATCAGCCCCGAGATACCAGCGGGTCCGGTCGAAGGATGGAAGAGCTCGAACACCAATCCGACCAGTCCGACGAGCAATAAGAGATAGACGATCGACGGCTGAGCAGCCGCGTGCAGGGCCCGGCCGAGGAGGTCTCCCTTGTGGAATCGGATGGAAACGTCGTCCGGATCCGTCGACAGACGCACTTTCGTTCCATTCAGGTCGACACGAACGCCGTGGAGTTCTTGCAGCAGATCGAGGATCGCGGGAACTACGTGATCCATACGCTCGGCATCCACAGCCTCGGACGCGCTCAGACGATCGATGTGCTCGACATCATTCCCGAGACGCGAGTCGGGCTCACCCAAAGGCAGTTTCGGTGGATCGCTCTCCAGCCAGACAATGCTGTCGGTATCCGCACTGAGGTCGAGATTGTCGATCGGTCCAATTGATGAGCCCGGTGAGATAGCGCGCGCATGTCCGGCGAGAGCTACTACCGCGGCTCCGTTCTCAGCCCGCGCGCCGGCCGGGCCGACCCACGTTGCAATGGGAACGCGCGAGGACGCGATCGCATTCAGGATGGCCCCTACGCGACCAGGACCGCCCACGTTGCCGCGTGAGTCGATCTGCAGGATGACGAGCGCGGCATCGTCGCGCTGAGCGCTCTCGATCGTCTTCTTGATCGAACGTTCGACGTTGCCGTCGATGATTCCCTTCACCTCGACGACCTCGACACGTCCGGCGTCCTGTCCGGTCGCGGCGAGCGGAGCAAACGCTGCCGCGCCGACAAGAAGGGCAAGTAGTGCACGGCGCATGGGGCCCGAATCCTAACGGGTACACTTGGCGACTCGGGACGTAGCGCAGCTTGGTAGCGCGCGGCGTTCGGGACGCCGAGGTCGCGGGTTCAAGTCCCGCCGTCCCGACTCAAAGCATCGGCGGGGGGCTCATCGCCCCCGCTTAGGGAGGGGCAGTGACCGACATCACCGTTTCGCCGCCGGTCGATCAGGCGGAGCTCGAAGCGTTCGTTCCCGTACATCGCAGGACGTACTTCATGTCGCCCGAGGACGGGCAGGCCTGGGCAGACTGGGTTCCGCGGTCCAACGTGCGAATAGCTCGGCGCGGGGACCGCATGGTCGGCGGCGCCAGCCTCGTTCCGATGGGCCAGTGGTTCGGGGGCCGGACCGTGCAGATGACGGGGATCTCGGCCGTTGGTATCGAGCCCGCCGAGCGCGCCACCGGCGCCGGAACGGTGCTCATGAAAGAGATACTGGTCGAGCTCAATCGTCTGCGGGTTCCGCTTTCGTCGCTGTACCCCGCTACCCAGACCGTTTACCGACGGTGCGGCTACGAGCTGGCCGGAAACCACATCCGCTACCGCCTGCAAACGGATCACGTCGACACGCGCGACCGCTCGCTGCAGATCGAGCTCACCGAAGACCGCGAAGAAGTTAAGAAGGTGTACGACGAGTATGCGCGTCGCACGGCTGGCTTGCTGGATCGCTCAGAAGACATGTGGAAGCGCGTCTTCGAGCCGTACAAGCAGGAAGCCGCTCAGGCCTACATCGTCGTCGGCGACGGCGGGCCGGAGGGCTACATCGTCTACCACAGAACGACGGGGGACGAAGGGTTTCGACAGAATATGTACGCCAACACCGTTGCTCTCACTCCCTCTGCGGCTCGGCGGATCCTCACATTCGTGGCCGACCATCGCTCGTTCACCCAGACCTTCAACTGGACCGGCGCACCCGCCGATCCGTTCACCTTCGTGTTGTCCGAGCCGCGTCGCGAGGTACAGCTGTCCTGGCCGTGGATGACGCGCATCGTCGACGTCGAGAGTGCCCTGCGCGAGCGTGGCTATCCGATCGGACTCTCAGCCGAGCTACATCTCAAGGTCCGCGACGACCTTCTGCCTTCCAACGACGGAGACTTCGTGCTCCGCGTCGCCGATGGAAAGTGCGAGATCGAGCGCGGCGGCCACAGTTCATTGTCTATCGACGTTCGTGGACTCGCGCCCCTGTACTCGGGCTACACGAGCGCGCACGAGCTGCTGTCGACGGGTTACGTCGAAGGTTCTGACGGCGACCTGGCCAAAGCGTCGGCGATATTCGCCGGACCCGCGCCCTGGCTCGCGGACTTTTTCTAGACGCTGAGGACGAGCTCGGCCGTCTGGATCGCGTTCAGCGCATTGCCCTTGCGCAGGTTGTCGCCGCACGCGAACAGGACGAGACCGTTGGGCACGAGGTCGCTGGCGCGAACACGGCCGACGAGGATCTCGTCGATCCCGGCCGCGTCGTGCGGCGTCGGATAGCGGCCGGTGAAAGGTTCGTCCACTACCCGAACGCCCGGGAAAGCTCCCAGCGCGTCTCGCGCTTCGTCCGGAGTGATGGCGCGATCGAGCGACAGTGTCAGTGAAACCGAGTGACCGACCAGGACCGGTACGCGGACGGCGGTCGCCTGAACGCGGAGGTCGGGCGCACCGAGGATCTTGCGCATCTCGGGCTGCATCTTCGCTTCCTCGGTCGAGATGTCCGAGCCCTCCTCGAACGTTTCGCAATGAGGGAACAGATTGAAGGCTAGCTCCCGCGGGAACATCTGCGGCTCGGGCAGGTTGAGGGGCTCGTTACCGCGCAGCGCATCGACCTGATCGGCAGCTTTGCGGGAGTGCTCGATGAACTCGGCGATCGCATCGCGACCCCCACCCGACACCGACTGGTAAGACGAGCTGATCACGCTCGAGACACCAGCTGCGCGGTGTATGGGCGCGACGGCCATTACGGCGACGGCGCCCGTGCAATTCGGGCCGGCGATGATCCCCTTGTGCTTGCGCGCCTCATCCCCATTGATCTCGGGTACGACGAGGGGCACATCGGGATCCATCCGGAAGGCCGACGATTGGTCGATCACTACGGCGCCGGCTTCGGCGATACGCGGCGTCCATTCTTTGGAGATCGAGCTGGCCGTGGCGCTGATCACGAAGTCGAGACCTTCGAAACGGCCGTCCTCGAGGGCTTCAACCTCGACTTCTCCGTCACGCCATGCGATCCGGCGGCCGATCGACCGGCGTGACGCGAACAAGCGCAGCTCGCCGACGGGGAACCCGCGCTCCTGAAGGATCCGGAGCGTAACCTGACCCGTGACGCCGGTAGCGCCGACGATTCCGACTCGATAAGACATGTGACTACATTAACGAAGGAATCTGGAGTTACCGATGCCCCTTGGACATCCAGGCTGCCATCGCGACAAGGGCGACGACTAGGCCTTCGGCTCTTCCGCCTCGGGGTGATCGGCCCGGAGGACGACCTCGTCGGACAGCTTGAATCGCTCGTGGATCGCGCGGACGGCCTGCTCTACCTGGTTCTCTCTGATCACGCAGGACACCCGGATCGTCGATGTGGAGATCATCTCGATGTTCACACCGGCGTCGGCCAAAGCCTCGAACATGTCTGCCGCGACACCGGGGTGCGACTTCATCCCGGCTCCGATGAGGCTGACACGGGCGATGTCGTCGTCGCGCGTGAAGCCTTCCGCGCCGATCTTCGACGAGATCGCTTCGATAGCGTCGGTCGCGCGATCGAGGTCCAACCGCGGAACCGTGAACGAGATGTCTGTTCGTCCGTCGTGGGAGACGTTTTGCACGATCATGTCGACGTTCGCCCCGAGCTCGGCCAGCGGCCGGAAGACGGACGCGGCCACACCGGGACGGTCCGGAACACCCACGAGCGTGAGCTTCGACTCGGATTCGTCGTGAGTGACGGCCGAGATGATCGCCTTCTCCCTCATGCGCACATCTTCCTTGCTGATGAATGTGCCTTCGGCATCTTCGAAGGATGAGCGTACGTGCACGAGCACGTCTTCGTTTCGCGCCAGCTCAACGGACCGCGCCTGGAGCACCTTGGCTCCCGTGGCGGCCATCTCGAGCATCTCCTCGTAGCTGACGGCGTGCAGCTTGCGCGCATTCGGCTCTACGCGCGGGTCGGCCGAGTAGACACCGTCGACATCGGTGTAGATCTCGCACCGCTCGGCGTCCAATGCGGCAGCCAGCGCGATCGCCGTGAGATCGGAGGAACCTTTGCCGAGAGTGGTGATGTCGAGTGTTTCCTCAGAAACGCCCTGAAACCCGGCGATGATCGGGATCGTTCCGCGCTCCATGGCACTCAGGATGCGCGTTGGTCGGACGTCGGCGATCCGGGCGCTGCCGTGGAGAGCATCGGTGATGATCCCCGCCTGGGATCCCGTGAAGGATTCGGCTCGATGACCGAGCGCGTCGATCGCCATCGCCACCAAGGCCATCGAGATCCGTTCGCCGGAGGACAGCAGCATGTCCAGCTCCCGGGGTGGGGGCTTTGTGCTCACGCTTGCTGCGAGGCGTCGGAGCTCCTCCGTGCTCGAGCCCATCGCCGAAACCACGGCCACGACCTGGTGTCCGTCCTCCACCGTTCGAACGATGCGCTGGGCAACGCTGCGGATGCGATCGGCATCGGCGACCGAGGTACCACCGAACTTCTGGAGGATGACGCTCATCGTCCAAGAGTAAACGGGCGGCTCAGACCTCTCTTCGACCTTCCAGCGCGCGGCCCAGCGTCACCTCATCGGCGTAATCGAGATCGCCGCCCACTGGAAGACCCGAAGCGATCCGTGTAACGCGGATCCCGAGCGGGTGAATGAGCCCCGACAGGTACATCGCCGTCGCTTCGCCCTCGACCGTCGGAGACGTCGCGAGGATCGCCTCTTTGATCCCTTCGACCTTGATGCGCTCGAGCAGCTCACGTATCCGAAGATCCTCAGGACCGATCCCGTCCAAGGGAGAGATGCACCCGCCGAGCACGTGGTACTTGCCCTTGAACTCGCCGGTGCGCTCGAGGGCGGCCAGGTCTTTGATCTCCTCGACGATGCAGACGATGGCGGGATCGCGTCCGGCATCGGAGCACACGGGGCACAGCATCCCCTCGGCCAGGTTGAAGCACGTGCGGCAGAAGGACACCTTCTCCTTCATTTCGCGCATGGACGCGGACAGACGATCGACGTCCTCCTGCGACGCCCGCAGGATATGAAGAGCCAGGCGCTGGGCACTCTTCGGGCCGATGCCTGGGAGCCGGTTGAGCTCGTCGATGAGTCGTTGGACGACCGGAGCGAAGCTCAGCTCTTGCCAACCTCCTCGACCACTTCGGCTCCCAGCGCCTTGCGAACGAGATCCTCGGGCGAGGACTCGGGCGAGGATCCGGAAGCCTCGCTCGACCCTGCGGACGCCCCGGGAATCTCGCCCGGACGCACCTCCGGGTCGAGCCGCAACTTGCGACCGAACACCTCTTCCAGCACACCCGTGATCCGCTCGATGTGAATCGGGCGCTTTTGCAATTCCTCGGCATGGAAGGCTTTCTCGAAGCCGACGACGAGACGAGCGTCGTCGACATCTATCGCCCAGCTTTCGCGCAGATGCGCGTGCGTCACTTTGCTTCGCGCAAGCACGCGCTCGAGAACGGCTTCCCACTGCTCGGCGAGCGAACCGTCGACGGGAAGACCGGCCGGCGCCGGCGTTTCCTGGGCGGGCATCCCCTTGGTCTCCTCTTTGGCTGCGGCTCCGGGCTTGGGCGCACCACTAGGCTTGGTCGCTGCGCGTGATTTCGGTGGAGCCGATCCGGTGACAGACGACGGCAACACGGAGGGTGCGGCCGATGCCGGAGAGGCCGGCACCTGCGGCGCCGCCGGCGGCGGACGTTCGCCGTGAAGCAACGCCCGCTCCAGTCGCTCGAGACGCGCCACGACGGTTTGCGTCTCGCGCACCTCGAGGTTCGAAGCCCGAGCCAGAGCAACCTCGAGCGTGAGACGCGGGTGCGTGGACAAACGCATATCGGCCTGCGCGTCCGCGAGCGCTTGGAGCACCCATTCCAGATGGGCTCCCGTGAACTTCTGGGACAGCGATCGCCGGCGCTCGGAGTGTTCGGGATCGATCTCGCCCGTGTCCTCAACCCCACGATGGGTGAGGAACAGCGCGCGAAACTCCTCGAGGAGCTGGACGAGAAGCTGACGCGGGTCCCAGCCCAGCGTTACCAATTCCTCGACCTTGCCGAAGACACCCAGGATGTCCTCCGACGAGATGGCTTCGGCAAGGTCGAGCAAGACGTCTTCGGGAGCCTCGCCCAAGATCTCCAGGATCACCTCGCGCGTGACCTTCCCGGCCGCCGTGCCGGCGGCCTGATCGAGTAGCGAAAGAGCGTCGCGCACAGAACCGCGCGCGTGGCGGACGATCAAAGCGATGGCCGGATCGTCGACGCCGATCGACTCCGCCTTCGCGACGTTGACGAGATGTTCGGCCAGAAGGTCGCCTGTTAGCCGTCGGAACTCGAAGCGCTGGCATCGCGACACCACCGTCGCCGGCACGCGATGCGCTTCGGTGGTGCACAGCACGAACACGACGTGCTCGGGCGGCTCCTCGAGCATCTTCAAGAGCGCGTTGAAGGCCGGGTTCGATAGCTGGTGCGCCTCGTCGATGATGTAGACCTTGCGTCCGCCGCCGGCCGTCGCGTATGGGATCCGCTCGCGGATCTCGCGGACATCGTCCACCGAGGTGTGCGACGCCGCATCCAGCTCGAGAACGTCGAGGGAGGTGCCTTCGACGATCTCACGGCAGCGCGTGCACACGCCGCACGGAGTCTCCGATACTCCGTTCTCGCAGTTGAGCGACTTCGCCAGGATGCGGGCCGTCGATGTCTTGCCCGTTCCCCGCGGGCCGGCGAAAAGATACGCGTGGGAGAGCCGGTCTTCGCGAAGAGCCCCGGTCAACGTCTCCGTGACATGGGCCTGCCCGAGCACGTCGGCGAAGGTGCCGGGGCGCCAGCGGCGATACAGGGACAAGTAGGTCACCGAAAGACTCTACGACGCACCGAAGACCCCCTCCGACGACCACACAGCGATCGGGACGGAGCGCCGGTCAGGCGTCCCCGCGGCACCCGGATTGCGCCGCTACCGTTGCTCCCTCCCGGGCCTGGCGGGTTTCACGGGCCGTCCGTCGCGCGGGACCCGACCGGCGCTCGATCACGACCGCGTCGCGATTGTATCGGCGCCCCGCAGATCAGGATGGGTTCAGGCTCACCAGCTCAAGAGTGACCGCTTGGTCGAACTCCTTGCGGCTTTGAAGATCCTCACCGGTCCTTCGTTGAAAGAGTCTCACGGTCAACCCGAGCTTCGGAGAGAAATGGCTCCTTGATACCTGTTTCTGCTCGACGACATCTTGACTGTTCTTGTAAAGTTCCGTGGACTCCGAACGGATCACCCAGACGACAACGTCTTGGCCGCCGATGATCACCTGTGCGGCCCCCATGATCTGGGAGACCGCCGAATGCTCGATAACTCCGCCCTCGAACGGCCGACACGACGTTTTCGTCACCCATCTCCCTTCGCGCAGTGGGAAAGCGAGTTCGCGGATGTCGGGTTCCCAATCGCATGCGGCACCCTGCGGTTGCCCGAAAGTGTGCTGCAGGATGTACTTTCCGTCGTCTCGCCAGACCACGTTCTTTGCCAGTTGGCCATCGAGAATCTCGGTTTGCCCAGTCGAGCCGTTATCGACGATTCGCACTTCCGTGGTCCGGTCGGGGTTCTCTACGTCTGGTGGGGTCAACCGGTACCGATAGGTTCCGGCTTTCGGCTTTGTGGGCGGCCCGGGCTCGAGGGGGACGGGCGAGCCGAGCAGCTTTGGAGCGGGTGACGGTGACGCGCTGGACGTCGGGCTCGGCAGCGTTAGGTCGGACCCGCGTTCATCAACCTTGTTGTCGTTCGTCGTGACGACCAGAGCGGCGCCAACCAAGACGGCCGCGGCGGCAACGGCGGCACCCAGCGATAGCCGGTCGCGAACGTGCTTTCTCATCGGAGAAGATCGGGTGTCACGGATACGAATGGTATGAGCCAGGTTTCAAGCGGAGGAGGTGGGATTTGAACCCACGTGGGAGTTGCCCCCCAACACGCTTTCCAAGCGTGCGCACTCGGCCGGGCTATGCGACTCCTCCGGAGCACCGATATTAGCGACGCACTCTAGATCGAGCGCGTCTTACCCGCCCAGTACGGATCTCGTAGCACGCGCTTCTGCAGCTTTCCTACGGGTGTACGCGGGAAGTCAACGTGGAAGTCGTAGGTACGCGGGTTCTTGTAGCCGGCCAGCTTTGAGCGCGCGAAGGATTTCAGTTCGGACTCGATCTCGGGCGTGGCCTCGATTCCGGGGATCAGCTGGACGGCAGCTTTCACTTCCTCGCCGAACTCCTCGTTGGGAACGCCGAATACGGCGACATCGGCTACGAAGGTATGGGTTATGAGAACCGATTCGATCTCTGCCGGATAGATGTTCACGCCGCCGGACACGATCATGTCGATCTTGCGATCGGACAAGAACAGGTATCCGTCCTCGTCGAGATATCCGACGTCGCCGTAGGTGTACACACCGGGCTCCCGATGAACGTCCTTCGTCTTCTCGGGAGCGCCCACGTACTCGAAATCGGCGCCGATGAGGCTACGGAACCAGATCTGGCCCACCTCGCCCGTCGGGAGCTCGTTGCCCTTGTCGTCGAGGATGTGGATCTGACACGTGGGAAGCGCCTTGCCCACCGTGCCCGGTTTCTTCAACCACTCCGCGGATGTCACGAACGTCCCCGATCCCAGCCCCTCTGACGCGCCGTAGTACTCGCTGAGCACGGGTCCCCACCACTCGATGATCTGCTTCTTCACCTCGGGAGGACACGGCGCTCCCGTGTGCCAGACGTTTTCCAGTGAGGAAAGGTCGAATCGCTTCTTCGTCTCTTCGTCCAGCTTCAGGAAGCGAACGAAATGCGTCGGGACGAAATATGCCTGGCGCACATCATCGTCCTGGATCAGCTGCAGGCTTTCGATGGGATCGAACTTGCGCCGCAGCAAGATGGCGCCGCGCAGAGCCGAAGCAACGGTGGCCGCCGCGTAAGGTCCCGCGTGGTACAGGGGGGAGTTCACCAGGGTCTTGGCGTCGGACAGAAGGCCGAGCATTGATCCGAGGCCGCCGATGGTCGCGATGAGGTTCTCCAGCGGCTGACCCGGCTGCAAAGCCGTCGAGCGGACGCCCTTCGGCTTCCCGGTGGTTCCCGACGTGTAGAACATGTTGCCGCCGCCCGACTGGTCGGCCGGCTCTTCCGCTGACGACGACGCCAGCAGATCTTCGTAGTCGGCCCAGCCCTCTGCGGTCGCGCCGGAGAACAGGATCCTCACGTCCGGTCCTCCGGCGATCTTTACCGCCTCAGCGGCGGCCTCGAGGAATTCGCCTTCAGCCACGATCGCCTTCGCGCCGGAGTCCGCGAGGATATAGGCGACCTCGTCGGGGACCAAGTGCCAGTTGACCGGGACGAGCACGCCCCCGCTGTGGAAGCTTGCGGCGTTCACCTCGAGGAATTCGTGACGGTTGTTCGAAAGGATCGCGATGGGATCACCGACGCCAAGACCAAGGCTTCGCAGTCCATGGATCAGCCGGTTGACTCGAGCGTTGACTTCCTTCCACGTGAAAGAGCCGCTTTCATCTGAGATTGCGACTTCGTCACCCCGCTCCTTGATGACCTCAAGTGCTACCTGCAAAACCGTCCCCCTTGCGTAGGTTCAAGAACGTCAACTGTAAACTGCTCGGCGGAGGAGTACCGAAGCGGCCGAACGGGCGCGCCTCGAAAGCGCGTGAACCCGCAAGGGTTCCGTGGGTTCAAATCCCACCTCCTCCGCGGAAGGAAGGAGCACGTCTTGATCCGTCGAGCAGCCGGTGTAGATAGGCGCGTGCCACGGCGTTTGATGGCGATGGCCGCTGCCATCACCGTGCTCGCCGTTGGCTGCGAGTCGCCCGCCTCGCCCGGGCAAGCGGTCGCCACGCCCGGCGAGAACGAGACGCCCGGCCCCCCGGTTGTGGGTCTCGAGAGCTTCGCCGACCCGGCCACCTTCGACACCCCGGTCGCTCTGCGCGCACCGGCCGGAGACGATGCGTGGTACGTCGTCGGAAAGAACGGGAAGGTCTGGCGCTACGACGGGTCGCAGTCCACGGAGATCATCGACATATCGGACGAGGTCCAGACTCAGGCCGAGCAGGGACTCTACGACTTCGTGGTGTCGCCGGACGGAACCCGCGCCTACATCCACTTCACCGGCTCCGAGAAGCCGTACGGAGACGCGCACGTCCGCGAGTACGAGTGGACGGGCTCGAACGTCGAGGGTGAGGGCCGGGAGGTGCTCGTTGTCCCCGACCCGTATCCGCACCACAACGGTGGCCAGCTCCAATTCGGCCCCGACGACATGCTCTACATCGGCATCGGCGACGGGGGAACGAAGACCCTCACCCAGGAATCCGACAACGGCGACCCGCACGGCTACGGGCAGAGCACCGACGAGCTACTCGGAAACGTGCTCAGGATCGATCCGCGTCCCAGCGGAGACCGCGAGTACACGATCCCGGACGACAACCCCTTCGTAGGCAAGGACGGACGCGACGAGATCTGGTCCTACGGACTGCGCAATCCGTGGCGCCTCTCGTTCGACAGGAAGACCGGCGACCTCTGGGTTCCCGACGTCGGTCACCGGTTCTGGGAGGAGATCAATTTCCAACGCGCGAAGTCATCCGGTGGGCAGAACTACGGTTGGAGCCGCTTCGAAGGCCCAAGCCCGTACAAAGGCGATCCGCCCAATGAGCACGTCCCGCCGGTGTATGCCTATCCGCACCGTGGGGGCCCGTGCGCGATCATCGGCGGCCACGTCTACCGTGGGAACGACATCCCCTCGCTCGTGGGCTCGTACATCTTCGGGGATTTCTGCACTGGAGAGCTGCAGGCCATACGCATGCGCGGAGGGACGTTCGCTTCGCACCAATTCCTCGGCGTCAAGATAGAAAACCTGACCGCGTTCGCCGAGGACCGGGACGGCGAGTTGTTCGTGGTTTCCATCACCAAGGGGATCCAACGCGTAGTGCCGCGTGACCCGAACTAGACGGTGCGCCGGTCGTCGAAGAGATCGTCTAGGGGTGCCGCGCATTCGTCGGCCAGGACGCCGCGGACCACCTCCACGCGATGGTTGAGACGCGCGTCATCCGTGATGTTGTAGAGCGACCCCGCGGCACCCGCGCGAACGTTCCAAGCGCCGAACACCAAACGTTCGATCCGATGCCAAACGATCGCGCCGGCGCACATCGGACAGGGCTCGACCGTCACGTATAACTCGTGGGCGGTAAGCCGCCAATCGCCAGACCGTTCAGCCCCCAACCTCAGCGCGCTCATCTCCGCATGGGCCGTTCCGTCTGCGAGGAGCTCGCGCGTGTTGTGCGTCTTGGCGACGATCTCGTCGTCGCGGACTAGAACCGCTCCGATCGGAACGTCCCCGTGGTCCACGGCCGTCATCGCTTCCGCCAGCGCAAGCCGCATGAAACGTTCGTCCCGATCCATGGTCGGTAGATTAGGCCCTTCTTGACCTGAGACAGCAGCGGGCATAATGTCTCACCGAGACGATGACGACCGACCTGTCTCATCCCAGGGACCGCATCCTCGACGCGGCGTACGGCGTGTTCGAAGAGTGCGGAGTCCAGGTCGGAACGATGAGCGACATCGCCGAACGGGCCCGCTTGGGCCGCGCGACTCTTTATAGATACTTCCCGGGCAAGGACCTCGTCGTTGAGGCGGTGGTGCTGCGCGAGGCGCGCCGGCTGCTGGCAATCCTCTCCGAGGAGCTCGGCGGCTCCGACGACCCCGGCTCCCTTCTCGAGCGAGGACTACTCAGGGCGCTTCGCTACTTGCGTGCGCACACGCTGCTCCAGCGAGTCCTGCGCGACGAACCGGACTCGATACTTCCGTTCCTTACTTTGAAGAGCGCACCGCTGATCGAGGCAGCCGTGGAGTTCGCCAGCCCGTACATCGAACGCGCCGTCAAAGCCGAGCGCATGGCGCCGGTGGATCCGCGCGTCGCGGCGGAATGGGCAGCGCGCGTCCTGCTGTCGTTGTTGCTCACACCGTCGGTCACGATCGACCTGGACGATCCCAAAGAGCTCGAGGCGTTCGTTGCCGGTATCGGCTCCCTCGTAGGACCCCAAGGAGGATTCCCATGAAGCTCGAAGAGCGGATCGACGCAGCACCGCTTCGCGATCTCGGAGCATTCGAGCCCGACGAGATGATCGAGGATCTCGATCAGATCACAGAATCGAAGAAGGTCACCCTTCGCGATCTTTACTACCGCTGGGAACGAACGAACTGGTCCGTCCGGGAACTCGATTTCTCGCAGGACATCCGCGACTGGCAATCGCTAGGCGATGTGATCACCGAGAGGTTGCTCTGGGTCATGTCGATGTTCTTCCACGGCGAAGAGTGCGTTACGGCAACGCTTGCTCCTTGGGTCGTTTCGGCCCCCACCGAAGAGATGCAGCTATTCCTCGCAACGCAACTCGCGGACGAAGCGCGCCACACGGTGTTCTTCGATCGCTTCTTCGAGGAGGTCATCGGGGCACCCGGCGGCCTGCGTGAACGTCTCGACGGCTGCCATCACCGGGTGAACGCCGGCTTCGACAAGCTCTTCTACGACATGCTCCCCGGCGTCGCCCGGGAGGTCGCGGCCAGCCCGCGCGATCCCGTGGTTTTCGCGCGCGGTATCGCGATGTACCACATCCTTCTCGAGGGAGCCCTGGCCGTTCCCGGACAGAAGTACATCCTCGCCTTCTGTAGAAATCAGCGAACGCTTCCCGCCTTCCGTGCGGGCTTCACAGCCGTCGCACGGGACGAGTCCCGCCACGTGGGAGCCGGTGTGCGCATCCTCGAAGAGCTCGTCCAGATGGACCCGGATGCAAAAGACGCCGTTCAGCAGCTCATACGCGAAGCCCTTCCTCACGTCGTGCACAACTTCCAGCCGCCAGAAGGTGATTTCACCTACCTGAGCGTCCTCGGCTACGACCCCGTCGAGCTGTTCCGATTTGGGCTGTTCTCGCTGAACAAGCGCTTGAGGGCGGCCGGCATACCGATGCCGCGCGTGGGACCGCTCCGCAATCCGCCCCTCGATCGGGAGCCGGTTCTACCGGAGCGCGAGCTGACACCCGTTCAGGAGATGATGAGACCGATGCGCGACCAGATCACGCCGGCGATGGTGTTCCAGGGACTGCCCATGGTGTTCAACAGCGAAAGGGCAAAGGGCCTTCGCGCCGACTACCAGTTCGATATCACCGGAGACGGCGGCGGGACGTGGACGATCCGCATCTCCGACGGGACCTGCGAGATAGTCGAAGGCGCGCTCGGCCGCGAGGTCGAATGGCGGCTCGAGCTCGACCGCGACACGTGGATCGGAATGACGACGGGCGACTTCATAGGCCAAGAAGCGTTCCTGATGGGTCGCGTGACACTCGAGGGAGACCCAACCCTCGGTCTCCATTTCGACGAGCTGTTCGTTCCGCCGGCGGCGTAAACGGTTGCCAAAGGCCGACTGGAGCGGCGGCAAGGTACAGATCGCTTGGGATCGTCCCAAGGCGGACGCGCGCGCGATCCTGTTGCTGGCGCACGGTGCGGGCGGTGATGTGAACGATCAGCTGTTGAAGGCGGTCGCCGCGGGACTGGCGGCGGATCACATCGCCGTTCTGCGCTTCAACTTCCCCTACCGCGAGCTAGGGCGACGTGCTCCCGGCGCACAATCCCAGTCCGAGAACTGCTATCGCGATATCGCCAACGCCATTCGGGAGCCGGGGGTCCCGCTCTACTGCGGTGGAAAGTCGTACGGAGGACGAATCGGATCGCACATCGTGTCCGATGGATTCGAGGCCGACGGTCTGACATTCATCAGCTATCCGTTGCATCCGCCGGGCAAACCGGATCGTCTACGCGACGAGCATCTGCACCGCATCCAAAAGCCGATGCTGTTCTGCCAAGGAACGAAGGACCCGTTCGCCAACCCGCAGTTGCTGCGGCGCGTTGTCGGATCGCTCGGTAAGGCAACGCTTCACGAGATCGATGGCGGCGACCACTCGCTGAACGTCCGCGGAAGGAAGCGAACCGACGTCGTCGACGAGTTAGTGCAGACGATCGCCGCGTTTGTGAGCTAGCGGCATCCGACCCTCTCGCCGCGCCCTCTAACGAAGGAAGCGCTACCGCCTACGCCGGCGCGGATCCGGCGGGCTGTGCGGGTTGAGCCGGAGCTGCGGGCTGTGCGGGCTGTGCCGGTTGAGCCGGACCGGCGGGCTGTGCCGGTTGAGCCGGACCGGCGGGCTGTGCCGGTTGAGCCGGACCGG
>JBBDRJ010000016.1:90025-90433 GCA_040905525.1 Actinomycetota bacterium
CGGGCTGTGCGGGTTGAGCCGGACCGGCGGGCCGTGCGGGTTGAGCCGGACCGGCGGGCTGTGCGGGTTGAGCGGGAGCTGCGGGCTGTGCGGGTTGAGCGGGAGCTGCGGGTGCTGCCGGTTGTGCCGGTTGCGCCGGACCAGCCGGTTGCGCCGGACCAGCCGGTTGCGCCGGACCAGCCGGTTGCGCCGGCTGCGCTGGTGCTGCGGGTTGTGCTGGGGCTGCGGGTGATGCGGGTTGCGCGGGAGCGGCCGGTTGCGCCGGCTGCGCAGGTGCTGCGGGTTGCGCAGGTGCTGCGGGTTGCGCAGGCAACGCCGGAGCGGCCGGTTGTGCGGGAGCGGCCGGTTGTGCGGGAGCGGCCGGTTGTGCGGGAGCTGCGGGTTGCGCCGGCTGCGCAGGTGCTGCGG
>JBBDRJ010000016.1:90533-90917 GCA_040905525.1 Actinomycetota bacterium
GCTGCGCAGGTGCTGCGGGTTGCGCAGGCAACGCCGGAGCGGCCGGTTGTGCGGGAGCCGCAGGTTGCGCCGGCTGCGCAGGTGCTGCGGGTTGCGCAGGCAACGCCGGAGCGGCCGGTTGTGCGGGAGCGGCCGGTTGTGCGGGAGCTGCGGGTTGCGCAGGCAACGCCGGAGCGGCCGGTTGTGCGGGAGCGGCGGGCTGGGCGGGGGCGGCGGGCTGGGCCGGTTGTGCCGGAGAGATCGGTAGCGCCGGAAGAGCAGGCGCTGCCGGACCACGTGGACGGCGGGGGCCCGCAGGCTGCGCGGGAAGAGCCGGACCTAGAGGAGCCGCTGGAGCCGCTGGCTGGGCCGGCGCGGCGGGTTGGGCGGGCAAAGCCGGAGTGG
>JBBDRJ010000016.1:91017-98514 GCA_040905525.1 Actinomycetota bacterium
CGGGCTGTGCCGGGGCCGCGGGCTGTGCCGGGGCCGCGGGCTGTGCCGGGGCCGCGGGCTGTGCCGGGGCCGCCGGGGCCGCCGGAGCTGCGGGTTGTGCCGGGGCTGCCGGCTGCGCAGGAGATGCGGGTTGGGCGGGTCCCGCCGGCTGCGCCGGCTGAGCCGGTCCGGCGGGTTGTGCAGGTCCGGCGGGTTGTGCGGGTTGCGCCGGGCCCGCGGGTTGTGCGGGTCCAGCGGGTGAGCCAGGACCCGACGGCGATCCGGGGCCGGCCGGTGAACCTGGGCCGGCCGCGCCGCTGAGATCCAAAGGTAGGGCGGGAAGTGCTGGAGATACCGGCCGCGCCGGGCGCGGAACCTGCGCGCCGACGCTAGTAGCCAAAAGGAAAGAAAGACCAAAGCCGACGGCAAAGGCCCACCGGACTGTCTTTATCTGATCGCCTCCTGTTGCCCGGGTCGTCGGTTACCAAAGATGCACATCAAAAAGGACGGTGTCCAGCCGGAACACCCAGAACCTACCCTGCGCGCGCCCCAACCAATCGGAACTCAACCCCGAGAAGCGACGCGCCTTCAGTCCGAGGCATCCGGTTCGCCCGCCGGCGCGCGCTCGGCCAGTTCCGAACGGATCTCGAAGGATTCCGGGACGCGCACGGCCAGCGGTTCATTGACCTCTTTGAATACAGTCCAATCAAGCCAGCTTTAAGAGTGGACCTCCGATGAGTCAACCGCTCACCGGCCGTCGTATAGCTGACGGACGAAGGAGGAACGTATGGGAACCCTCGTGATCGACATGTTCGTGACGCTCGACGGAGTCGCTCAGGGACCCGGTGCACCCGACGAGGATCGCGGCGGCGGGTTCGAGCACGGCGGCTGGCAAGCGCCGTTCTTCGGCGAGGAGGACGAGTCCGGACGGATCATCGGCGAGAACATCGAACGCATGGACGCGCTGCTTCTCGGCCGCAAGACATACGAGATCTTCGCCTCGTACTGGCCGCAGGCGCCGAAGGATCTCGACATCGCGACGAAGCTCAACGCCGTCCCGAAGTACGTCGCGTCGCGCACGCTCACATCCGCAGACTGGACGAACTCGACTGTCATCGACGGCGATGCCGCCGATCAGGTCGCGAAGTTGAAGGAGTCACACAACGAGATCCACGTGATCGGCAGCATCGATCTCGCGCAGACACTGCTCGGGAACGAACTCGTCGACCGGATCAACCTGTGGATCTACCCCGTCGTCCTGGGAACCGGGAAGCGGCTGTTCAGCGACGGCGCCGTTCCGACCGCCCTGCGACTAGTGCAGTCGGCCACGTTCCCGAACGGCTCCGTCCTCCTTGTCTACGAGACGACGGGCAAGCCGACGTACGGGAACCTGGGCGAGTAGACCTAACTCGCGTTCGTGAAGAACGTGACTTGCGGGTCCGGCGAGAGCGCGGCGGCCGGTACGCGTACAACCCGTTGAGCAATCGAAAGGCACGTCACCACTGGCGTGGACCACGCCGTGCGACTACGGCGCGGATGACTTGATCGGGGCTGCGTCTTCGCGACCGGCTCCGCATGATGGCACGTCGGGTCAACACGTTCGGAGTGCTGATGTTGTCAGCAGAGGATCGGCTAACCGGAGAGCCGCGAGTTGACGCCACTTTGACGGGCCACTTGACCCTCCGGAAACGCCGCTGGTCAGAGCCTCGGGCCGAGTCATGGCGTCGTCTTTGTAGAGGTGGTAAGACTTGGTGGGTCTGTGTGGACAGAAGCACGACGGTTCGAGTCCAGGCGGCCCAGCTTCCTCGCAACGGGGCCCCGCACCCTGCCTGACTAGGCGAAACGCCTCCCTGCTGAGTTGTCTGCGTGTCCCGACATCGTGTTGGCGCCAAGTTTGACGCCAACCACCGCCGAACCTGTGGCGATCTGGCGGAGTTGCCTGCCCCGAGACGGGGTCGTATGCATGGATACCGTGGAAGCGTGTATCCTTGGCCTGTGCTAGGAACGCCTTGATCGCTTCGTTCGGTGACTATGCGACGAAGGCGCTCTTCCATGGGACGGATGGGCGACGTACGCGTCGCATTCCCGCCGACGTCCGAGCAGTGGCTTTGAGGAAGCTCGACATGCTGAACGCAGCTGCGCGATTGATGGACCTGCGGTCGCCCCCGGGCAATCGGCTGGAGGCCTTGAAGGGCGACCGAAAGGGCATGCACAGCATCCGAGTGAACGACCAATGGAGGATCGTGTTTCGGTGGGACGAAAGCGATGCGCACGACGTGTCGATCGTTGACTATCACTGAGGAGGTGGAAGGAGTGCTCCCTTCGAATAGGGTTCCGACGCACCCGGGTGAGGTGCTGGTCGAAGAGTTCCTGCGCCCGCTCGGCCTCAGTCAGGTAGCCCTCGCTGAGCATCTGGGCGTGCCCGTACAGCGCGTCAACGAGCTCGTTCGTGGCAAGCGAGGGGTCACTCCCGAGACGGCTTGGCTGCTAGCCGGCGCTCTGGGGACCACGCCGGACTTCTGGGTGAACCTCCAGACGGCCCACGACCTCGTCCGAAGCCGGCCCGCGAGGAAGATTCGAAGGCTCGCCCAGGCGGGGTGACCGAGCTTCATCGGGGGCCGCCTGGTCCGGAACCAGGTGGCCGGTCTTCTAGGGACCTGCGGCCATCGGGTCGAGGCCGTGAACGCGGATCGGGTCCTCCTTGCCCTTCACGAGATGGGCTCCCCTGGGTACAAGCCCCGCTGGTCGAACACTGAGCGCGTCAAGCGTTGCCTGCGTGAGTAGGACGGAGTCACCTGTGTCTTTGGTGAGCTGCTCCACCCGGGAGGCGACGTTCACCGGGTCCCCGATGAGCGCGAACTCAAGCTTGCCGCCGCCGCCAACCGTCCCGGCGATGACGCGCCCGGTATTGATGCCGATGCCGACACGTAGCTCCTCACCGAACCTGTGTTGCACCTGTCGCTGGATCTCGCAGGCGGCGTCCACCGCCCGATCGGCGTGGTCGGCGACCCGCTCGGGTAGGCCGAACACCGCCAGCACGCCGTCGCCCGAGAACTTGTTGGCGTGACCCTGATGATCACGCAGAATGGGCACCACCACACCGAACAGCCGCGATCGTTGCGGGGAACCGTTCCATCCTCCGTCAGTCTGACGGATGCTGAACATCAGTCGTTTCCCCTGGTCAGCTCCTGGAGGATGAGCTGAAGCGTCCGGTTCGAGAGATGTCCAACCAGGCCGCCAGTTTTTCATCCACTACACACACACACACACACATTGTTGTGTTTGTACCTGATGAGGGACCTAAATCGACGTCCGCTCGTTAGGCCAAATCGGCGTGACCCTTGCCTGGACTCGAACCACGCAATCTTCTTGAACATTTCTGCGATTCCTGTACAAGGGAGTTATGGGAAAGCGAATGCCCGACGATGCAACAAATGGCGTAAGGGGTCTGCGGGCTACCGTAACGCCCGAACTCTTGACGCTTCTTCAGAGCGAATACGATGCGGAGACAAGCGAAGTCCAAGATCTCGGTGGTTCCTCGAACCTCAACATTCGAATCACGATCGATGGCGAACCTCATGTCGCGAGGGCTTATCGGCCATACGTAACGGCTCAACGACTTGAAGATCTGCAACGCGTACGTGAAGCCGTAGCTGCGGAGGGTGTTCCTACGCCCGACGGCCGTCAGACTAAAAACGGTCAGCCCTTCACCCAGCTCGGCGAGCGTCTGATCGAAGTAGAGCGGTTTGTCGACCGCGACGCCGAGATGGATACCTGGCAGAACCTTGGAGCTGGCTTGCCAACCCTCGGTCGAATCCACAATGTCCTGGCAAGAGAACGAGTTGCCTCTGTCGACGAAGATCGCTTCTTCGCCAACTACATCGCAGCCGAAGATGTAGTCACGAAGACGGGGCTTGGCGTGACGAGGATCCAGAGCTGGAGTCCGACCGCCGAGGAGTTCGTTATCGCCGAAATGGCTATTGAGTTGGCCGAACTCGTCTACGAAGGTGAGCGGATGTTCGCGGGCAAGCTGCCTGTTCAAGTCGTCCACGGGGACTTCTGGGACAACAACGTGCTTTTCCGAGGGGGCGATCTGGTTCTGGTAACCGACTACGACTACATGTCTGCGCGGCCTCGGATCGATGATCTTGCGCTGACGTTGTACTTCACGAACTGCGCCTTTCGTGAGGGCGTCCTAGACCCTCCACGGCGCGCTGAACTGCGACGGCTGGTTGACGCCTACGAATCCGGCCTCGATGGTCCACTCTCTGACGATGAGTGCTCGGCGTTGCCCTGGGCAATAGCCCGCCAGCCTCTGTGGTCCATCGGTGGCTGGGTCGTCAGATTGGATAACGAGGACACCGCTCGGCGCCATGTTTCCGGTATGGAGAAGGACCTCGAGTGGACCCTGGCTATGGCGCACGCCGCGTCGTCCTGGGCAGATGCGTTTACAGGCGAGGCGTATGGCCCGAGGTGAGAACGACGGCGAGCGCGACGTGATCTCAGGTGCGGTTATCTCACTCCCGTGATTTCGATCGCGCGCCCGGAGGGACTCGAACCCCCAGCCTCCTGGTCCGTAGCCAGACGCTCTGTCCAGTTGAGCTACGGGCGCACAACGACGACAAGACTAGCCGCTCGAATGGCGCTCCGAACGCTGGACTAGACACATCGGGTTGGGGTTCAAACCCGACCGAGCCGTATCTTCGCGGTCGTCCAACTCGGTTTACGAGCAGCTAGCGTCCAAGCGGAGGATCGCCGGGGTGGGTAAGCGCGTCGCTATGTTGCTCGTCGTTGTCCTTGCTTGGGCGCACGCCGGCGCGCCCACTCGAGCGGAGGCACCCGCCCAAAGGCCGCCGAACCGAGAGCTCCGGAAAACAGACCCTGATCTTCCCCGGCTGAGACGCTTTGTTCGCAACGAACCGCGCACGACGCGCACCGACGACCAGCGAGTCGTCGTCCGCTTCCGGAAGGGAGCAAACCGGGATTCGGCGCTCCGCGCAGCCGATGCATCAACCGATGAGTCGATCCAAGAGCTCGACGTCGAGGTCGTTCGGTCCGATCAAGACGCGTCTTCTCTCGCCGCCGAGCTACGCGCCGACGACCGAGTCGCTTCCGCCGAACCCGTGGGACTCCGGTATGCGAGCAAGATCCCGAACGATCCCGGGTTCAGCAGCCAGGGACACTTGATCTTCGGACGCTTCCCCTTGGCTTGGGAGATCAAGATGGGATCGCCTTCGCTGGATATCGCGATCCTCGACACCGGTGTCGACCTCGACCATCCCGATCTAGCCGGACGCATCGTCGCCGGACGAGACACGGTGAACGAAGACGCAACCGCTCAGGACGATGACGGGCACGGGACGATCGTGGCCGGCGTCGCCGGGGCGATCACGAACAACTCCAGGGGGATCGCCGGTGCAGCGTGGAACGCGCGGATCATGCCGGTGAAGGTTCTCGACTCCGACGGCTCGGGAAACGACTTCGACATTGCGCAAGGGATCGTGTGGGCAACCGACCACGGCGCCGAAGTGATCAACATGTCGTTCGGCGGCACCGGCACCAGCACCGTTCTGGAGGACGCAGTTGCGTACGCGATCTCCAAGGAAGTGATCGTCGTTGCCGCTGCCGGCAACGAGTCCTCGTCGGTACCGAGCTATCCCGCTGCCAGCCCCGGCGTGATCGGTGTAGGCGCGACGGACCTCAACGGTGACTACGTCTCGTTCTCGAATTACGGACCGTGGGTCGACGTCTTCGCTCCGGGGACCCAGATAGTCTCCACCGCCCTCGGTACCGAGGAGGCTTACGTCAGCGACGCGGCCGGAACGTCGTTCTCCTCCCCGATCGTCGCCGGAATGGCGGGGCTCGTTCGCACGGCGAATCCTTCAGCGACACCGGCCGTGGTCGAGAGCTGGCTCAAACACACCGCCGTCGACCGCTCGGCCCTCGTCCCCGGAACCTACGGATGGCTGGACGCCTACGCCTCGCTTGGTGGCCGCCCGGCTGCGCAGCCGGCCGAGCCCTACACGGGCGCGTCCGGCCTGCGATCGGATTTCAACGGAGACGGCTACGACGACGCTGTGATCGGGGCGCCAACCGAGGACGTCGGATCCATCAAAGATGCCGGCGCGGTCCAGGTCTTCTACGGTTCGTCGACCGGACCGAAAACCACGGGCAGCCTGATGATCACGCAGAACACCAAGGGCGTTTCGGGCTCAGCGGAGGCCGGCGACCAATTCGGCTTCGCCGTGGCAACCGGAGACGTCAATCGCGACGGCTACGACGATCTCGCCGTGGGCGCGCCCTTTGAAGACGTGGGATCCGTCCGTGACGGCGGCGTCGTTCACGTCTTCCTCGGCTCGGCCGGCGGCTTGCGCATGACCGGGTCCCAGGCTTGGACGCAGGGCTCCAACGGTGCCGCCGGCAAAGCCGAGCGCAACGATCTGTTCGGATATGCCGTCTCGTTCGGTGACTACGACGGTTTTCCCGGCGACGATCTCGCGGTCGGTGCGCCGGGTGAATCCGATGGGCCGACACCAAGCGTCGGCGCCGTCACGATCCTCAGCGGCCGCAGTGGAGGCGTCACCGGAGCCGGCTCGATCCAATGGGTGCAACAACCCAAGCGTGCAGGAAACCTCTACGGATTCTCTTTGGCCAGCGGCGACGTCGACAGCGACACCAACGACGAGCTGATCGTCGGCGCACCCGGAACGGACGGCTCGAAGGTGGATGCGGGCGCCGTTGAGGTTCTGCACGGAACCGTTCTGGGCTTGCGTCGCGACTTCACCCTAACTCCCGATTTCATCTGGGGGGAAAGCCAAAGCGAGTACTTCGGATTCTCCGTTGCCATCGGCGATCTGATGACCTACGACGGCAACCCGGCCGGCGATCATTACGACGACATCGCGATCGGTGCACCGGGTGCCGACTCCTGGGCCGGCCGCGTGGACGTGATCGCTTCCGACTGGTCTGGAATCCTCGCGGGTTTCAACTACCTCCAGCAGGGCGACGGGACGGGCGACACCGCCGAAGCCGGAGATAGCTTCGGCTGGAGCCTGGCCGCTACACGATGCGGTTCGTGCGCCCTGGTCGACCTGCTGATCGGCGTGCCCGGCGAGGACGTCGGCTCGCTGAAAGATGCGGGAGTGTTCCACAGCCAGTCCGTGGAGAACTGGCTGATTCCGACCGCGGCCCTCAGTCAGAACTCTCCCGGCATCCCCGGGTCTGCGGAGGCCGGCGACCGATTCGGCACCACCGTCGCCTACGGCCGGTTCCGCGGCGCGTCGAGCCTCGCGAACATGATCGGTGCACCCGACGAAGGGATCGGCGCCAAGAGCAGGGCTGGTCATGTCGCGATCTACTACGGGGCGGGCGTCGGAAGCTCCATGCACCAAGGTGCGGGTGGGGTTCCGGGCATGGCCGAAACCGGGGATCGCTTCGGGGCTGCGCTCGGCGGGTCCAACTGACGCGGAGGAGGCGGGATTTGAACCCGCGAGGGAGCTTTCACCCCCAACCCGCTTA